>JAGYOW010000002.1 GCA_018399285.1 Desulfotignum sp.
TATAATAACGCGTCAGCGGTTCAGTGTAATCGGCAAAACGCTTTATGACTTCGCGCTCCCCGTCTGAGTTGCCATGGCCGAGGTGGTCCAGCCCGTAGACGGCGTAACCCAGCGGCACAAAGTGGTTTATATGGTTCGCGTACCGTCCGCAGTATTCACCGAGCCCATGGACAAGAAACAGAATGGCCTTCACGCTTCCATCCGGAAGCCAAGCCTGATAATAAATGTTGGCGTTGCCTACGCCCTTGAAATGACCATCAACATGTTTCATTGGGCCTCCCTGCATCTTTGGATTATGCCGGACATAGGCTATTTTCAACCCTCTCTGACCGAGCCGGTTGTTCCGACTTGTATTTATCGCATACTATCTAAGAAGGGCAATGTCAACATAGGTCAACCTACAGAATTTTGAAAACACCCGCAATAAATGCCAATTTCCCACGTCTCTACCTGATTTGCCCCTCATCGATCATCTGGATTTTTCTCACACGCGGGAGAACCTGAATATCGATGACCTGCTCTTCCCCGCCCTTTAACTCAACCTGATAGGATTCTTTTTCAACATAATGGTAGGCAGGCAGGTTGTCGGCAGCCACCTTCACCGTCCATATGCCCGGCCTCAGATCATAAAACGAGAATCGTCCCTTGTCATCGGTCACCCGGCACGACGGCGTGATCCTGATCGATACCTGTGACGTCTCTCCGCCCCTTACCTCTATGGGACGGGGCGTTTTTTCGCTGGTGATTCTTCCCATCCCGATGGAACCCTGGGCCACTCCCAGATAATAGGTTCCCGGTTTAAAGCCCGGAAAGGTAAATTCGCCTGCGTTGTCTGTCACCGCGGTCAGACCTCCCACCTCGACCACTACCTGCTGCAATGGTTTTCCTTGGCCGTCTAAGACCGTCCCCCGGATGCCGCCGATGCCTTTCTTTTTTTTGAACGGTATGCCCAGCGGGATAGTATAGCTCAACAAAAATGATGTTTCCTGAAACGATCCACCCTCATTCCGGTTGTTGATCCAATAACCCCTGATGGAGAAGATATGATCATTTTGCAAGGTATAGTTCGGCGTATTTCTGCTCCCTGTCAGGTTGTTATCCATAACCCCTCTGTTCATGTAGCATTGCAGACTGGCCCATTTAAAGGTTTACCCGACCCCTAAAGTGAAAAACCGTTCCTGGAAATTGAACTGATTGAAAGGCGTCATTCTATCTTTTTTTTGAAAATCCTCGTAGGCAAGGGAAAGATGGGTTCCGGTCGGCAAAGGCAGGTTGATCATGCCATGAAATGATTCTTCATCTGTGGCGCGCCCGGAGAGATTCGAACTCCCGACACCTTGATTCGTAGTCAAGTACTCTATCCAGCTGAGCTACGGGCGCCCATAAGACCCAAAGTTTATATCAGCAATTTATTCATATTTCAAGACTTTTATATGCAATAACCATTTGACCTTGCCCCAAAAGGTTTATATAAGTATAGCCTGAATTATGGATGATCAATTTTACATGATGCTGGCCATCAAACAAGCAGAGCAGGCCCGGCTTGCCGATGAGGTCCCTGTGGGGGCCGTGATTGTGGACAGTCACCACCAGGTGATCGGGCATGGCTTCAATGCCCCGATTTCCACCTGTGACCCGACCTGTCATGCGGAAATGACAGCCATCCGCATGGCTGCACGCAACCGGAACAATTACCGGTTGACCGGCACCACCTTGTATGTCACCATCGAGCCCTGTATCATGTGTATGGGTGCGATCATCCATTCACGGATCAACCGGGTGGTCTATGGTGCGGCAGACCCCAAATGGGGGGCGGCCCGCTCTTTGTACCGGATGGCGGAAGATCCCCGGTTGAACCATCACCCGGAAATGGTATCCGGGATTTGTGAAGCACAAACCAGAGATCTCATGAAACATTTTTTCAAGAACAAAAGGAGCACGTCGTGTTAAATACAGTGATAATCGGGACCCAGTGGGGGGATGAAGGCAAAGGCAAAATCGTGGACCTGCTCAGCGAGCATGCGGACTATGTGGTCCGGTTCCAGGGTGGAAACAATGCCGGCCATACCATGGTGGTCAACGGCAAAACTTTTATCAGCCACCTGATCCCCTCGGGCATCATTCAGGGCAAAAAATGCTTTATCGGTAACGGTGTGGTGGTGGACCCCTTTGTTCTGCTCGAGGAAATCGACTATCTGTCCTCTACTGAGATCGATGTGTCGCCGGACATGCTGAAAATCAGTGACCGGGCCCATATGATCATGCCCTATCACAAGGCCATAGACAAAGCCAGGGAAGAAAAAAAAGGGGATAAAAAAATCGGTACCACAGGCCGGGGCATCGGTCCCTGTTATGAGGACAAGGCCACCCGCCGGGGTATCCGGTTCTGTGATCTGATGAATGTGGATCTGCTCAAGGAAAAAATAAAAACGATTCTGGAAGAAAAAAACTTTTATCTGGAACACTATTTCAACACCACCCCCATCCATTGTGATCAGGTCATCAGCAAGGTGATGGCCATTCGGGACCGGTTGCTGCCTTATATTGCCGATGTATCCATCGCTTTGCACACAGGACATCAGAACGGGAAAACCCTGTTGTTTGAAGGGGCCCAGGGAACCCATCTGGATGTCGAACACGGCACCTACCCGTTTGTGACCTCATCGTCCACCGTGGCCGGCAATGCCGCCGCCGGATCCGGCATCGGTCCGGGGTATTTAAAGGAAATCATCGGCATTGTCAAAGCCTATACCACCCGTGTGGGCGAAGGTCCTTTCCCCACAGAACTGTTTGACGGCACCGGAGACATTCTCCAGAAAACCGGTGCAGAATTCGGCGCCACCACGGGCAGAAAAAGACGGTGTGGATGGCTGGACATGGTCATGATCAAAAACGCGGCCCGGCTCAACAGTCTCACCGGGCTGGTCATCACCAAACTGGATGTGCTGGATGACCTGGATGAAATCAAAATCTGTGTGGGATACCAGGACAACGGCAACACGTTGCATGAATTTCCTTCGGATATCAACACCCTGGCCCATTGCACACCGGTTTATGAAACCCATCCGGGCTGGAAGCAGCGTATTTCCGACATCACCCGGTATGAAGATCTCCCGGAAAATGCCAAAAAGTATCTGGATCGAATGGAAGCATTGTCCGATGTCCCCATCAAGATCATTTCTGTGGGACCGGGCCGGGAATCCACCATTATCAAAGAATCGATTTTATGATTTGACTTTTAAAAATTTTTAGTATATTTAGTACAGGTTTTTCAGAGTCGGGATGTGGCTCAGTCTGGTAGAGCACAGCGTTCGGGACGCTGGGGTCGGAGGTTCAAATCCTCTCATCCCGACCATTTTTTCTCAAGATTTTTACTGTACAATACGCACTGCTTTTTCATTTTATCCCACCACCTGATTCAGACCCCAGCAAGGGTCTGCCCGCATATTCCTTATGAATGTTTAGTCGGGCTGAAAAAAGGTCACATCCACCGGGGATGTCAGGATTTTTTTCCGGTACAAAATATCGAAAAACCGGGTCATGGCCTGAATTTTGGGGACATCCATATCACAGAACAGATGCTGGTAATAGGTGCTGACCAGGGATGCCGGCAACCCCAGCTTGGCCTGTCCCGCGGCGATGACGGCATCCAGATGGTCGTATCCGGATTTCCGGCTGGCCCATAACAGTTCCAGAGCCCGGGTCACGGTTTTCGGATGCGCGGCTGCCACTTCTTTTCGCACAGCCCACACGGCAAACACAAACGGCATTTGTGTCATGTCATGCCAGATTTCGCCCAGATCAAAGCAGAAAGCAAACCGTTGATCCCAGGGCTGGGTCAATGCCGCATCCCCGATGACCAGCACGGCATCCACATCCGATGGAATCTGATGGATATTTCCCACATCTTTTGTCACATATCTGGGTGTCACGCCGCGCTGGGCAAAAATCATTTTCATGAACGAGGCAGCTGTGGCGGATTCTTTTGTCAGCATCACGGTTTTTCCGGCAAGCGCATCCAAAGGGAGATTGGAAGCGCACAACACACTCATCACGGGTCCGTGACAGGAGATGGACAGATCCGGCAAAAGCAGCAGAGACGTATGATTCATGGCATAATGGGCGGCGGATATGGGGCTGAGATCCACGGATCCATCCATGATCTGCCGGTTCAGGACGGCCGGCACATCTGTCACCAGCGTGAGCCAGGACGGGGCCAGGCCGTGATCCAGGCCGTAATATATGGGAGACGCATTGATATAGCTGATTCTCCCCATACGAAGATTAACGTGTTCCATAACAGATTACCTTTTCCAGCACCTGGTCCCGGGAAGATACACCCGTATCCAGATAAATGAATTCTGATTGTTTTCCCGGATCCAGCGTACCGAACCGATCTGCCAGCCCCAGGGCGGTGGCCCCGTTTTTCGTGGCCATGGCAAAAATATCAGCCGGTGACACCCCCGGACAAAGATGCCGCACAAACGCCATTTCATCAAACAGAGACAAAGACGCGCAGGATGCCAGGCTGTCCGTGCCCAGTGCGGGTCTCAAATGTCGTTTCAACAGGGCCGGAAGATCGGGAATCCGGTTGTGCAGGTTTTGATTGCTTCTCGGGCACAGGCAGATACAGGTTTTGGTATCTGCCAGCAGATCCAGGTCCGGGTCCGTGACCTGGAGCAGATGAACGGCCAGGGTATCCGGTCCCAGGACACCCAGATCCTTGAGATATTTTACCGGGGTTTTGTTGCCCACGGGCCAGTCTTTCGGATCAATGCCCCGTTGCATCAGAAAATCTTGCCATGGTCTGTTATTCCCTTCAATAAACCGCATCTCGGCATCGGATTCCGCCACATGGATGGAAAATACCAGGCCTGCTTTTTGGGTGCGGTTTTTCAGATATCTCAGCAGATCCGGGGATGTGGTGTGAGGGGCGTGCCCGGCTGCGGAAACAGACAATGGAAAATCTGCCGCCAGATCCGGCTCTGGATATCCAGTCCCCAGATATTCCTGGAACCACACCCCGGCCATGCCCTGGTCGGTGAGCAGAGACCGGGTGAGACCTAAGGTGGAGACCTCGCCCACCAGGCCGGTGCCCTGCCCCGGCAATGCCTGAACTGCGTGACGGGCCGCCCGGACCAGGGTCGACGCGCCCAGGGAATCCCGTTCGGTGAGCAGGGCCTTTACCCAGGGTTCAAATCCCTTTCCCAGGGGCAGGCGGTTGATCAGGGCCGACAGTTCCAGGTGCATATGGGCATTGACCAGGGGCGGCATCAGAATGCCGGGGCCGCAGTCGGTCACGGATGGCCCTGACGGAACGGTCTCCAGCACGGCGGTGATTCGCCCGGCTGCCACGGCAATGCCGGCATTTTCCAGAATGGTCCAGGGGTCTTTGATCACCCATTTGGCTTTGAAAACCGCCGGTTCATCCCCGGCCCGGATATATTGGATACGGGTGTCCGGCACGAAAGTTTTTCCGGAAGTGTTGTATGACGTCATACCGGGTTGTAGAAACAGTCCCGCTGGCGCGGGGTGAACCCGGCCGTGGCAATGAGCCGCTGCAATGATTCAAGCGGCATCATGAAAGACACCCCGGCTGCGGCCACCACGTTTTCCTCGATCATGGTGGAGCCCATATCGTTGGCCCCGAAAAACAGGGCGGTCTGGGCGATTTTATCTCCCTGGGTCACCCAGGAAGCCTGAATATTGTCCACATTGTCCAGAAAAATCCGGCTCAACGCCAGCACTTTGAGATATTCCACCCCGGTTTTTTTCTCCACCTGAATCCGGGTGTTCTCCGGCTGAAACGTCCAGGGAATGAACGCGGTAAACCCGTGGGTGTCATCCTGGAGCTGCCGGATCCGGTCCAGGTGTTCGATCACATGATCCATGGTATCCAGATGACCGAACATCATGGTGGCGGATGACCGCATGCCGGTCCCATGGGCCTGGCGCATCACTTCCAGCCATTCATTGGCATTGCATTTGTTGGGGGACACCTTTGTCCGGATCTCGTCGCACAGAATTTCAGCCCCGCCCCCGGGGATGGAATCCAGCCCCGCCTGTTTCAGGCATTGGATCGTGTCTGCCACGGACATATTGAATTTTTCAGCCATGAAATGGATTTCCGGCGGGGAAAATCCATGGATGTGAATCCCGAATTCCTCTTTGATGAACCCAAGCATGTCAGTATAAAAATTTAAGTCCAGATCCGGGTTCATACCCCCCTGGAGCAGGATCTGCGTGCCGCCCAGATCCAGAGTTTCCTGAATTTTATCGGCCAGATCCTTCCGGGAGATCACATACCCCCCGCTTGCGCCGGGAGCTCTGAAAAATGCACAGAACCGGCACCCGGACACACAGATATTGGTATAATTGATATTTCGGTCGATCACATATGTCACCACGGGGTCGGGATGTAAATGTAACCGTTTTGCATTGGCAAGCCGGCCCAAGGTCAGCAGGTCCGCCTGTTTGAACAGTATGCCGGCTTCGTGTGTGTCGATTCGCTGATGACCCTGTATTTTTTCTATGATTTCAGATAATTCATTCATTGTTCAACTGCCTGTACCGGTTTTGGGATTATAAAAAGAATCCCGCTGTACCGGCTCAAAACCGGCTTTGCGGATCATGTTCTCCATCTGTTCCCGGGTCAGCCCTTTGGCGGAACTGGCCCCGGCCGTGTGGGTGATGCGCTCTTCAATAATGGTGCCGTCCAGGTCATCGGCCCCGAAACTCAAGGCCACCTGGGACAGCGGTTCTCCGATCATCACCCAGTAGGCTTTGATATGATCGAAATTGTCCAGCATCAGCCGGGCCGCTGCCACGGACTTAAGATCATCCACCGCCGTGGTGGGCGGCAGTTCAGGCATTCGGGTATTTTTTGAATGAAATGCCAGAGGCACAAATGCGGAAAAGCCATGGGTCTCATCCTGGATCTCCCGCAGGGTGATCAGATGGTCCACCCGTTCTTCAATGGTTTCGATATGGCCGTACAGCATGGTGGCATTGGTGGTGATTCCGGCTTTGTGTACGGCTTTGACGATCTCAATCCACCGGGTATGATCGATTTTTTTGGGAAACAGGGTATCATGAATCCGGGTATTGAGTATCTCAGCCCCGCCCCCGGGCATCATATCCAGGCCGGCCCCTTTGAGCTGTGCAATGGTTTCATCCACGCCCAGGCCGGACAACCGGGACAGATAATCGATCTCCACACAGGTGAACGCCTTGATGGCGGCTTGGGGCCGGATCTGTTTCACGGTTTTCAGCAGATCGATGTAATAATCAAACCCCAGCGTTTCATTGAGCCCGCCCACGATATGCAGTTCATCCACAGGTTCGTCAATCCGGTCCATCAGACGTCGGGAGATTTCCTCCAGAGACCAGGCATAGGCACCGGATTCCTGCCGGTCTTTGGCATATGCGCAGAATCGGCACCGGTTCTTGCAGATATTGGTGTAGTTCAGATGCTGATTGTATACATAAAAAGCGGTGTTGCCGTGCCGGGCGCATCGGGCCGCATGGGCGATCATTCCTGCGCCCAGCAGATCCGGTGTCTGGTAAATACAAATCCCGTCTTCCTTTGAAAGACGGGTTCCCTGTCTGACCTTGGCATAAATCTGCTTGAGCCGTTCATCCATAAATATCGGGTCCATCAATGCCTCTTGTGCGTATTTGTATCATCAGGCCTGCTCGCTCTGATTGATTTCATTGATCATGTCCGCAATGTTTGCGGCCAGCTGTTCCACTTTTTCACTGCTGCGTTCCCGGATCTCCACCATTTTTGGGGGCGATGCCTTTGCCGTGGATCCCTCATCCGGACCCGGTCGGGTTTCAGGGTATTCTTTCTGACGGCTGAAAATCGAATCGATTTCTGTTGCAAACTGCAAAAACGCTTTTCCCGCCGGGGAGTTGATATCCTCTAAAACCACAGGCACCTGATGATCCATGGCCCGGATCACGGTATGATCTTCCGGAATCCTGGTAAGAAAAACCAGATCCGACAACCGGTTGAAACGCTTTTTTTCCCGAAAGGCCTGAATATCTGATGAATTTTCACAGGCATTGACAACAAATCCAGCGATGCGCAATGGAGTATGATGAATTTTACGGATATAATGGATCAGCTTGAGCAGACACTGGCAATCCGTGTCTGAAGTTCGGTGCAAACTGATGGGAACAATGAGCCCGTGTCCCGCCGTCAGGGCCATAATATTTAAAAACCCGAAACCAGGCGGTGCATCCAGGATGATATAATCATATAGCGAACCGACTTGTTGATGCAGCATCTGTTTCAACAGCACGGGGCCGGCCGCTTTTCCGGACAGGGACCGGGCCGCAGTAAACAGGTTGAAATCAGCCGGAACCAGATCCAGCCAGGGAAGACGGGTTTTTACGATGGCATCGGCAAGAAACGTCTTTTTTTTCAAAACCGATGATAAGCTGCGGCCATGGGTTGCATCGGTTTTTCCCAGCCATGACGTGGCACTTGCCTTGGGATCGCAATCAATGATCAGCACTTTTTTTTCATACAATGCCAGTGCCGCACAAAGATTGACGGCCACGGTTGTTTTACCGATACCACCGGTCACACCTGAAACTGTCAATATCGTACCCATAATTTATCTTATGTAACACAATTTGAAAAAAGATCAATCCCCATCCTTGATGTCCGGTTGAAATAATCGCACAAATATATGATACTTGATTTTTTTACGCCCACGGCTCACAGGAGGTCTTTTTAACTTGGCCCTCACATCTGAAACCCGGAACCGGGTTCAGGCATACCTTGATTTTCTGGTGGTGGAAAAAGGATTGTCCGCAAACAGTCTTACTGCCTATGGAACGGATTTAACCCGGTTTCTGGATTTTCTGGAATCCCAGCAGATGTCATCTTTGGATCAGGTGGATCTCACCGTGATCCTGGCATGGCTGGTTCATTTGACCCGCAGCGGCCTGGCCCCCAAATCCCGGGCCAGACACCTGATCACCCTCAGGGGATTGTTTCGGTTTTTAGTGACTGAAAAATATCTGTCCATCAATCCGGTCAAAGAAGTGGACCTCCCCAGATCCGGCCGGTCCCTGCCCGAAATCATCACCATTCCCGAGGTGACCGCACTGCTGGATACCATCGATACCACGCATCCCAGAGAATTGCGCAATGCCGCCATGCTTGAAGTCATGTACGGGGCCGGGCTCCGGGTATCTGAACTCATTTTCCTCAAAATCCAGGATGTGAATCTGGATGCCAACCTGGTGCGGGTGACGGGCAAAGGGGACAAGGAACGGATGGTGCCCATCGGCACGAAGGCCGCGGACATCACCCGCCAGTGGAAAGACCGGGGCCGGCCCCGGATGCTTAAAACCCTTAACAGTCCCTACCTGTTTGTGGCCCGGGCGGGAAAACCCATGACCCGCCAGGGGTTCTGGAAAATCATCAAAAAATACGCGGTCCAGGCCGGCATTTTCCGCAATGTCACCCCGCATACTTTGCGGCATTCTTTTGCCACCCATCTGCTGGAAGGCGGGGCTGATCTCAGATCCGTCCAGACCCTGCTGGGGCACACGGATATTTCCACCACCCAGATTTATACCCATATTTCCAGAGATTATCTGCTGCGCATGCATCAACGATATCATCCCCGGCGGTAAGGTTTTTCAAACCGGCAACAGGTCTTGATTGTTCCAGCGGGTTTATGGTAAGACAGGCGGTCAACACTACCTTAAAACACCCGATATGGAATATCAGCTTATGACCCGACCGGACCCTGTCAGATCCGCCCTGTTTCAGATATCCAGGCCCATTTTTGTCACCCAAAAAAACAACGGGCCGCTCATGTCCCATGACCTGCCCGGTCCGCGTTCAGGAAAAGCAGAAAAATCCCAAGCACTTCCTTTTGATGGGTTTGCACCGGCAATCCCTTTGTCTGCGCTGGGAGACCCCGCATTCACGGCCCGGCACCATCTGAAGTATCCCTATGTGGCCGGTGCCATGGCCAACGGGATTGCTTCCGTGGAAATGGTACAGGCCATGGCAAAAAACGGGATGATCGGTTTTTTCGGAGCCGGCGGGCTGTCTTTATCAAAGATTGAACAGGCCGTCATCACCCTGACGTCCCGATTAAAAGACGCGCCTTTTGGTTTCAACCTGATCCATTCCCCGACGGATTCAGACCTTGAAACCGCCACCGTGCAATTATACCTGAAACACGGCATCCGGCGGATCAGTGCCGCCGCATTCATGCGCATGACCCCAGCTCTCGTTTATTATCGGGTCAAGGGTCTTCACAAAGGCTTGGACGGACAGGTGAAAGCCCTGAATCAGGTGATTGCCAAAGTTTCCCGGATCGAGGTGGCCCGGCAGTTTTTCGCTCCCCCGCCCCGGAAACTGGTACACATGTTACTGGAAAAAAAATGGATCACCCAGGAAGAAGCGGATCTGTCCCGGTTCATTCCCATGGCCCGGGATTTGACCGCAGAAGCCGATTCCGGGGGACATACAGACAACCGCCCGGCACTGGCACTTCTTCCCACCATGCTGGCCTTGAAACAACAGTGCATGGATGAATATCATTATACGGACCCTTTGTGTGTGGGACTGGCCGGCGGCATTGCCACGCCGGAATCCGCAGCAGCGGCCTTTGCCATGGGTGCGGCCTATATCCTCACCGGATCCATCAATCAGTCCTGCGTGGAGGCGGATATCAGCGATGATGTAAAAACGCTTTTGTGCCAGGCGGAACAGGCGGATGTGGCCATGGCTCCGGCAGCCGACATGTTTGAAATCGGTGCCCGGGTCCAGGTGTTGAAACGCGGGACTCTGTTTGCCATGCGGGCTGAAAAACTGTATCAGTTGTACCGGACCTATGCCCGGTTTGAAGATATTCCTGAAAAACAGCGTCAGGAAATTGAGACCCAGTTGCTGAAAACCGATTTTGAGCGCGCATGGCAGTCCACCCGCGCGTTTTTTGAATCCAGACACCAGCCGGCACAGATACAGAAAGCCCAAACGGATCCCAAACACAAAATGGCGTTGGTGTTCCGTTCCTATCTGGGGCAAAGTTCCCGCTGGGCCATCCAGGGAATACTGGAACGCAAAATGGATTACCAGATCTGGTGCGGCCCGGCCATGGGCGCATTCAACCAGTGGGCAAAAAACAGTTTTCTGGCCGGACCGGAACACCGGAAAACTTCTGATCTGGCGTTGAATCTGCTGTTTGGTGCCAGTGTCACCCTTCGGGCCATGATGCTGAAAACCCAGGGCGTGGTCCTGCCCCCTTCGGCCACGGCCGTCTATCCCATGAAAAAAAACGACATCCTGGCTTTGGCCGGATCGTTGCCTCAAAGCGATTCCATGGCAGCGGATCCCATGTAAAAGTTTTGTCAAATCCTTTGTCATCGCATGATTTCTTTGTATCAGATCCGTATATTTCGCAATGAACCCAAAAAAATCTTAGGTTGATACCAGCGTTTATGACACAGCAAATAAAAAATACCGACATCGCCATTATCGGCATGGGATGCATCTTTCCCGGATCCGTCAATCTCAAGGCGTTCTGGCACCTGCTATACCAGGGTGTGGATGCCATCGAGCCGATCCCGGCAGACACCCACTGGCCGGTTAAAGACTATTTTGATGAAGATCCATCCCGGCCGGACCATGTATATTGTTCCCGGGGCGGATTTATTCCGAAAATCAATTTTGATCCCACGGTTTTCGGCATCCCTCCCAACAACATCAACGCCACGGACACAGCCCAGCTGCTGGGACTTCAGGTGGCTAAAATGGCGCTGGAAGATGCCGGGTATCCCAAAGAACACCCGTTTCTTTCCTCGGCCCGGGTCAATGTGATTTTAGGGGTGACCGGCACCCAGGAGCTGGTGATTCCGCTGGGCGCCAGACTGGGATATCCCATCTGGGAACACGCCCTGGACGATGAAGGTATTTCACCGGAACAAAAAGACAGGATCTGCCGCCGGATTCAGTCATCTTATGCCTCCTGGCAGGAAAACTCTTTTCCCGGACTGCTGGGCAATGTGGTGGCCGGCCGCATCGCCAACCGGTTCAACCTGTCCGGCACCAACAGTGTCAGTGATGCCGCCTGTGCCAGTTCTCTGTCCGCGCTGCATTCCGCTGTCATGGAGCTGTCCGCCGGCAAATGCGACATGTCCATCACCGGCGGGGTGGACTGCCTGAACGATATTTTCATGCACATGTGTTTCGCCAAAACCGGAGTGTTGTCCCATACCAGTGATGCCCGGCCTTTTTCCAAAGATGCGGACGGCACTGTTTTAGGGGAAGGCATCGGCATGCTGGTGCTCAAGCGATTGCCTGACGCCCGGAAAGCCGGGGACCGGATCTATGCGGTCATCAAGGGTGTGGGCACTTCCAGTGACGGGAAAACATCGGCTATTTATGCGCCGGATGCCGCCGGCCAGATCAAGGCACTCAAGGATGCGTATCAGCAGGCAGATATTGATCCGGCCAGTGTGGGTCTGCTGGAGGCCCACGGCACGGGGACCCGGGTGGGGGACAAGGTGGAATTCACGGCATTGAACGCCTGCTTTACCCCGGAAACAACTCCTTCAAGGATTGCCATCGGATCCGTGAAATCCATGATCGGGCATACCAAAGCCGCTGCCGGGGCCGCCGGGATCATCAAGGCTGCACTGGCCCTTCACCACAAAGTGATCCTGCCCACCCTCAAAGCCCAGGATCCCGACCCGGAACTTGCCATCAACCAGTCTGCTTTTTATCTCAACCACCGGTCCAAACCCTGGGTTGCCGGCACAAACGCCATGACTCCCCGCCGGGCCGGTGTGTCCGCGTTCGGTTTCGGGGGCAGCAATTTTCATGTGATTTTAGAAGAACAGACGTCAAAGAAAGCCCATGTTTCCTGGGATGGCTCCGTTCAGATTGCCGCATTTTCAGCCAATGACACAACCACGCTGCTGAAAAACCTGGAAACGTTTAAAAACAGTCTCACGCCCGATTTTTCACCGGATGAGGATGAAATGCAGCATCTTGTTTCCCGGGCATGTGCCGACTCCAGGAACACCTTTGATACCCGGGATGATTTTCGCCTGCTCATGGTCCTGGAGAAATCAGATGATCCCGTTGCGTTGACAGCAAAGGCCCGGGATCAGGTTGAACAAAAAAAACCGGGGACCGGACCCATATATTTTGAATCCGACCCGGTTCAGGGAAAACTGGGTTTTCTGTTCCCCGGACAGGGCAGCCAGTACCCGGATATGGGCAAAGACCTGTTTGCAGCTTTTCCTGAAGCCATGGCCGCGCTGGATCTGGCACAGGACATCTTCAAAGCCCATTCCCCGGACCCTGGGGATCCGGCCACCCCTTTTCCGGATCTGGCTGAACTGATGTTTGCACCGCCGTTGCATCTCCAGGAAAAATCAGTAACCGAATCCCGGCTCAGACAAACCCATGCGGCCCAGATGAGCATTGGGGTCGTATCTCTTGCCATGATCCAGGTACTCAAACGGTTCAATGTTTTGCCGCACATGACCTGTGGCCACAGTTTCGGGGAACTGCCGGCCCTGCATGCCGCCGGATGGATGGATGACTCCACCCTGCTGAACCTGGCGGCGGTCCGGGGAAAGCACATGGCCCATGCCGGTGACACGGGAACGGACCGCGGCAGCATGCTGGCGGTTCAGGCCCCTTTGACCGACATTGAAACCTGGATCAAGGACCGGTTTTCCGACCTGGTTCTGGCCAATCAGAACAGCCCGGATCAAGGCGTTCTGTCCGGCCCGACTCCGGCAATTGACCAGGCCGTGACATGGTGCCGGAAAAACAAGATCCGATGTGTCAAACTGCCCGTGGCAGCCGCGTTTCACAGCCGTCTGGTGGCAGATGCCGCAGCCCCGTTTTACGAGTTTGTGGCGGATCAGCCCATTGCCCCCACAAAAGTTTCCGTGCTGTCCAATACCACGGGAACCTTGTATGACACCGACCCTGACACTGTTAAATCGCTGTTGGGGCATCAACTCATGCACCCGGTATGTTTCAAGCAGAACATTGAAACCATGCGCGACAAAAACGTGCGGTTTTTCATGGAGATCGGTCCCAAAACTGTGTTAACCGGGCTGACAAAAAAAATACTGGCATCTGATCCAGTCACTGTGATTGGGCTGGATGGCTCCAGCGGAAAAAAATCCGGGCTCACGGATCTGGCCCATGCATTGTGTCATCTGGCAGCCAAAGGCTTTGCCGTGGATTTGACCCCATGGGAAGACCCCGTGCCGTCACTGGCCTTGAAACGCATGCGCATAAAACTATCCGGTGCTAACCCCAAATCTGTGGTTGAAAAGACATTGCCCCGGCCTTTGAATCATTCTGAGCCCCGGACGGGATGTTGCGCCTGCAAAACCGATGTCCCGTCTTTGCCCGGGTCTGCCCAAACCATGAAACAACACCGGCCGGAAACAACTCCGGCGGATCAACAAGGACCTGTTATGCACCCGTTGTCATCATCGTCACCTGCCCCGCAACAAGAATCAAACACAAAAGCCTCCGCCCGGTCCGGGGCATATGCCGGACAGGCCATGCACCTGGTTCACAAAGGGCTTGAAGCCATGCAGGCATTGCAGGCTCAGACCGCCCGGGCCCATGAAAAATTTCTGGATACCCAGGCCCGGGCCACCCAGACCCTGGCAGCCATGATGTCACACTCCCGTGAATTAGTTGATGGTATTTCTCCGGTGCCGGACAATAATCCTGTGATGACCCGGCCGGCGGACATCCCCGCACCCCGGCCGTCGGACAGCCCCGCGCTCCAACCGGCAGCGCCTTTGCCGGAGCAACCGCCCTTGCGTGAAAAAGTGAATACTACCGCGGTCCCCCGGCACACGCATTCAGACCCGCCTGTGACTGCAGCCCCCTCCCCGGCCCGGGCGTCCGCAAAAATTCAGTCTGTTTTGTTTGACATCGTGAGCCGTCTGACCGGGTTCCCCGAAGAAATGCTGGAACCGGACATGGACATTGAATCGGATTTAGGGGTGGATTCCATCAAAAAAGTGGAAATCATTTCCGAACTGGAAAAACAACTGCCCGACACCCGGGGGCTGACCACGGAAAACATCGGCACATCCAGAACCCTGGCCGATATCTGCCGGGCCATTTCATCCGCAGGTTCTGAAACATCTGATGCACAATCTTTGGACACGGTATTTTCCGACACACCGGGCTCATGTGAATCTGACATATCTGATTCTGACATACCTGGCCCCGCTGCCGGAACCGCTGCCGTGACTGATACCCAGACCGCTGGGACGTCGTGTTCAGACCCGAGCGCTGATTCCCGGGTGATGGATGTGATTGTCACCATCATCAGTGAACTGACCGGGTTCCCCCAAGAAATGCTGGAACCGGGTATGGACCTGGAATCGGATCTGGGGGTGGATTCCATCAAACGGGTGGAAATTTTATCCCGGCTGGAACAAACGCTGGGAGACACGGCATCCCGCCTGTCCGGAGATGACATGGCCGGGTTGAAAACCATCCGGGATATGGTTTCCTTTCTGGATCAGGCCCCGTGTTCGCCGGAACCTGACGTAAAAAAAAACGCTTCACCCGGGGATGATGCCCCAAAACCGCTTGAAAACCCGGACCTGACCCGTCAGACCATCCATCTGGAAAAGATTCCCATCCAACAGGTCCGTTTTTTTAACGGCTCAAAAATCCAGGTGCCAGACACCGGAAAAATCTATATCACCCGGGATCAGGCAGGCATGGCAGACCGGTTGATACAGGCATTTCACAAACAGGGCCAGAACGCGGAACTCCTGGATTTTTCATCTGAAAACATCCCGGATCTGACCGATGCCGCCGGTCTGGTGATTGTCCAGAATCAATTGTCTCAGACTGACACGGCTGACGCCATTGCATTTTTAAAGACCGCTTTTGCCCTGGTCCATAAAAACGGCCGCCATCTTCAGACCTCTGCCGCTCAAAAAGGGGCATTTCTGGCAACCGTCACCTTTTCCGGCGGGGGGTTCGGGATTCCGCCCTACCGGTTTGACACCCTGCCTGAGTTTGGGGGCCTGGCCGGTCTGGCCAAAACCGCGGCCCTGGAATGGAAAGACGTGCTGTGCCATGCCCTGGACCTGCCCAATGTTCCGGATGCCTGGGTTGAATGCGCCGATGCAGCCGCCGCATTGATGATGACCAAAGGCCCTGTGGAGATGGGGCTGGGCAGGGAACATTGCCGCATTCCCACCCTGGAGACGGTACCTGTCCAGCCGGGCCGTTTGAACTTTTCACCCCATGACGTGGTGGTGATCACCGGCGGTGCCAGAGGGGTGACCGCCGCCTGTGCCGAAGAACTGGCAAAAACCGGTCCCTTGACCCTTGTTTTGCTGGGAAGATCCGCCCCTCCTTTTGATGAACCGGACTGGGCCGAATCCCTGTCTGATCCGGGTGAATTGAAAAAAGCGATCCTCATCCATGAATTTGCCGGAAAAAAGCCCACCCCGGCCGACCTGGAAAAAAGATTTCAAGCCATTTGTGCCAATCGGCAGATTCAGCAGACCCTGGCACAAATCCGGTCCCATGGATCCGACGGGGTGTATGTTTCCACGGACATCCGGCAGCCCGACGCGGTTCAAACGGCCCTGGATCAGATCCGCAGCCGGTTCAACACGCCCATTGCCGGGATTATTCACGGAGCCGGGGTGCTGGAAGACAAATGGATTGTGGATAAACATCCGGACCAGTTCAACCGGGTGTTTGACACCAAAGTCGACGGATTGAACGCATTGATTCAGGCCACACAGACCGATCCGTTGAAATATATGATCGTGTTTTCATCCATTGCGGCCCGAACAGGAAATCCGGGCCAGTGCGATTACGCCATGGCCAATGAAGTGCTCAACAAATGCATGGGGGACATGGCTGCAAAAAAACCTGACTGCAAATGCCTGGCCATCAACTGGGGGCCCTGGGACGGGGGCATGGTCCATGACGGGCTCAA
The DNA here is from genome assembly GCA_018399285.1 of Desulfotignum sp. Lineage (GTDB taxonomy): Bacteria > Desulfobacterota > Desulfobacteria > Desulfobacterales > Desulfobacteraceae > Desulfotignum. Next base: position 16,998 of record JAGYOW010000002.1, read on the forward strand.
ACAGGTGTTTGCCAAAAAAGGGGTGGGCCTGATTTCCATATCCGCCGGTGCCCGGCAGCTGATCCGGGAGATGGCAAACCCGGAGCCCAATCACACGGAAATTGTCATTACCGCGCCGACAATAGATCTGAAACAGAAAAAATCCCCGAAGCTGTCTTTGGTCAGCCAGATGGTGATCAGCCGTAGAACCGTTCCCATCATCACAGCCCACCGGATCAATCATGAACCCGTGGTACCGTTTGCCCTGATGGCTGAAATCATGGCCCATGCAGCGGAAAAAAACCATCCGGGTCTGTTGTTGACCGGACTGGATGACCTGCGGCTGTTAAAAGGCATCCGGCCTGCCAACCGGGACGTCCGGCTGGCCGTGAACGTAAGCCGATGCACCTGCACAGATACCCGATACCTTGTTTTAGTCTCTTTGACATCTGTGTCTGACGATAACGATTGTGTCACCCATGCCACGGCCACGGCCGTGTTGAAAAACACCCTGCCGGATCCGCCCGTGTTGTCCGGCAAAAACCGCATGGACTTAGGCCCCTGTCAATTGAGCGTAAAAGCCGCATATGAAACCGTTTTGTTTCACGGCAAAGCCCTTCAGGCCATTACCGCGATTTCCGGCATCTCTGAAAAAGGGATCCAGGTCACGGCCTCAATGGCCCCTTCCCCGGACCACTGGTTTGACACACCCGTTCAAACCGGCTGGACCACGGACCCGCTTTTGGTGGATGCCGCGTTTCAGGCGGCCATCCTCTGGACCTGGGAAACCCGGAAACAGGTTTGTCTGCCCAGCTTTGTGGCCGGACTTCGGATTTATTCCTCGTTTCGGCAGAAGCCGGCTGAAAATACAGGCATCCAGATCCGGTTTACCGTCAATGAAAACACGGACCATCAGATCAAGGGATATTTCACCTTTTGCGATGATCGCGGCAATGTGACAGCCAGTATCATGGGATTTGAAGCCGTGGTGGACTCGGCCCTGCATGACAAGTTCAAGCCTGAACCGTTGTTTGACAAAAAATCCATCCTGGCCTTTGCCCAGGGAAACCCGTCCGACGCATTTGGTGCCAGATACCAGATTTTTGACAAAGACCGTCAGATCGCCCGCCTGCCCAGGCCCCCCTATTTTTTCATGGACCGGGTGTTGACGGCGGATCATGTCCCCTGGCAGATGCAGCCGGGCGGATGGATTGAAACGGCATACGATGTGCCGGCCGATGCCTGGTATTTCACGGCCAACCACACCTCCACCCTGCCGTTTTGTATTCTGCTGGAGATCGCGTTGCAGCCCTGCGGTTGGCTGGCTGCCTATGCCGGCTCCGCACTGCACAGTGAGGACAGGCTGCATTTTCGAAACCTGGGCGGCACGGCCCGATGCATTCAGGAAATACCCCGGGACGCCGGCACCCTTTTGGTCCGGGTCCGGATGACCGATGTATCCAAGGCCGGGGACATGATTCTTCAGTCATTTGACATGCAGGTGACCAACCATGGCCAAACAGTCTATGAAGGCACCACCCGTTTCGGATTTTTCACGGCCCAGGCCCTGGCCAGTCAAAAAGGCATCCAGAACTGCGCGCTGGTTTCCGACACCCCCGCTGTGCCCCGGGAACCCTTTAAGGTATTTCCATCCGTTTCTCCCCGGACACCGGCGGATCTTTCCATGGACCCGGACACGGGCATGCCTGCGGATGCCCTGCGCATGATCGATGCCATTGAGGTGATGGATCCATCCGGCGGCAAATTCAACCATGGATATGTCCGTGCCAAAAAAACCGTGGATCCCAAAGAATGGTTCTTTGACGCGCATTTTTATCAGGACCCGGTCTGCCCGGGATCTCTGGGCATTGAATCGTTTTTGCAGACATTGCGGTATTATTTACTGGAAACCTTTTCCATGGATCCGTCCACCCATGCCGTGTCACCGGTTTTGGGGGATACCCATGAATGGGTGTACCGGGGGCAGATCATCCCGACCCACAAAGAGGTCACCATTCACACCCATATCCGTCAGGTATCACAGGAAAACGATATCTATGCAATAAAGGCGGACGGAGCCCTTTGCGTGGATGGCCGGGTGATCTATGAAATGAAAAATTTCGGACTGGCCTTTGCGCCCGTGGGGCTTAAAAAAACCAGGGATCACCTGACCCGCATTTTTGCCCCCGTATAGATATCCGCATCCGGGGCCAGGTTGTTTAACCGGCGCAACCGGTCAACGGTGATGTCATATTTCTGGGAAATACGCCACAGGGTTTCCCCTTTTTGAACCGTATGATACAACGCATCCGTCTCATCGGTTTGCGCCGGAGCCGCGGGTTTTTCAAGGGCCTTTTTTTCTTTAATTTCCGGACTCGCCGTAAGGACCGGCGCTTTTGCCTCGGTCAGTTGTTTTTCCAGACCCGCCACCTGACGGGTCAATGTATCACTTTAACCTGAACGCCGGACTCTAAAGCGGCGACCTGTCTGCGGATCTGTGCCAGGGCCGCACCATATCCATGTCTGGACGTGCTGCCTGGTCCGCGATTGCAGCAGTTGAGTGTCCATTTTGAGGTCAAGGCAGCAAGCGTTGGTCAGGGCTGCCAGACGGGTTTCCATCTCCTGAATCCGGCTGGTTTCAGGAGAGACGATGCCTGTTCGTTTCGGGATCTGATGACGGGAAAAAAACAAAAAAATACGATCAGGGTCACGATCAAAGCCCCGGCAATAATCAGGGGTGGAATCGTTTTTAAACATCGCGATGCTGACACCCGGGCCGGCACTGGGTTCCGCTTTTTCAGTTTGGTATTGGTCTGGGTGGTGGGAATTTTTAGGCGGGTTTTTCCTTTTTTGTTTCATTTTCTCTCCTCACCTGTGACATCAGGTTGTCCAGCGTTGTCAGATGGTGTGTGGTCCACCATAGTTTTAACCAGTCTTCGACAGAGCGGTCAAACGATTTTACTGTTTACGGGTTTTTTTCTGCCAAAAGGGTTTCAGCCGGCGGCACCGGCCAACATCCGTGTCGTTTCCCTGAAATTTTGGTCCAGCTGTGTATAGATATCAGTGCCTGCCTGTAATACCCTTGGGCTTCATAGGTTTTTGCCAGTTCCCGGGTATGATACGCATGGTCCATGTCCATTTCCTTTATTTATTTTTTTCTGTTTGAAAATCAATTCATCCAGTGCTGCCATACCCTGTTCATGTTTTGCCAGATGTCTGATGTGTATTCAATACTGTTTCAACCGCAGGATCTGATTTTTTTCTATCCGCTGGTTTTCCTGTTTCACAATATCGATCTGGGCGGATACGGATGCTTTTGCCGGTTAAGCTGACGAAAATCATACGTGGGTGGAAAAATAAACCCACAGCCCCCAATGCATATAACCTTTAATGCCGAACTTTTTCTATGATTCAGCCTGATCCTTGGCAGACGCGAATGGCCCCTGCCACACAACAATCTTTGTATGCTGTCTATCATTACTCGTTCACCCGATAATCCAGACATTCGATCTTGAATACAAATCTTTGAAAAATGACGAAAAGCCTCGAAAACTCCACAATCGTGCGACGGCCGTATCCTGTTCTCGGCAACGTTGGGTGGATTTATCCAAAACTCAATCATTGGATTGGTCTTTACCCCTTTGGCCATCGTTTGATGATTTTTAATGATTGAAGACAATTTGTAAGAGTTTTTTTTTTCTAATTGGCTTTGATTACCCTATCACAATCTTTTGATCCTGTACTTTCATTTTTTTGATTATAGTTCGGAATTTTTCCATTATATAATAGTTTAAGCCGACAGACAACATATATCTCATGTTCTGATTGATGACAAGTACATAGCGGACAAAGCCTTCCTTTTGGTGCGATGGACACTTTGGATTTTTGTTTTGGCACCGTTTTTTCTAATCGAGGGTAAACATTGCCTGTAAAGCCCGGGTAACAACCCCACCACCCCAAATTATGATCATGGAGATACGTGACATTTTCTATCTTTTTGCCGTTTTTATGGTGTCGTCTACAAAGCTTTTGGTTCTCTTTTTTTAACCTGTTAGTGTTTACCGATAAGTGTTCTGAAGACCACTTTCCACTGTTTCAATGAGTACAATATGAAGGAGATTCCCCTCTTTTTGCGCGACAGACTTCACTTTCCGTGGGGGGAGAAAAAAATAAAGACCAGAAACAGCCCCATCAGAAACAGTGTCAGATATAAACCGAATTTTTCAATGCGCCCCATGGGAATCCTCTTTTTTCATATGGTCATTCAGCCTGTGCCCGATCATGCTCAGTTCCGGCAGACGCAGAATTTTGGCCCCGGTCCATACAATGGCCATGCCCAGCAACACACAAACCATCACTTTTATCCCCAATAACAGCTTTCCTTGGGTATCAAAGAAAAGGTGCTGTTTCACCCACTGAATTGAAAATATCATTATAACAGATAAGAAAAAGGCTCTGCAAGCTGAAACCAGAATACCTGTTTTTGAGACAACCACCCCTGCCAGAGGCCGGCTCATCAAAAAAAAGAACCCGGCCATGGAAGACATCGTCACGGCCAGTGCCAGGCCCTGTGCTTCCATATAATACATCAGTACGGGGGCACACACCAGATTGGTGGTCATGGATATGATTCCGGCATAAAAAGGATCCCGGGAACTGTTCAAGGCATAATGCAGGGTCACGAACAGCCGGGTGCCGATAAATGCGCCGATGCCCAAGGCCAGATACCACAGGCATTCCGCCGTCTTGATCACGGCGGATGTATCAAAAGCACCCTGGCCGAACAGCAGCCGGACAATGGGTTCGCGTAACACCATCAGTCCGGCCATGGCCGGGACGGCCACAAACACGGCCAGCCGGACCCCGGCATCAAACACGTCGCTGATGCCCTCCATGTCTCCGGCCGCCGCTTTTCTGGAAAAAAAAGGCAGCAGCACCGTGGAAATTGACACCGCGATCAAGGCCACGGGAAACTGGACCAGGCGGTCGGCATAATACAGAAACGACACACTGCCATCCACCAGAAAAGAAGCAAGAAAAGAGATCGCCAGCATATTGATCTGATACGGGGCCGCCCCCACCATACAGGGCACCATGTTTTTGATACTGTCCATGACCGGGGGATGACACCAGACAAACCGGGCCGGTTGAAACAATTTGTACCGGATCATGAAAGGGATCTGAAACATAAGCTGAATCCCGCCCCCTGCCATCACTCCGACGGCCAGCCAGATCACGGGGTCAAACACCTGCTCTGGCATGGTCAATGCAAACGCAATCACCACCAGGTTAAAAACAAGGGGTGTGGCCCCGGGCACACAAAAATGACCCAGGGTGTTCAACACGGCCATGCACAAAGAAATCATCATAATGACCCAGAGATACGGCATCATGATTTTAAACAGGGTCAGGGTCAAAGCAAACCGATCCCCGCCGGGCGCAAATCCCGGCGCCATGAGATGCAGCAACCAGGGGGCCAGCAACCATCCGGCCAGAATCAGAAATGCGCTCAAGGCGGACAGGATTCCTAACGCACTGGTCACCATTGTCACGGCCTCATCTTGTTGACCGGTTTGAATGGACCGGGAAAAAGGGAGCACAAAAGAGATGCTGAAAATGCCGTCGCTGAACATTTTTCTGAGCAGGTCAAAGGGCCGGAATGCGATAAAAAAAGCGTCACTTGCGGCCGTGGTTCCGATCATCATGGCGATGAACGCATCCCGGATTACCCCGAATATCCGGCTTAAAAGCGTTAAACCGCTGATTGCGGCCGTATGTTTGATCAGGGCCATGACAAAATTATCCTTGACAGGAAAGCAAAATTTTTGTAGATATTTGGTTTTGAAATATCTAATTTTTTAAAATTCAACCGACGAATACAAGGAGTGAACGTAAATTGGCCAACCACAAATCCGCAAAAAAACGGGCAAAACAGAACCTGGTCAGACGACAGAGAAACAGATCTGTAAAATCCACACTGAAAACATTGGAAAAAAAGTTGCGTGCGGCCAAGGCATCGGGGGATGATGCCACCATGGAATTGATGCGGCAAAACCAGTCCGCCCTTCAAAAAGCCTCCCAAAAAGGCATTATTCATAAAAATACCGCTTCCAGAAAAATTTCAAGACTTTCCAAACTTGTGCACGCATAAATAACAAAGACAGGATTTACCCGGGGTAGATCCTGTCTTGTTTTCAATCGTTTTTCTCTCGTTCAAAAGTTGGCTGACATCTGGCTGACAAGCCGTTCCGCCATTCGTTCCGCAATGATTTTCAGGGCATCTCTGATATTGGACTCATCATCGATGTTGTCCGAACCCACCGTGAAAGACTCTAACGCGGAAAAATTATTCACCGACCATATCATTTTTTTATCGGGTGACAGCAACTCAAGATCCACCCTGGCGTTAACCCGCCTTTCAGTCACTCTTTCCGTGGAAGATCGGGACACGGTCGAAAACGTGATGGAAGTTATTTTCCCTTTGATCAGATAGGCGGCATCTGCCGGACTCACAACGGTTGTATCGGTTCTGTTTTGAATTTCACGGATCAATTCATTGGTAAAATCGATACCGGCGTAAGTATAAGAGGTTTGATTGGCAAACATTTCCACGCCCACCCGGGCAACACCGGGATGAACCGGGCCGCCTCCTTCCAGGCGATACCCGCAGGCGGACAGCACAAGCAGCCCGCCTGCGAAAAAAACCATCAATGATTTCATGGAACAGGTCATATCACACCACAATGTTTACAAGAATTTGTTTTTTGTTGACCAGAATGATTTTTTTAACGGGCTGATCCTGAATATGTCTGACCACATTTTCATCCGCCAGCGCCGTTTCTTTGATGACCGCCTCACTGGTGCCTGCGGCCACGCTGAATTTGGCGCGCAGCTTGCCGTTGACCTGGACCACCACCAGGGCCTCATCAGTTTCCAGGCTGTCTTTGCGGAATTTTGGCCAGGATTGCGCCAGCACACTGCCCTTGTGTCCCATTTTTTCAAACAGCTCTTCACAGAAATGCGGCACAAACGGGCTGAGCAGCAGCACCATGTTGTTGATGGCAGCCAGCACCACGGCGTTTGTTTCCGGGTCTGATGTATCCAGATCAATGGTGTACAAAGTGTTCACCAGCTCCATGACCGCAGCGATGGCCGTATTGAAATGAAAGCTTTCATCAATATCTGCCGTGACTTTTTGAATGGTCTGGTGGGTTTTGATGTACAAGGCTTTGGCCGCCGGGTTTTTCAAATCCCCGGCCGGTCCGCTGAACGGGGCCACCTGTTGGGTGTCGATTTTTTCCATGCATTCCAGGACCAGGCGCCACACCCGGTTGATGAACCGGTGGCTGCCATCCACCCCGTCTTCACTCCATTCCAGGTCCCGCTCCGGCGGGGCCGCAAACAAACAGAAGAGCCGGGTGATATCTGCCCCGTATTTTTCCAGCAGGTCATCGGGGTCCACCACGTTTTTCTTGGACTTGGACATCTTGATGACCCGGCCGACTTCCACATCCTTGCCGCAACGGGTGCAGACAAAGGCATCATCCCCTTTTTTCCGGGCCTGTTCCGGAAACAGGTATCCGTGCTCGGGACAGGTCATGGTCTCTTTGCACACCATGCCCTGGGTGAGCAGCCGGGTGAACGGTTCCTTAAAGTCCACCATGCCGAAGTGATGCAGCACCGCATAAAATATCTGGAATACAAAAGATGCAGCACAGCATGCTCCACCCCGCCGATGTACTGGTCCACGGGGGCCCAGTATTTAACGGCATCCGGATCAAACATGCCGCTTTCATACCGGGGAGAACAATACCGCAGATAATACCAGGACGATTCCACAAATGTGTCCATGGTATCCGTGTCCCGCCGGGCATCTTCTCTGCCGCATGCCGGACAAATGGTCTGCTTGAAATAATCCAGGGTGGGCAAAGGAGAGCCGCCTTTGGCCAGCAGGTTGGCATCTTCAGGCAGGGTAATGGGCAGATCCGTTTCCGGGACGGGCACCACCCCGCAGTCCGGGCAGTGGATCACGGGGATGGGTGCGCCCCAGTAACGCTGTCTGGAGATGCCCCAGTCCCGCAGCCGATAGGAAATCGCTTTTTTCCCTCTGCCCTGCTCTGCCAGCCAGTCCGTGATCGCTTCCATGGCCGTGTCATTGTCCATGCCGTTAAACCGGCCGGAATTGACCATCACCCCGGGGCCGGCATATGCGGCTTCCATGGTGTCCGGGTCCAGGGTCTCGCCCTGGGGCTGCACCACCACCCGGATCTCAAGATTGTATTTTCTGGCAAAGTCAAAGTCCCGCTGGTCTCCGCAGGGCACGGACATGATGGCACCCGTGCCATATCCCATGAGCACGAAATTGGCCGTATAGATGGGAATTTTTTCGCCCGTGGCTGGATTGATGCAAAACCGTCCGATGAACACCCCTTCTTTTTCATATTTTTCCAGGCCTTCCAGAGACCGTTCCTGGGTGGCCACTTTTTCCACGAAATCCGCCACAGCTGCGGCCTGATCCGTTCCCTGACACAGGGTTTCCACCAGGGGGTGTTCCGGTGCCAGGCACATGAACGTGGCCCCGAAAATCGTGTCCGGCCGGGTGGTAAACACCTCGATTTCTTCATCCATGTCCGCGACCTGAAACTTGAGTTCAGAGCCGACGCTTTTGCCGATCCAGTTTTTCTGCATCACCGTGACCTTGTCCGGCCATCCCGGCAACAGGTCGCAGTGCACCAGAAGATCTTCGGCAAAATCCGTGATTTTAAAAAACCACTGCCACAGTTTTTTCTGGTGAACAGGCTGGGAACACCGCCAGCACTTGTCCTGCTCCACCTGTTCATTGGCCAGAACGGTCTGGCATTTTTCACACCAGTTGACAAATGATTCCTTGCGGTATGCCATGCCGTTTTCCAGCATCTTTAAAAACAGCCACTGCTCCCATTTATAATATTCCGGCCGGCAGGTGGCGATCTCCCGGTCCCAGTCATAGGAAAATCCCATTTTTTTGAGCTGGGCCCGCATGGCCCGGATGTTGTCATAGGTCCAGGCCGCCGGATGGGTGTTGTTGTCAATAGCCGCGTTTTCCGCAGGCATGCCGAATGCGTCCCATCCCATGGGGTGAAGTACGTTGTATCCCTGCATTCTCTTGTACCGCACCACCACATCGCCGATGGTATAGTTGCGCACATGACCGATATGAATTTTTCCGGACGGATAGGGAAACATCTCCAGCAAATAATATTTTTCCTTAGAAGGGTCTTCAGTAACCTTGAAAAGCCCCCGGTCTTTCCAGAAAGCCTGCCATTTGGGTTCCACATCCGCAGGGTTGTACCGTTCCTCCATGTTTCTTTTTTCCTTTCGCACGCATCTTAAACATCTGTTTACATATTAAAACCCAATAGATGCCACAACCTTGGTCAAATAGCAAGGGATAGAAAACCTCGTTTGATATTCTCTTTTTGCCTTTGTCATTGGAACGAATGATCCTTGACGGGCTGATATTGGCAGGGGGACGGCAGGTGCTTGACCATTAATTAAAAAAGCATGACGGCAAGCAGCGATTAATAGTTGCACTCATTTTTAGCAAACGGGTTAATCTTCAGACGAAGATGTGTTCTCATTGTCCGCGACAGAATTGTTTTTTTTCTCCAGTTTGCGTTGTTTTTTTTCTTCTTTTTTCTTTTTCTTTGCCATTTCTTTTTGGCGCTTTTCAAATGAATAGTTTGGCTTGAACAAGATTAAGTCCTCATTAATATTTTGTGTTTGACGTAAAAAAGACTGTGATTTAACATGTGTTCTACAGGCATGGGGTTATTTTTCAAGAATTATGGCAAAGTGCCCAATAAAATCAGGATGAACCGGTTTTGAACTCTAATTATCTTATTTAGATAACCTGATTCACCCATAATGTCAAATCTCGAATAAGGAATTCCAAATTGAAGCCTATCCTCTGGATATTAACATTGATGAAATCAAAATAAAGGCATGTATTGATAACATCACGGATAGCTGAAAAATAAAAAAAGGGGCACAACCGTGATTGCAACCCCTTGATTTTATTTGGTACCTGGGACGAGAATTGAACTCGTACAGCCAATTTGGCCGAGGGATTTTAAGTCCCTTGCTGTCATCACTTAAACGCTGTTTTTTCATTGGTTTACGGCTTTTGCAATGGGGATGCGCATCCCGTTTTCTGCATCCGATATGTTTTCAAGACCAAAATCGGCAACACTAAATTTGAATAAAAACTCAGGCAAAAAGCTTCTTCTCCCTATTTCTTTTGGAAAAAATAAAAAACAATTTTCTGTAACCGAAATGTATCCAATTCTCGATTATTTTAAAAAAACTTCAACAGCCGGCATCTAATGAATGAAATTCATAACCAGCTGTTTTGAACAGATCAACTTCATTAAAACGGCCGTCTCTGAATAGCGCCCAATGCAGATATCCTGGAGGCCTTTTTAAAAAAGGAGGGGTATGATGAAAGTGTTTTCAGAATTAAAAAAATTCTTAACACCGTCACCAGTTATTTAAAAAGGAATCCCTGAAACGTAATCGTACGATTCTGGAGGAAATAAAACGAACCGGGAGGTACATATGATAAAAAATACCATTTCATGACAACCGTTCAACCTTGAACCGGCGGTGGACAGATATCTTCAAAATCAATTCATTCCATTTTCAGGAACTATCAGAACTGCTTGAAACATGCAATGAGCTTGGAAAAGAGGAACGCTTTGAATTAAAGCGGATAATAGAAAAAAGCTATCGTTGTTCCGTGTATGAGAAATACACATGTGTTTTTCATGATTAACAGATGTTTCATAATTCAAGGGTGAAAAATGGAAAGTGTGCCCACTGTCATAAAGCAGGAAATGACAAAAAACCTGGAAAAGCTTTATTGCCAGATATCATGAAGTTGAGATTCGTCATTTTGTCTGTCCGCAATGTGATGCATTACCATTTCCCAAATTCTACCGGCTTTATGAGGATTCATCTCAACCATGCATACCTGCTGAACCCAGGATATCCTGATGAACAGAGATTTCATTCAAGGCAAAAAAATCATGCTTTTATGGCGGAGAATTGCCCTGTGCCGGCTGCCCCTGAGAAAAACACATTGACACCGGATCTGTGAGAAGTTTAAAACATGATGTACGAAGAAAAAGGTTGCGCCGTAAAATTTAGATTAAGCAACATACTATCAGCTGCCGGGTAAATTTCTGCACAAATTCTTTCTTTACTGGACCTGAATCTCCCAATCTTGCCCTGACATATGCTAGACCATGTGAAAAACCCAATGGCTAAAAGACCGGTGATGCATTTATTGTCTGGACAGACATCCGTGCCTTTGCATCCTGCTGTTCTAAAGTTGACAAGGATATTGGGAAACAGGAGTGTCTGGAAACTGCCTTGCAATTGTTAAATGAATTTCTTTTGCTGTATCGTGGTCCATTTCTTCATGAAGAACAGTCTTCCTGAGTGATCCAGGAACATGAACAAGCGATATTACAGGCCGAACTGGGTGCTTCACCGCCGGAAAGAATGCGAATGCTAAGAAAAAGCTTATGGACGGTGATGTTTTAAAAATTCCAGAGTATACAGTGCCACGCCGGCCCAGATGAATCCGAAAGTAACCAGACTGTGAATGGAGAACGGTTCTTTGTACACAAACACCCCCAGTGTAAAGGCAATGGACGGGGCCAGGTATTGAAGAATGCCGATGGTGGACAGCTTGAGCCGTTTGGCGGCCGCGGCAAACCACAAAAGCGGCAGAGAAGTGACCACGCCGGCACCGATCATCCACAGGGTGAGTCCGGGATCTTTGAAAAACAAGGAGTCTCCTTTTCCCATCAAAAACAGGATATATGCCAGGGCCGGGACCATCAGAATCAGGGTTTCCACAAACAGGCCGGGCAGTGGTGCCACCTGGATGCGTTTGCGGCAATACCCGTAAAAGGCAAAAGAAACCGCCAGGGTCAGGCCGAACAAAGGCAGTTTCCCATATGCCAGAAGCGAATAGATCACCCCGGTCAGGGCAAAGCCCAGAGAGATACACTGCATGCGGGTGAAGGTTTCGTTGAGCAGCACAAAACCCAGCAGGACGTTGATCATGGGATTGATATAGTACCCCAGGCTGGTTTCCAACACCCGGCCGGAGTTGACGGCCCAGATATAGACAAACCAGTTGGCCGCAATCAACGTGCTGCTGATTGCCAGCCCTTTGACCTGGGCCGGGGATTTGAACACCTGGACCACTTCTTTGCCCCGTTTCTGGACACACAGGATGACAAAAACAAATGCACAGGACCAGACAATGCGGTGGCACAGAATTTCAAAGGGCTGAGCCGCCTGCATCTGTTTCCAGTAGGCCGGCAGAAATCCCCAGGAGGCAAATGCGGCCAGGCCGAACAATACACCGGATAACGACGGGTTCATTTCAATGTTTCCTTTATGGTTGACCGGCCCAGTGTAGCACGCTGTCTGGGATTGGCAACTCAAAAATTACCTTTGGCCCAAAACCCGGGCATTGTCAAAATCCGGATTTTCTGTTACACCTTCCCTCCATGAAATGGATGGATGAACACAGACTGGTGCTGGCATCCCAATCTCCCCGGCGCAGACACCTGCTGACACAGATGGGACTGGACCTGGAGATTCTGCCGGCGGATGTGGATGAGACCCCGGCACCCGGTCTGTCACCGGAAGCCGTGGTCAAAACACTGGCTGAAAACAAAGCGTGTCATGTGATGCAGCAGCGCAGGCAGGCCTGGGTGCTCGGGGCCGACACCATTGTGGTCAAAGACGGCCGGATACTGGGGAAGCCGGAAAATCCCGGCCAGGCCGTCTCCATGCTTGAAAATCTCAGTGGTGCCACCCATTCGGTGTTCACCGGATATGCCGTGGGCCATCATACAAAGGGTAAAATCATCACCTGTGCCATTGAAACTTCAGTGGTGTTCAAGACTTTGACAAAACAGGAAATTCTCTGGTACACTGGCACCCATGAACCCTATGACAAGGCCGGGGGATACGCCGTTCAAGGGCTGGGCGCGTTCATGGTCAAAGAAATCCGCGGCTCCTGGGCCAATGTGGTGGGCCTGCCGGTGTGCGAAGTGATACAGACCCTGGTCTCTTTGGGGGTGATACAATTTCAAGGACATGAGTCATGACAAACATCCGAGAGAACCTGGCTGAAATTCAGGAAAAAATACATACCGCGGCCGCTAACTGCGGCAGAAATCCGGCGGATATCACCCTGGTGGGGGTGAGCAAAAAACATGGGGCTGAAAAAATGCACCAGGCCATTGAAGCCGGTCTCACCGATCTGGGGGAAAACTATATCCAGGAGGCCGTGGACAAAATCGATGCCATCGGCCGACAGGCGGCAAGGTGGCATTTTATCGGTCATCTTCAGTCCAACAAAGCCCGGTTTGCAGTTCAGTATTTTGATCTGATCCACACAGTGGACAAACTCAAGCTGGCCAAAGAGATTGACAAGCAGGCCAGAAAAATTGAAAAACGCCAGAAAATCCTGCTCCAGGTGAATATCGCAGAAGAAGAAACCAAATCCGGGGCCGGGGCCCATGAGGTCATTGATCTGGCCGGGGAAGTAACCAAATTTGAGCATCTTGAACTGCACGGGCTGATGTGTATGCCCCCCTATTTTGATGATCCCGAACATGCCCGGCCCTATTTCAGGCATCTGGCAAAGATCCGGGAACAGATGCTGGATGCCGGTGTGGACAAAAACGCCATGACTCATCTGTCCATGGGCATGAGCCATGATTTTTGCGTGGCCATCCAGGAAGGGGCCACCCTGGTGCGGGTGGGTACCTCTATTTTCGGTACCCGGTCATGAAGCTGTTGCTGCACACCTGCTGCGGACCCTGCACCATTTATCCGTTGCGGGTACTCAGAGAGATGGACATCCAGGTCATGGGTTTTTTTTATCGGCACAACATCCATCCCTATACCGAATGTCTTAAAAGAGAAGATACCTTACGTCAATATGCGGATGATCAGGGGATGAAAATGATCTGGCAGCCGGATTATCAGCTGGAAAACTTTTTACAGTCCGTGGTTTTCAGAGAAAAAGACCGGTGCCGGTACTGTTACCATGCCCGGCTTTTTGCCACAGCCAAAGTGGCCCGAAAAGGAAAATTTGATGCATTCTCCTCCACCCTGCTCTACAGCAAGTTCCAGAACCATTCTCTGATACAGGAGATCGGTGCGGCCGTGGCAAAAGAAACCGGAGTGGATTTTTTCTACCATGATTTCAGGCCGGGCTGGAAACAGGCAATTGAGGAATCAAAAGCCCTGCGTATGTACCGGCAGTCCTACTGCGGCTGCATCTACAGTGAAAAAGACCGGTTTTACAAACCGGTAAAAAACAGTTCAATTTAAATAGCGACAGAATAATATTCAAGTCTATCAGGGCACGGGCTTTCTGATCTGGTTGATCATAGATACCAGGCGCCGGTCGGTTTGATGGAGCCGGGCCGCCAGAACGGTGAACAGATGTTTGGCCACTTCCGGATATTTCTCGATCACTTCTTCCAGTTTGTCACCGGGAAACCGTTTGATTTTGGAACGACCCTTGGAGATGATGGACGCAGACCGGGCATCCCTGGTAATGGCGGCCATTTCACCGAAGTACTCTCCCGGCTGGGTAATTTCGGCAATTTTTTTCCCTCCTTTGACCACATACACAGCCCCCTGAATCAGTTTGAAAAAATCGATGTCCTTATTGTTTTCCCGGATGATCACATCCTTATCCTCATAGATTTCCAGATCCGGATTCACCAGATAGGCAGGAAGTGATTCTTTGGTAATCACGGTTTTTTTCATCACTTCATCAAAAGAGGTTTCCCCCTCTTTGATCTTGTGAAGTCCGGCGTCTCTCAATGTGACCATGCCTTCCTGAACCGCCACCTTGCGCAGCTGGTCCTCGGACACCTCCGCACTGATGGCCTTGGCCACCTCATCGGTGACCTCCATGAGCTCATACAGCCCGACCCGGCCCTTGTGCCCTGTGCCATTGCAATGGGGACATCCATTGGGCCCCATGATCCTAAGATCCGGGATCTCATTTTTTGAAAATCCTTCCGTCTCCAGCATGGCCGGGTCATATCCGGTGACTTCTTTCTTACATTCCGGGCACAGCCGCCGGGCCAGTCGCTGGGACAGCACCATAGTCACAGAAGCGGCCAGCATATAAGAAGGAATGCCGATATCCACCAGACGACCGATGGTGGAGGGACAGTCATTGGTGTGCAGGGTGGCAAAAACCAGATGGCCGGTCATGGCCGCCTTAATGGCGATTTCCGCAGTTTCCAGATCACGGATCTCTCCGACCATGATAATGTCCGGATCCTGTCTCAGAAAGGCTCTCAGAGCTGCGGCAAAGGTCATGCCAATTTCTTCTCTCACCGGCACCTGGTTGATGCCTTTGAAATTGAACTCCACCGGATCTTCAGCAGTGAGAATTTTAATATCGTCTTTGTTAAGCCGGTTGAGTATGGAATACAGCGTGGTGGTTTTTCCGGATCCAGTGGGGCCGGTGACCAGCAGAAGGCCATAAGGGCGGGAGATACATCGCTTGAGCATTTCAAACGTGGTGGATTCAAATCCCAGGCGGGTCAGATCAATACTTAACGCACTCTGATCCAGAATACGCATGACAATGCTTTCCCCGAACAGGGTGGGCAATGAAGACACCCGGAAATCCACAGATTTTTTTTTGCCTAAGCGCAGTTTGATGCGGCCGTCCTGGGGGACCCGTCTTTCAGCAATGTCCAGGGATGCCAGAATCTTGATCCGGGACACCACAGCGCTTTTGATGGAAACAGGCAGGTTCATGGCTTTATACATGCTTCCGTCCAGGCGGTATCTCACCTGGAACGATTTTTCAAAGGGCTCGATGTGAATGTCTGATACCCCGTCATTGATGGCCTTGGTCAAAATCCCGTTTACCAGCTTGATGATGGGGGCATCTGAAGCCAGAAATTCATCCTGATCATCATCTTTTTCAGCTAAGCTGACCTCCACCTCCTCAGCAGCTTCCGATACCAGAGATCCGAAATCCTCCACTGAAGTAACCTGGGAGTCGTCTTCTGTTTCTTCTTCAAAATGCAGAAATTTTTTGTACTCATCGTCACTGATTTTGTAAAAATCCCGGTACGCCTGAATGATATCATTCTCAGTGGTTACATACACATGGATATTTTTTTTTGTTTTATTGTGCAGGTCTGTCACCACCCGGGTGTCGGTGGGTTCCACCATGGCCACAGACAGATCATCTTCTTTAAGGCTCAAAGGAAACACCATGTAATTTCTGGCCAATTCAAACGGAAGAATTTTTTGAGCCCTGGGATCAGATCTCATTTCTGAAAAGCGGATTACATTATAATTATATAATCGGCCCAGGACATTAATGATAGTATCCGGGTCGATATATCCTTTGGCCAGTAAAATGGTGCTAAGGCGCTCACCGGATCTTTTCTGAACTTTAAGGGCTTCTTCCAGCTGAAGGCTGGTGATCTGGCCTTCTTTAGAAAGGATTTCACCGATCCGTATTTTTCCAGCCTCTGACTGGTCTTTGATGGTGGAGGTGAGGCTGGATTTCTTTTTTGCAAATGACGTCACCATTTAATGCCCCTGTTTCACAAGCTTGAATTTATTTGTAATTTTTATATACCCGCATGGCACCGGCAGTGACCAGAAAGATTCCCAGTACATAGAAACAGAATTTCACCAGGCCCAGTTTGTTGCTGAAAAATTCAATGGTCGCCACCTGGGGCATGACCGTTGGTATCCGATAAAATACGCCCAGTCCCACGGCAATGAGAATAATACCATAATAAAATGTGAATTTTTTTTTGTCCATCTAAAATCACAGCCTTTCCAGTTCTTTGAGTTGATTTTCAAACGGTTGATTCATTGAATCCAGTTTCCGGGTTTCTTTTTCCAGGTCCAGAAAAAAAGCCTCCACCCGGGCCTCAAGATCGGCCAGTTGTTTGGAAAATGTTTGAATGGCATCGCCATCCCCTTCCTGAGATGCGGTCAACAACGATTCATTGACGGATTTGATTTCGATTTCACATGCTTCAATGGCATCTTCGATCCCGGTGATTTTCTTTTGTATGGGGCCTGTCACCCGGGAACGCTCCGCAATAATTTCCGATTTTTTCTGGCGCAGCGCTTTTTTGCTCAATCCCGGAGACCGGGGTCCTGCGGCACCGGTGTCAGTGGTTTCTTCCCACCCGTCTTTGTCTAAAAATTCCTGATAACTGCCTTCAAACAATTTGATCTGATCCTGTTTAAATACCACCAGTCGATTGGCCAGGGTATGCAGAAACATCTCATTATGGGTAACCAGAATCACAGCCCCTTCAAAGGCGTTCAATGCGTCGATAAACGCATCGCAGGCCTCGATATCCAGATGGTTGGAGGGTTCGTCCAGCAACAGCAGGTTCAGCGGAGTCAGCAACAGCTTGCCCAGCATGACCCGGGATTTTTCTCCGCCGGACAGCACGCCGATTTTTTTCAATGCCGCATCTTTTTCAAACATCATGGCCCCGCAGATGTTTCGGGCCGCCTGGCGGTCAAAATCCGGATGGGCATCAATGAGGGTTTCCTCGATGGTCTGATTGTCATTCAACGAAGAGACATTGGTCTGTTCAAAATATCCGGGAGACACCCCGGGATTGTAGGTCACCGTTCCGGACACGGGATCAAGCTGCCGGGTGAGCAGTTTGACCAGGGTGGTCTTTCCCTTGCCGTTCTGGCCGATGATACCGATCCGGTCCCCGGGCTGCACGGTCAAAGAAAAATGATGGATCAATGGGCGGTCCGGGATATAGCTGAAGTTCAATTTTTCCACACGCAGCAGCTGTTTGCCGGCAAAGGGCAGGTAATTAAAAGAAAATGCCAGGTTTTTGAGTTTTTCCAGTTTTTCCTTTGACTGCTGTTTTTCCAAAGTCTTGATCCGGGACTGGACCATGCTGGCCAGTCGGGCTTTGGCCCGGAACCGGGTGATAAAGGTTTCGATCTCTTTTTTGCGTTTTTCTTCATTTTGTCTGGTTTTTTCATACACCTCTTCATCCTGGGCCACCTGGTCGTAGTATTTGGCGGTATTTCCGGCAATTTTCCGGATTTTACAGCGGTGGATCCCGGCAATATGCGTGACCACATGGTCCATGAATCCCCGGTCATGGGTCACCAAAAGCACTTCTCTGGGCCAGGCGGTCAGAAACTGGGTGATCCAGCGGATGGAGGTGATATCCAGATAATTGGTGGGTTCATCTAAAATCAGCAGGTCCGGTTCAGCCACCAGCACTTTTGCCAGATTCAGGCGCACCTGAAATCCCCCGGAAAACTCTTTTGGATCCCGGTCCATGTCCGAGTCGGAAAACCCCAGTCCTGCCAAAATTTTTTCCGCTTTCCAGTACTGGTCTCTTTCATGGGGCGGCAGCCCGGTCATGGCTTCATCCCGCACGCTGTTTTGAGAAAACTGAATTTTCTGGGGCAGAATCCCCAGCCGGTATCCGGAGGGGTAAGTGATTTTCCCGTCATCCGGATGATCGATGCCTGCAATTATATTTAACAACGTGGTTTTTCCATGGCCGTTTCTGCCCACCAGCCCGACCCGTTCCCCGGGGTTGATCTGCAGACTGGTATGATCAAACAGCTCCTGGTTGCCAAATCCCTTGACAATGGATTCAATGCTCAGCATGTATGGTATCTTGTCCCAATTCTGACGATTTTGACTTCTCTTGTTTTAAATTAAGCAACGCATCATAGCATTGGTGAAGATTTTTATAAATATGAGATTTCTCTTGACTTGATTTTTCAATATTGCATAGTTACATCATCACGTTCATTCATTAACACGGATATTATACAATACGAGGAAATCATGACCAGATATATTTATGAATTCGGCCCCGGGAAAACAGACGGGGATGCTTCCATGAAAAACCTTTTGGGGGGAAAAGGAGCCAATCTGGCTGAAATGGCCCGGCTGGGCCTGCCGGTTCCTCCGGGATTCACCATTTCTACTGAATGCTGCAACCATTATTTTGATCTGGGGTGGCGGTTTCCGGATACGCTTGAATCGGAAATCAGGACCGCCATGGGCCATGTTGAAACCCAAATGAAAATGACATTCGGTGATCCGGAAGCTCCTTTGCTGGTTTCCTGCCGGTCCGGAGCCAGAAGTTCCATGCCCGGGATGATGGAAACCATCCTCAATGTGGGACTGTGTTCCACCACCATTCCCGGGCTGGTGGAAAAAACCGGCAATGAATGGTTTGTGTATGATGCTTACCGCCGTCTGATCATGATGTATTCGGACGTGGTCATGGAAAAAGCGGATCAGGTGGTGCCCGAAGATGGTATGGGCATCCGCCTGAACCTGGAAATGATGATGAACAACCTGAAAAACGACAAAGGGTATGAGCATGATACTGATATCTCGCTTCAAGACATGCAGGCCCTGTGTGACCGGTTTAAAAAGAAAATTTCCCAGTATCTGAAAAAAGAATTTCCGGATGACCCCTGGGAACAGCTTATGGGAGCCATCGGGGCCGTGTTTAAAAGCTGGAACGGCAAACGGGCCGTGTCCTACCGCCGTATCGAGCATATTCCCGATGCCTGGGGAACCGCGGTCAATGTTCAGGCCATGGTGTTCGGTAACATGGGGGATACGTCCGCCACGGGCGTGGCATTTACCAGAGATCCGTCCACCGGCAAAAACCATTTTTTCGGCGAATGGCTGGTCAATGCCCAGGGGGAGGATGTGGTGGCCGGTATCCGGACCCCCAATCCCTTGAACAAAGACACCAAAAACATGCAGAACCAGCATCTGCCATCCCTGGAAGAAGCCATGCCCGGTCTGTATGACCAGTTGTATGATATCCGAAACACCCTGGAATCCCATTACAAAGACATGCAGGACATCGAGTTCACCATCCAGGAAGGCATTTTGTACATGCTCCAGTGCCGGGTGGGCAAACGCACGGCCACGGCTGCGTTGAACATGGCCATGGACATGTATGAACAAGGCATGATCGATGAAAAAACCATGATCTGCCGCCTCAATCCCAAATCCTTAGATGAAATGCTGCACCCCATTGTGGACCCCCGGGAGGAAAAAACAGCGGTTCAGGTGGCGGAAGGCCTGCCGGCCGGTCCGGGAGGCGCCTGGGGCAAAATTGTTTTCACGGCCGAAGATGCCGTGCAGATGGCCAAAATCGGGGAAAATGTCATCCTGGTCAGGGAAGAAACCAGTCCGGAAGACATTGAAGGCATGAGGGCCGCGTCTGCCATTCTCACGGCCCGGGGCGGCATGACCAGCCATGCGGCCCTGGTGGCGAGAGGCTGGGGTAAATGCTGCATCGTTGGGGCCGGGGCCATGAAAATCAATGCAAAAAACCGCCAGGTACAGGTGGGAACCCGGGTATTTAATGAAGGGGACGTGTTTACGTTGAACGGCACCAAAGGCATTGTGTATGACGGCCGGCTCAAAATGAAAGACGCATTGGAAAACCCCAAGTTCAAAAAATTCATGGCCATTGCGGACCAGCACCGGACCATGGGGGTGCGGACCAATGCCGATACACCGGAAGATGCGGCCACCGCTTTGAAATTCGGGGCCCAGGGCATCGGCCTGTTCAGAACCGAACACATGTTTTATGGGGCTGATTCAGACCGGCCGTTGTTTCTGCTGCGGAAAATGATTTTAAGCAAATCAACGGAAGAACGCCAGGCATCCCTGGATGAACTGTTTCCGTTCGTCAAGCAGGAAATTAAAAACACGTTGGAAGTGATGGACAACCTGCCCGTGACCCTGCGGCTGTTGGATCCGCCCCTGCATGAATTTGTGCCCGAATCGGAAGCCAACCAGATGGAAATCGCCAAAGCCCTGGGCATTGACCTGGAAGAGGTGAATAAACGAAGCCGGCTGCTCAAAGAATCCAATCCCATGATCGGTCACCGGGGGGTACGTCTGGGAATCACATTTCCGGAAATTACGCAGATGCAGGTGAATGCGATTTTCACGGCGGCCGCTGAATTGATCGTTTCAGGAAACCAGCCGTTGCCTGAAATCATGGTGCCGGTCACCTGCAATGAAAAAGAGCTGACTTTTGTCAAAAAAATAGTGGATGACTCTTATCACAATGTCTTGAAAGCCCACAATCTGGAACAGATCCCATTTTTGTTCGGCACCATGATTGAAATTCCCAGAGCGGCGTTGATTGCGGACAAAATGGCGAAGGATGCCCAGTTCTTTTCATTCGGCACCAATGATCTGACCCAGATGACGTTCGGGTTTTCCAGAGATGATATCGGATCTTTCATGAATGACTATATCGACCATGCCATTTTAGACTCGGATCCGTTTGAAACCCTGGATCAGGAAGCTGTGGGCAGTCTGATTGAAATTGCTGTTGAGCGCGGCAGAAAAACCCGGCCTGAGATCAAGCTGGGAATCTGTGGCGAACATGGCGGGGATCCGGC
Organism: Desulfotignum sp.; assembly: GCA_018399285.1. Taxonomy (GTDB): domain Bacteria; phylum Desulfobacterota; class Desulfobacteria; order Desulfobacterales; family Desulfobacteraceae; genus Desulfotignum. The sequence continues at coordinate 38,499 of JAGYOW010000002.1, forward strand.
ATCTGTGACGTTCTGCCATAAGGCCGGACTGACCTATGTGTCCTGTTCTCCCTACCGGGTGCCGATCGCGCGGCTGGCTGCGGCCCAGGCCGCTATTCAGGAGAATGATTAACTCAAATGGGCCGCTGCCTTGAGAGCGCCGGGTGATCATTTCAATGATTTCCTCGGCGCTGGTTTCCAACGGGTTTGTCGCTGATATCCAGAATGGAGTATCCTTTGGCAATGTAATACCGGTGGGCGGTAAAAATTTCCTCTTCGATTTTTTCTGGACGCATACGCGGATTTCATTTCCGACACCCCTAAGCTTTCCTGCCGCATTTTGCGGTGGGAAAGCAGCTGTTTGGCATTGATGTTCAATGCAAAGATCCGGCGCCGGTCCACCTCATCCAGGATGGCCGGCAACGGGACTCCCGGCACGAACGGCACATTGGCCACTTTCCATCCCAGCACGGCCATATACATGGACAACGGGGTTTTGCCGGCCCTGGACAGGCCCAGAAGGATGATTTCCGCTTGATCCAGGCTTTCCGGGCTCAAGCCGTCATCATGGGCCAGCGCAAAATCAATGGCAGACACCTGCTTGAGGTCCACCTGATGACTTTCCCGGTACAGCCCCGGTTTCTCCAGAGGGGCCTGGTTCAGAAAAGACTGAATCTTTGACAGCACCGAGCCCATCAGATCAATGGTCACAATTTTATGTTCCATACCCCTTGCGGGTGAGGTACTGCCGCAGATCCGACTTGACAATGGTATGCACAATAATGCTTTCCATGTCTTTGACCTTGTCGATGAGTTCGTCCACCTGAACTTCAGACCGGATATGGGGTACCTTGACAATGGTGATTTTGTTGTGAGGAAACTGAATCAGGGTGGATTCCACCAGGTGAAAGGCATTGATCCCCTCCCCGCAGGAAGCGATATAGATCACCTGAAACCCGGAATTGGAAACTGACTGTGCCATATGAATGATAATCCTTTATTGTCCACTAATTTTATTTTATAATCAGTTTTTATACACCAACCATAACCCATTGGGAAGATAAACATGACACACGAAGATAGAGGGAATTATGCCGGCAAACACCCACAGCGGAAAATAGATCCGGTTGTGGTGGAAAAACTGGAAAAACTCAAAGACAAAAACCAGATCACCTGTGCCGCGGCCCACCGGGTGGCCTCCGATCTTAACATATCCCCCAAAGAGGTCGGTGTTCAGGTGGATTTAATGGAACTGCGCCTTGTCCAGTGTCAGCTGGGGCTTTTTGGACATACGCCCGGATCCGGACAAAACGATAAAGATATCCAGGTGTCGGATGATCTGAAACTGCGCCTGGAAAAAGCGACCAAAGAGGGCCGGATATCCTGCAAATCCTGCTGGGATATTGCCAAAGAATTTAAAATGAGCCGCATGGATATCGGATCTGTCTGTAAAAAGATCGATTTGCGCATCAAGCCCTGTCAGCTGGGAACGTTTTAGAAGCTGCCATGGTGGTGGGATGCGGCCGGATCCGGTTTCGCCTGTTTGAAGTGCACTCGCTCAAGGCCAAACGAAGTATTGTCAGATCCACTGTGGCCCGGATTCAGAACCAGTTCCAGGCAGCCGCAGCAGAAACCGGGCTGAACGACAGCCATGAATGGGCTGAGATCGGTTTTGCCGTGGTGGGCAATGACGTGGCCCTGATCAACTCCCGGGTGGACAAGATCTTCAACTGTGTGGATGCCATGGGACTGGCCATGATTGCAGATACCAATATGGAAATTATTCATCTTTGATCTTCTTTTTTTTTGATTCAGCCAGTTTTTTCCGGGTCTTGTGCCGGCGCCGGCGTTTCTGTTTTTGAATTTTTCTGTCTGAATCCGACATATCCGAGGATTGTCTGCCGGATTGAAGGGCTTCGATTTTTTCCGCTAAAGCCCGCAGTGCCAAAAACCGGTTCAGGTGCAGGGATCTATGCTTGCCTACCTTGACCGACAGCCCGGTAACTTTGTGCCGAAGGAACACGGCGGAAGAAGATTTGTTCACCTTCTGCCCGCCCCGGCCGGATGATTTGATGAATTTTTCCTCCAGATCGGTTTTGCGGATCCCCAGGTTTTCCAATTTCTGATCCAGGGCCGCCTGTTTTTTTTCACTGGGTCCGCAATTTCTTGATGCCATATTTTTACACGTATTTTCTGCGATTAGTTTCCGGGTTTCATGAAAGAGATGCCTGTTCCCTGTCCGGGTTGTCATCCACCAGCCGGCTCAAACGTTTCCCCCGCATGCACCATCTTTTTAACAGCTGCTTCATAGGAATCAGTTGTGTTCCGCCAGTTCATCGCAGTAAGCTTTGGTCAGCCCGGCCGGGCAGATCCAGGCGGTCCAGGGTGTCCGGCAGCTGCACCCCGGTATCCGGGTCCCATCCGCGCAGTTGATAAAACTCTCTGCGCATGGCGGCAAACGACTCTTTGCCCAGGGTCATGCCTTTGCGGGTGAGCACCTGGTCTTCCGGCCCCGGCACCAGTACTTCGGGATTCATGAACACGGTCTGAACCGGTTCGGTATAGTTGTATGCAGCCACATCATCGTCCACAAGGGGTTGATGTCCCTCCCGGACATGGATCAGCCGTTCCAGGTTGAAAATCCGTTCGCCCACGGCATGGAGTTTCGCATCATCCATGTCCATGCCGGTGACCGCGCTGAACGTGCGGGCCTCCAGATCCGGATCACCCACATGATCCGGGGTATGCCAGGATATCATTAAAGGCCAGCAGGAATCGCACAGTCCCAGACTGTCCTTGACAAGGGTCCGGTCCATGATCTTGACCGCGGCATGGGCCTTGCCCTCATGGGTCATCAGGTCCCAGGCCCGGTCATGGCCCCAGAACCGGGCCGCGGCCTTTCGGAACACGTCATTGGAGACCGGTGAGGTTTTCGGATCATTCCGGTGCATCACCCACAGCCCGGTGAGCCGGCTGATCTCGTGGAGCATGGCAATGGGCTGCCGGGGGGAAAACGCATACAGCAGCCCGTTCATGAGATATTCCCTGGCGGAATAGGTGGCCCCGTCCCCCACCCCGGAGACCTCCGGAGCAAACCGGGCTCTGGCTTCCGGTCCCAGGGTTTCCCCGGCCCGGAGCAGTCCTTCGGCCAGGATGTCCCCGAACCCCCGCCGGCGGCTGATCATGTCTGTCAGATCCGTGAAAAATTCCAGGGTGCCCAGTTGGGACATATCCAGGCCGGTCTGTTTTTCCGTCAAAACCCCGGCTTTGTGACAGGCGGTCAGCCAGTGAATGATATTGGTCATCTCCATGGTGCAAAGGGACCGGTCGTTGCAGATACCGGTGGCTGTCACCGCGATCTCAGAAGACAGATCCGGCCGCCCCGCCACCCAGGGGAAATACACGAACATGGACTGGCATTTTCTTACCAGGGTCTGTCCGGATGCGGTCTGAAGACGGTTCCGGTACATGCAGTCCAGCCCGCACTGAAAACAGCCTGATTTTCCAGTCCGCCACACCTGGTCAGAATTGAACGGCAGAAACATGGGGTCTTTGCGGTTCAGTTCAACCGCCTTCCGGCTCAGTTCTTTGAGCCGTTCCGGATGGGCTGCCCTGATGGTACCGGAACCGTTCACCGCCACCGCCTTGAGACGTTTGGACCCCATAACCGCACCGAATCCGCCGGTGGCGCTGCCTTCATTGTCGGTCATGATGTTGGCGGACCGGCACCGGTTCTCGCCTGCAATACCGGTGGTAATCATGCGGGTGGCATTGCCGTGGATGTTCTTGAGCCGTTCCTGAACCGCCGATACCCCCTGTCCCCAGAGATCGGCCCCATCCCTGATCTGAACATCGCCGTCATCAATGTACAGGTAAACCGGCCAGTCGGCCCGGCCAGTGATCACCAGGCCGTCAAACCCGGCCCGCTTGAGATAAGGCCCGAAATACCCGCCCAGGTTGCCGCAGCAAAACTTTTCAGGCAGAGTCATGGGAGATTTGCCCACCGCCACGAACCGGGAAGCGCCCTGGGCCCCGGTGGCCCCCAGGGGGCCGGTCATGAAAATCAGATGGTTGTCCGGTGCCAAAGCATCGGTGTCCGGTGAAACCATCTCCCAATACAACCGGGTGGCAATGCCCCGGCCCCCCAGATATTTGTCCGAATAAGCCGGGGTGGCCAGCCGGGTGACGGCGCCATCAGACAGATTGACATGCAGAATTTTGCCGGTCCATCCGAAAGAAGTGGTTGTCTGGTTGTGGGATATCATGGGTTGCCTCCCCTGTGTTGTGTTTCCATGAAGGATATTACATAAAAATCATTGCGCGTCATTATCCGGATGCTGCTGTTTTTTATCTTGTTGCAGCCGCTGCCATACCTGGTTCACCTGTTCCCGGGTATGAGAGCGATCCTGGCTGTTATCAATCACATAATGGGCATAGGGTTTTTTCTCATGGGCGGACAGCTGGGAGCCCATGATGGCAGCCGCCTTGTCCACAGAGATATTGTCCCGGGCCGCCAGTCGTTTAAGCTGGATTTCTTCGGGCAGATACACCACGATCACCCGGTCGAACAGGTGCTGGATGTTCATTTCGATCAGCAGGGGAACGGCTGCCTGGATCACGCTGTCCGGCCGGATCTTTGACAGTTGGGTCAATTTTTCCACAAACCGGTCAAAGATCAATGGATGGGTGATCCGTTCCAGATGTCTTCGCTTTGTTTCATCGGCAAACACGATCCCGGACAGGGCTTTGCGATCCAGGGTCCCGTCCGGTTGCACCACGCCGGCACCAAATGCTGAAATGATCCGGTCATATCCCGGAGAACCCGGCATCACCACCTCCCGGGCGATTTGATCCATATCAATGAGAGGGGCCCCTAATTCCTCGAGCATCCCGGATACCGTGGTTTTGCCGCAGGCAATGCTGCCGGTGACCGCCACAATCAGGCAGTGATATGTGCGTCGAATCTTTTCAAGGGCCGCCCGGGTCCGGCCAATCATGTCCGCCGGGGTGTTACCGGTGTGAGCCATCCTTTTCCCAGCCAAGAATCCGGTCACTTATTGTTGCACCTCCCCTTATTATGGGTCAACCGCGTTCCCATTTCACGTCCCGTTCAAACGCCTGCCTTAAGTTAAAGCGTTTCCAATATGACACAGGGTGCTTTGCCGTTCAAGCATGAACAGGAAAAAAATCCGGAAACGGAGGACCGAATGGCAAGACAAATTAAAAAAACCGAAATCGGCCGTCCGGCTGCTTCGGATTTTTTAAATTCAGAAATATTTTAAGCGGCACAGGGATAATGCCTGTAAAGACTTAGGGGAGAAAGGCTGGACCTGTATGGCGGCACCAGTGCACACCAGCACATACCCAGCATTTTTTTGACGCTTTCCTGTAAACAAAAAAACCTTGAAAACATCGTGTTTTCAAGGTCTATAGTTGGAGGCGGCGGGAGGGAACCCGCGTCCGAAACCATCATCCCAGCTTCTACATGCTTATCCTGAACTTTAAAATTGGCCCTGTTGTCTCCTTCAGGAGGGATACCTCAGGGTGTAGCCTGATAATTCAACAGATCAGGTTCAGGCAACCGATCAGCGGTCTTGCAAAGTCGACGCCCTGGCCTGAGATTTGCAAGAGGAATCTCAGCAGGACGGCAGCTGGTGTTAAGCAGCTACAGCGTAATTATAACCGTCTGCGATTATGTTTAAGACTTTGCCAGGTTTACGAGCTGACAAAAGACTCGGCATGCTACCTTGGGCTTCAAAATCTCCGTCGAAACCATTTCGCCCCCAGATTGTCAAAGATCATTTATTCATATCTGAATTAGCTATATTATAATAATTGCCCGTCAAAAGTCAATATGGATCTTAAGTGGAATACTTTTTGCGTTCCCGGTCCAGGTCCCGTTTGACATCCCGTTCTTTGATATCCTGGCGCTTGTCATACAATTTTTTGCCTTTGCCAAGTCCCAGCAGGACCTTAATCTTGTCATTTTTGAAATAAATTTTCAGCGGCACCAGAGTGTAGCCTCGTTCCTTAATCTTTCCGATAAGTTTGGAGATTTCTCTTTTGTGAAGCAGCAGCTTTCTGGTTCGCAACGGCTCATGGTTGTCATTGTAGGCAAATTTATAAGGAGAAATATGCAGCTGACGGAGAAATACCTCTCCGCGTTTTATATCTGCATACGCATCCTGAAAACTGACCCGGCCTTCACGGATCGCTTTGACTTCCGATCCGACCAGAACCATGCCGGCCTCATATTCTTCATCAATGTGATAATTATGCCGGGCTTTCTTGTTGGTGGCGATCAGTTTGATATAGTCAGCAGGCATGGCTAATCCTCCGTTTCTTTGTAAGGCAGAATATCTTTGTATTCTTCCTGGATAAACCGGATGATTTCCTGAACAGTGGTGAATTGAATCAGTTCTTCAGATATTTTTCGGGCTTTTTCAATGTCTATGTCCCTGACCATTTTCTTGATGACGGGTATGGAAGCGGGGTTCATGGACAGATGTCTGATTCCGATTCCCAGCAATACCGGTATGTTGATGGGATCTCCTGCCATTTCACCACACATGACCACTTCGATATTGTTTTTCCGGGCCGCTTCAAACGTCATTTTGATCATTTTAAGCACCGCAGGATTCAATGCCTGATATAAATGTGCCACCCGGCGGTTGCGCCGGTCAATGGCCATGGAATACTGGATCAGGTCATTGGTGCCGATACTGAAAAAATTCACCTGTCCGGCCAGTTCATCAGCCATGAGCACGGCGGACGGTACCTCGATCATGATGCCCAAAGGAATGTCCTTGTTAAACACCTTTTCATCGCGCTCCAGCTCTGCCACAGCCTGGCGGATAACCGCTTTGACCTGGACCAGTTCCTCCATGCATGAAATCATGGGAATCAGCAGCTTGATATGCCCGAATGCACCGGCCCGGAGAATGGCCTTGATCTGGGTGATAAAAATATCTTTATTCTCCAGACAGAAACGGACCGCCCGAAGCCCCAAGGCGGGATTGGCTTCTTCCACCGGATCGATATACGGGTTGAATTTATCTCCGTTGATGTCCAGGGTTCGGATGGTCACAGACTGAGGCGTCATCAGTTCCGCCAGTTCCTTGTATTTGATCAGCAGTTCTTCTTCTGTGGGAAACCGTTTCAGATCCAGGTACAAAAATTCAGTCCTGAAAAGCCCGATGCCCGACGCCCCGTTGTCTTTGGCAGACACCACTTCTTCAACCAGCTCGATATTGGCCATCAGGTTCAGTTCCACCCCGTCCCGGGTGATAGCCGGCAAATGACTTTCCCGTTCGATATCGGCCCGATAGGCTTCAAACCGGGCCAGCCGCTCTTCATACCTGAACAGCGTATCTTCTTCCGGATTGATGATGATCAGTCCCGGAAGAACCACATCCACAATCAGAATATCATCGTTGTTGATACTGGCCGTGGCCCGGGCCAGACCGAAAACCGAAGGAATTTTCAGTGATTTGGCCACAATCCCGGTATGGGAATCTTTGCCGCCCCGGTCCGTGACAAAGCCTTTTATAAGCTCCAGCTGGATCTGGCTGGCATCGGCCGGGGTCAGATCATGGGCCACAATGATGACCCGTTTGTTGATGTCGGCTATTTTGATATTGTGCACCCAGCAGGTTGGCCATGATTTTGTCGGAAACCTGGACAATGTCGTTGACACGGGACTGCAGTATAGGTCATCCACACCTGCTGAAACATCAGTTTGATCTGGCGGGAAATTTTTCTCAACGCCCATTCCGCATTGATCTGTTCATTTTTGTATGGTTTCAATGGTCCTGCCGTAAAGCATTTTATCCTTGAACAGCGCCATGTGGGTTTCAGGATATTCAGGGTGTCACTGACATCCTTGTCCAGGGATTTGATGATCCGGGCATGTTCTTTTGGCTTTTCCAACGGCATGTTTAAACCGATCGATTTCCTTGGGCAGCATGGTTTGGAAATCGGATATCGTTCAATGATATTGACCCCTTCCTGGTCCACCACATAGGCTTTGCCGATGCAGATGCCCGGGGAACCACTGATCCCTTTGAGGACCAGTTCACGGGGTTTTTTTTGCGTCATGGTGTCAATTCTCCAAACCCATTGTCGAAAAAGGCTTTTATCTGGTCCAGAATCGTTGCATCCTCCCGGGATTCCGCCTGAATGTGGATGTGAGTGCCTTTTTTGGCGCACAAAGTCAAAATATCAATAATACTGGATGCATCCACCTGGGTATTTCCATCGTACAGCCATATGGTTTTTTCAGCGGTCATGGCTATTTGTGCGATTTTGGCCGCCGGCCGGGCATGCATTCCCAAATCGTTCAAGACAATGGTTTGATGGGAAATTTCTATCTGTTTGTTCAATCTGGCCGTCTTTCCATCCTTCCTTAAAAAAATTTTCTTCTTTTATATGATTCCATGTTAAAAGTCAATCAACCCGATGAAGGGTGTTTTTATATCGATTATGATATACCATACTATCCGTAGGTTTTGCCAGTTGGTTTTGCCTGTTACCCAATGAGTGATAAAAGCTTTGCCGGTCGTGTTTTTGTGTGATATAGAAAATGATTCCGGTTTTTTTGAAAAAAATTGGAATAAAAAAATAATTCAGGATCTGACACATATGATTGAAATTCAAGTATGAACCTGTTTGAGTTGAAGCCCGATCCTCCGGGAAATCCGGGTCGGTATGATGCCCGGTCCATTGAAATTCTCAAAGGTCTGGATCCGGTCAAACGCCGGCCGGGCATGTATACGGACACCACCAGTCCGGACCACCTGGTATTTGAAGTCATTGACAACAGTGTGGATGAAGCCATAGCCGGATTTGCCGACACCATCGAGGTCGTTTTGAATTCAGACGGCAGTGTGGAAGTGACCGACAACGGCCGGGGCATGCCCGTGGACGTGCATCCCGAAGAAGGCATCTCCGGGGTGGAACTGATCATGACCCGGCTTCATGCCGGGGCCAAATTTTCCAACAAAGATTATGCGTTTTCCGGCGGGCTTCACGGCGTGGGAGTTTCGGTGGTCAATGCCCTGTCATCCCGTCTGGACATTACCATTTACCGGAACGGCCACGAATATGTCATCGGGTTTGAAAACGGCATCAAAACAAAAGATCTGGAACAGGTGAACGATACGGAACCCAAAGGATCCGGCACATCCGTTCATTTTTTCCCCAATCCAAAATTTTTTGAGCGCACGTTTTTTTCAAAGACCGCCATTCAAACCGCCTTGAAATCAAAAGCGGTTCTGTGCCCCGGGCTGAAAACCCGTTTTTTGGATGAGGCCAGTGGTGAAGAAAATACATGGACTTATGAACAGGGTCTGGATGAATATCTGACGGAAAGTCTCAAAAACCAGGAAACCCTGTTTGACAAACCCTTTACCGGTGAATGCCGGACAGACGATTTTCAAGCCATGTGGGCGGTCAACTGGATGATTGAACCCGGACACACCCTGGAAGAAAGCTATGTCAACCTGATTCCCACGCGCCTGGGCGGCACCCATGTCAACGGGTTTAGGTCCGGGCTTCTGGAATCGTTGCGCGAATTTTGTAAGTTCCGGAATCTGCTGCCCAAAGGCCTGTTTCTGGCACCTGAAGACATCTGGAACACGGTGGGATATGTGCTGTCGGTCAAACTGTCCGAAGCCCAGTTTTCCGGCCAGACCAAAGAACGGTTGTCATCCCGCCACTGTGCAGGCCTGGTGAATCTCCAGGTGCGGGATGCCTTCAGTCTGTGGCTCAACCAGCATGTGGACCGGGGTGAAGCTCTGGCAAAACTGGTTATGGATCAGGCCCGGGCCCGGGTGAGAAAATCCAGAAAAGTCATCCGCAAGCCCGCAGCCAACGGCGGGGTCATGCCGGCCAAGCTGTCAGACTGCACCAGTGATGATCAGCAGCGGCGGGAACTGTTTTTCGTGGAGGGGGACTCTGCCGGCGGATCCGCCAAACAGGCCAGAGATAGGCGGTTCCAGGCCATTATGCCGTTGCGGGGAAAAATCTTGAACACCTGGGACATGGCACCGGCCGCTATCATGGAATCCAGGGAGATCCGGGATATCGTCCAGGTGCTGGGGGTCCTGCCCGGAGAAGCGGATCTGTCCCGGCTGCGGTACAGTAAAATCTGTATCCTGGCGGATGCGGATTCCGACGGCCTGCACATTGCCACCCTTTTGTGTGCCCTGTTTCTCAGACATTTTCCCGACATTGTGAAAACCGGTCATGTATTCATGGCCATGCCGCCTTTATACCGGATCGATGTGGGCAAAGAGGTGTTTTATGCCCTGGACGACGAGGAAAGGCAAAGCATTGTCAAACGCATCAACCGCCGGAAAAAACCGGGCAAAATCCATGTGCAGCGGTTCAAGGGACTGGGAGAGATGAATCCGGCCCAGCTCAAGGAAACCACCATTGCACCGGATTCAAGGCGCCTGGTGCAGCTGACCGTGGATGCGGCAGATACCCTGGCAGATGTCTACGAAACCATGGACATGCTTCTGGGGAAAAAACGGGCCAAAGACAGAAAAGAATGGATCGAGGCACAAGGTGACATCAAAGAGATCGAATAACGTCATAAAAAACCAGCAGGATCCTGAAATGGACGGGCATGAGCAGATCGCTTTTCAGGAATTTGCCAGAAAAGCGTATCTCAATTATTCCATGTATGTGATTCTGGACCGGGCCCTGCCCCATATCGGGGACGGGTTGAAACCGGTGCAGCGGCGCATTGTGTATGCCATGAGTCAACTGGGACTTTCTTCCACAGCCAAATTCAAAAAATCCGCCCGGACAGTGGGCGATGTGCTGGGTAAATTTCATCCCCACGGGGACACGGCCTGTTATGAAGCCATGGTGCTCATGGCCCAGCCGTTTTCATTGAGATACCCTCTGGTACAGGGCCAGGGCAACTGGGGAGACCCCAATGATCCCAAATCTTTTGCTGCCATGCGGTATACCGAATCCCGGCTTTCCAGATACGCGGACCTTCTGCTGGATGAACTGGATCAGGGCACGGTGGAATGGGTACCCAATTTCGACGGCACATTGAATGAACCCCGGCAGCTGCCGGCCCGGCTGCCAAACCTGCTGCTCAACGGCACCACCGGGATTGCCGTGGGCATGGCCACCAGTATTCTGCCCCACAATCTCAGGGAGGTGGCCAAAGCCCTGGTGCTGCTCATAGAAGATGATACCGCTTCTCTGGATGAACTGATCAAGCATATCAAAGGACCTGATTTTCCCACTGCTGCTGAAATCATCACCCCGGCCGAAGATATCAGGGCCATTTATGAAACCGGTTCCGGACGGATCAAAATGCGGGCCCGGTTCCGCATCGAGGACGGGGATATCGTTTACCATGCCCTGCCCTATCATGCCTCGGCTGAAAAGATTTATGAACAGATTGCAACCCAGATGGCAGATAAAAAACTGCCCATGGTCAGTGATATCAGGGATGAATCCGACCATGAAGACCCTACCCGTTTGGTGGTGATTCCCAAGTCCGGCCGGGTGGATCTGTCTGCGTTGACCGATCATCTGTTTGCCACCACGGATCTGGAAAAATCTTATTCATTCAATATGAACATGATCGGGATCAACGGCCGGCCTGCGGTAAAAAATTTAAAAACCCTGCTCAAGGAATGGCTGGTGTTCCGATTCCAGACCGTCAGAAACAAATTGTCGTTTCAGCTGGAAAAAGTGGTAACCCGGCTTCACATCCTGGAAGGCTTCCGCACGGTATTTCTGAATCTGGACCAGGTGATTCAAATCATCCGGGAGTCTGATCACCCTAAACAGGACCTGATCAAGGCCTTTGATCTGACCCGTGAACAGGCGGATGCGATTCTGGAGATCCGTTTACGTCAGCTGGCCCGGCTGGAAGAGATCAAAATTCTTTCTGAAATCAAAGCGCTGGAAACCCGAAAAAAAGAGATAGATACGCTATTGAACGATGAAACAGCCTTCAGGGCTTATATAGTGGAAGAAATACAATCCGATGCGAAAAAATACGGGGATAAGCGCCTGTCTCCCATCAAGAAACGAAAGGAAGCAGAAGCATTTTCCGTGACCGATGTCATCGAAGTGGAACCGGTGACCATTATTTTATCTGAAAACGGATGGATCCGGTCGGCCAAGGGCCATGACATCGACCCGGAAAACGTCAAATTCCGGTCCGGAGATTCCCTGCGCTGCCATTTGCGGACCCGCAGTGACAACCCCATCGTCTTTCTGGACAGTTCCGGGCGCAGCTACACTTTGTATTCCCATGTACTGCCGTCAGCCAGAAGCAACGGTGAACCATTGACCGGTCACCTGTCATTGCAGAACAACGCCCGGATCTGTTACATGCTCTCGGAAACCATGGCGTCCCATTTTCTAATGGGATCGGACAACGGATACGGGTTTGTCATTCAATTTTCCGATTTTCTGACCCATTTCAAAAACGGTAAATCAGTGATCACCCTTAAAAATGATGCAGACCTGATGCCCCCCTGCCCTGTGACGATGCTTGAAACCGATGCAGTGGTGGCAATCACCACCAAGGGCCGGATGCTGATTTTTCCTTTAAGTGAACTGCCCCGGTTGAAAAAAGGTCAGGGAAATAAACTGATCACCATCCCTAAAAAAGAACGACTGTCTTCTGACCCGGAAAAACTCAAATTTCTGATAACATTGCCTTTATATGCCAATATTGTTATACATTCAAAAAAACATTCTTTGATGCTCAATCCGGGCAATCAGGCGGATTATGTCAAAAAGCGCGGAACCCGGGGAAAATTGCTGCCCCGGGGATATCGCATCGTGGATAAATTGGAGGTCGTACTGAATGAAGCATAAAGCGAGTCAATGAAGTCGTTTTATTTAAAAAATTTTATTTTTTTGAATCTGCTGATTCTTTGCGGTTATTTTGTTTATCTGAGTTATCTGCTCCAGCACAGGGACCTGGGGTATTCACCTGGTACGCTGGAACGCATCCAGAATTCCGGCGTGCTGCGACTGATCACAACCCAGTCGTTGAACAATTTTTATCTATACAGGGGAGAACCCACCGGATTCGAATACGAACTGGCCCGGGAATTTGCTCGATATCTGCATGTGGATCTGGATGTGGTTACACCGGGCTGGAACAATCTGCTGGTTTATCTGGACCAGGGAAAAGGGGATTTTGTCGGCGCCAGCATGACCATCAATCGGGAACGTCTGGAAAAAGTCAAATTTTCAATACCCTACATGGATGGTTCAGCAGAAGGTGATTCATCGCCGCCCTGGTTTTTGGCCCTAAAGACATCGAAGACCTGGCTTTGCGGACCATTCATGTCAGACGCGACACTTCCTATCATTATCGGCTGAAAGAAATTCAGTCACTTGGCATTGATGTTCGTTATATCCTGCATGACAATGTCCCCACCGAGGATCTGATTGCCATGGTCCACGACCGGGAAATCAAATTCACGATTGCCGATTCAATATAGCCCGGCTCAATCAAAAGACACATGCCTGATATCCGTGTCGGTATCCCCATCTACAAAAAAGAATCTGTGGCCCTGGGCCGTGCGCAAAAGATGATCCGGAAATCCTTGAGGAAATAAACCGGTTTTTTCTGTATGCCAGAGAATCAGGAATGCTCCAGAAAATTGTCAACAAAATACTATGGTCATCCCAAAGAGTTTAATGTCTTTGAATTAAAAACATTTCATGAACGGATTCAGAATCATCTGCCTAAATATCAGGACATCATTGAAAGCCAAGTCTAAAAAATACGGATTTGACTGGCGCCTGGTGGCGGCCGTGGTGTACCAGGAGTCCCGGTTCGATCCGGGGCAAAAAGCATTACCCACGTGAGAGGGCTGATGCAGGTGACAAGGGCCGCTGCCAGAGAAATGGGGATTCAGGACCGGCGGGATCCGGTCCAGAGTGTCAAGGCCGGCATTAATTACTTGAACAGATGTATGATCGATTTGAAAGATATTGACGATGACTATAGCGGCTGTTGTTTGCTCTGGCCAGTTACAATGTGGGATTGGGACACGTTCTGGATGCCATGAAAATTGCCGAAGACAAAGGACTGGACCCCCGGTTCTGGAATTCAATTAAAACAACGCTGCCGTTGCTGTCCAAACCTGACGTGTATAAAAAAACCAAACATGGATATGCCCGGGGATGGGAACCCGTACAATACGTGGAACGGATTCTCACCTGGTATGATATCCTCAAACAAATAGATTTTTCCTGAAATTCTGTTGTCAATATCGACGGCATTCAGGAACCAACCCGATTTTAAAAAGAGTGAAACCATGACAAGAAAAATTCTAATCAATGCAATGGATCCGGATGTCAGCCGGATTGCAGCTGTCATAGACAGCAAACTGGACCAGTTTCACATTGAAACCAGGGCCAGAGAAGTCACACAGGGCAACATTTACAAAGGAGTTGTCACCCGGGTCGAGCAAAGTCTTCAGGCGGTATTTGTGGATTATGGGGCGGAAAAAAATGGGTTTTTGCAAAAAAATGAAATCCATTCCGACTATTTCCAGGACGTGGAAACCCGGGACAAAGCGTTGTTCAACCTGATCAAAAAAGGCCAGGAGCTTATTGTCCAGGTGGTCAAAGATCCCATCAGCCAGAAAGGGGCCATGCTCACCACCTTTATCTCCCTGCCCGGCCGTCTGGCAGTACTCATGCCCGGCAGTAGCACCAAAGGCGTGTCCCGGAAAATCAGTGAGGAAGATGAGAGAAAACGGTTGGTCGGCGTGCTGAAAACCATGGATATTCCGGAAGGGTTCGGTATGATCGTGAGAACTGCGGGTAAAAATTCCACCAAAACCCAGCTGACCGCTGATTTGAAATATTTGATGCGGATGTGGAAAAATATCGACAAGCTGGCCATTGACAACCCCGCTCCGTCTCTGCTCTATAAAGAACAAAACCTGGCGGTGCGCTCGTTGAGAGATTATTTTACCACGGATATCACTGAAATTTTGATTGACAACCCGGACATCTATCGGGAAGTCAAGGAATTCATGGCCATGATCGCCCCTAAACAGAAAAAAATTGTCAAACTGTTCAAGGGGGAAAAACCCATTTTCACCAAATATCAGCTGGAGGAACAAATTGCCTCCATCTTTAAAAGGGACGTGCCGCTGAAATCCGGTGGATTTCTGGTGATCGAGCAGACCGAAGCCCTGGTCTCCATTGATGTGAACTCGGGCAAATCTACCAAGCGGAAAAATATTGAAGAAACCGCGTATCATACCAACCTGGAAGCGGCTGAAGAAGTGGCCAGACAATTGCGGCTGAGGGATATGGGCGGTCTGATTGTGGTAGATTTCATCGATATGCGGGAAAGACGGCATAAGGCGGATATCACTAAATGTCTGAAAAAAAACTTAAAAACAGACAAGGCCAAAACAAAGGTCGGAGGCGTCACCACCTTTGGATTGCTGGAAATGTCCAGGCAACGCATCCGGCACTCCATCACCTTTGGCAGCTATGAAACCTGCCGCCACTGTAACGGCCGGGGACAGATTCCATCTGTGGAAACGCAGGGTCTGGCGGTTATGCGCCAATTGAATCTGAAAACCCTGAAAGCGGAAAACAAACAATTCCAGGTGCACCTGCCCCGGGAAGTGGCGTACTATCTTCTTAACAAAAAAAGAGAGGATATTCTTGAAATCGAAACCAAGCGGGAGGTTTCCATTGCCATTGAGATCGATCCGGAACTGGTTCCGGGCCAGAGCCGGATTACCAACTGCGGTCAATGATTAACCGTGTAGCGTTTCTTGACATCTGTTCCTGTTTTGTGTATCTAAATCCATTTGATATGCGTTTTCCAGGATTTCATCACATTTAATTTTTGAAGGAGGAATGACATTGATTAGTACAGCATTTGCAATGGGAGCCAGCGAAGGACAGGCAGCCGGCGGTTTGGCCGGATTTCTGCCCATTATTATTCTTTTTGCCATTTTCTATTTTCTTCTGATCCGTCCCCAGCAGAAAAAAGCCAAAGAGCACCGGGAAATGATTTCGAATTTAAAAAAAGGAAACCGGATTATCACTTCCGGCGGAATTTTCGGTACCATCACATCTATTGATGATACCAGTATCGGTCTTGAAATTGCCGAAAAAGTCAAAATCAAAGTGTCCCGAGGAAATGTGGCAGCCCTGGTTTCAGAAAGTGAAGCCGCCGTCAAATCCGAAAAAAAATAATCCTTTGTGCTGGAGCTTGAAGATTGAAATTATTTACCTTAAAGCACGGATTGGTCCTCATCGTCATTCTGGCTGCCATCGTCTGGTTGTTGCCTACGTTTACAAACACGTGGCCCCATAAAAAAATCAATCTGGGGCTGGATCTGCAAGGCGGGATGCATCTGGTGCTCGAAGTCCAGAATATCAAGGCCGTGGAAGCGGAGCTGGAACGGACAGCCGATGAAATCAAAAAGGAGTTGCGCCGGAACAACACCCTGCATCAGGGTGTCAACCGCCAGGGAAACATGCTGGTAGCACAACTGCCGGATCAGGAATCCAGGGCCGCGTTTGAGCAGATCATTTCCAAAGAATTTTCAAACCTGAAAGTGACAACCGCTGCGGTTCAGGATGGATCTATCGGATTTCAGCTGAAGCTGCCCGAAGATGAAATGGATATGATTCGAAAAATGGCCACGGACCAGGCGCTTGAAACCATTCGAAACCGGATTGATGAGTTCGGTGTCAGCGAACCGGATATACGGATTCAAGGTAAGAACCGTATTCTTCTCCAGTTGCCGGGGATCAATGATCCGGACCGGGCCAAAGAACTGATCGGAAAAACCGCTCAGTTGACATTTCAGCTGGTGGATGAAGATGCCGGAATTGACGCGGCCCTTAAAGGGAACCTGCCTGTGGGAAGCATGCTCTTGTACGAAAAAAGGATAGACCCGACTAGCGGAAACACCACAGAAGTTCCTCATGTCATCAAAAAACAGGTGCTGCTGGACGGCAGTCTGCTGGTCAATGCCCGGGTGGAGTTTGACCAGTTTCAGCAACCCCAGGTCGGTATTGAGTTCAACCGCAAAGGTGCCCATATTTTTGACCGGATCACCGGGGAAAATATCAAAAAACGCCTGGCCATCATTCTGGACAACACCGTTTACTCCGCCCCGGTCATCCAGGACCGGATCGCCGGGGGAAAAGCCGTGATCACCGGTAATTTCACCATGAACGAAGCCAAGGACCTGGCCATTGCCCTGCGGGCCGGTTCGTTACCCGCGCCCGTGACCATCATAGAAGAAAGAACGGTCGGACCGACCCTGGGCGCGGATTCCATCCGCATGGGCATGATATCCATGCTGGTGGGCGGGGCATTGATCCTTTTGTTCATGACGATCTATTACAAAAAATCCGGGTTGATCGCCAACCTGGCCCTGATATTGAATATCATTCTCATCGGCGGGGGACTGGCTGCATTTCAGGCGACATTAACCCTGCCCGGCATTGCCGGCATCATTCTGACCATCGGGATGGCCGTGGATGCCAACGTGATTATTTTTGAGCGGATCAGAGAAGAGCTCCGGTGGGGTAAGACCGCGTCTGCTGCGGTGCATGCCGGTTTTGATAGAGCTGCATTGACCATTCTGGATGCCAATGTCACGACATTGATCGCCGCCATCGTGCTGTTTCAGTTCGGCACCGGGCCGATCAAGGGGTTTGCCGTGACTTTGGGGCTGGGGATCGTTGCCAGCCTGTTCACGGCTCTGGTTTTGTCCAGATCCATTTTCGATCTTGTCTTGCAGAAAAAAACCACTTCATCATTGAGCATATAAAGGAATTGTCATTATGCAGCTGATCAAGTCTGATATCAATATCGACTTTCTGGGAAAACGAAAAATCGCAATGGTTTTTTCCGGCCTGCTGATCCTGGCCAGTATCATTGGCCTGGTCATCCATAAAGGACCCAATTACGGCATTGATTTTGCCGGTGGCGCATTGGTCCAGGTCAAGTTCAACCAGGACGTATCCATTGGACAGGTGCGGGACAGTCTGGCCGGACTGAATCTCAAAGATTTGTCTGTTCAGGATTTCGGTGAAGCCGATACCCATGAATTTTTAATCCGGACCGCCAATACCGGATCTCAAGGTACTGGTCTGGCCCAGGCGGTTTCCGCCGCCATTGAAAAAGAAACCGGAATCGCGCCTGAAATCCGGCGTATGGAAATGGTCGGCCCTCAAGTGGGAGATGACCTGAAAAAACAGGCCCTTCTGGCCATTTTTTATTCTTTGCTGTTCATTACCATCTATATTTCCGGCCGGTTTGAACTCAAGTGGATCCTGTCCGGTGTCACTGCCGGGACCATGATGGCCGTGGTTTATTTTTTGTCGGTGTTCAATGTCAGTATGCCGATATTGATCACCGGGGCACTTGTGGTGTCTTTAGGCCTGTTCTGGCGGCTTCGGCTCAAATATGCCATGGGCGCCATGATCGCCCTGATTCATGATGTGTTTATCACGGTCGGTATTTTCTGCATATTTGACATGGATTTTTCCTTACCCATTATTGCGGCTTTGTTGACCATTATCGGGTATTCCCTGAATGACACCATCATCGTGTTTGACAGGATCCGTGAAAATATCAAGGGGGAATCCGATAAAACCGGGTTGCCTGCTCTTTTCAATCAGAGCATCAACCAGACATTGTCCCGGACCATTTTAACGTCTGTCACCACCTTGATTGTCCTGCTGGCATTGTTTTTTCTGGGTGGAGAGATCATTCATAATTTTGCCTTTGCCATGATCGTAGGCGTGCTGATCGGGACCTATTCATCTGTTTTTGTGGCAACCCCCATTGTTCTTTTTGCTTCTTTAAAACGGATGAATGGATGATATCTATGTTGAAAAAAATCAGCCCGACTTTTGAATTGGAATGAATTCGGATGCTGACAAATACCTGCCCTGGTTTATTCTAAGAGAAGTTCCCGGTGTGGGACACCAGATGTATTTTCGCCTGCTCCAGGCCTTTGACGGCCCGGAGCAGGCTCTTTCAGCCGATTCTGACGCCCTGGCCAATATTCCCGGTATTCACCACAAAACCATCGCCGGAATCAGACATCTCAAACCCTGTATGGCTGCTGCAAAAAAAGAGCTGCAAAAAACCCTGGATCAAGGGTTTTCCATTCTGACGATCCATGATGAACGATTCCCTGTATTTTTAAAAAACATTCCTGATCCACCGGCATTACTGACCTGTTCAGGTGTCTGGGAACCGGATATTCCCTGTATTGCCATCGTGGGGTCCCGGGCTGCGTCGAGCTACGGCATCTCCACAGCCAGACGTCTGGCATTCAAACTGGCGGAAAAAGGATTCTGCATTGTCAGCGGCATGGCCAGGGGCATTGACACGGCCGCCCATGAAGGCGCCCTGGACAGCACCGGGAAAACCATTGCCGTGCTGGGGTCCGGCCTGAACAACATTTATCCCCGGGAAAACAAGGCGTTGTTTCATAAAATTCAAAAACGCGGTGCCGTGTTCTCGGAATTTAAACTTGACACCGACCCGTTTCCGTATCATTTTCCTGTCAGAAACCGGATCATTGCCGGTCTGTCCTGCGGAACCATCGTGGTGGAAGCAGCCAGAAAAAGCGGTTCATTGATTACAGCCAGGCTGGCGGCTGAGTATAACCGGGAAGTGTTTGCAGTCCCGGGAAGCATTGCGTCACAAAAAAGTCAGGGAACCCATTTTTTATTGAAACAGGGGGCCAAGCTGGTGGAAAATGAAACCGATGTGATGGAGGAGTTATCTCATCTGGTTCATGTTGAACCGGCATCAGGAATATCCTGTGAAAACGCTTCTGCAAAACCGGACGCGCCCCAGGACCTGGATTGTGACAAAAAACATGTTTTACAGATTCTGGATGCCTATCCCCAGCATATCGACCAGATTATTGAAATCAGCCGGATGCCCAGTGATGCGGTATCTGCCATTTTACTGGAACTTGAATTGATGGGACAGATCACGCATCATCCCGGCAATTATTTTTCGTTATCATAAAAGGAGTTGTTTTGGCTAAACCGCTTATCATTGTCGAATCCCCGACCAAAATCAAAACGTTGAAAAAATATGTGGGAAAAGATTTCCAGGTGGCTGCCAGTTCCGGTCATATCCGGGATTTGCCCGTGAAAAAGCTGGGGATTGATGTGGAAAACAATTTTACAGCCGAATATGTCAATATCAAAGACAAAACCAATGTCATCTCCCAGTTGAAAAAAATTGCCAGAGACTGTGATGATATTTACCTGGCGCCTGACCCGGACCGTGAAGGCGAGGCGATTGCGTTTCATATCATGGATATTCTGAAAAAAAAGAATCGCCGGTTTCACCGGGTCCTCATCCATGAACTCACGAAAAAAGGCATTGAAGATGCCTTGAAAAAACCGCTGGAACCCGACGAAGACAAATACAATGCCCAACAGGCCCGGCGGAAGCTGGACCGACTGGTGGGATATCAGATCTCTCCTCTGCTGTGGCAGAAAATCCAGCGGGGGTTGAGTGCCGGCCGGGTTCAGTCCGTGGCCGTGAAAATCATCTGTGACCGGGAACGGGAGATCCGCAGTTTTGTTCCGGAAGAATACTGGACCATCACTGCGGACTTGATGGCCCAGGTCCCGCCCGGTTTTAACGCGGCCCTGGTGAAAATCCGCCAGAAAAAACCCAAGATCCAGAATGAGACCCAGGCACAAAAAATTGTCGCCGACCTTCAAGCGGCCCGATTTCAGGTGGATGAAATCAAGAACAAAACAGTGAATCGCAATCCACAGCCCCCGTTTATCACCAGTAAGCTGCAGCAGGATGCCATCAATCGATTGCGGTTTTCCGCCAAAAAAACCATGGTGGTGGCCCAGCAGTTGTATGAAGGCATTGACATCGGTACCGGCGGGCCGGAGGGGTTGATCACCTATATGCGTACCGATTCCACCCGGATCGCGCCGGAAGCGGCCCAGGAGGCCCTGTCCCTGGTGACCCAGACCTATGGCAGGGAATATGCCATGGCCAGGCCCCGGTATTTTAAAAATAAAAACAAGGCCCAGGATGCCCATGAGGCCATTCGCCCCACATCGGTGTTCAATGTTCCTGATAAGATCAAGGCCCATTTGACCGATGATCAGTATGCTTTGTATGACCTGATCTGGAAACGGTTTGTGGCTTCCCAGATGGCCCGGGCAGAGATCGATCAGAAAGCCATTCTCATCAAAGCAGGGGATTACCTGTTTTCCGTGAGCGGTTCCACGGTGAAATTCAGTGGTTTCATGGCATTGTATGATACCCAGGAAACCAAATCAGAAAACGACATCCAGACCCTTCCCCAGGTTGAGGAAAAAGAATGGCTGACATGTGAAAAAATAAATCCCAAACAGCATTTCACCAAACCTTTGCCCCGGTTTTCCGAAGCATCGCTGGTCAAGGAACTGGAAAAAAACGGCATTGGCCGGCCCAGCACTTATGCCTCCATTATCAGCGTGATCCAGGACAAGGGATATGTGGAACTGGTGAAACGCTATTTTTATCCCAGTGAACTCGGATTTATTGTCAACGACCTTCTGGTGGCATCGTTCCCCGATCTGCTGGATATCTCATTCACGGCCCAGATGGAAACCAATCTGGACAATGTGGAGAGCGGCACTTTAGATGAAGTGGAATTGCTCTCCCGGTTTTACGATGATTTCAGCCAAACCCTGGAAACAGCCAAACAGGAGATGGTCAGCGTCAAAGGCGTGGGGATCAAGACTGAACTTTGCTGTCCTTCTTGCGGACAGCCGCTGCATATTAAAATCGGGAAAAACGGCCATTTTCTGGCATGTTCCGCTTACCCGGACTGCACGTTCACCAGCAATTACACCCGGGACGAGAAAGGCCAGATCGTTATTGTCGAAAAACAGGTGGATGATACCCCGGTCAAGGACTGTCCCAAATGCGGCAAACCCATGGTTCAGAAAGACGGCCGGTTCGGGCTGTTTCTGGCCTGTACCGGATATCCGAATGCACCCACACGGAATCGTTGATGTCTGAAAATGACAACAAAGATATCGGAGTCGACTGCCCGGAGCCCGGATGTTCAGGCCGGATTGTTGAAAAAGATCCAAACGCGGTAAAGTTTTTTATGGATGTTCACGGTATCCGGATTGTAAGTTTGCCAGCTGGGACAAAACCCGTGGCCAAAACTCCCGTCCCCAATGCAAGGCATTGTTTCTGGTTGAAAAGAAACCAAGCGGGACGGCCGGTTTCCTCAAGTGCAACACTTCCGGATGCGGATATAAGGAAAAAGCATAGTCTGATTTCAGATCATGCATTGACCCGTTCCACATAAGTTTTGGTACGGGTATCGATTTTAACCATCTGTCCTTCATCCACAAATGGTGGAACCTGCACCTCAAACCCGGTCTCCAGGGCAGGTTTGGTGCTGCCCGTTGCGGTGTCTCCCTTGGCCCAGGGTTCGGTTTTGGTGATGATCAGGTTGATGAATGGGGAAGGGTCACACCAATGGGTTTCTGGTTGTGCAGCAACACGGTGCAGACGGTGTTTTCTTTCAACAGATCGATCACATCTTCCAGCTGATCCCGGGTCAGAAAAATCTGTTCATAGTTGGTGGTGTTCATGAAACAAAAGGAATCTTTGTCGCATAAATATTCCATTTCCTGTTCTTCCAGGTCCGCTTTTTCAAACTTGTCACCCGACCGGTAGGTTCTTTCAAACTGAGACCCGGTAATCATGTTCTTGGAGCTTGCATTTATACAGAGACTGGCCTTTCCCCGGGTTTTTTAAACTCAAAGTCGACAATGATATAGGGCTCGCCGTCGATTTCGAATTTCAATCCCTTTCTTAAATCAGATGCTAAATACATGCCTGTTTCTCCTGTCTGGTTATAAATTGGGCTTTAAAATTTTGTGATGATGATTGGGCTAATAAAGCACAATAACGATCTTATGGCAAGATCCAGATAAAAAACACCTTTGCATTTTAAAGCGATTTATAGGAAAATTATGATTTAGAAAATTTTATTCATGAGGAAAACAAAACCATGATTGTTGTCATTGATTTCGGTTCCCAGTTCAATCAGCTGATTGCCAGACGGGTCAGGGAACATAATGTTTACTGCCAGGTGGAGCCGGCAAATATCCTCATTGACCGGATCAAGGCCCTGAATCCCAAAGGCATTATTCTGTCCGGCGGGCCGTCCAGTATTTATGAAAAAGACAGCCCGGCCGTGGACAAATCCTCTGTTTGAACTGGGCTTGCCGGTGTTGGGGATCTGCTATGGAATGCATTCCATGATCCATGCCCTGGGTGGAGAGATCCGTCGGGCCAAAAAAAGAGAATATGGATTTGCCCGATTGCAGATCAAAGCGGATTCTTGTTGTTCAAGGATATGCCCTCGGAATTTCAGTGCTGGATGAGCCATGGAGATTCCGCCGGAACCCTGCCGGAGGGATTTGAAGTGACGGCTGCAACGGAAAACACGCCGATTGCGGCAGTGGCGCATCCTGAAAAACAATTTTACGGGCTTCAGTTTCATCCGGAAGTGGAACATTCCATCAACGGATCATTGATGATCAAACATTTTTTGTTTGATGTCTGCAACTGTGAAAAAAACTGGACCATGGACTCTTTTTCAGAAGGGGCCGTTGAACAGATCAAAGATGCGGTTAAAGACAAAAAAGTGATCATGGGGCTTTCAGGGGGGGTGGATTCATCCGTGGCCGCCACCCTGATCCACAAGGCCATCGGTAAAAACCTGCACTGTATTTTTGTGGATAACGGACTGTTGCGGCACAATGAAAAAACCCAGCTGGAAAAACGACTCGGCAACAACCTGGACATGAATATCCGGTTCGTAGATGCGGCTCAAACCTTTCTGGATGCCCTCAAAGGGGTCACGGATCCGGAAACCAAACGAAAAATCATCGGCAATGAATTCATCAAGGTCTTTGAAGCCGAGGCCCGCAAAATCCCGGGGGCCGCATTTCTGGGACAAGGCACCCTGTATCCGGATATCATTGAATCCAAGTCCGCTTTTGGCGGCCCCACGTCCATTATTAAATCCCATCACAATGTGGGAGGGCTGCCGGAAAAAATGCAACTCAAGCTCATTGAGCCGCTGCAGTTGCTGTTCAAGGACGAGGTCAGAAAACTGGGCCTGGCTTTGGGCATTCATGAAGACCTGGTCTGGCGCCAGCCTTTTCCCGGTCCCGGACTGGCCATCCGCATCATGGGCGAAATCACCGCAAAGCGCCTGGATATATTAAGACAGACCGATGTGATTTTGTTGGAAGAAATCCGGAACGCCGGTCTTTACCGCAAATTATGGCAGTCGTTTGCCGTGCTGTTACCCATCAAAAGCGTGGGTGTCATGGGAGACAAAAGAACGTTTGCCCATTGCGTGGCCATCCGGGCGGTGACCAGTAACGATGCCATGACTGCAGACTGGGCCAGACTGCCCCATGATCTTTTGGGAAAAATTTCCAATCGGATGATCAATGAGGTGGAAGACATCAATCGCGTGGTATACGATATCACCTCCAAACCACCGGGCACCATTGAATGGGAATAGGCTGGCCCATGTTTCAGAAACCCGGAAAATCAAAGAGGTACGGATCTGATGAGCCTGAAAGACTATAGGACCGATGCATCGGATCTTCCCCAAGAGGATCCGGATACCTTGCCCTCGCCCGCCTTGTACCAAAAGGATCGGAATGCGTTGAAAATAGACAAATTATCCACCCGGGTGAGCATTATCACCATTATTCTGCCGGTTCTCATCGGTGCGGTTTTGTTTTTCATCTACCTGGACATGAAAGATCAGGTCATGGATGTGGATACGGCCAAAAACACCTGGGTGGAGCAACTGTCCCGTGACATGGAAGAGAAAATGAACGCCCTGGACATCCGCATTGCCAAAAACCGGTTTGATCTGGATGAGAAACTGCCGTTGATAGAACAAAAAACCGGTTCTCTGGAGCAGCAGCTGGGAAAACTGGCAGCATCCAAGGCCGATGTCTCAACACTGGATGCAGAATTGGCAAAACTGGAAGATCACCTGGCCCGACAGGATCGCCGGATCCAGAACAATGCCGACCAGGATCAGGCCAATCTGGCGGAACTGGAACGGAT
The DNA here is from genome assembly GCA_018399285.1 of Desulfotignum sp. Classification (GTDB taxonomy): domain Bacteria; phylum Desulfobacterota; class Desulfobacteria; order Desulfobacterales; family Desulfobacteraceae; genus Desulfotignum. Next base: position 63,637 of record JAGYOW010000002.1, read on the forward strand.
CAATTCATCATTGCGTTCTGCCATGGATGAAAACCTGGCCCAATTTGAAAAAGAGGTCCGGACCCTGAAACAGGAAATGACATCTTTTCAGGCCTTGAAACAGGAAGTGGCCTCCCTTCAGACCCAGAGGCAGGAGCTGATTTCTCTTCAGGAACAATTGGACGACAAGCGTCTTGACCTGGAACAGCTTCGAAATCAAGTAAGCCTTTTGGAAAAACTGCACAAAGAACTGGAAAATCAATTCATGACCCAAAAAGAGGTCGAACGGCGATTGACCGAACTTCAGAACAATGTCAACCAAACGCTGAAAAATCTGGAAAATCAGATCAAATCCCCCCCGCTTCAGATTCCGGACAGCATCTCGGAAGAAACCCTGACACAATGATCTTTTTTTGAATCGCATTGAATTATTTGAACAATTGGGGTATACTCAGGCCAAATTTCAGAATCACATAAATGAATACAAGGACAACTGGCCGTTATGTCCAAACAACACCCCGAGTGCCCTCTTTACAATCATACTACTTGTAGAGAACTGCACAATCCAAAACTTTGCGCCATTATTCGCGAAGATCTGACCTGTTTGAAAAAGCAGCAAAAAACCCCCAAAAAAAACCGGTCTTTTTCTTCGGATCCAGCGGATCCCGCCGTTATCTGACTTTCAACCGGTCCCCCGGATGGATCACTTTTTTATAGGACATTTTGTTCAACCGCAGCAGTTCCGCCAGCGACATCTGATTGGCCTGGGCGATACCTGTCAGACTTTCCCCGGGTTTGACCACGTGGATCCGGACAGGTGACGTTTTCTGCCAGTCTGCGATAAGTTCGGCAAACCGGGTGTGAAAACCGGTTGCGCTATCCGCCGGCACCTGGATTACAATCGAACCCGGTAACAGATAATATCCCCGGATATCCGGATTCAGCTCTTTAAAGGTTTTAAACGAAATATCCGCTGCTCTGGCAAGGATCAGTACGGGCGCTTGTGTTTGCAGTGTGACATCCAGGGCAGCCAGGTTCAGCTGAGGGTACAGGTCTTCAGGATTCAGATGAAACCCGTATTTTTCAGGTTGATCCAGGATCAGTTTAGCTGCAATGATTTTAAACAGATATTGCTGGGTTTCAATGGGCAGGTACAAGTCAAAATAGTTGTGGGTCTCCTGGGCATCGATTTCCACTGCCAGGCCATGCTCGCCCATATTATAGGCGGCAAGGGCCAGAAAAACGGATCCAAATTCCGTTGTCAGTTTTTTCAGATACAGACAGGCGGCTCGGGTGGATTTAAAGATATTTCGCCGTTCATCCACCTGATCGTTGATTTTAAGGCCATACTTCAGGCCGGTGGACTTGATAAACTGCCAGTATCCCACGGCATGGGCAAAGGATCTGGCATGGGGTCTGAGCGCGCTTTCAATGACCGGCACATATTTCAGATCGTCGGGCATCTGTTCTTCGGCCAGAATCTTCTGGATATGCGGAAAAAGCTGGGCCGCCCGTTTCATCCACAAAATCACCTGGGGACGGTTCCACAAAATCAAGAGCATCTCTTTTTCCATGGCCGCTTTCACCATGGGATCTTCCATGGGAATGGGTATGCCGCAAAATTCAAGTGAATCCGGAAACTGGATGCTCTGGATCAAAGAAGGGATCGGTTCCACATCGGCATCCATCTCCTGAGTCTCTAAGGAAAATGAATCCGGGACCATACTTCCCATCCCCAGAAGAATCCAGATCAGACAGATGGCTGAAAAATATCGCATGTTCACCTCACAGATAAATGATGTTGACCGTTTAATCATCTTGTCAGAACGGATCTGAAAAGTCAATTCACCCCGTGTGATGTCGCGCCTGGAAGTTGCCTTTTCAAAGTATTTCTGATATGCCATAATCTGCAAAAATTGATATAAGGGTAACAAAAACACCATGCATTCCTTTTTAAAAGAATTGATTGTCAAAGCAGGCGACATCTGTCTGACGGAACAGGGTCAACTCACGTTGCAGTCCCTTGAATTCAAAACCCGAAAGGACCTGGTCACCGCCACGGACAGGCAGGTGGAAGCGTTTCTGATTCAAGAGCTCCAATCCCGGTTTCCGGATCATGGAATCTGGGGCGAAGAAACCGGCCAGATGCTGACGGACAGTGACTATTGCTGGATCATCGATCCCATTGACGGCACCACCTCATTTTTTCATGGACAGCCCTATTATGCCATCAGCATTGCTTTGAAAAAAAAACAGGAAATTATTTTAGGGGCCGTATATGCCCCGGCCCTGGGTCAGTTGTTTCATGCCCGCAAAAACCAGGGAGCCTGGTTGAACGATCATCCCATTCAGGTCTCTGCCACCACCATGTTGACGGATGCGGTGATGGCCACCGGGTTTGCATGTCTGCGTGCCGGCAAAAAAAACAACAACCTGGTCCATTTCAACCGGATTGTCCCGCAGTTGAGGGATATCCGGCGCTGCGGTTCCGCTGCCATTGACCTGTGTTATGTGGCGGCCGGTAAAGTGGACGGGTTCTGGGAAATGAATTTGAATGTCTATGATGTGGCCGCAGGAATCCTGATGGTAACCGAAGCCCAAGGCGAGGTCACGGATTTCACGGGAGGCCCGGATTTTCCGGAAAAAGGCATTGTGGCTGCCAATCCGGTATTGGCGGACATTTTAAGATCGCAATTGACGTCATGACCTTTGAGGTGACAGAGGAATAATTTTTTATGACCATTCAGTGGTTCCCCGGCCATATGCTGGAAACGAAAAAATGGTTGCACCAGTCGGCAGCCAAAGCAGATGTTATCATGGAGATGCTGGACGCCCGGATACCGGTGGCCAGTGAGAATCCCTGGATGGATAAAATCAGCCGCAACGCCCGGCGGGTGAAAATTCTCAATAAAATCGACCTGGCCGATCCCCGGGTGACGGAGCAATGGCTGACCTATTTTTTAAAACACGGCAATGTCCGGGCCATTGCCATCAATGCCACGGACAAGTCCCAGGCAGTTCGTGCCCTGGAATACGCCATAGAAGGGGTGTCCTGCAATCGGGCCAGAAAGCGGAAAATCATGGTGGTCGGTATCCCCAATACCGGAAAATCCACACTTCTGAACACCCTGGTTGGAAAAAAAATCGCCAAAACCGGTAACACACCGGCCATTACCCGGCATCAGCAGCGGACCAGTTTACCAAACAATATTGATCTGTACGATACCCCCGGGGTCCTGTGGCCCGTGATTGAACCGCCTCAACGGGCCTATGCCCTGGCTGTCACAGGCGCTATTTCAGATGCTGCGCTGGATTTTCAGGACATTGCCTGGTTTGCCGCCGGGCTGCTTCTAAGCCGCTATCCGGAACAACTGAAGGCCCGGTACCCGTTCCTGGATCCAATACCTGACGATGAAGCCGGGTTGCTGGAACAAATCGGTGCTGCCAGAGGGTGTTTGAAAGCCAAAGGGCAAATTGATTATCATAAAGCCGCCACCGTCCTGATTCAGGATTTCAGATCCGGTAAAATTGGAAAAATCAGTGTTGAAACCCCGTTTGACACATCTGATGATAAGGAAAAAAACAGTGACCCGACCTTTGAATAATCCCTTGGATTCCTGCTTGAAAAACAGGCTGATTCCCTTGTTGATCCTGCTGATCCTGCTGGTGCTGGCATGGCACCCGACAGTTTCCGCCCAACCGGTCCGGCTGACCCCTGAAAGAAATCTTGCCATTCAGTGCATCCGGATCGTTTCCGCACTTGAGCGCTATCATTACCTGGGGAAAAAACTGGATGATACCCAGTCTGAACAGATCTTTGATCGATATATCAAATACCTGGATCCATCCCGGCACCTGCTGACCCGAAACGATCTGAAAGAACTGGAAAAATACCGTCAAAAATTTGACAATGACCTGAAGCGCGGCAACCTGAAAGCAGCATATGAGATCTATAATCTGTACCATCGCCGGGCCGCGGAACGGTATGCATTTATTCTGAATATGCTGGGAAAAAAGGCTTCTTTGTTGCCTCTCAATTCCCGGGATTTTCTGGTGGTGGACGGTGCACAGCGGCCCTGGCAAACCAGTGAAGATGATTTGCGCACTTTGTGGGAAAAAGAACTGATCAATCACATCATCACACTGACACTTGATGATCACAACACCCAGTCAGATGTATTGGAAACCCTGGAAAAAATTTATACCACCCGACAGACCCGGTTGTCCCAGGCCACCTCAGAGGATGTATTTCAACTGGTCATGAACTGCGTCACCGAAAGCTTTGATCCTCATACCCAGTATTTTCCTCCGCGGGTATCGGAAGATTTTGATATCCATATGCGGCTTTCCCTGGAAGGGATCGGGGCCGTGCTTCAGACCGAATATGAATATACCAAAATTGTCAGCCTGGTTCCCAAAGGGCCGGCCGACAAGTCCAGTCTTCTGATGCCCGGAGACAAGATTATCGGGGTAGGCCAGGGTGAAACCGGTGAAATCAAAGACACCATCGGTCTTCGGATCGATGAAGTGGTCAAATTAATCCGGGGGCCTAAAAACACGTTTGTACGTCTTAAAATCATTCCTGCCAAAAAAAGTGATTCCACTACTGTTGTCAGCATTATGAGAGACACGGTAAAACTGGAGGAACAATCCGCCAAAAAACAGGTGAAAACCGTGGTTTCAGGCAAGAGAAACTATAAAATCGGAATCATTGAAATCCCGAATTTCTATATTGATTTCGAGGCCTATCACCGGGGAGACTCCCAGTATAAAAGCACCACTTCGGATGTGAAAAAATTGTTGTTAGAACTGGCCGAAGAAAACATTGACGGTCTGATCATCGACTTGCGGGACAACGGCGGCGGGGCCCTCAAAGAAGCCAGTGATCTGACCGGGCTTTTTCTCACGTCCGGGCCCACGGTACAGATCCGCACCAAACAGCAGATGACCCGGCTTTATGACGAAGACCCGGAAATTCAGTATACCGGACCTTTGCTGGTAATGATCAATCGAATGAGTGCGTCGGCCTCGGAAATTTTCGCCGGGGCCATCAAAGATTACCAGCGAGGAATCATTGCGGGAACCCAGAGTTTCGGCAAAGGCACGGTTCAGGAACTCAAACCTTTGGGAGATGGAAAACTCAAACTTACATCCGCCAAATTTTACCGGGTTTCCGGTAAAAGTACCCAGCACCGGGGCGTGATACCACATATTTTGTTTCCCCAGATCTACAAACCCGAAGATACTGGAGAAAGTTCTTTGGACGGGGCCCTGCCCTGGGATACCATTCCTCGGATTCCATTCCAGGCATATCGGACGTTGACGCCTTTGTATGAATCTTTGATTCATGAATTTCAGCAGCGAAGTCTTCAGGATCCCGGTATGGTCTATCTTGAAAAGCGGCTGGCATGGACATCAAAACAGGAGACAAAAATTCGTCTGCCCCTGGATATCGATACCCGAAATGAACAAAGAAACATGGATCAGCAAACTGAACTTGAAATTGAAAATGCGTATCTGACCGCTATGGGCAAAGATCCCATCCGCACCCTGGAAGATCAGGAACCTGTTTTGAACCGGTATAAAGAGATCCTTTTGCAGCAGGCTGAAAAAATCATGGCAGACATGATCCTTTTGACCCGACAGCAGGGGTATGCATGGTAGTCAGACGAATTTGTCTATATACCGCTGCCGTAGTGACGGCAGTGATTCTGATGGCGTTTCTTTTCCTGGGTCCGATTCTCAACTCGCCTTTTGTCAAGCCCTGGATCGTGAATCATATTGAAAACCAGGTCAACACAGAAATCGATCCGGACCAGGTGACTTTTCTGTTGACTCCCCAGCTTAGGATTCAGGTTAAGGCCGTGACACTGCCCTTGACCCGGGAGATTGAATTGTCTGTGGAGGCCGTTCGTCTGGATTTGGACCTGAGTGCGCTGTTGAAACGAAAAATAGAGATTTCCGGCATTTTTTTAAAGGACCTGGGTATCCAAACCCTGCCGGGTGAAAACAAAACCGGTTTGACATTTCATGCCCCCCTTGATTTTCAATTTCCCAAAAAGCAGATCCAACAGGTATTCGCCCTGCTTCCGGACAGTGAAAACCAGTTACAGATTCATCTGGAAAATACAAGCACCCAGCAGTTTTCCTCGCTCAATGGCAGTCTGTGGATTTCCAAAACCGATGAGACCATGCAGTTTGACACACAGATTCAGGACCTTCATGTGACAAAAGACTGGCTGGCCCGGTTTTTCTCCGCTCCGGATTTTCTGATGGATCAGCTGGCATCAGAAACTGCCCGCCTGCATGTCCGGCTGAATCCTGACACCGGTATATCCGGCGACCTCTGGCTGGACCGGTTTGACATCGCTTCACACCGGCTGACGCCTGCTTCCATCTCAGGCTCCCAGGTGCAGATGCATTTCTCCTATTTACCGGATCAGGTATCTTTTCATGTTGACCCCACCCAATTGGCATATCCGTCCGCACAGGTGGCCATGGCATTTTCAAACAGCCGGGCCCGAAATGAAACCGCATTGACCTTCACAGGCAATCACATAGACATTGCCCAGGCCAGGGAAGCGACCCTGGCTTTGGCACCGGAAAATCAGGTGGTGAAGCCGTTGTTTGACATATTACGAAAAGGCACGGCCAATGACGTGTCCGTGGGATTTCACGCAGCATCCTGGGACACCCTGTTTGATCCCCGGCATCTGATTCTGGAAGGAAACGCCCGAAATTCGCAGATACAAATACCGAATACGCTTTTAATGGCCGATGATGTGGAAGGTAATGCCCAGGTGTCGGACGGCAAGCTGATCATTGTTGCTGAAAACGGCCGCATTGATCACTCGAAGATTCATCAGGGACGGCTGACCATTGATCTGTTGCATTCGTCCCATGTGCCGTTTACCGGTGAATTTGATCTGAATGTGAACCTGGCTGAAGTGCCGGCTGTATTGACCCGCCTGTTGCCGGATTCAATGCTGGCAGAAGAAATGGCCCGGGTGAAAGACCTGACGGGACAGGCCGATGCCCGGTTGACACTGGCCGTTGAAAACGATCAACCCGATCTGTTGGTTTCAGTGACCACAAAACCGTTTTCAGCCACAGGATCGTATGATCGAATTCCCTTTCCCCTGACGATTTCCCAGGGGATGTTTGTTTATGAAAATGACCAGATCCGGATCAGCGGATTGTCCGGAAATATCGGTGAAAGCCGGGTCACTGACGTGTCGGCTAATGTCATGCTGGATGAAACAACTTTGCTGGATCTGTCTGCCAATGGACTGGACCTTGACATTGAGGAAATCTGGCCGGAACTTTTTTTATGGAAACCGGTCAACACGCGCATGGGACCGGTGACAAACGCGTCCGGACATCTGATTGTCAGCCACCTCCACTATAAAGGCCCGATGTTTGAATTAAATCAGGGTGAATTCAATATTACCGGCAGGGGCCAGGATATCCGGATCGGATTTTCTTCCAGACCCCATGAGATTCATCAGATGTCCGGTGCGTTTGACGTGTCTGAAAACGCAATGGACATTTCTGATCTGTCCGCGCAAATCACCGGCCTGGACTGGTTGTCCGACCGGGTCTCTCCAGCATATACGGCTGGTATCGCCCTGCCCTTGTGGATTAAATCCGGCAGAATCCAGATGGATGACAAACAGATGTCCGTGTCCGGGAAAGCGGAATTGGCACCCAATATTGAGTTCTCCATTCAATTGACAGGGAAAGAACCGGCAAAGCTGACACTTGAGCGGATTGCACTCGAACACAAACCATTGACCGATGCACAGATTCTGTTTACCCGGCACCCGGAATTCACACAAATCCGGTTTAAGGGGAAGCTGGATACCCAAACCCTGGATATCGTTATGGACGAAAATAACCTGTTTCATCAGCGTCTGATATCTCTGACCCGGGGACAGCCGGTGAAAATTGTTGCGGATCCAGATGAAAACCTGCACATCAACGCTCGGTTTGTTCAACTGGACACCTTGATATCACTTCTGGGAGGATTTTCTTTCTCAGGAATCCCTTTTCAGTTTTCACAAAAAAATCTGCATATCCTGGCAGACCGGCTGGCCTATAAAAAACTTGAGTTTTCCCATGTAACGGTACTAGTCACAGGGAAAAGGGATCACCCTGACATTCAGTTGCTCACTGCGGATTTCTGTGGTGCAGAAGTTGCCGGCCGGATGCGCCTGGATCTGACATCACCTGATCTTCAAACGGTGACGGATTTAAAGATCACCGCGTCAAACCAAGAGAATGTCGCCACCCTGCTTTCCTGTTTTTCACCGGGAATTGACCTGATGGATGGGGGATATACGTTAAATGCGCATTTGTCCGGAACCGGATCCGTGAAAACCCTTCATACCGATCTGACCGGAAACATTTTATTTGAATCCGAAAAAGGGCAGATTCATAAAATGACCCTGTTGTCCCGGCTGCTGTCCATATTAAATGTTTTGAAACTGCCGGATATCCGCCAGGAAGGATTTCGATTTCACAGTATTCTGGTGGAAGCACAAATGAAAAACGGAACCATTCATCTGGAAAAAGCGGTGATTGATGCGGAAAACATGGCCCTATTTTTTACAGGTGATATCCACCCGTTTGAAAACCGGCTGGATCTGACCTGTCTGGTGGCACCCTTCAAAACCATTGACACCCTTGTGCAATTCATTCCTGTGGTCAATACCATCCTCAGCGGCCGTCTGGTGTCATTTCCAGCAAAAGCCACCGGTACCATCGATGATCCGGTCATTACGCCGCTGCACCCTTCAGCCGTGGGAGAAGGATTGATCAATATGTTCACCTCATTGCTGACATCACCGATTCGATTGTTTGAAACAACGCCCTGATATGTCTTTTGATCCGATATTTTCCCAAAAAATGCTTCTGCCCTATTCAGTGATGGGGGCCAATAACCACGTACGCATGGATCGGCTGCTGTCTGTTTTTCAGGATGCAGCCGGCATTCATGCGCATCAGATGGGGGTCAGCGGATTTGATCTGGCACAAAAACAGTTGAAATGGGTCATTTCCCGGTACCAGATCCGGGTGAATCAGCCGCTGCAATGGCCGGGTCCCTATGAATTGAAAACCTGGCGGTTTCCCTGGAAAAACCTGTATGAAATCCGTCAGTTTGAAATACTTTCCCCGGACGGTGTTCCTCACATCCAGGCATTGTCGGTCTGGGTCATGGTCAAAGCGGCAAACACCCGGCCGGTCAGGCTGTCTTATCATATGCCCCCGGAATTGATGACCCAGACCGGCACACCGCCGGATCTATGGGCCAACACGTTTGATTTTGTCCGGTGGGATCATGAAGAGCAGTTTCCTGTCCGAATCCATGATCTGGACCTGAACCAGCATGTGAACAACACGATCTATGCAACCTGGGCGCTTGAAACCCTGCCCATGCCCTGGCTGTTTAATCATGTGCCGGTGACTCTGGTGATCAATTTTCTCAAAGAAACGTTCTACCCGGGAACGGTAACGGTTAAAACCTGTGTATCAGATCACACAGACCCGGTGACAACCCGACACGGTATCTTTGATGAATCCGGCGATGAAACACTGGCTGTGCTTACTTTGACCTGGAAACCCAATCCCCATGTCCCTGTTTGACGACACGCCGGATCCCCAGGAAGAAAAACTGTTTCAGACCGCGTTGCGGTATCTGGCCATCCGACCCCGCAGTGTCGGGGAAATGACCGGATACCTGGCAAAAAAAAGCCCGGATCCGGCACACATCTCTACTGTCATTGACCGGTTGAAGCAATACCGGTATCTGAATGATGAAGAATTCGCCCGCATCTTTATTGAAAACCGGAAAAGAAACCAACCCAAATCAAAGTTCGCGCTTACCCGGGAACTCAGACAAAAAGGTATCCGCTCCCAAATCATCAGCGATCTGCTTGACACATATGATGATATGCAGATGGCGGTCACAGCTCTGGCCGCCAGATATCAAAGATGGCATCATCTGGACCCGGAAACCCGGCAGAAAAAAGCGTTTAATTATCTGCGTTACAGAGGTTTCAATTATGAAGCGATCCGGTTTGCCTGGGAACAGATCACCAAAGATGCGGATTTCAACGGTTAAGAAGGCTTTGGTTTGAGCCCTGCCCCCCTTTCCTCTTTTTTTACTGAGCCGGAAGAATACGGATCAGTGCGGCTTTTTCCAGATCCAGATAGGTATCGGCCAGTTTCGTCATCTCCTTGTGGGTCAACCCGCTGTATTCAGGAACAATGGTGTGGGCCCAGTCCAGTTTTTCAGGGTGTTGTCGTGACCCTGCCATCACGGAATTCAGCCAGTAGGCATTGGTTTCCCGCAACACCTCCAGTTGTTTGAGAACCGGGGCCAGAGCCAGTTCAGTCTCACGGGCGGAAATTCCATTGGCACGGATGTCTGCAATAATTTCATCAAGGGTCTGTACCACCTGATCCACAGATTCATGGGACACCGGTACCACCATCTGCAGCACCCCATATCCATCATGAACCATGGACGGGTGATTGTAAACATACGGCGAATACGCGGCCCCCAGTTTTTCCCGGATGGTTATTCTCAAATGTTCAGACAGGACCCGGGACAGCAGGGACAATCCCCGGGACAAATTCACATCCCAGTAATCATCGGTTAAAAAAGCGATCCGCACCACGCCTTTATCGATTTTGGTATCCAGGGTCAAAGACAGATTTTCCCCTTCAGGAAATTGAACCGGATCCAGATCATTTTGGCAATGAACTTCGTTTTCCGGGAAAGCAAATCCTCCCAACAGCGTGCGGGCATGGGAAACCACCCGGGCGGGATCAAACTCTCCCACCAGGGAGACCTCAAATCCCCCCTGATTGAAATACGGGGTGAGCCAGGACTGGATATCGGTTAAGGCCAGGCGATCCACCTCATCGGGATGGGGCATGCCGAACCAGGGATCTTCCCCGGCCAGAAACCGGTCCCCTTTAATGCGCATGATGCCGTCCGGGGTCTGTTTAAGGGCTTCATACATCTGGCGGTACTGATTTTTGGCCAGGTCAAGACTTTCCTGTTTGAAACCCGGATCCGTCAGTAACGAGCGGATCAGGTGAAAAACCAGTTCGGTCTCGCCGGGGTCCGCAGACCCGCTCAGGGAAAAAAAGCTATCCTCCACGGTAAATTCCATGGTCACGTCCCGGCCGGCCAATGCCGCGTTCAATTGATCCAGGGTCATGCTTCCCAGACCGCTTTTATGCACGGTCTGCTCACTGATAAAAGCGATGCCGGGTTTGTCCGCCGGTTCACAGGCCCTGCCGTGGCCGAACACCACTTTGAACAGAAACCGGCCTTTCTGAAAATCGGTTTGCTTGAGATTCAGCCGGATATGGTTGTCAAAATCGATCCGGGAAATTTCCAGATCATTGACATTTTTTTCTATATCCTGAATGGCCGCCGTTGTTTCAGGAACCGGAAGATAAGGAAAAGGGGTGGAAAAAGTTCCTGGTTGAACAGATCCGCTTTTTGGCGGGCACTGTCATTGAATCCGTTTAAAATGGCCTGTTCAGCGGATTCGGAAGAATCTGATGCAATGTCTGCGTTCCCGGTGACCATCACCAGGCGGTGATCCGGATTCCAGGATGTCTGAAATGCCGTGTTCACCTGATCCACAGACAAACTTTCCACAAACGGGGCCAGCAGATCTTTTGCCTGAACAGGGGATAAAAACCATTTCCTGGTTTGAACCGAGGTGAGCAGGGATTTTGCCAGGTTTGATGTCTTCCGGGTGTCAGCCTGCCGGACGTTTGTTTCCAGATCAGCCAGAAAATCCGCTTTGACCCGGTCCAGTTCTTTTTGTGTGAATCCGGTTTCAAACGCCTGGCGCAGCAATTTCTCCAGTTGTGCCAGACTGGTATCCCAGTGTTTGGCATCACATTTAGCAGTGACCGCCGCCGCATTTATATGATTGAGAAACCGGCCGGAATATGCGGATGCCGAAGAAAAATCCACGCTGCCTTCCTGAATCATGCGGGACAGGCGATGATCCAGCATGTTATCTGCCAGGTTCCGGGTCACCTTGAGCTTGAGACTGTCTTCGGTTTCATAGGCAAAATCCGTATATTCGATCCGTTCAATTGTAATCTGTGTATTTCCTGCTTCCGGCTCAAAAAAATAAAACGGTTTGATACCCTCGTGGGGGTCCCATTGGATGCCTTTGGGTGCATAAAGACTTTCCGGGATCCGGGGTTCAAGGGATTGAAACCGGGCGGTGATCCATTTTTCAGCCGCCTGGATATCCATATCCCCGACCATGATCAAAACCATGTTATCCGGCCGGTACCATCGGTCATAAAACTGTCTGAGCTGTTTTTGATCCGTGGTTTCAATCACCGGTTCTTTGCCGATGGGCATGCGCTTCGGCAGAATAGATCCCGGCAGTTCAAACGAGAAAGTGGATTTAAAGGTCCGGTAGGACACAGAGTCCCGCTCCTGTTTTTCCGCCAGGATGATTCCCCGTTCCCGGTCGATCTCCTCTTCCTGAAGCAGTGCACCGGCCGCATAATCTTTGAGCACCTTCAGGGCATCATCAAGATGTGCCTGATCCCCTTTGGGCAGTTTCAAATCATAGACTGTATGAAAAAAAGAGGTGCTGGCATTCACATCCGCACCGAAATCCATGCCGATGGACTGGAAATAAGTCACCAGTTCTCCCGGAGAAAAATGCTCGGTGCCGTTGAACAGCATGTGTTCCAGATAATGGGCCATCCCCTGTTCATCCGATGTTTCATGGGCGGAACCGGCAAATATGTTCAAATAAACACCCACCCGGTCTTTGGGGGTGGTGTTTTTCATGAGAACATATTGAAATCCATTGGACAGGGTGGCGTGAACCACGGCCGGGTCCTTGATCACCTGATCGGCAGCCACGGGCAGGGCATGTCCGGCCGGGGTGAGCCAGGCGCCCGCTCCGATCAGCAAGGCCCATACCAGACAACCGATCTGAACCAGATATCGGGTCAGGGGGCGCATGTTATCCATCGATGAGCCGTGAATTGATTTCAATATCGCTTTTTTCTTTGAGTTCATTGATCCATGCCTGAAAGTATTGTCCTTGTTTTGCCTGTAACAGCTGGGATTTTATGTCCGCCAGATTTTCCTGGGCCTCATTTTCTTCCGGGGCTTTCTGTTCATTGTACGCAATGATAAAAAATCCCTGATCGGTCTGTAATACGTCCGGATGCAACGGGTGTTCCGGCGTCAGTTGGAATGCGGCATTTATGAACGCCTCGGATCGCCCGACTGCCTGGACAGGCTCGTTTCGGGTAAACCAGTCAGTGGTGGACACAGTCAGATTATTTTCCTGGGCGGTTTTTTCAAGATTTCCAGCGGTTTTTGCCGCCTCAAGCAGTTCTTTGGCCCGGGTTTCAGCCGCAGTTACACGCAATTTGTCTTCCAGCACTTGGGTGATCTGATCGGTTACCGCTTCCAGGGGCAATTGTTCCGGTTCAATGGTTTCTGTCACCTTGATCAGAAAATAATCATCCCCGATTTCCCGAATATCGCTGATCTGCTGGGGCTGGATCTCAAACGCGGCCTGGGCGAAACCCGGGGTATTGTCCAGTTCCAGTCCATTGCCTTGTGCATCAAACAGGTCCGTGGTCCTGACTTCTTTCTGAGTCATCAATCCCACCTGCTCCAGGGTATCTCCATCAATGACCGCATCAAACGCATCTTCCGCTCTGTAATAGGCCTGTTGCTGCATTTCCTCCTGTTTAAGCCGGGTTTTGATATCTTCGGCTACTTCGTCCAAAGATTTTGTATGGGCGTCAAACCGGTCCATCACCTTGATCACATGCCAGCCGAACCGGGTTTTTACCGGTTCGGAAATTTCCCCGGGCTGCATGGCAAATGCAGCCTCAGAAAAGGATGGGATCATGCTGTTTCTGTCAAATTTTCCCAGGTATCCCCCGTCTTCTTTGGAAGGTCCCTGGGAGGTTTCTCTGGCCAGTTCAGCAAAATCCTCACCTTTCACAGCACGCTCATAAACGGCCATGGCCTGGTTTTTCGCTGTTTCCACGGCTGTTTCATCTGCGGTGTCATCCACTTGAATCAAAATGTGACTGGCTTCCACCTGTTCAGGTATTTCAAATTCTTCCGCATGCTGTTCATAATAGCCATTGATCTGTTCTTTGGTAATGGTGACCTGCTCCTGATAATCCCGGGGAGAATATCGGATAAAGGCTGCCTTGCGTTTGGGCTCTGATTGATATCGGGCCTTGTTTTCTTCGTAATGGGCCTGAATCTGTTCCGGGGTCACTGAAAAATCGGAAAATTCAGCCGGATCCACTTGAATGTAATCCACTTTCCTGGATGTGTTGTGAAAATCGTAAAAACTGCGTGCTTCCAGATCTGAGGCAGACACGGAACCCACAATCATGTCCTGAAGCTTTTGCGTTCTCAACTGGGCACGCTGGAGCTGTTCAAACATTTCAGGGGTCAGAGAGTTGAGCCCCAGCAGCCGTTTGTACAATTCCATATCAAACCGGCCGTCTTTGTGGAATACCTCCATGTTCAGGATGGATTCCTGCAATTCAGAATCCGTGACCCTGATATCGAAGGCATCGGCCTGTTCCGCCATCAGTTTTTCTTCAATCAGGGTATTCAGGGCCTGCTGCTTGACATTCAAGGCTTTTAACAGATCATCAGTCAGGTTGTCCTGAAAGCGATTTCGCATCTGTTCCACCAGATTCTTGTAGGCCAGCTGAAACTCATCAACCGTGATGGGGGTATCATTCACCGACGCCACTGAATCATCCCGGCCGGAATTCATGGATCCCACACCCAGAAATACAAACACCACCACGATGATACCCAGAAAAATCTTGATAATCCAGTTGCCTGAATTCTCCCGCAGATAACGCAGCATGCCGCTCTCCTTCGTACATCATATAGTAAAAGTTAACAAATTTTATATAATATCTTTTCACAAAACCGGATGTCAATGTTTAATTCAAATCCACGGGTTGCTCTGAAAAAAATATTTTTTTTGTTGACACCGGCCCGCGATTCGATTATTAATCACCATCATTTTGATGTGGGGCTGTAGCTCAGCTGGGAGAGCGTACGGCTGGCAGCCGTAAGGTCAGGGGTTCGATCCCCCTCAGCTCCACCATTTAATGCAGATATCATAAATTTTATCTGATAAAAAAACCTTCCTGCAGAACCAATTTGCAGGAAGGTTTTTTAATTTCAGCCGGTTTTAACCGTTCTCTTTATTTTTCAAACCGCACCACATACACGTGGCTGTTGCCTCTTCTGAACAGCAGCTGGGCGGTCCGGCCTTTTTCAATTCGGGATAACACCTCATGATAGGATGTCAGATCAGTGATTCGCTGGCGGTTGAGCTCCAGGAGCAGGTCTCCGTTCCGGACCCCTGAACTGTCGGCCGGAGAATCCGGTTTGATTTCAGTGACAATCAGTCCTTTGACTTCTTCAGGATATCCCAGGCGCTGGGCAGTGGCGGTATCGAGTTCCTTGAACTTGAACCCGAAACTGTCGAATTCCTCCAGCGATGCCATTACTTCCGGATCCTGATCCGGGCGTTTTCCCAGTTTGACCTTCACGGTTTTTTCCTTGCCTTCCCGGATGATTTTTACATCCACGGTCTCATCCACCTTGAGATTGGCGATGGTGAGGGTCAGATCCCGGGAGGTTTCGATTTTTTCTCCATTGACCTCAAGAATCACATCCCCGGATTTGATTCCGGCCTCATGGGCGGGATTGTCTTCATACACCTTGGCCACATACACACCGCGGGTCGAATCGATGCCATAATATTCCGCCAGTTCCGGTGTGATGTTCTGGATGGCCACGCCCATCCATCCCCGGGAGACGTGTTTGGTGTCGATGAGCTGATCGATAATGCCGGTGGCCAGATCGGACGGGATGGCAAACCCGATGCCCTGGCCGGCCCTCACAATGGCGGTGTTGATTCCGATGACCTCGCCGTCCAGGTTCAGCAACGGTCCGCCACTGTTGCCCGGGTTGATGGACGCATCGGTCTGGATGAAATCGTCATAGGGTCCGGAACCGATAATCCGGCCTTTGGCGGAAATAATGCCCGCAGTAACGGTCTGCTCAAGCCCGAACGGGCTGCCGATGGCCACCACCCAGGAACCGATGTCCGCATCGCTGGATTTACCGAATTTCAAGGGTTGTAAATTTTTGGCATCCACCTTGATCAGCGCCAGATCCGTCATGGGATCGGTACCCACGATCTCGGCGTCAAGTTCGGTTTTGTCGTGAAGAATCACCTTAACCTCATCCGCGCCTTTGATCACGTGATGATTGGTGACAATATACCCGTCCTTGGAAATGATGAATCCGGAGCCCAGACTCTGTTCTTTCCGGTTCTGGGGCTGGGGGTTGAGAAACGGGCCGAAAAAATCTTCAAGCCCTTCCCGGTTTCCGAAGGGATGACCGAAAAAATGTTCAAAGACCCGGCCGCCGCCCTGAACGGTTTTCACGGTCTGGATATTGACCACCCCGGCCTTGGCTGTTTTGGCCAGGTCGGAAAAACCGGCCGGGATCATTTTTTGTTTCTGAGCGGCCCAGACCGGCAGTGATGTCAGCAGAAAAACACTCACCAGCAACGTGAGAATCAGATGCGTTTTGTTCAAGTGTTTCATGGTATTCTCCTTTTTGAATATTGAGTTTGAAAAAAATCAATCAACGCCTGGTTTAAACAGATCTTTTCCTTTTGTAAGGGTATTATAATACCGAAAGATGATTTTTAAATGACCTGAAAATTACAATATGGCAATGTGAGCGTGAAGCAAGCGCCCTTTCCGGGGCTGCTTTGGACATGAATATCCCCTTTGTGCTCTCTGACAATGGCTCTGGCAAAAGACAATCCCAAACCGCTGCCCGGACTGGTCCGGGAGGATTCTGCCCGGAAAAACCGATCAAAAATCCGCTCGTGAAACTGCAAGGCAATTCCCGGACCGGTATCTGTGACTTGAATTGCCACGGTCGAATCATTTTTTTTGATCATTTGAACTGTGATTTGCCCCCCGGGATCCGTATATTTGATGGCATTGTCCAGCAGATTGGAAAATGCCCGCTGAAGCATGTTCACATCCGCCTTCACCTCAAACCGGCCCGGCCCATGACAGGAAAAGGTGATGTCTTTGTCTTCGGCCACCGGGGCAAAAAGATCACAGGCGTCCAGAATCATTTGAGTCAGATCCATGGATTCAAAATGGAAATCCCCCTCCCCTGCCCGGGTTCTGGAAATCACCAGCATGGTGTTGATCATGTCCAGCAGCCGGTCTGATTCTTCGATGGTGCCGGCAGCCATGGAATGAAATTCTTCCAGGGTTTCTCCCTGTAACAGCGTCAATTCAGCCGCACCCCGGATCCGGGTGACCGGGCTTTTCAAATCATGGGCCATGTTGTCTCCCATTTCCCGGATGCCGCTGACCAGAGATTGGATCCGGTCCAGCATCTGGTTGAAGGTGCTGGCCAGATCATCCAGCTCATCTTTGCTGCCCGTGACCGGCACCCGTTTCTGGAGACTGGAACCGGTGATGCTTTTGGCGGTGCGGGTGATGGTGTCCACCCGGGACAGGGCTTTTTGTACCAGAAACCACCCGGACAAAGCGGAAAACCCCACAATAAAACCCATGGCCACCATGAACACGCGCTTGAACGCACCGAGAAACCGGGACTGGGATTCCATGGTGATCCCAGTCTGCAAAATCGCATTGTGTGCCACAAATGTGTATAAAATTCGGGCCTTGTGAACGTTGTCCATCATGCGGGTATCAAACACCGGGGATTTTTTCTCTATCAGCTGGTGCAGCAGATCATGGTCCACCTGGATATCTTTCCAGTAAGACATGTGAGAGGACGCAAACACCTCGCCTGTGGGATACAGGAGCCTGAAAAAAATCATTTTTTCGCCGGCGGCCTTGGATTCGATCACTGCCAGGTTACCGGCCCCTCTCATCCCGCTCTGACGGATGACAGACGAAAACTGAGCAGCTTTGTCCATCAGCTCTTCATCGATCTGATCCTGGAGGGTCTGGACGGCCAGATAATAAAACAGAACAAACGCCACGGCAGCGGATATGGAAAAAATACCCGTGAACCAGAGCGTCAACCTGAACCGGATGGTCCTGAACAGATCAGGCATCCGGATCCCTTATCACGTATCCGGCCCCGCGCACGGTATGTATCAGGCGATTCGGGTAATCTTTGTCCACTTTGTCCCTTAACCGGCAGATCCGGGCTTCCACCACATTGGTCATGGGATCGAAATTATAGTGCCACACATGCTCCATGATCATGGTTTTGGACACCACCCGGTTTTTATTTCGCAGCAGGTATTCCAGCAAAGAAAATTCCAGGGGCTGGAGATCGATGGGATCAACTCCCCGGAACACCCGCCGTTTCAGGATATCCATTTTCAGATCACTGCATGTGAGCACCACCGGATCTGTGAGATTTCCAGCCCGGCGGATCAGGGCCTGGATTCTGGCCAGCAGTTCGGAAAATGCAAACGGCTTGGTCAGATAATCATCTGCCCCGGCCTCCAGCCCTTTGACACGATCATCCACCCGGCCCCGGGCGCTCAGCACAATAATGGGCGTATTGTTTTTGTGTTTTCTAATGCGGCGAATCAGAGAAAACCCGTCCATTTCCGGCAGCATGATATCGATGACCAATGCATCATAGGACGTATCAAACGCTTTTTCAAACCCCAAAGGTCCGGTGGCGGCGGTATCCACTGCAAATCCGGCGGAATCAAGCCCTTTTTCCACAAACCGGGTAATTTTTTCATCATCTTCCACCAGCAGGATTCTCATGGATGCGGTTTCTCCCTGGATTGAAACGGTTTTGGCTGTCTGTGTGATCGATAAAGATTACTATGTGTCTTTATTATAGGAACCCCGGGTGAATAATCAATATTGATTTGATTTTTTTTGCTTGAACCAGTAAGGTGTGCCACAACTTTTTTGTCAACATTCCCCAAGGATACATTTTTGGTTCAATTAAAACATACGTGGTGGATTTTCCAGATACTGCTGCTTTTCGTGTCGGTATTTTTTTTCCTGTTCGGCCTGGATCTGCTGATATCCTCGTATCAACTGCCGGATCCGTTTTCTTTTATCATGACCTTTTTTGCCGCCAGCTTTGTGCTTTTAATCAGTACGGCCCTGGCCATCACGTTTTTGATCAAAATGATCCGGGTCTACAGGCGCATCCGCAACCATTCCTAATATCAGGTGTTTTATGTCTGTTTTTTTTACCTTGTCCGATATATCCAAATCCTATGGTGATGATACCCTTTTTTCAGATCTGAGTATCGATTTCAAAGCCGGGGAACAACTGGGGCTGATCGGCAACAACGGCAGCGGCAAATCCACATTGCTCAAACTCATTGCCGGTGAAGCCCTGCCGGATACCGGGGAAATCAGTGTTCAAAAAAACTGCCGCATCGTGTACCTTTCCCAGGAAGACCGCCTGAATCCGGATCATACCGTGGAAACCGTGCTGTTTGACTGCCTGGCTCAGTTACCCATGGATGACAAAGAAAAGCACCGCCGGGTGAATCAGGCTCTGGGAAAAGGAGAATTTGTAGATACAACTGTCCAGGTTAAAAACCTGTCCGGGGGATGGAAAAAACGGCTGGCCATCACCTGTTCCCTGTGTATGGATCCGAATCTTCTGTTATTGGACGAACCCACCAACCATCTGGATATTCATGGCATTCTGTGGCTGGAACAGATTCTGAAATCTGCTTTGTTTTCCTTTATCGTGGTGAGTCATGACCGGGCATTCCTGGAAAATACCTGTGCCGGGACCCTGGAAATTGCAAAATATTATCCCAAAGGATATTTCAAGGTCCAGGGCGGTTACCGGATGTTTGAACAGGAACGGAACAAATTTCTGGCTGCCCAGGAAAAACAGCAGGCATCCATGGCCAGCAAAATGCGGCGGGAGGATGAATGGCTTCGCCAGGGGGCCAAGGCCCGGTCCACCAAAGCCAAATTCCGCATTGATCAGGCAGAAAATTTACGTCAGGCCCTGGACGCGCTCAGGGAAAGAAACCGCCATACGGCCCGGGTGGACATGGATTTCACCGGCACCGGCCGCCAGACCCGGAAATTGATCCAGGTGCACAACCTGACCAAAGGGTATGGACAAATACCGCTGTTTTCCGGCATCACGTTTGAGCTGGGGCCGGGATTCTGTCTGGGCGTGGTGGGAGTCAACGGATCCGGCAAATCCACGTTTCTGTCTTTGCTGGAAAAGAAACTGTCCCCGGACCAGGGCACGGTCAAATGGGCGGACGGTCTTAAAATTGCGGTGTTTGATCAAAGCAGAACCCGGCTGGATCCAGACAGCCTGCTGCGGGAGGCATTGAACCCGGCCGGTGGAGATTCCGTCCATTACCAGGAAAAAAGCGTGCATGTGGTCACCTGGGCCAAGCGGTTTTTGTTTATGCCGGATCAGCTGGACATGCCGGTGGGCCGGTTGTCCGGCGGTGAAAAAGCCCGGATCGTTCTGGCGAACCTGATGTTGCAGCCGGCGGACGTACTGCTGCTGGACGAGCCCACCAATGACCTGGACATCCTGTCTTTGGAAGTTTTGGAGCAGCGGATCAAAGAATTTCCCGGTGCCGTGGTGATCGTTTCCCATGACCGGTATCTCATGGATCGGGTCTGCCACCGGATGCTGTTTCTGGACCCGGATTCGCCGCCTGAATTTTATAAAAATTTCAGCCAGATTTTTTCAGCGGCCACCCGGAAAAGTCCGGGTTCTGAAAAACAGGGGCCTGCTTTTAGATCAGAAGCAAAATCCGGTGCCGCCTCAGCATCAAAACCCGTGTCAGAGACCCGGACCGGTCCTGGATCAGGGCTTACTTTTTCTTTCAAGGACAAGTATGAACTGGAACAAATGGAAGAAACCATTCTGGAAGCGGAAGCCCGGATCGCTGATCTGAGTGCCCGTGTTCAGGACCCGGAAGTTATGGCAGACCCCATTCAAATGGCAAATATCTGCCGGGACCTGGAAAAGGCGGAAGCCCGGGTCCAGGCATTGTATACCCGCTGGGATGAACTGGAACAGAAAAAAGCGGACGCCGGCAAATAACCACCGGATACCGGTCAGACAAACAACCGGGAGATCAGGCTGGTGACAGCGGTTTCAACGGTCAGAATCCGCTGTCCCATTGCGCAGGTGACAAAACCGATATCTTCCAGGGTCTTGACTTCCAGATCGATCCACCCCCCTTCCGGCCCCACTGCCAGGGTCACCGGCTGATTCACACCGGCCGGACAGATCTGTTCGGTTTTGGGGTGAGCGGTGATACATCGGGTGCCGCTTGATATCGCCGGCAGTTCATTTTTGACAAACCGGCTGAAAAACCGCTTTTTGCTGATATCCGGCATGACCGTGTCTTTTGCCTGCTCCAGGCCCAGCCGCTGGTATTGCACCAGATTGGCATCGTCCAGAAACGGGCTCTGCCAGAAACTTTTTTCCACCCGCCAGGAATTCACCAGAAAGATCTGCTTGACCCCCAGGGCCGTGACATTCTGGATGATCCGGCGAAGCATCTTGGGCCGGGGCAGTGCCAGCACCAGGTTCAACGGTATGGCCGCCGGGGGGGGCTGGTGCAGTGTCACCTGCATCACCAGTTTCCGGGGATCCATGTCCTGGATTTTGCCGTATCCCATGTTTCCATTGACCATCCCGCAGGCCACTAAATCCCCGGGCACGGATTTGAGCACGGCCCGGACATGGGTATGTCGTCGGCCTGTGAGACAGACCCGGTGGGCAGAAATAAAATCATCTCTGGTCAGCAGAATCAGGTTCACGGTTAGAACGTCACAATTTCCCGGGAACGGGTCAATTCGTCCAATCGTTTGTTTTTCCAAAGACTCCCGCCCATGGCTTCGGCCAGGGCTTCAGCCAGATGAACCGGTGTCACCCCGGTCAGCCGTCCCAGACCCTGCACACAGGATGGACAGTTGGTCAGAATCCGTGCCCGGGGTTTTTGTGTGACATGGCCTGCCAGGGTCAATGCGTCCTGTTTGCGCACCAGCATGTTGTGGCTGATATCCGGCCGGGACAGGGCCATGGTTCCGGCCTGGGAGCAGCAGTGCGGCACAGAAGTCACGGTGAACCCATGGGTTTTCAGCAATGCGGTTCCTTTGTCTTTTAATGAATCATGGCAGGGAGCATGGTAAAAACAAGGGGTTGCCGGCGGTTCCGGCAGGGTCCAGCGGTCCAGTACATATTCACTGACATCGGTTACCGGGGCTTCGAAAATCTGGGCCACACCCAGATGGCCCAGCGATTCCATGCAGGTGCCGCAGGACACCACCACGGCATCAAAGGTCAGGTCATTGAACATCTCCCGGATCTGGGTCAGAACAATGGTGTTTTTCAACGCCAGTTCTTCGAATTGCTTGGTCTGGGCATTGACCAGAAAAGGATACCCGCAGCACAGAAACGGCGGTGGCAGAATGACCCGGTGATTTTGGGACAGCAAAATAAACAGGGCCGCTCTGGAAATCCGTGAATAAATGCGTTCACTGCCGCATCCGGGAAAATAAAATACCGTGGAGATGGCCGGTTCCAAAGGTTCCAGGACCAATGCCTGATTTTTCAGGGTCATGGGAACTTTGGACCTAAGCGTGGCGGCATCCGGCCAGGGCATTTTAGACCGCAGCACCTGCATGGACCGGATCCCGGAAAACGGCTTGACACCGGCAACCGGGGACAGCAACGTGGCACCGGTGCGCTGGAAAAAAGTCCCTGCGCCCAGCAGCCACGGCCGGGTCAGCTGGTTCGGCAACGGCCGCTTGTCTGCCAGATATCTCAACGTGGTCCGGGTGGCCAGCGGGGTGTGTTTGAACTGCATGGTTTTAAGAATTTCCCTGGACTCGATGGTGATATCCCCGGAGTCGATATTGACCGGGCATTTGGTCAGGCACCGGTGGCAGATGGTACAATGATCCGCAATCTCCTCTAAATTTTTCAAAATCTGGAATCCAGTGGACCGGGTCCGCTGGGTGATATACAGCAACGCTTCAATCAGGGATCCCAGAGCCAGGTTCCGGTTCCGGGGATGAAAAAACATGTTTTTTTCCGGGAAAAACACCGGACACATGGGCTTGCATTTGCCGCACCGCACACAATTGGCAATGTTCATGGCCAGATCATACAGGGAACCATGCTTTAAAATCCGTGCCTCCAGCTTCAAAAGATTAAAGGAAGGTGTGAACACCTTATTTAAAATATCAGGTTCACTCAGTTTGCCCGGATTCATGATCCGGTCCGGATCCACCTGGTTCCGGTATTGATCCAGTGCCTGAACCGCTTCAGGTGACAGATATTTGAATTTGGTGATACCGATGCCGTGTTCTCCGGATACCACCCCGTTCAGGGACACGGCCTTTTCCATGATCCGGTCAGCGGTCAAAGCCGCCCGTTCCATCATTTCCCGGTCATTGGACAGTACCGGGATGTTCACATGCACATTGCCGTCTCCGGCATGCATGTGGGTGGCCACCACAATCAGACGGGCCCGGGTGGTGTCATAGATGGTTTCCAGTTTTTCCAGAATATGGGTATACCCCCGCAGACTCTCACAGACATGGGTATAGAAATTTTTGGCATGGATTCCTGCTTCCAGGGCATCTCTGGAGGCAATGGGCAGCTTTTTTTTGGTGGACCAGGCCAGATCCTTGGCCTGTCCCACTTTTTTTTTCAGCCACTGGGGATCGGACAGGGGCACGGCCCGGTCCAGGTAAGCCACCATATTGTCAATGATCCGGGCCTGGTTGAAAGCCTTTTCCTCCAGGTTGGTCTGGTCCACGAATTTGACAAATTGCGCCAGTGACGTCAACGGCAGCACAATGTCCTCATTGAGCTTGAATGCGTTGGTATGGGCGGCAATGGCCCCTAAGCGTTTGCGGTCCTCCCAGAAGCGGATGGCTTCTTCATCGGTCCGGGCAATGGTCAGGCCGGTTTTTTCAAAGGGCGCCAGAATGGATGCCAGGGTCTTCACCCCCTGGTCGAGACACCCGGTATCATTGGATACCAGGTCCACCAGCAGCACCGCCTTGAGCCGGTTGCCCAGAGCGTTTTTGGTTTTATAGTCAATGGCCTTGATATAGGCTTCGTCAAAATGTTCCAGGGCCATGACCGCCGGATCTTTGTGGGCAAAGGTGGCGGAAATGGCTGTGATCACCTGACCGGCTTCGGTCATGTCATTGCCGAAAAACTCGATGCAGCAGGTTTTTTTAAAAGAAAATTCCGGATACAGGATGAACTGTGCCCAGGTGATGATCCCGTCACATCCCTCTTTCTGAATACCGGGAAGTCCGTTGAGATATTTATTGGTGACATCCTTGCCCAGGCCTTTTTTGCGGATATCCGCTCCGGTCAGTTCAATGGTCCGGACCTTTTCGCCGGTGTCATCAAAGACGTCAAAAACCACCGGATCGGTATACAGAATTTTCCGGCCCGGATGGCCATTCCGGGAAACGGTGTAGACATTGCCGTCCGGCATGACAATGCGGTAGGACAACACATTGTCCAGGGCCGTGCCGAACAGGACCGCTGTTTTTCCCCCGGCATTCTCCGCCAGGTTGCCGCCAATGGTACAGGCCCAGGCGGAGGTGGGGTCGGTGGCAAATATCAGTCCCTGATCCCGGGCCGCATCTTTGGCATCCTGGGTAAGAACCCCGGCCTGCACCTCAATGGAAAAACAGGTGCCGTCACCGACTTCAGCCAGAGGGGCAATGGCACCGATGCGGTTGAGTTTTTCCGTGTTGATCATCACACAGTCTGACGTGAGCGGTGTGGCCCCGCCGGTCAATCCGGTGCCCCCTCCCCGGGGGATGATGCACAATCCCAGTTCACGGATTTTTTTCACCAGTTCAGGCACCTGGGATTCCTTGTCCGGACGCAGCACGGCTTTGGGCAGAAACCGCCGCCAGTCCGTGGCGTCGGTGGCATGGGCCGTCAGGGTGAAAGGATCGAAATAAATGTTGTCCTTGCCGACAATCGGGCGGAACGCCCGCAGGATTTTGCGGTGAAACCCTGCCTGGGTGGTGATTTGATTGACCAGTTTTTTCAGGGTCTGTCTGCACGCATCCAGCACCTGGAACACCTCAGGATGTCTGGCTGCGTTTTCAATGATGTCCAGATCTTTTTCAAATTCGGAAAACAGCTGCTTTCGCTGGACCGGATGCGCCACCAGCTCCTGAAAAAGAAACGGATTTCGCCCGATGATGAACAGATCCCCCATGAACCGGTACAGCAGCCGGGCGGAACGGCCGGTGCTTTTTTTGGTTTCCAGGGTTTTGATGATCTGCAGCACATCGGATCCGAAAAGATGCCGGATAATCGGGTCATCCCCGGCCGATGTGTAGTTATAGGGAATCTTTCTTTCTGGATCACGCATGGCTACAGCTCAAAGGTCTTCATGCTCACCACCAGCTCCAGGGCTTCGATTTCCGCAATCACGTCCGGCGGCACCGGGGTATCGGTTTTCAGAAAAATGATGTTGCGCTGGCCGTCTTCTTCCCGGCCCACCATCATGCGGGAAATATTGATATGGTGTTTTCCCAGGGTGTTGCCGATGGAACCGATGGAACCGGGCTTGTCCACGTTGTGAATCAGGCCCAGATGACCTTCGGGAATCACTTCCAGCCGGAATTTGTTGATGCGGACAATGCGGATCCGGTCTTTGCCGAAAATCGTGCCGGACACCACATCGGTCCGGGTATCGGTCACCACGGTCATGCGGATCAGGTTGATGAAATTCCCGGACTCAGGCGATGTGGCTTCGGAAATCTTGATCCCTTTGCTGCCGGCCAGGGAAATGGCATTCACGGTATTGACTTCATACGAGGTGAATTCATTGAGCAGTCCCTTGATCGCGGCAATGGTGACCGGTTTGAGGTCCAGGTCCGGAAATTTGCCCATATATTCGATCTGCACCTCCCGGATCCCCCCTGAAATGAGCTGGGCCTGCATTTTGCCCATTTTTTCCGCCAGGTATAGAAACGGTTTGAGCTGGCGCAGGACCTCACCGGTGACCGACGGCACATTCACGGCATTGATCACGGTGTCATGCAGCAGATAAGCGATGATCTGTCTGGCCGCCGCCACAGCCACATGGGTCTGGGCCTCCCGGGTGGACCCTCCCAGATGGGGGGTGGCAATGACTGAATCCAGCGCCAGCAGCGGCAGGTCACCGGGCGGTTCCGTGGAAAATCCGTCCAGGGCCGCACCTGCCACTTTTCCGGACACAATAGCGTCATACAGCGTGGATTCATTGATGATCCCGCCCCGGGCACAATGGATCACATAGACCCCCTGTTTCATTTTTTCAAATGCCTCGGCATCCAGAAGATCGATGGTGGCATCCATTTTGGGCACATGCACGGAAATGTAATCCGCCCGGCTGTAAAGGTCATCCAGCTCCACAAACTCGAACCCCTGTTTTTCGATATGTTCCCGGGAGATATTGGGGTCATGAACCATCACCCGCATTCTCAAGCCTTTGGCCAGATGGGCCACCCCGGAACCGACATTGCCGAAACCGATGATTCCCAGTGTTTTGTTGAAAACTTCCCGGCCCAGCAGCCGGTTTTTCTCCCATTTCCCGGCTTTTAACGATGCCGTGGCCTGGGGAATGTTCCGGGTCAAAGACATGAGCATGGCTATGGCATGTTCGGCCGTGGTCACGGTGTTGCCGCCGGGCGTGTTCATCACAGCCACCCCTTTTCGGGTGGCCTCGTCAATGTCCACATTGTCCAGACCGACCCCGGCCCGGGCAATCACCTTGAGATTGACGGCCGCATCCAGAAGAGACTTGTCCACCCGGGTTCCCCCCCGGATGGCCAGTCCGTCATAGGCGGGAATGATTGTTCTGAGTGCTTCCGGGTCCAGATCGGTTCGGATATCCACATCGATGCCCTGCTGCTGCTGTAAAATCTCGATGCCGGCCTCATCCATTGTTTCACTGACCAATACTTTCATCATCCCTTCTCCTGTTCAAACCGTTCCATGAATGCCGCAAGCGCGGCAACACTTTCCATGGGAACCGCATTATAAATCGATGCCCGGCACCCCCCCACAGACCGGTGGCCTTTGAGCCCGCCCAGACCGTTTTCCAGGGCCTCTGCCACAAACCGGTCTTCCAGGTCTTCTGTGGGCAGGCGGAATGTGACATTCATCAAAGACCGGGAATTTTTTTGGGCCGTGGCCTGATAAAAACCGGACCCGTCAATGACATCGTACAGCATCCGGGCTTTGCGCTGATTATGTTCCGCCATGCGTTCAAGTGTGCCGAAGGTTTCCTGAATCCATTCAAGCACCAGGTCAATGGTGTAGATGCCGAAACAGGGCGGGGTGTTGTACATGGAGTTGTGGGCCGCAAACGTCTTGTATGCCAGCATGGTGGGCAGGTGCTGTTCGGCTGTTTCCAGAAACGCCTCTTTGACAATGACCATGCAGACGCCGGAAGGGCCTAAATTTTTCTGGGCGCCCGCGTAAATGAGCCCGAACTTTTCCATGGGCAGGGGCCGGGAAAAAATATCCGAAGACATATCCGCCACCAAAGGGATCTCAAAGGTTTCAGGAAACTGATCAAACTGGGTTCCCTTGATGGTGTTGTTGGAAGTGACGTGCACATACCGGGCCCCGGGTGTACAGGAGATGGTTTTTGGCACATACGAAAAATTCTGGTCTTCGGAAGACGCGATCACCTGAATGGTTTTCCCCTGAATCCGTGCTTCTTTGATGGCTTTGGCAGACCAGGTCCCGGTGTTGATGTAGTCTGCGGTATCGTTTGGGCCCAAAAAATTCATGGGCACCATGGCAAACTGCAGCGACGCCCCGCCCTGAATAAAGAGCACATGATCGTCAGGATCCAGTGACAGCAGCCGGCGCACCCGGTCAATGGCGCCATTGAGAACAGCATCAAACTTTGCGGAACGATGGCTGATTTCAGTGATGGACATGCCCGAGTCATTGAAATTCAAAAACGAAGCCTGGATTTTTTCCAGAACCGGCAACGGCAATGCAGACGGGCCGGCATTGAAATTGTGGATTCGGTGTGCCGTCATCAGGGATATTCCTTTCAAAAGCCAGAAGATTGGATGTTGTGTTCGCGGGTCTTGTGAAACTGGATGTCCGGCCATTCTTCCATGACAAATCCCAGCTGGTATTCGCTGGTGGTCATGAACGTCAGGCACCTTTCCGCATCCAGGGCAAGGCTGGACTCGTTTTTCTGCCGGAAACGTTTCAGCATTTTTTCATCCTCGCAGGTAACCCATCTGGCCACGGACAGGTCAATGGATTCATACCCGGCATTGACATTGTATTCCGCTTTAAGCCGGGCCATGGTCACGTCAAACTGCAGCACGCCCACGGCTCCGATCACGTGCATGTTTCCCATCAACGGCCGGAACACCTGGATGGTACCTTCTTCAGCCAGCTGGGTCAATCCCTTGTTCAACGACTTGGTTTTGAGGGGATCCTTGAGCAGGACCCGCCGGAAATGCTCGGGCGCAAAACTGGGAATCCCTAAAAATGTCAGCGGCTCTTTGGTGGTGAACGTATCCCCGATTTTGATGGTGCCGTGATTGTGGATCCCGATAATGTCACCGGGATAGGCTTCTTCCACATGGCTGCGTTCCTGGGCCATGAACATGGTGGCATTGGACAGGCGGATCTCTTTTCCGATGCGGTGATGTTTCACCTTCATCCCTTTGACAAACTTGCCGGAACAGATGCGGAAAAATGCGATCCGGTCCCGGTGTTCCGGGTCCATGTTGGCCTGAATCTTAAAGGCAAACCCTGAAAAATCATTTTCCATGGGGTTGACATCCCGGGACTGGGCCGGCCGGATCCCGGGCGGGGGCGCAATTTTCACAAACGCATCCAGCATTTCCTTGACCCCGAAATTGTTGATGGCGGAACCGAAAAACACCGGGGTCTGGGTCCCTGAAAGATACAAGGACATGTCAAAGGGATCGGATGCCCCTTTGATGAGCTCCACATCTTCTCTGAGCTGATCCGCCTGGGATGAAGAAATCAGTTCATCCAGCCGGGGATCGGACAAATCCTGAATCATGATACCATCATCATCTTTGGGCGTATATCCCGGAGTGAAAATCCCCAGTTCTCTGGTTTCGAAATTATACACCCCTTTAAACCGCTTGCCCATGCCGATGGGCCATGTCAACGGCACGCATTCGATCTGGAGTTTGTCTTCGATATCCTCAAAAATATCCAGCGGATCCAGCCCTTCCCTGTCCAGTTTGTTGATAAAGGTGATGATGGGGGTGTTGCGCATGCGGCACACCTCCATGAGTTTCCGGGTCTGGGGCTCCACGCCTTTGGCATTGTCGATGATCATGACCGCGCAGTCCACGGCCGTGAGCACCCGGTAGGTATCTTCGGAAAAATCCTGATGCCCGGGCGTGTCCAGCAGATTGATCTCATACCCTTTGTATTCAAACTTCATGACTGAAGAGGAAACGGAAATACCGCGTTCCTGTTCAATGGACAGAAAATCGGACAACGCGGCCCGGTCGGTTTTTCTGGATTTCACGGCACCGGCCTGGGTGATGGCCCCGCCGAACAGCAGCAGTTTTTCGGTCAAAGTGGTTTTCCCGGCATCCGGGTGGGAAATAATGGCAAAGGTCCGGCGTTTATTGATCTCCCGAACCCTTGCCCTGTCTATGGTGTCTGATTCCATTCACTGGTATCCTTAGTCGACATCTTATGTTTGCATATGCAAATTTAAATTTTCTTTCCCCATATATTACCATATTCCACATGATCCGACAATTTAATATAACAAACCCGGGTTCGATGCCTGTGACTCTGATTCGGGGAAACCCGGAATTCATGGATAAAAAAATTACTGAGGTCCGGAATGCTGGATCTCTCTACCGATGCCATGATATTCAAATCCGAATTCCGTCACTTCTTCCGGATCATACTGGTTTCTGCCGTCAAAAAGGATTGTTTTTTTCATCAACTTTCGCATGCGTTTGAAATCCGGCTGCCGAAACGCCTTCCATTCCGTCACCAGAATCAAAGCGTCTGTATTTTCCAGCACCTGGTACGGATCATCCATCAGGGCCAGTTGACCCGTGTCCAACCATTTGTCAGGTATCTCTCTGACCGCCTGAGACATCGCCACCGGGTCATAGGCTTTTACAGTCGCGCCTGCTGTGATGATATCCGATAAAAGAACAATGGACGCCGCTTCCCGCATGTCGTCGGTACCGGGTTTGAATGCCAGTCCCCACAGAGCAAAGCTTCGGCCGGTCAGATCCGAACCGAACCGGGATTTGATTTTATTGCCCAAAACATGCTTCTGTCGATTATTGCGTTCCTCCACCGCAGCCAGTACGGATGGGTGGATCCCGATATCTGCGGCGGTTTTGATCAACGCCCTCACATCTTTGGGAAAACAGGACCCCCCATACCCGCAACCAGGATAAATAAACGAAAATCCGATGCGTGTGTCCGAACCGATGCCTTTTCTGACATTTTCCACATCCACGTTCAATTGTTCACAGATGGTGGCGATCTCGTTCATAAATGAAATCCGGGTGGCCAGCATGGCATTGGCCGCATACTTGGTCATCTCCGCATCTCTTACATTCATGAAAATCATTTTATCCCGGTTCATGGAAAACGGTGCATAGAGCCGGCGCATAACTTTGGCGGCCCGGTCTGAATTCACTCCCACAATGATGCGGTCCGGTTTGAGAAAATCACGGATAGCGGCCCCTTCCTTGAGAAATTCCGGGTTGGACACCACATCGAATGTCAGGTTCACATCCCGGCATGACAGCTCGGATTTCACCACCTGAGCGACCTGATCCGCTGTGCCGACCGGTACTGTTGATTTGTCCACGATGACTGCATAATCCGTCATATGGCGTCCGATCTGCCGGGCCACCTCAAGCACATATTTTAAATCTGCCGACCCGTTCTCCCCCGGCGGGGTACCCACGGCAATGAAAAAAATCTGACAGTCCTCGGCAGCTTCGGCCAGACAGGTGGTAAACTGCAGTGTTCCATCCTGCATATTTTCCCGGACCATTTTTTCCAGACCTGGTTCATAAATAGGCAATACTCCCTGTTTCAGGGAATCAATCTTTTTTTTGTCAATATCCACGCAGGTGACCTGGCTGCCCATTTCAGCAAAACATGCCCCAGTAACCAGTCCCACGTAGCCTGTGCCGATAATCGTTAATTTCATAATTTGTTTCCTGATCGTCAATTTTTTTATTAGGTTTTTGCCAAAATTGCTTTGTCTGTTTAATACATACCACACGATAATTCAACCAATCCTTGTCTCAATAAATGCAAAGACAAGAATTTGAAAGTGCCGGAATCCAAATCCCTTTCCCTTCTCACCCCATATTGACAAGCTCTGTCATTCCAATTATTCTATTTTATTATGACAACACACGATTTAGTATTACTCAAAGACTATACCCCACCTGATTTTCTGGTGGACCGGGTGACATTTGTTTTCGACATCCGACCCCAAGACACCCGGGTGACTTCGACGTTGACTCTTTACAAAAACCCGGACAAACTCAGGAAATCCTCTGTTCTGAAAATGGATATGGGAGATTTCAAGATTCTGTCCGTGAAACTGGATGATCAGGTTCTGTCTTCCCGGGATTTTCAGGCAGATGAAAAAAAATTCATTATATCAAAAGTGCCGGATCAGTTTATTTTGCAAACCCGGACCATGCTTTGTCCGGAAAAAAATACCCGGCTGGAGGGATTGTATCGATCCAGCGGTATTTACTGCACTCAGTGCGAAGCTGAAGGGTTCCGCAACATCACCCCGTTTCCGGACCGGCCCGATGTCATGGCCCGGTATACCTGCACCATTATTGCCGATAAAACCGCATGTCCGGTGCTGTTGTCCAACGGCAATCCTGTGGAGAAAGGGGATCTTCCGGACAACCGGCACTATGTGACATGGGAGGATCCGTTCAAAAAACCCTGTTATCTGTTTGCTCTGGTGGCCGGCAATCTGTCTTGGAATGAGTCGCCGTTTGTCACCCGGTCCGGAAAGCAGATCACTTTGAAAATCTTTGCAGAGCCGGAAAACATCGACAAGTGTCATCATGCCATGCGCTGCCTCAAACAGGCCGTCAAATGGGATGAGGAACGGTTCAATCTCGAATATGACCTGGATCTGTATCAGATTGTGGCCATCAATGATTTCAATGCCGGTGCCATGGAAAACAAGGGGTTGAACATTTTCAATGCCAAATATGTGCTTGCCGACCCGGCCACGGCCACAGATGACGATTTCATGAACATCCAGCGGGTGATCGGGCATGAATATTTTCACAACTGGACCGGTAACCGGGTTACCCTGAAAAACTGGTTCCAGCTCAGCCTGAAAGAAGGGCTGACTGTTTTCAGGGACCAGGAGTTCACCTCGGATTTGAATTCCCGATCTGTGGAGCGCATCAGCAATGTCAAAACACTTCGATCCCTGCAGTTTCCGGAGGACAGCGGACCCATGGCCCACCCGGTGCGGCCGGACGCCTATATCAAGATGGACAATTTTTACACCATGACCGTGTATGAAAAAGGCGCGGAACTGATCCGCATGATCCATCAGCTTTTAGGGGAAGCTGCATTTCAACAGGGAATGGCTTTATATTTTGAGCAATTTGACGGAATGGCCGTCACGGTCGAAGATTTTTTGTCTGTCATGGCACAGGCCGGCCATATGGAAATGACCCAGTTCAAGCGGTGGTATACCCAGTCCGGTACGCCCACAGTGACCGTGACCCGGTCTTATGACCCGGACACCCGGACCCTGTCTGTGACCTTTGCCCAACACACACTTCCCGACAGAAACCAGTCTGAAAAACAGCCGTTGCATATTCCCATCCGCATGGGATTGATTGATCCCGGGGGCAAAGACATCATTCCGGAACAGGAATCATTGATCCAGATGACGGATGACACACACACTGTGGCGTTTCAGAACGTGCCTTCCGGCACCCTGCCCTCGGTATTCCGGCAGTTTTCCGCCCCGGTCAAGATATCCACTGATCTTTCAGATGAAGAACTGGCGTTTCTCATGGCCCATGACACCGATGACTTCAACCGGTGGGATGCGGCCCAGACGTTGTTCAACAAAGAGATTCGGCTCCTGGTGTCCGCCATCTCCCAGCACCGGCCGTTGATTGTATCACAGAACCTGGTCCAGGCATTTGAAACCGCTTTATCGGACCGGTCCGCAGACCGGGCATTTCTGGCCAAAGCCCTGGCCATTCCCCAGGAAACGGAACTGGCAAATCAGTTTGACGTTATTGATGTGGATGGCATCCATACAGCCAGACAACATTTGAAAACCCACCTGGCCGCCACGCTTACCCCTTTGTTTTTAAAAACCATTGACCAATGCGGCCATTCCGATCCCGGAAGCCTTTCCATCCGGGATATCGGGAACAGAAGTCTGAGAAACCTGGCAATATCCTATTTGGCTGGCCTTGGTACAGCATCTGCCCATGACATCGTTTGGAAGGCATTTCTGACGGCTGACAACATGACCGATGAATTTACCTGCTTCAAAACCCTTTGCACCACCACCCCTGTATTGAAACAAAAAAGCGCGGCCCGGTTTTATGACAAATGGTTTCATAACCCTCTGGTGATGGACAAGTGGTTTTATGTCCAGGCGATTTCTCCTTTGGCCGATACGTTGTCATGTGTGATGGATCTGGTGAAA
This sequence comes from Desulfotignum sp., assembly GCA_018399285.1. Classification (GTDB taxonomy): domain Bacteria; phylum Desulfobacterota; class Desulfobacteria; order Desulfobacterales; family Desulfobacteraceae; genus Desulfotignum. The sequence goes on from JAGYOW010000002.1 coordinate 97,434, forward strand.
CATCCGAATTTCACGTTGACCAATCCCAACCGGGTCCGGGCACTGATTTACGGATTTGCCATGAATAATCCCGTTCATTTTCATGAAAAATCCGGCAACGGATATGGGTTTATCACGGACAGAATCCTGGAATTGGACACAATCAACCACCAGATCGCGGCCCGGCTGACCGGATGCTTCAATCAATGGAAAAAATATGATTCCCACCGACGGGTTTTAATGAAACAATCCCTTGAAACCCTGGCTGCGGCCCCGAATCTGTCCACCAATGTATTTGAGATCGTGTCCCGGGCCCTGACTTGATATCTATCGGCCATAATAAGCCAGGTACCAATCCACAAACTGTTGAATGCCCCGGGGCACAGGCGTGGATGGCTTAAAACCGGTATCAGCTATCAGATCGCTGACGTCGGCATAGGTGGCTGGCACATCCCCGGGCTGAAGCGGCAAATATTCTATTGTGGCTTTTTTGCCTAAAGCGGTTTCAATGGCTTTGACAAAATCCATCAGCGCCACGGGCTGGTTGTTGCCGATATTGTACAGCCGATAAGGTGCGCAGCTTGATGACGGATCCGGCCGGTCCGAAGACCAGTCCGGGTTTGCTTCCGGAATCCGGTTCATGACCCGGATCACCCCTTCCACAATATCATCGATATAAGTGAAATCCCGCTGCATTTTCCCGTGGTTGAACACTTTGATGGGCTCGTTTTTCAAAATTGCTTTGGTAAACAGGAACAGCGCCATGTCCGGCCGGCCCCAGGGACCGTACACCGTGAAAAAGCGCAGACCGGTTGTCGGCAGATTGTATAGATAACTGTAGGTGTGGGCCATCAGTTCGTTGGCTTTTTTGGATGCAGCATACAGGCTGATGGGATGATCCACGTTCTGGTGCACGGAAAACGGCATATGGGTATTTAAACCGTACACGGACGAGGAGGATGCATACACCAGGTGTTTCACCTTGCTGTGGCGGCATCCTTCCAGAATATTTGCAAACCCGGTCAGGTTGCTGTCCACATATGTGGCTGGATTTTCGATGCTGTGGCGCACCCCGGCCTGGGCCGCCAGGTTCACCACGCAGTCAAACGCGTGGGAAGCAAACAAAGCCGCCATGTTCTGACGGTCTGCCAGGTCCAGTTTCTGAAACACAAAGCCCGGCTGTTTCTCCAGCCGGGCCAGACGGGCCTGCTTCAGGGTTACATCATAATAATCATTGAGATTGTCAATGCCGTAAACCGTATGCCCTGACTCCAGCAGGCGTGCACTCAGGCTGTAGCCGATAAATCCGGCAGCGCCGGTGACAAGAACGTTCATTTCAATTCCTTTTCAAGTTTGTGAATATGATACAATGTGGCCCCCACCGGGGCAAATGAGAGTGTCAGAATATTGAACCAGGGAACAATGAGCAGCAGACCGAACCCGATATGAAAGCCTAAGTTCTGCCGCAGAAACCCGAATCGATCCCTGAACGGGCGCATCTGTCTGGCCGGGACCAGATCGGTATTGTCCCAGGCCAGAAACACCCCGGCGGTGATGGCCGACAAAAAGAAAATCACCGGCCCCAGGGGGGTAAAAAAGCCCGCCACCATGATGACAATGGTGATGATCATGGGTATGACGGCCCGGGGAATTTCCTGAAAAACCAAATACCCTGCCAGCTTGATCCAGGAACCGTCAGCATAGGTGATCTCTTTTCCCAGAACAATTTTTTCCGTGACCCGGGACATATAGTCCATGATGAATACATTGAAACACACCTGAGCCACCAGATAGGCCACCACCACACTCAAGGCGGCCAGTACCAGGGACAGCAGCCAGGACACCAGGTGCCAGACATAGACCAGAACCCCGCTGTCCGGCAGGGTCCAGATCCCGGACATGATCGCGTCATGATTCAATAAAATCATTCCTGAAAACAACACCGTCAGAATCAGGATGACGGCAAACCGCAACAGTCCGAGCCACAGCAGTTGCGGATGACGTAATGACAGCGTCATCCCCTGAATATTGTATTGAATGCCTCGAAAAAAATCCATCCGTGTTCCTTGCATCCCGCAATGATAAGCCTTATTTATGAATTACAACTGAATGTGTACTATAAAAACACGCATCACCAAATACAAGGAGATTTTTTTTCATGACCGTTTATTATGTGGATGGGGCATTTGTTCCCGCCCATGAAGCAATGATCCCGGTGGATGATCTGGCCATTCTCCGGGGTATCGGTATCTGTGATATCATGCGCACTTTTCACGGCAGGCCTTTTTTTGTGGATGCGCATATTGACCGGCTCATGGATTCCGGAATAAAAATCGGATTGAATCTACCCTGGACCGCCAAAAATATCAAACAGATCGTGTTTCAAACCCTGGAAAAAAATCCAGGCCTGGATGAAGCCAACATCCGCATTGTCATCACCGGCGGCTCCAGCCCCGATTTTCTGACACCCAACGGCCGCCCCCGGCTGATCATTATGGTCACTCCCATCAACAAACTGCCGGAAACGTGGTACACCCAGGGGGTCAAAGTGACCAGCCTGGTCCAGGAACGGCCATTGGCCGGTGCCAAGATCACAGCATATCTCCCGGCCACCATGGCAATGACCCGGGCCAAGGCTGCCGGAGCCATGGAAGTGATTTACATAGACAAAAACCAGAATGCCCTGGAATGCACCACCAGTAATCTGTTTGCGTTTTTCGGCGATACCCTGGTCACCCCGCCGACGGACGGTATCCTTGAAGGCATTACCCGGAAAGTGATCCTGTCTTTAGCCAGAGACCGGTTTAAAGTGTCGGAATCCCCCATTCCCTTAGAAAAACTGCTCACTGCTGACGAGGTGTTCATCACCGGCACCAACAAAGGCGTGGTTCCGGTAGTCCGGATTGATGACACCCCCATTGGAAACGGCAGGCCCGGTTCTCACACCCACACCCTCATGGCCGCTTTGGCCGACCGTTCAAAAAATTTTTAACCAAAAAATAATGACACCTGATGTTTAAATACCGGCACAGACATCAGTTATTCCCGAATGCGAATCATCACATTCTGGGTCACAGCAGATCAGATAAGTGTCCTTACTGCAGAAATCTTTGTAAGAGACCGGGGGCATTTTCCGGATCACAGGCTGTGTCAGGTGAAAGCGGTCCGCAAGAAAATCCAGGAAAGGGATATAGGGTTGCGGTGTAGAGTCTGTATCTGTTGCCGCCAGTTGCCACAACACCGGGGTGCCTGGATTAACCGTGGCGTTTTCAAGGATCTCCAGCAGTTTTTTTTCGATATGAATCCCGTTTATTTGGCTCGAGCTTTCCAGACGGGATGCCATGTTCACCGGTTTGCCGATGCTGGTGACAACTTTTCGATTTCGGCTGCCCAAAGGACCTACCAGTGCGGAACCAAAGGATATGCCGGCCCGGAATCCGATGGAGATGTCATGGATTTTCATCAGCCGATGGACCTGCCGATCCGGATCCATGGGGTGCGTGCCTTGAGTCAGGATCCGGATCTGGGTGAACACAGCTGTGAGCGCCAGTGTCATGATCATGACCCGTTCCGCCATGCTGGAAGGAATGCCCCGGTCCAGCGGGTCGAACAACGGGATACTTTCCAGAAACACCGCATCCCCGATAAAATTATCCACCCGGCACCCGTATGCCGCAGCTGTGTTTGCCGTGATTTCATGGCACAGATTGAGTACCAGAAAAAAATCTTTGGGAGACAGGCGGGTACGCATCCGGTTTGAAGACACCATGTCCATGAATGCGAATACCCCGTTGGGTTCAATCACCGGTACCATGTTCAGCTGATCTTCCGTGACTGCGCCCACCGACTGCAGATGCTTGTTCAACGCATCCATTTTTTTTACTTTTTCATTCATTTCAAGAAATGTTTTTCTCAGATTTCTTTCCTTGCGCCAGATAATTCTGGCGGCCCTTCGGCCTTTGGCCTGGCCAAGATGGGCGATGGATGCAATTTCGATGGCTGAAATCAACTGACCCAGCCGGTTTTTCAATTCCCGCGGATAGGCGACCGGGTCATCCCCTGTTTTTTCAAACAACTTCGGTTCCACGGTGTTGAGGACAATGGCCCCATAGTCGGGGATGTACACGGAGATGAAATTATCCGGCTTGAACCAGTGAATGATATTCATGTTCACCTGCATATCCGGCAGCACCTCAAACTGCTGGCCGTCATAAGCGATCACCGTCATATGCTCCCTTAACGGATCGTCAGCCATCTTTTTCCGGGGGATATGGTCAGTGAACAGCATTTTGATGCCGCTGGCATAATATTCACTGTGTTTACGGATAACATTGGCAATCACCCCATCCGTCGGGACCCGCCGGCCCTGGATATCTCTTTTGTACAGCCAGATGGGGGAAATACTGAACCAGCGAAGCAAGGTAGGCCCCACCCATTTTAGGCCGAACCCGGACAGACCCTGACCAGTGAGCTGATGCACCACGCCCCGGTCCCATTGACGGGGAGGTAAAAACCGCTCCCCGGTATGATTGGTGCCGTAAAGCAATCCAGCCTGCCGGGCATTGAACAGGCGGCGGCTGAATGTCAGCAGCAGTCCCAATACATTTTTCTTCCTGAACGCCAAACGTTCAAACCGTTGGATATCCGGTATCTGTGAAAATATCATGATGATCCTTTCCAGATCCAGAAGAACACCGCACATGCGTCACAAACAGATTGCGTTGAAAGTTATCAGGTCATGGCGGAAAGGATCTGCTTGGTTTTAACCAGGGCCTTGGCGGTCTGGTTGGGTTTGAAGCCTAAATAAAACTGAACACACTCTTTTTTGATCCATTTGGACCGTGCCATTGCCTGCCATTTTTTCTCCAGATCCGGCAGAGGCATGGGCAGGTGAGGTAAAGAAAAAGTCAGCACCAGAGCCGACGGATCGATATCCAGCCGCTGGACACCGCACTGGACGGCCAGTACCCGTAACATGATCTTTAACAGCATGTTTTCAGCAGGACGGGGCAGTGGACCGTACCGGTCCATCAGTTCTTTTTTCATGTCTGATATGTCTGACAAAGAAGTGAGCCGGGACAGTCTTCGGTACAGGGTCAGGCGCTGGGACACGGATTCGATATACGTTTCAGAAAATCCTGTGGACATGCTGACATTGATTTCCGGATCCAGAGGTTCCAGATGGGTGTCATCTTTCAGGTCGTTCACCGCCTGGTCCAGCAGTTTTAAAAACAGGTCATACCCCACCGCCGCAATATGTCCGGACTGGGACGCACCCAAAGCCGTGCCTGCACCTCTGATCTGTAAATCTTTCATGGCAATTTGAAATCCTGATCCCAGATCCCGGTATTCCATGAGTGCGGCCAGTCGTTTTCTGGCATCTTTGGAGATCCGGGATTCATCGGAAACAAACAGATATGCATAAGCCTGATGATCTCCTCGGCCAATCCGGCCCCGCAGCTGATAGATCTGGGACAGCCCGAACCGTTCGGCCCGGTCGATGATCATGGTGTTGGCAGATGGAATGTCCAGGCCGGATTCAATAATGGTGGTGCACACCAGCAGGTTGATCTCCATATTGACAAATGCCAGCATGACCCGTTCCAGCTCGGCTTCGGACAACCGGCCATGGGCCACACCGATGCGGGCATCAGGCACCAGTTTCTTCAAGTTGTCCGCCACTTTGAAAATAGTTTTGATATTGTTGTGGACAAAAAACACCTGGCCGCCCCGGACCAGTTCTTTGTTGATGGCATCTTTGACAACGGCATCTTCATACGGAGTGATATAGGAAATGATGGGCTGGCGGTCCGCGGGCGGGGTTTTGATCACGCTGATATCCCGCATCCCGGTCAAAGACAGGTGCAGGGTTCTGGGAATGGGGGTAGCACTTAAAGCCAGCACATCCACGGTGCTGCGTTTCTTTTTCAAAACCTCCTTGTGCCGGACTCCGAACCGCTGTTCCTCGTCAATCACCAGCAGTCCCAGGGATTTGAACGACACATCCTTCTGCAAAAGCCGATGGGTGCCGATGACAATATCCATCCGGCCGTCTGCCATCTGTTCAAGAATCTCAGTCTGTTCTTTACGGGACCGGAACCGGGACAACCCGGCAATATTCACGGGATAATTCTTGAACCGTTCCCGGAATGTAGCCAGATGCTGTTCCGCCAGAATGGTGGTGGGGACCACCATCGCCACCTGTTTGCCGTCATTGACCGCCTTGAAAGCGGCCCGGATCGCCACCTCGGTTTTGCCGTATCCCACATCGCCGCACACCAGCCGGTCCATGGGCGTATCCGACTCCATATCAAGATGCACCTCATCAATGGCTTTGAGCTGGTCTCTGGTTTCCTCATAAGGAAATGTGGTTTCAAAATCCTGGTAATAATTGTCCGGTTGACTAAAGGAAAACCCTTTGTTGATCTTTCGTTTAGCATACAGATCCAACAGGTCCGCCGCCATCTTTTCAACTTCTTTTCTGGCTTTGGCCTTGGATTTGATCCAGGCTTTGGAACCGATTTTGTCCAGCACCGGTTTGTTACCGTTCACACCGATATATTTGCCGATCATCTCCATGCGGTCCACCGGCAGGTACAAGGTGTCTTCATCCTGGTACACGATCTTGATAAAATCCTGGGAAATTTTTCCCACATTCAGATTGACCAGCCCGTCATACCGCCCGACTCCGTGCTCGGCATGCACCACGATATCCCCGTTTTCCAGCTCTTCCGGAGCGATCATTTCAGTTTTCAGGTCCCGGGAGGAACGCATGACACGCCGCACCCGTTTTTTGCCGAAAATATCCTCTTCCGTGATCAACACCAGGTTGTGATCTGTCAACACAAATCCCGTGGATAAGGTCCCCACCACAAAGTACAGTCCCGCAGCCTGGGTTTCTGCATCCTGTATGGTTTTCAATGGAACCGGTGTCAGGCCATAAGGTGTCAGCAGCAGGATCAGTCGCTGAACCTGGGCATCCTGGTGCAGTACGCACACGATTTTGCTGCCCGCAGTCACCTGAGATTCGATCCAGTCCACCAAAGGTTTCAACGGGGTATCTGACCGGTTTTTCATCCCCGGAGTTCCCGACAGAATGTCAATGGTTTCCGGATGAAACGAAAATACGGTTCCACGGGTCCGGGTTCGGTTCAAGGCAAGATCATCAAACGTCAGATGCGGGACCTGGCCGATCCTTTCAGCCACCTGGTCAAACGGCATCAAGCATTGATCTGGATCCCCTCCCAGGCGTTTTTCCGCCACCAGGGCCTGATAATTTTGTTGGGCCTGATTTTCAAAATCCGTGGCTTTTTCCGCCAGAATTTCCGGAAAATCCCAGATCACGCAAAAATCATCTGCCAAATAATCAAACGTGTCATCCAGGGTATCATACACCATGGAAAGCATGGTTTCGATGCCGGCAAACCGTCCAACCTGACGAATCTGGGTGACATATTCCCGGATTTTTGCATCGTCCAGTCCAGCGGCTTTGGCTTGTGACCTGAGCCGTGCCAGGACATGGGGCTGATCTTGATCCAGCAATATGGCTTCAGTAGCAGGTACCACAATTATTTCAGACAATTCCTTGATTCCCCGCTGGGTATACGGAGAAAAGCTGCGGATGGATTCCACCAGGTCTCCGAAAAATTCCATGCGGACCGGCCGGGTCATTCCTGGAACAAACAGGTCCAGTATACCGCCCCGCACCGCATATTCTCCGGGATCCTCCACCAGAGATACCCGATGATACCCGCCGACCTCCAGTCGGTGAATCAAGGCATCCCGGTCGGTTTCCTCATCGGCCATCACCAGTTCGGAATACCGATCCAACCGGGTCTTGGGCATCAGTCTGCACAGCAACGTGTCAATACTGATGACCACCAGATATGGGCCGGTCCGGGGTGCAGACAATTTGGACAATACCGCCATCCGGCGCAAAGATGTCTGCCGGTGATGAGACAGGGACTTGAATGGCAGGATGGCATGACCAGGAAAAAGCAGAATGTCATTTTTCCGGTCCGGCAGAAAAAATTGCAGGTCATTGACAAATGTGTCTGCCTGACCCGGATCCGGCAACACCACCAGCAGATCCCGGTTCAGGCGATGAAATATCCGGGCAGCCAGCCAGGCTTTATGGGACCCGTGTTGCCGTGTGAGTACAAGGGGGCTGTCCTGGGACAGCATGTGATCAAATATATCGGATATCATGAAATGATTTTATTTGAATTTACCAGCCAGGTCATGGTCAATGACATAAATACAGACCTCATTGGCCCCCTGGCTGGTATAGCCGAACTTGGCGGACAAATTGTCAATGAGAAATGTAACGTCTTTTTTGATGCGTTTGTCATGGGTTTTAAATTTTTTGGTATCAAAATCCTTGATTGCGTTTCTGAAATTTTCATTGGCTACAAACGGTGCCAGAACCTGCTTTTTGAGATTATGTATATATTTTTCATGCAAAAGTTCAAACAACCGGGTGTCGGTGATAGCTTTGCCCTGAATCATTATTTCCTGGGTCAGGGCCCGGGTGGTATATTCTTTGAGCACATCATTTCTGATCTGCTGTCGGGTTTTGGCATCCGGTTTTTCCGACAGAAACCGATTTTCAATGCTTTCTAAAAATGCGTCAGTCACATGCAGTTTTTCTTTGGTGAAAATGCATGTAACCACAGAATCAAGTTCATGGGTGACTGCGGAAATATAATGTTTGATATCCCGGGCAATCTGGTCTTCATTGTAATAATACAACGATTCCTTGACCTGCTGAAGTACGGAGTAATCATACATGCGAAGCAGACGGTTCAGAAATCCCTGGGGCAGCAGTTTTTCAGAATGACTGTCCAAAGTGTTGAAAAAAGTGCACAGATCCGTCATATTGATCAACCGATCTTCTCTGGCATATTTAGAATAAAATTCATCAAAAATTTTGATGGCATCCCGGCCGGACCATCCTTCCTGGCCGCAAGTTTCAGATTCCGCAATGATCTGTTTGAGCATTTTTTTGTCCAGGCGGCGTACATCCTCATCATCCAGCCATTTGGGAACATTGCCTGAAAAAAGTTCCATTTTCAACAGCATGAGCTGGTCATCACAAAAATTCTTATATTTTTCCGGCTGAGGAATCCAGGCTTCCAGGGCCGGTGATTTTTTCTGGCTGCGGGTACATACAATGATCCGGGCAAAGTTGTCCAGCACCATGGGCAGAAAATTACCGTCAATGTGCCGGCCGAAGATATCCATATAAATTTTGACTTCGGTTTTCCAGTCCAGCACATACGGAATGTCAATATACCGTATCCGGTCTTCAAAAGAGGGAAAATCTTTCAGATTTTTTTTGTCTTCCGGGTTCATCAGCGCAAAAAACAGGGCATCCACCCGCTCTTCCATATTTTCCACCTTGTGAATGCCTTCGGAAATAATATTGTGCAACGCCACCAGTCGTTCGACATTATGGGATTTGATATCCATCAGGGCATAGATCCCGTTGTTGATCTTGGCAAAATGGGAATAGGTGTACTGAATAAGATTGGAATCCTGAAACAGGGAATTGATACGGTTCTGGAGCATCTCATTGGAGATGATGTTGTGCTTGGCCGGCTGATCTCCGGGGTTGAACACGGAAATTCCGTTGCCGATCCGCCGGTTCACGTAATACGGCCGGGCAAAAAGCATATTGAACACGGTTTTTGGGTCCTGAAACAATTCGAGCAAGGTATGATAAATAGATGAACACACAGTGCAGGTGTCTTCTGTAAAAACCCATTCATATTCTTTTTCCGTGAACAGCTGCCATTTGAACTGATCGTTTTTGATCAGTTCGTCAAGTACTCCCCGGCGCTGGTCCTTGGGGATCACCAGAAAGGGATTGTCATGGGCCAGGCAGGGGATTTCAATAAAATCATTTTCCTGAACCCCCACAAACCGGTCTTTGATATTCTGACTGTTATCGTCTTCGGCTTCCTTTGTTTCTACAAAATGCATCCATTGTTCAAATGCGGATGGGGGGAAAGAATGACATTTTTCCTGGAGTTTCTTGATGTTTAAACGCCACACCACCTCATACCGGAGCCCTTCTTCCGTATTGGCGTATTGTTCAAATTTTTTGAGCAGATTATTCAAAAACGTACTTTTGCCGCATCCGTGGGGTCCGTGAAAAATATAGATCCGGTTCTGCTGGGACCCATGGCGCAGGTATTCCATCTGCTTCATGAACCGGTTGGCAAACAGCATGTCCGGAAAATACGGATTGTCCGACCCTTCCACAAACAACCGGCTACAATCATACCGGGTAAAAATCGGATCGGCCCGATCCTCTCCCATGGGTTCTTCATCTTCATCCACGTGCGCTTTGACCATATCATGAAACGACTGGAAGATGTTTCTCAGAATCCTGGCCGGATTGGCATTGAGCATGCTTAGAAAAGTTTCAAAGGGTACGGGCTGAAGACGCTGGTAATCCTGAATATTTCTGTTCAGCATCAACAAAGCCTGGTCTACGGATCCGGTGCCGGATGCAATATCTTCCATCATGGATTATAACTCCTGCTTGTGCAGTTTTCGGTCTTTCATTATAAACCGTACCCGTTTCCACTGAATGGGGGCGTTCCGGGAGTCGGCCGGACTGCCGGCAGTGCCCGGATCCCAGAAATTGATATACGGGGATCCGGGCTGGGCAGTCGTGGCCGGCACACTGGTTTCCAGGTGAACCGGGCCACCCCATAAAAATTCAATCCCGATCATGGTGTTTTCAATAAAATCCTGTTTCAGGGGTTTGTTTTCAAATCGATGGTCCAGATAAAGGATCCCGTTTCCGGTTTTTTCCTCGACCACACGAATATCGGGTGGATGATACAGGGTGTTGATGATCATTTCTTTGTAATCATCCACTTTCTTGGATTTGATATAATACTGCCAGGTGTTGTGCTGGGGATTGAACCGTTTGCCGGCCAAAAACAAGTGGTGCCGATCCACAAATTCCTGGTCCACAAATGTATTGATGAACGAAAAATCCTCCATGTTTTCCCGCACGGAAAAAATATAATCCATGCCCGTGTTTTTTGTTCGGTCAAATTTTGTTCTTAAAATTGCATCTTTGAGCTGAAAATAATCCAGGGAATACCGGCCTTTGTCCTCCATTTCCTGGATATGCTCGAACAGTCGAAGTCCCAGGGCATATGGATTGAGCCCTACTTTAGGCATGGCCGTGACCGTGGCATTGACCTTGGCAAAATCCGTTTCATGGCCACGAATCCGTTCATCTTTCAGAAACAGATGCGCATGCCAGAAGGACGCCCATCCCTCGTTCATGGTCTTTGTCCGGATCTGGGGTTGAAAATACAAGGATGTGCTTCGAATAATATGAATGACCGATTTCATCCATTCATTTTCTTCCCTGCGTAAAAAAGGAGAATACTTGAGAATATATTCCATGACATCCAGCTTACCTGGCGCATTTTTTTGTTTTTCCTTCTGAAAGATCTCTTCGAATTCCGGATATTGTTCAGTAACTTTACCAAAAAAATCCGCATGATCTTTTTGACACTGGTTATAGCGGTCAATTTCTTTTAAATACACATGCTGGGGTACTGATTTGATTTTCTGAAGAAACCGGTCAAAATAAAAATCGATTCGATCCGGCACATGGCCCTGATCCCGGGTCAAAGCCCGGTTGAGATCCCGCTGAAACCCCACCAGGTTGTCCATGCCTCTGGCAAATTCAATCACATAATCCACCCACCGGCCTTTTTCACTTCTCAGCTGGGCGATGAGCCGTTTATCCGCCAGAGCCTGACCGGCCAGATCCACATCCCACGTGTTTTTATAGTACAGATTATTTTGAAAAAAATCGATATGAGCCAGTACATGATAAAAAATCATCACATTGAGCCAGTCCGGGTTGTTGTCATTGTAAAACGAGATGGCCGGCCGGGTGTTGATCACGGTTTCATAGGGATTGGACGGATACGCCTCATACATGCCTTTGCCTGACAGGACCCGGACATCATGGACCCAGTAGTCGTACAGAGTGGGGATCATTATTTTGGGGGATAGTTCGATCATGTCCCGGTTGGTAACGATATATTCCAGGGTTTCATCATCAAACCGCAATCCAGCATCCCGTGCCCGGAGTTTGCATTCTTCCATGATGCCTTTGGCATGTTGATTGACCAGTTCCATATGCAGCTCTTTTTTTCTGGTTGACCGGACCTTTCCGGTATCAGGATATCAACGTCTTGATTCCTTGAATGATTCTGGAATCATCCACATTTTCCCCCATGACATCCATTTTGATCAAATGAGTTTGGCGGTCCAACACTCCGGAGCCTCGAATATATTTTTCCACTTCCGTTTCCTTGGTTCCGGTATAGGTGTGCTTGACCACTGAAATGCCGATCCGGGCGGCATAGGTAAGAATTTTTTCGATTTCAATCAGTGTCTGCTTGCCGTCCTTTTCCCAGTCATCCCCATCAGTACCGTAAAACACATAAATATTGTAATCTCTGGCCAGGTTTTCTTTTTCCACGATCTCGTTGACCATTTGAAATGCGGTATACACCTTGGTGCCGCCGGCCACTTTATAGGAATAGTATTTCTGGAAATCCGTCACTTCCCGGGCTTCGGTGTCATGGAGGATGAATCTGGTCTCCACCTGTCTTTCATACTGGTATACCAGCCAGGAATAAAGCATCACATGCTGGGATACCACGGTCTGGGTCACTTTTCCCCCCATGGAACCGGAATAGTCCCGCAGAAAAAAAACCAATGCCTGGGATTCATATTGTTTTTCCCGGGACAGCACGCGAAAAATCAGGTCCCGGGGGGACACCACAAACCCGGCGGAATCGATACGGGTCACATCCGGAATCCGCCCCAAAGACATATTGGTTTCCACAATTTTTTTCAATGTGGCTTTCTTGTCCAGAATCTGCCCCACGCCTCTGTTCTTGTCGGTGAGATCATACACATACCGGGCCAGAGCCCTTTTTTTGCCTTTGTCCTTTAAATTGGGCAGCTCAAAATCCTGGGACAGCACCTTGCCCAGTTCATAGGCATTGGCTTCCATTTCATGTTCACCGCCCTGGCCTTCCCCGGGTCCTTCACCATCCCCTTCCCCCTGACCTTCCCCTTCTTCGGGCCGCACCGGCTGTTCACCGATAATATCCCCTTCTTCTCCTTCACCGGTACCTCCGGTGGGCTCTCCTTCCCCGGGCGACTGGTCGACCAAAAGTGTATCATCGTGGACAAACTTTTCTTCCACCGTGGTGGGAACCACAATAATTTTTTCCCGGTTGCCGGCCCCGGGTTTGACAATCCGTCCGATGCGGATTTTGCGCTTAAACCCGTCCTGCTCTCTTTTTTTATCCCGTTCAAGGAGTTCGTCCAGGGTTATCATGAGGATCCCCTTTGCTTAATTGTCATCTTCCTGGCTGCAAAAATATTCAATGGTTTTCTGAGCACAGGTCCGGCAGTATCCGAGTTTGTCATTCATGGTGGTGATCATTCGGTCATACAGTTTCTGGTTTTCCTCATTGGTCCGGTTGGCCAAAGCGCCCACCAGGGATCCGGCACCGGCGATATCGGATTTCAGACGTACATCGGTAATGGCCTTGACCAGTTCCAGGTTATCCATGAAATCATAATTGGGATCCACCGACAATTTCTGGCCATAGATCTTACGGACGGAATTTCTGAAAGACGCCCGTTGTTCTTCGGTCTTCAGCCCCAGTCGCTCCTCCACATTCTTGATATACCGCTCATCGATTTTCAAGGCTTTCAGTTCACCGGTCTGGGGATCCTTGTATTTCCACATCATGTCCGGTCCCAGCTGTTCCGCATCCACACCGATGATCATGTTCACATAATTGAGCACATCCTTTTTTATGGCCAAAGGCTCGTCCATATAGGCGTTGAACATTTCAGTCATGATACGTTCCCGGTAAAGGCCTTTGGCTGTTTTAAGATCTTCCATATATTTGGCCCGATCGCCCGGTTCCTGCACATAATCCAGCACAGTCCGCTCCAGGGCTTTGAATATATCCAGGGCAAACATGCACTGGCCTTCATTGGTTTCCGATGATTCCAGCAGCAGCTGTACCGCTCTGCCCAGATTTCGCTGGCCCAGTCCTTTCTGGCCGAATCGTTTGGTGATATCGGTATCCTGATTCAATGTATCAATCAGCTCCGCAAGGGTTTTCAGGCTCTTTTCGCCGGCTACTTCACCTGCTGCCAGTTTCAATGTCTCGACCGGAGTCAGTTTTTCAGATCTGGGCAGCCGTGTCAGCACCACGGCCACAGAGGCGGCATAATTGAGATTGGGGTCCTGATGAAGGATCTCATGGTCTAAAGACCGCTTTACATCCTTGCCGATGGCGTATTCGGTCAGGGTTTTTTGTATTTTGTAATCGGTGTTGTGGGCCACATAGCAGATGCGGCAACGGTCTACGATGGGGGCTTCTTCCCGTTCGGACAAAAATGTGTCAAACTCGGAATTATTACTGGTGGCGATAATCAATGTGTCAATCGGCCATTTGAACCCGTCCAGTTCTATCGTCCGATTCTGGATGACCCCTAGATAAACCTGGACCAGATCTTTTTTGTTCTTGTAGATTTCATCAGCAAAATGAATCCCGCCGCCCGCCACCCGGGCAAGCGCCCCGCGTCTGAGATCGAACCGGTAGGGGTTGTTGGTATCGGTGATGTGCAACAGCCTTTGGATGGATTCTTCACCGATCAGGTCCACGGCCGAAGACGTGATTTTGTCTTTGGCCGGGTATTTTCCCGTGATGGTGCCTAAACTTTCGATGAGCGGTACCGGCGTAATTTCCACAAATGCGAGCATTTTTTCTATATCATTGTCGCACTGTTCCCGGATCTGGTTCCAGATATAGGCGGAACAGGCTCCCAGCGGGCGGTATTTGGCATAAATACGTTCGATCTGATGATCCGAGAATTTAAATTTTTTTGCCAGAAATTCCATGGAACGGTCTTTGGTGGTCTCCAGGCTCATGGCCAGGATCATGGGATCTTCATAGGTCTGGGATTCAATGAACTGAATCTGACCATATCCTCCCACCTGATCCAGATGGGTGAACCGGAAGGTGAATTTCTGGTTCTCAGGAATGGATAAAAATTCCCGGTACCGGTCACACAGGTAATCCACAAAAAAGGTTTTGCCGTTTCCCGGCTCGCCCACCAGCACGAATGCCATCTCCCTGGACGATCCTCCTTCCGACGCATCCTTGACAAACGATACAAACGCGTTGATTTCGTCATACATGCCCACCAGATGTTTTTTTCCCTGGCTGAACAGATTGAATTGATACGTGGATTTCCCCTTGACCGTGATTTTCTGAATTCCCGCATCCAGAATCATTCTGGAAACCCCCTGGAAGGCATCTTCAAATGCCCTTTTTCCTTTTTTCACTGCATCCACGTGTTCCAGTAAGGCATTCCCCTTTATTTTGGCAGCCATATTGTCCTCCCCGGGCATATACAGTGCCAGACATCCGCCTGGCGGTGAGTTGAAAAAGATCTTGATCCAGATAAAAAAAATATACCAATCTGTGTTTGGGGTGTCAAACGATTTGATCCGAAATAGGAGGGAAACGCAGGAACCAAAGATTAAGACGGATCGCCTGATTTTTGCAGGGCCAGGATATGGCGGGCCAGCAACAGATCATGGGGGGTGGTCAGCTTGATATTGGCGGGATCTCCGGGAATAGTTTTGACATTGAACCCGGCATGTTCCATGACCGAAGCATCATCGGTTCCGTCAAACCCGGTTTCAACGGCATGGGTTAATGCCTGTGATATCAGATCCAGGCGAAACACCTGAGGCGTCTGTGCCCTGAACATTTGGCTTCGATCCACGGTTTTTACGATTTGCCCCCGGATGTCCACCTGCTTGAGGGTGTCGGTCACGGGCAGCACCGGGATGCATCCCCCGGTTTTTAGAGCGGCCTGCATGAGCTGATCCATGAGATAATAGGGCACAAAGGGCCGGACCCCGTCGTGAATGAGCACCAGACATCGTGCCGGATCCCGGACCAGTGCCATGGCCTTGTCAATTCCGTGTTGCACCGACGTCTGGCGATTCTTTCCTCCGGCAACCAGATGGACATGGCAGGTGAAATGCCGGGGTGTAATCATCTGTGTCCGGCAGACATCCACATCTTTTTCAGGGACCACCAGAATGATCCGGTCCATGCCGCCATGCCGGTCGAATTGATCCAGGGTCCGGATCAATACCGGCTGTTTATCCAGAACCAGGTATTGTTTTTGGATTTGACCGCCCATGCGCTTGCCCTGCCCGGCGGCCACAACAACAGGGATGCATTGAATACCGGTCATGAATCAACTCAGGTAGGACAGCTGTTTGGGCAGGGGGATGCCTTTGCCCATATGGTCTTCACCATAATTGACATCAGCCAGCACCACCAGATCGTTCAACGCCCTGGAATCACCGGAAAACACCACGGTCTGATAATTTTCTTTTTTGATCTTTCCCCCGGCCCACTGAATATCCAGCACCGAAGACGCATCAAACCGGTCTTCCCCCACATGCAGAACCACCTCTCCGCCGTAATGCTGGACGATTTTTGCCACCAGCAGGCTGGGCCTGCTGTGAAACCCCCGGTCCATGGGAATGCTCACCTCTATAGATCCGGTTTCCATGTTCTGGTTCATGATCTGGGATGCCACCTGTTTTCCGGAGGACAAAAATTTCCATGCGTAAAACAGACAGAAATTTACGGCCCGGTCCAGCAGTACATCCGGATCAATCAGTTCGGCCAGAGACTGTCTCACCCGCATGTACACATCCTTGAAACCAACGTCATACAGATGGCGTTCATAAAAATGCAACAGACGTCCCATCACCTGAAGGATGTGAAACACAATGGAAAAATGACTGCGCAGCTGTTCCAGAAGAATATTTTCTTCCTCTGACGGGGTTTTCACCACATAGGAATCAAAAGAGGACTGGATGTTGTGTATCCGCATTTCAAAGCTGCGGATAATGACCTCGTTGATTTTTTCCGGTACCAGTTTATGAATATCTTTTAAATCATATCGTTCATAAAACGACAGTTGATCAAACGCCTTGATCACATCCAGAAATTCACTGGAGATTCGGGTCAGATTATTTTTCTGATTGTCCTTGGCCGTAAAGTCATCAATATTGTGATTCAGCTGCTGGGTGGAGGTAATTCCCGGAAAAAAATTCAGGCTGTACCGGGAACCGGGGATGGTAATTTTCAGCCGACGGGCTTCAGCCAGGATCACCGGGGCCGTCAGTTTCAAGGAATCCTGAAGAATCTGGAGGGTATCGGTGGCTTCCTGCTTGAACAGGTCCAAAGGATGGCTGCCCAGCCGGTAAAAAGACAGGCGGTTCAGTATATGCCGCTGGGAATAGCAGGCCAGAGACAAATGCCGGACCAGTGCGCACAATTCCCGATAATACAGCCATTCTGAATTTTTTTTTGCCCCGTGAAAATCCAGAAAATCTTCCAGAATATGGGAGTTGGTGATTAGTTTGGAATACAGCTTTTTGGTGAACAGATAGGTGTCATCTTCAATGGAGTCAATGAATCGGATGCATTTGAGAAAATCAAATGAAAAAATATTGGCTTTTTCCAGAAAGGTAATATCACAGGTATCCATCATGGTTCACACAATTTTAACAGTTTCAGTCTTCTGGTTTGGAAAAGTTTCGGCCTGACCGGCCCGTAAGCCGAATTCTGTTACCGGATCCGGTTACCCGAAACCCGGTCAACGATCATTCATCTAAGGGTGTACGTTGCCGTATCCCTCAAGCAACCTACCCGGAAACTTCGGACGGACCGCCCTCAATCGTTTCCCTATTTGGTCTTGCACCGGACGGGGTTTACCAAGCTTTTCCGGTCACCCGGAAAACTGGTGCGCTCTTACCGCACCGTTTCACCCTTACCTGCAGCCAGGGGCTGCCGGCGGTCTACTCTCTGTTGCACTTTCCTTCACGTCACCGTGACTCCATGTTATGGAGCGTCCTGTCCTGTGGTGTTCGGACTTTCCTCCCGGTCGACTGGGTCAACCCGGCGATCGTCTGGTCCGGTCAGACCGAAACTTCTCTTTATTCATCAATATGGTAAAGTATGCGGCTACACTGGGGGCAAGAAATCATCTGGTTCCCCCGTTGCACCTCGATACACAGCTGGGGCGGCACATTCATGAAGCATCCCATACAGGTTTCATTGCTGACCCGGGCCACTGCCTGTCCCTGATTCATTTTGGCAATTCTCCGGAATCGTTTCATCAGAACTGGATCCAGAGAATTCCCGATGGATTGCTGCTGTTCTTCCAGCTCACAAAGCCGCTCTTTGTCCCCTGAGGTCTGATCATCTATTTTCGCCTGTTCCGCCTGAACCTGCTCTTTGAGCTGTAAGTACTGGGCCTGGGATTCCTTGACTTGAATCTCTGCGGCTTCCCGTTGTTCATACAGCGTCAATACATGATCCTCCAGACTGTTTTTGCGTTTTTTATTGTCATCCACCTCCCGGAGCAGCACCTGGTATTCCTTGTTGGTTTTGACCATTCTCAAGGTTTCATTGCTTTTGATGATCCGGTCATTTACCACCTGTATTTCCTGCTCCAGGTCTGTGCATTGCTGCTGAACCTTTTCCAGCGCCAGTTTTTCAGCACCCAGGGCCGATTCAAACGCATTCAATCGGGTTGCAAGTTCTTTTTTTTCATTTTCCACTTTTTCCACCTCTTGCCGCAGCCGATTCATTTCCAATTCAATCTTCTGGAGCTGGACCAAGGTGTCTATCTCTTTTTTCAATGTTTGATTCATAAAACGTCCTTATATGGATACAAATGGATCTGTTTCCCCGGCAAATGCCCGGATTTCAATTGAGAATCCTGCCCGGACAACTGCCTGGTACAACCGGCGGGCCAGCAGATCCTTTGCAATGATTTCCGAAGCAAAATGTCCCACATCGATCAATGCCTTGCCATGGGATTCAATCAGACGGGCCTCATGGTACTTGATATCTCCGGTCACATATACGGTGGCATCGGATGCCAGAAATGCGGGAATCAAACTTCCCCCGGAACCTGAACACACGGCAATCTCCTGGACAACAAGATCAGGATTCCCCACCACCCGCACCGGTTGCACATTTAGCTGCGATTTGACTTGATCTGCCATCCGGGTCAGAGAAACCGGTGCCGGCAGTGTTCCGATACGTCCCAGACCGGTCAGGGCAAATGAAGAATCCGGTTCATGATTCTCTGCTTCCAATGCCCGGATGACCGTGATATTCAGCTGATCAGCCAGATAATCATTCAGCCCGTTTTTTGCCTTGTCCAGGTTGGTATGCGCACAGACGATCGCTATTTTCCGGATGGCGGCCAACGCAATGGCCAAACCGGGCATCACATTGAAATCAATGGTTTTTTCCGGAGTAATAAACAATGGATGATGGGTCAGAATCATATCCGCTTGCCATTTTTGGGCTGCCTGGAGCACCGGTATGTCCGGATCAAGCCCGATCAGCACTTTTTGAACCGGCCATTCGGGATTGCCGGCACACAGCCCGCAATTATCCCAGGGTTCTGCCAGATGCCATGGGGCAATGTCTGAATCAATCAGGGAAAGGATTTGTTTGACGGTAGGATTCATGAATTCATCTACCTCAAAACAAAAAAAGCGTGGCTGGAGGCCACGCTTTGAAGTTGTCTTACCAGGGTTGTCTTTTCAACAGGCATGTCATGCTGGACCTGCCCCCCTTTTTTTATGTCACTTGTGCTTGATAGTTCATCCATAGGGTGTATACCACGGTTCATTTTTTTAGTTTTATGTTTGAATGCCGGATGTGGCTGGTGGGCCCACCTGGATTCGAACCAGGGACCGACCGGTTATGAGCCGGTGGCTCTGCCAAACTGAGCTATAGGCCCATTCCTCATGGCAACCAAACAAACTTTATTTATTTATAGTAAACCGTTATACAAGTCAATATTTAATTTTCAATAAAGGTCTTCAATTTCTTGCTCCGGGTGGGGTGACGCAGTTTTCTTAATGCTTTGGCCTCGATCTGTCGAATCCGTTCCCGGGTCACAGTAAAATCCCGGCCCACTTCTTCCAGTGTATGATCCGATTTTTCCCCGATACCAAACCGCATACGCAGCACTTTTTCCTCCCTGGGTGTCAGTGTGGCCAGAATTTTTCTGGTCTGTTCCGCCAGACTGAAATCAATGGCCGCTTCGGATGGAATGGAAAATTTCTTGTCTTCAATAAAATCGCCCAGATGGCTGTCCTCTTCCTCCCCAATAGGCGTTTCCAGAGAAATGGGCTCTTTAGCAATTTTTAACACGCGTCTCACCTTATCAATGGGGATTTCCATTTTTTCGGCAATTTCTTCCGGAGACGGCTCCTTGCCCATTTCCTGCACCAGATATCTGGAAGTACGGATCAATTTATTGATGGTCTCGATCATATGCACCGGGATCCGTATGGTTCTGGCCTGATCAGCAATGGCCCGGGTGATTGCCTGACGGATCCACCAGGTGGCATAGGTGGAAAATTTGTATCCCCGACGGTATTCAAACTTGTCCACTGCTTTCATCAAACCGATATTGCCTTCCTGGATCAGATCCAGAAACTGCAATCCCCGGTTGGTATATTTTTTGGCAATACTCACCACCAGGCGTAAATTGGCCCGTACCAGTTCCCGTTTGGCAAAATCCGCATTTTTCCGCCCTTTGTCAATGCCCTGTGTAATGGCACGCAGATCATCGGCATCTCCTTTGATCAAGGCTTTTTTGGATGCCACCTGATCCATGACCGCTTGAATATCCTGATGAAGCAGGCGTGCCCGTTCCGGACTCATATCACTTCGGGCCGTGACCCACTGAACGAATTTTTCCGGATCTGCTGCCTGTTTGAGCATGGTGTCTTTCATCACATTGAAAGTTCGGGCACAGTTTTCCAGCAGCGTATCCACGGTATCGAACCAGACAATGGTATTTCGGATGCTTTTTTCAATGGTATCCATGACATTGGATTCAAACCGCCAGCGTTTAAGCTCTTCAAATATCTGTTCTGTGCCTTCGTTGATTTCCTGCTGCAGTGTCTGATATTTTTTGGTGGATTTTCTCAACTCATAAAGCTGATCCCGCTTTTCCTGATTGGATTCATGAATTTTTCTGATAACAGCAAGGGATTCCAGAAATTTTTCCTGTTTTGAAGTCTCATCCACCACCCCGTCCCCTTCATCCACATCCCTTAAGACATGTTTGGGTCGCATGGACCGCCGTTCCATTTTCTTGCCGTACAAAAAAATGGTGTTCAAGGAGATCGGACAATCCAGCATGGCCCTCAGAACATCCCGTTCACCCACTTCGATTTTCTTGGCGATTTCAATCTCACCTTCCCGGCTTAGAAGTGTGACCATGCCCATCTCTTTGAGATACATCTTGACCGGGTCCGTGACTGCACCAAACTCCATCTCGGCCCGTTCCCGGACTGTGGCAAACGGGTCTTTTTTGTCTACTGCCGGCTTTTTCCGTTGTTTTAATTCCTGTCGGAATTTTTCCTTTTTTCCCTTAGCCTTCACCCCGGGCCGGCCCGGTGATCGGGAATTGACAGGGTTATTTTTAGGAGATTCAAGATCCACCAGGGCGATGCCCAGTTCCTTGAACTGATCCACAATATCTTCGATCTGTTCCGGGGTTTTTAAGTTGCCGGATATGGCATCATTGATTTCAGAAAAAGAGAGTGTGCCGGCTTTTTTCCCTTTTTCAATGAGTTTTTCCATTTCCGCTTTACCGATCATCCCGTTTTCTTCGGATGATATTGATTTATCTGCCATAAAACGCCTCCCTAAGGCTAAACGTTATTGACCATTATGTAATTGTCGGATTTCTTGCTGTTTTAATTTCAATAATTGCATCAAGTCTTTGTCACAGCCTATTTCCGCACGTTTGATTTGTTCTGTCAGCCCGCTGTCTTGTTTTTTTCTGATCCGGATTATCCGCTGAATAATGGCAGTCACAGCATCTTTCAGATCCGTATTGTCATCCATTCCGTCTGCCATGGCCAAGGAGGCCACCATCTCCCGATCCGCATCTGTTTCCATTTTAGTCATGATCCGGGTGACAAACGCATCCGGCGCCGGATCAGCCTGAACCATGATGCGCCCGATCCGGCATAGCTGTTGAGAATAAAAATGATCCAGCACCCCGGAGCCTGCCACTTTTGAAATAATTTGGGGCCACTGAAGCATCAGAGACAGCAGCTGCCGCTCCCGGGGATCTGAAGCCAGCTCAGAATCCGATGGCTCCATATCCGAGTGCCGATCCACAGTTGTCTTGCTTTTGATCACCTGTTCCCGGACTTTTTCCAGTACAGCCGCTTCATCAATGTTCAAGGTTTCCGCCAGCTCGTTGACATGCAAAGACCGAAGCGCACTGTCCTGAATATCGGCTATATACGGAATTAAATCAGCCAGAACCCGTGCCCGTCCCGCCACGGAAGATCCATGGGTGTCCATTGCCACCTGCCGCAAGAACGGCATCACCGACCGTGCCCGGGCCGCCAGATCCAGAAATGCATCCGGACCGTGTTTCAATACAAAAGCATCCGGATCATCACCTTTGGGCAGAATCAGGATCCGAGTGTCCACGCCTTCGTTCAGAAAGGTTTTGATGCTGCGCCGGGCCGCATTGATCCCTGCGGCATCCGAATCGAAAACCAGCACCATGGCAGGGGCATATCCTTTGAGAATCCGCACATGTTCAGCGGTCAAGGCGGTGCCCAGGGTGGCTACCGTGTTTTTGATCCCGTTCTGGAACAAAGTGAGAAAATCAAAATAGCCTTCCACAATATGCACCACCCTTGCATTGCGGCAGTGGGATTTGGCTGCATGCAGTCCGTACAGGATCCGGGTTTTGCTGTACACCGGGGTTTCCGGTGAATTCATATATTTGGGCATTTGATCGTCCATGACCCGGCCCCCGAACCCCGCCACCTGCATGTTGATATCAAAAATGGGAAACATGATCCGGTTACGGAACCGGTCATAAAATCCGGATTGATTCTTTCGAGGAACCACCAGCCCTGAATTCAGTGCCACCTGCCGGGAGATGCGTGCTTTTTTCAGAAAACCGACCACATTTTCCCATTGATCCACGGAAAAACCCAGGTGAAATTCATCCAGAGTGGCTGGCGTGATGCCTCTGTTTTCCAGATACTGCCGGGCGGATTGACCGGAAGGTGCATCATGCAGGAGAGCTTCATAATGGGCCATTACCTTTTGATTGACGCGGAACAGGGTTTCTTTCAATGCCAGTTGTTTTTTTCTGGCCGGATCCAGATGTTGAGTATCGATCACGATATTGTATTTTCTGGCCAGCATTTTGGCGGCCTCCGGAAAAGACAGTCCGTGATATTTCATCACAAAAGACAGACTGTTTCCCCCGGCACCGCATCCGAAACAGTGAAAAATCTGTTTGGCCGGATTCACCGAAAACGACGGGGTTTTCTCGGAATGAAACGGGCACAGCCCGAAATAATTCTGGCCGGATTTTTTTAAAATCACCGATTCTGATACGATATCCACTATGTCGGATGAGTGTAGAATTTCTGAAATTTTTTCTTCAGGAATAAGCATCGCTTCAGGGATGACTCCAAATTGTCAAAAACAGTGTTGCTATAAAACCTGAAAATAGGTATAAAACCTGAATTGTCAATCACCGGAATTCATGATTATGCCCGGGCTGAAATCCGTATGGCTTCTTTCAGATCCAGGCTGCCCTCGTAAAGTGCTCGTCCTGTAATGACACCGGTGACTCCGAACCGGGCAATCTCACAGATGTTTTCAATGTCTTCCAGGGTGGCCACGCCCCCTGATGCGATCACCGGGATGGAAATTGCCCGGGCCAGGGCTGCTGTTTCCTGGATATTGGGTCCAGTCTGCATGCCGTCTCTGTGGATATCGGTAAAATTAATGGCAGCCACCCCTGAGGATTCAAATGATTTGGCCAGATCCACGGCCCGGGTTTCAGAGGTTCGGCTCCAGCCTTCCACCGCCACCATCCCGTTTCTGGCATCGATTCCCACCACGATTTTTCCAGGAAACTTCTTGCAGGCATCCCTGACGAATTCCGGCCGGTATACGGCTTCACTGCCGATGATCACTCTGGAAACTCCGGCTTTCAGATATTTTTCAATGGTCGAAATGTCCCGGATACCTCCGCCCACCTGAATGGGAACGGTGACCTGATCCAGAATGGAAGTGATACTGTCAAAATTCACGGCGGATTTGGCAAACGCACCGTCCAGGTCCACCACATGAATCCATTGAGCGCCTAAAGATTCCCATTTCACAGCCATGACCG
This sequence comes from Desulfotignum sp., assembly GCA_018399285.1. Taxonomy (GTDB): domain Bacteria; phylum Desulfobacterota; class Desulfobacteria; order Desulfobacterales; family Desulfobacteraceae; genus Desulfotignum. The sequence continues at coordinate 121,791 of JAGYOW010000002.1, forward strand.
CCGGATCGGCTGCATATTCAGTCGCGTCTTCCATGCGACCCTGGCGCAGGCGGACACATTTTCCCTGTTTAATGTCGACAGCGGGTATGATGAGCATAAGTCTTGCCTTTTTTGGTATCTGAAAAGGTTTAAAGCATCCCTTTGCTGGAAAGGGGCCGACCGGCGGAATCGGTCTTCCGGGTGGCCTGGTGAAGCGCCCGGCCCATGGCCTTGAATATGGATTCCAGCACATGATGTTCATTCACCCCGTAATCCGCGTTGATATGCAGGTTAAACCCGCCTTTGACACAGAATGACTGGAAAAACTCTTTGGCCAGATGTGCATCAAATGCGGTACCTGATTTCAGGTTGCCTGGAAAATGGTAGACCAGATACGGCCGGTTGGACAGATCGATGGTAACCCGGGAAAGGGCTTCATCCATGGGCACACAACTGTCACCGAACCGCTGAATTCCAGTTTTGTCTCCCAGCGCATCAGACAAGGCCTGACCCAGCACCAGTCCGACATCTTCCACAGTGTGGTGCAGGTCCACGTCCAGATCCCCGGTGGCCATCAGTTTCAGATCAAACCGGCCGTGCACGCAAAACGCGGTCAGCATATGATCGAAAAAAGGGATTCCTGATGAAATATCCGCCCGACCGGACCCGTCCAGGTTCAGGTGGATTTCAATTTTTGTCTCCCGGGTCTGTCTTGAAACGCCTGCGTCCCGCCCCATGAAATATTCCTTGAAAATAGGTGAAAACCACTGTCAGGTCGTTGGCCCATCCATATCAAAAACAACGCAAATGTAATGAATCCTCTAAAAATAGGCAAAACATGCGTTGTTGTCAAATAATTTTTATGTATTGACCACAATTATTTGATCAGAGAAATGATCTGCCTGAAATGGTCTCCTTTGGCCCGTTGCAGTAATTCAAAAAATATCATTTCCACCGAGGTAATCTGTGCACCGGCCTGAACAATCCGCTGAAGGCCCACAGCTTTGTTTTCCTGAGTTCTGGAAGACACGCAGTCCGATACTACCTGCACGTCACACCCTTTGACAACCAGATCCCGTGCTGTCTGGAATACACAGATATGGGTTTCAATGCCGGTGACCAGCACCTGGCTCCGTGACAATGCCTCAAATTTCTCCATGAAAACCGGCTCGTTACAACAGGAAAAACTGTCCTTTGCAATGGGAGAATCTTCAGCCATCAACGGCTGGATTTCATCCACTGTGGGTCCGAGTTTTGAAGGAATCTGTTCCATCCAGAGAATGGGTACCCCCAGAATTTTCATCCCTTTGATGAAAATTTCCAGAGAATCGAATAATGTCTCATTGTCGCACATCATCCGGGCCAGTTTCCCCTGAACGTCCACCAATAGGACAACGGTCTTGTCAATGGAAAATATATTGCAATTTTGTTTCATAAGTCATACTCCGGTTTCGGCAGGCAAATGATGAAGTGACTGCCCTGATTGGGTTCGGATTCCACATGGATGGTGCCATGGTGGGATTCCACAATACTTTTAACAATGGCCAGGCCTAAGCCGGTGCCGTTGATGAACCGGGTCTGCTCGTTTTTCACCCGAAAAAACCGATCAAAAATATGTTTTTTGTCTTCTTCGGAAATTCCCAGACCTGTATCAGCCACGTGTATGTTGACACAGTCATCGCTCTGGTCACACCACACATCGATTTTTCCGTTGGATGGTGTATACCGGATGGCATTTGAAATCAAATTGGACACCACTTCTTCAATATTGGTGCGATTGGCTATGACCGAAAGCCCGTCCGGGCCGGGTTTCTGGGCCAGTTTCAAAGATTTGCTATCCGCCTGATCCCGAAAGAACTGCACCTGATCCTTGATCAATTTTCCCAGATCAAGGGTTCCTCTTTCCTGATTGATGAGCCCGGACTCTATTTTGGACAGATCCAAAAGTTCCGATGCCAGCTGGGCCAGAGACGTGATCTTGTCGGCGCTGCGTTTCAGTATTTCAGTCTGTTTTTCCGTCAGATCTCCGGCCAGTCCGTCCAGAATCACTTTCATCTGCATGAGAATAGAGTTCAACGGACTTTTGATTTCATGGGCCACCATGGAAACAAAATCAGATTTAAGCTGATCCATTTTCTTCAGGGTGGTGATGTCATGGAACACTGTTACCGCCCCCAGGTTCCGGTCAAGACGGTCCCGGAAAGGAAAACAGCGGATGCCAATGATTTTTTCTTCTTTGCTGTCTTCCGGGATCAGGTTCAACTCGTCTGTAATTTCTGAAAAATGTCCGGATGTCTGGGCAAGGGCCTGATCAATCATTTCCAGAATCCGGGGATGTGTGACAATGTCATTGACATGCCGGCCGATGCAAGATCGATTTTTGGATCCGATCATGTTCAAAAATGCCGGATTCGCCAGAACAATGCTTTTTTGATGATCCGTTGTCAGCACCCCTTCTTTTAAGGTATTGACCATGACACGCATCCGTGTTTTTTCGCTGGCAATATCCTGAAGGGTTCGGATGAACTCAATGGCCTTGGAAATAACCACCCGCAGTTCCTGGGGGGAAAACGGTTTGGAAAGAAAATCAAACGCCCCTTTTTTCATGGTTTCAATGGAATGCTCCAGGGTGGCATAACCGGTAATCACAATGATAACTGTGTCTGGATGACGGGCCTTGATACCGGTCAGCACATCCATGCCGGACATGCCCGGCATCATCAGATCCAGCAGCACAATATCAAAATGGGCATCCTCGATCATTTTCAACCCTTTGATACCATTATCCGCCAGGGCCACCTCACACCCTTCCTGGCTCAGCAGCCGGTGGCAGGCTTTCTGGATCCGCTCTTCATCATCCACCACCAGAACTTTTGGTCGAAACGAAAACGCATCCGTCACTGTTTCCTGTGCTGCTTTCGCCATCTGTTTTTTCTCTACCGCTTCCATATCTGTATCTGACATCGCCTGTTCCATCCTATTGTTCAATTTTTAACTCGATACAATCATGCTGATCCCGGAGGATCACAAAAATGGGGGCCGTCTTCACTGGGCACATACATGGGGAATTCAATGATAAATGTGGTGCCTTTGGTGCCGGTTTCCTTGACTGAAATACGCCCCCCGTGTTCTTCAATGATACCATAGACAATGCTCAGTCCCAACCCCGTACTTTTTCCGACTTCCTTGGTGGTGAAAAACGGATCAAAAATTTTGGACAGGTTTTCTCTGGGAATTCCTTCTCCAGTATCTTTCACCTCCAGAAACACTTTTTTGTTGGGCTTGTCCCGGTAAGTAGACAACGAAATTCTGCCGTTGCCTTTCATTGCGTCCGCCGCGTTGATGATCAGATTGATGATCACTTGATTGAGCTTACTGACATCCGCATGAATGAGCATCATCTTATCGTCCAGAAACCGGCGGACCTGAATGTTGCGGAATTTTTTCTGATCTCTAACCAGTTTGAGGCTTTGTTCCACAATTTCATTGATATGCACAATTCGTTTGTTGGAATCGGTGCTTCTACTGTATACCAAAAGACTTTTCACGATATTTTTGCACCGGTTGGCATCTTCCACGATATATGTGAGATCCGCTTTGGCATCATCATCTAAATCCGGTCGTTCCAGCAGCAGGCTGGCATAAAACAAGACCCCGGTAAGCGGGTTGTTGATCTCGTGGGCCACACCGGCGGCCAGCTGACCCAGAGAGGCCATTTTTTCAGACTGGGCCAGCTGTTTCTGGGTTTTTTTCAGCTCTTTTTCCACCTTGATCTTGTCTTTGAGATCGTTGTAGATGGCCATGGTGGCAGATTCATTTCCGTTCTCGTCATAGATGATGGCTGCCGACATTTCCACTTCCACTTCTTCTCCCTTGGCATTGACAATGGTGGTTTTTGGAATGATCAGCTTGCCTCTGCCCCCAATTTTTTCATCCCTGAGCATCCGCATGATTTCCTTGGCCTTGCCCGGCGGATACAGCTGTTCCGTATGCGTGATGCTCCCTTCTCCACCGTTATAGGCACCGAACAGTTCTTTGGCCACGGAATTCATTAATTCGATCCGGCCGGACCGGTCTGCCGCCACGATCGCACTGGCAGACGCGTAAATGACACGGGTGATGAATTCTTTCACGCCGATCAACTGGTTTTCAAGGGATTTGGTGCGCGTAATATCCCGGATACTTGAAAGCACATAAGCCACTTCCTGGTGATCGTCGAAAATCGGGGAAAATACCCGCTCTTCCCATTTGTATTGGCGTTTCAAAGTATAGGAATGGGCTTCTTTGTTTTCTATGACCCGGGATATGGGACAATCCTGGGATTTGCATGGTGTGTTTTTATATAAAAAAGAATGATAACATTTTTTGCCCAAAATATCTTCAGGAGTGAGCTTATAGGTGTCATAAAATTTCTTGTTGGCGCCGACCACACTCTTTTCAAGATCAATGATCACCGAGGGAAAAGACAGGGCATCAAAAATCCGGACCCGCCAGAACAAATCCTGAGGGCGCAATGTATCATTTTTCATGGGGCTTCAAATCCTTTTTCCAGCGCAGTTTGTGCGGCCATTCCTTTTCCAGACGGGACAACCAGGCTGACACTGGCCCCGGCGCAGGCTGCGACAAAAAACGGAATCCGGTCTGCATCCAGGCAGTTCAAAGCCGTCTGCAAAATTCGATACCGGTCTCCGAAATGAGGACCGTGGAACGTGATCAGGTCCACAGACAAACCGTCTCCATCATTGCAGATAGTGTCTGCGTCAACGACAAAGCAGGCATCATAAATGGGTCCGGAGACCTGTACCACCGACACCAGATGAAATATTTCTTCTGATGCAATGGGCGGCATCCGTGTCTGCATGGTTTGCATGAGTTGATCCAAAAATCCATGCGTGTAAAGCAAATATTTTTTTCGCACCAGCTGAAACCCATAGGTCTTGATTTTTTCTTCTTCATACGTGGACCGGGTTTCCGGATATTTTTTCAACAATGCAGATATATCCTGATCAATTTCCTGGATATAGGGGGTATGGGAACAAGGAAGGTCAAATGTGGTTTCAAGTAATGCAATCACCCGGCTCTGAAAACGGGCATCTATGATCACACTGACAACTGCGGGAGAAGACACCATATGATGAAACGGAATCCCGGCCGATCTCAGCATTTTTATCAATATGCCAGGGACTTGAAACCGATTGCGGTGGGGATAGACAGATACCTGGGTCACAGATCCCAAAGGGGTGATATCTGAATCATCAACTGAAAGCTGAGCGACATTCTCCCGGTATCTGGATTCCACACATCCGGAAAAATAATAATGGGTTTTCCGTCGGTGCAACCCGGCACAAACCATATTGATCCGCTGGATCGACAGGGTCTGACACACAGGGGTCAAAGGATGGGTATCCGGTGAAAACTGGCCTATCCATACCATTCCCGGCCCCAGACGAATGCCGTTAACAGGAATCGGTTCCATTTTTCAAACACACACAGACATTTTTAAAAAAAGACCGGATGGCGAAAAAACAAGACCGGTTTTTCCGCCATACACAGTCTTTGCCCATGCAGGCTGGATAGACAAGGCAGATCGATCAGCTGCAATGATCAGAGACGATCTCCATCAATTCATCCAGATCGATCGGTTTAGGAATATAGTCATCGGCCAGCGTTGTTTTGCCGTCATGATGGGTGTAGCTGGTGGTTTTCACTGAATCCGCCACCGCAGTCAACAAAACAACGGCAATGTCTTTGAGTCCATCATCGTTCTTGATTTCCTCGCAGACATCCCACCCATTTTTCCGGGGCATCATGACATCCAGTATCACCAGGGCCGGCTTTTCTTCATTGATTCGATCCATGGCTTCCACACCGTCATAGGCTTTGGCAACCCGGTAGTTTTTGGCCTCCAGCTTCATGGACACCGCTTCCACCAGATCCGGGTCATCATCCACCACCAGAATGAGTTTTTGTTCGCTCATGTTATGATCTCCTTATCACTGTTTTTGTCACCTGCAGCTAAACCTTGGGCCTGGGATACAGTCCTGCCTTTTCCACGATCTGGGGTACTTTTTCTTCCCATTCAATGGCCATGATATGGAATCCGTGAACGCCTTTGACCTGCTTGAGACGCTCAATAGCTTCCACAGCCATCTTAATGCCTTCTTCCGGCTGCTGCTCTTTGGGTACCCCTTCCAGCCGTTTGATGACATCATCCGGAATATCCATTCCAGGCACTTTGTTTTTCATATACCGGGCCATGCCCACGGATTTCATGGGCGTGATGCCGGCCAGGATGTGGACCTGCTCGTCCAGGCCCCGATCCACGACCCCTTTCATCCATTCTTCAAATTTATCAAGGTTAAAAATACATTGTGTCTGGATAAAGTCAACGCCTGCCTTGACTTTTTTGGCCAGGCGCATGACCCGCAGTTCAAACGGGTCGGCAAACGGGTTGGCTGCCGCGCCGATGAACATCTTCGGGGGGCCGTCGATCTTGGCACCGCCCTGGAACAGGCCTTTATCCCGCATCTGCTGGACCATCTTGATCATCTGCACGGAATCGATGTCAAACACGCCCTGGGCCATGGGATGGTCCCCGAACTTGGCATGGTCCCCGGACAGGCAGAGCATGGTGTTGATGCCAAAGGAATACGCCCCGAGGATTTCGCTCTGCATGGCCAGGCGGTTTCTGTCCCTGGACACCATCTGAAGGATGGGATCCAGCCCCATCTGTTTGATGAGGATGCCGGCAGTGCACGAAGACATCCGGACCATGGCGGTCTGGTTGTCGGTCACGTTGATGCCGTCCACATGATCTTTGAGCAGGGCCGCTTTTTCCGTGACCTTTTCCGGACGGCACCCCCTGGGTGGCCCGCATTCCGAGGTCACTGCCAGTTCACCGGATGCCAATACCTTTTCAAGTCTGCTGTCTGTCTTCATTATGCCAAATCCTCCCTGATAATTGTCCCGGGTCCGCCGGCGCCACCAGGTCTCCAGTCTTTTGCTTCCATCAATTCCTCATACCGGGATTCCATTCCCAGTTCCTTGAGCCGTTCCCAGATCAGGCGCCAGGCGCAGTCGATGTCCGGGCTGACCTCGCACTGCCCGTTGGATGTGCCGCCGCAGGGGCCGTTGAACAGATGTTTGGAGCACCGGGCCACCGGGCAGATGCCGCCGGTGATGCCTAAAACACAGTCGCCGCACCCTTTGCACCGTTCGGACCACACGCCCTGGCTTACGGACGCGCCCATGAACCGGGTGTTGACCGCGGGAAACACAGGGGTTTTCTTGAACCGGGCCGCAATGGTCTGAACGCCGCAGCCGCAGGCCATGGACACCACGGCATCTACGCCGTCGATATAAGGGGCCAGTTCTTCCACGTATTCCGGATCACATTGCCGTTCCAGGGTGATTTCTCTGATATCGATATTTTTGCCCTGTTTCAGATGGTTCAGATGCAGGGCAGATGCCAGCAGGCCGACTTCTTTTCTGCCGCCTGCCGCACACACTGTCACACATTCATTGCAACCCACCAGGAGAATTTTGCTGTATGGGGCAATATACTGGATGATTTCCTGTATGGGTTTTTGTTCTGCTGTAATCATATGTTTTCTCCGAAGAAATATGTAAACATCAACTGGCAGCCTTATCCACGGCCCCGGTCCTGCCGGGGTTCGGTCCCAGTTTTTTTATGGTTTCCGTAAACTCTTTGGCCACTTGGGCAAATGCTTCTCCCATACCGGCGGACATGTTGTACATGGCCACCCGTTCCGGTTCCCAGCCCAGTTCGGTGAGCAGTTTCCTGACCCGGTTCACCCGGGCTTCGGCCCGGACATTTCCATTTTTAAAATGGCAGTCACCTGCCAGACATCCTGCCACATACACACCGTCCGCCCCTTTTTCCAGGGCTTTCATCAGGTGAATGGCATCCACTTTACCCGAACAGGGCACCCGGATGATCTTCACGTTGGAAGGATATGATATCCGCTTGCTGCCGGCCATATCTGCGGCTGTATATGCACAGTAATGACAGCAGAATGCGACAATTTCAGGTTCAAAATGTTCCATCGATTTCTACCTTTCAAATAAGCCGTCTAATTTTGCCAGTATCTGATCGTCTTCATATGCCAGCAGCTGAATCGCCTTGGCCGGACATTCACCGGCACACACGCCGCATCCGTGACACTTGTCCGCATCAATCTGCGATACACCGTCCGCATTGATAAACGGCACATCAAACGGACACACCCGGACACAGATAAGGCAGGAAGCACATTTTTTCTCATCCACCACAGCCACACAGGCGCCTAAGTTGATTTCCTTTTTGGCCAGCATGGTCTGGGCCCGGCCGGCTGCTGCCTGGGCCTGGGTGATACATTCCCGGATCACTTTCGGGGAATGGGCCGTACCTGCCAGGAAAAATCCCCGCTGGGCCATATCCACAGGCCGCAACTTGACATGATCTTCCAGAAAATAATGATCCTCGGTCCGGGGAAGATGAAACATGAGCGCCAGATCTTCCGTGTTTTCATCATCAGCCACCAGACCGGTGCTCAACACCACACAGTCTGCGGCAATATCAATGTCACTGTCCAGCACATAGTCATGGGTTCCGACCACCAGCTCACCGTCGTCCTGTCGGACTCGGGGCCGATTTTCCAGGGAGAAACGAATGAATTTAACACCCAGATCCCGGGCTTTTCGGTAATAGTCTTCCAGAAATCCATAGGTCCGCATATCCCGGTACAGGATAAATACCTCGGTATCCGGGCTGATTGCCTTGATTTTCAGGGCATTTTTCACAGCAGCCTGGCAGCAGATTCGTGAACAGTTGGGATTGCCCTCTTCCCGGGAGCCCACACATTGAATCATCACTATCTGGTCCATGGCCTGCACTTTTTCCGGTTCATCCGCCAGCAGTGAATCCATGTCCAGCTGGGTCATGACATTGTCAATGGTACCCAGGCCATACTGAGGCGGCCGGTTGGCCAAAGCTCCGGTGGCCAGAATGGTCACTCCGTGATCGATCTGCATGTAGTTCATGCGCACCCCGGTCTGGATGCCGGTCTTGAATAAACCGGGCATACCGCTGTGATCCACGATCACGGACCGGGTCAAAACCTGAATATTGGAATGGGCTGTAACCGCGTCCACCAGATTCTGGACAAACGGGGCCACGTCATCCCCTTCAATGGTTTTGCGAAGAGACCGGGCCAGGCCGCCCAGCGAGGGTGCCCGTTCCACAATATAGGTTTTAATTCCCTGATCCGCAAGTTTCAAGGCCGCGGTCATACCTGTGACACCACCGCCCACCACCAGGGCATTCTGATTCATGGGCAGGGTATGCTCCCGCAGCGGATGGTTGGTGCGAACACCGGCAATCCCCACCTGAAGCAGTTTGACAGCTTTTTCCTGGGCTTTTTCAGGTTCATTCATATGGGTCCAGGTGTTTTGATCCCGCAAATTCACCATTTCCACCAGGTATCGGTTCAACCCCACCCGGCGGAGCAGATCCTGAAACTTGGTTTCATGGGTTCTTGGCGAGCAACCGCCGATGACCACCCGATTCAGCTTGTGTTTTGTGATCATGACCTCAATTTTCGCCATGGACTCTGACGAGCAGCCATACCCCACAGGTTCTGCCACCACAACATCCGGTCTTGTTTTCACTGCATCCAGCACGTTGGCAACATTCAACACACCGCCGATTTCAAATCCACAGTCGCATACGAAAACACCGATCCGGGGATCTTCTCCTGTGATATCCCGTTCCGGCGGGAACATGTCTTCTCCATTGAGTCCTGCCGATGACACCGGCAGGTTGGTGGCGGCCATGGCTGCGGCGGCTGATGCCTGGACCATGGTTTCAGGAATATCTTTGGGGCTTTCATATACCCCGCAGACATACACCCCGGGACGGGAGGTCAGAACGGGATTGAAATGATCGGATTCGGCAAAATCATGTTCGTTCAACTGGATTCCCAGATTTTGGGCCAGCGCTTTGGTTTCACTGTTCACTCGAAATCCTGTGGACAGTACCACCATGTCGAACTCTTCATTTTGCTGAACCGATTTGTCTTCCACGGCGTAGGCAATGGACAGATTTTTGGTATCGGGTTTTTCCAGGATGGTATGGGGCCGGCTTCTCACCATGCGGACATTGTATTCGTCTCTGGCCCGGTTGTAATATTCTTCATACCCTTTGCCATGGGTCCGCATGTCCATGAAGAAAATCGTGGTTTCGATGTCTTCTCCAAACCGCTCCTTGGTAACCATGGCTTCCTTGAGGGCATACATGCAGCAGACACTGGAACAGTACGGCACATCAGCCCGGTTGATCCCCCGGGAGCCCACACACTGGATCCAGGCCACTTTTTTGGGTCGTTTCCCGTCGGATTTTCTCACAAGATTGCCCTGGAACGGACCGGACGCGGACATGATCCGCTCGTATTCAAGACCCGTCACCACATTGTCAAACCGCCCGCCTCCGAAATTGTCCAGCACATTGGGATCAAACAGATCCGCGCCCATGGAAAGCACCACAGAAGCCACATCCATGACGGTTTTTTTGGGTTGGTCTTCCGGCAGGATGGCACCGGCTTTACAGACTTTTTTCAATGCCTCGACATCGGTGATCTTGCTCATGTCAATGGAAAAAGCAAACGGTGTGGCCTGGGGATAGCGCATACAGGTCGGTGCCCGGGGATCCAGCCCCGGGGTAAACCTGACCGCATCCGGAAACTGTTTGGCGCATTCGCCGCAGGCCGTGCATTTTTCCGTATCAATATATCTGGGTTCGGTCATCAGTGTGGCGGAAAACGCCCCGGCTTCTCCGGTCAGGCCTGTCAGACAGGTCATGGGTTTGATTTCCAGATATTTTTCCCGCCCCCCCTGGGACAAGTGGGGAGACACCGTACACAGGTCGCAGTTATTGGTGGGAAAGGTCCGATCCAGCTGAGTCATCAACCCGCCGATGGCATATGATTTGTCTATAAGCAGTACATTGCGCCGGGATTCGGCCAGGTCCAGAGCGGCCCGGATACCGCCGACCCCGCCGCCGATCACCAGCACACGCCTGTCCTTGGACAGGATATTTTCTGAATTCTGATTCATTTGCATGAGTAACCTATTCATTTAAGGATATCCGTATGCAGTCCAAACAGGCTCAACCGCCTCATGGCTGCAGCTCGGATCTCTTTTAAGTTAACGTTGCTTTCTACAGCCCGGCGCTGTCCAGAATGGCCGGCAGTTTGTCTTCCCACCCCAGAGCGGATATTTTGATACCCTGGGAAATCTCCTTGAGGCTGCGAATCATTTCACCGGCAATGGTCACACATTCCGTGTCACGGTCCTTGGCCTGACGTATCCGCCGGATCACATCTTCCGACAACCGGGAGGTGGGATCATTGATGGAAATATACCGGGCCATGCCAACGTTTTTCAACAGAAAAACCGAGGCAATCACCGGTACATTCAAAGAGGAGAACGCGTGTATGATCTTTTTATAAAAATCCAGGTCAAAAACCGGCTGCAGAACGATATATCCGGCGCCGGCAGCGATTTTTGCTCCAGCATCTGCCACGGCCTGAGTCAGCTGATCTTCATCGGCAATGGGCGGGGCCGCGATCCCCGGGATGAATTCCGGTTTACCATGCAACTCAAACCCGGCCAGATCCGTTCCGGCCATCAGGGTCTGGATCATTTTCAGAATACCCAGTTCATCCACGTCATCCACAATTTTTGCGTCTGGGTGATCCCCATTGATCATTTCTTCCCCCTGCACCACCATGAGATTGTGAATCCCCAGCACATGGGCCGCCAGCAGATCTCCCTGAAGTGCCATCCGGTTTCTGTCCCGGCCGTACACATGGATGACGGGTTCCAATCCCTGCTGAGTCAGGACCGCTCCGCCGGCCAGCGCATTCAGATGCATGACACCCGTGTCCAGGTCCGGTAACACCACGGCATCCACACGGGATTTAAGAAACCTTGCATGGCTGATCATCTTGGATATATCAACGCCCTTGGGGGTATCCATTTCAGCCAGGATTACCCGTTCCCCGGACGTCAGTTTTGCCTTGAAACTCATATACACATCCTTGTCTCATCTAAGTGTTTATAACAAAACCATACCATCCTGTAACTCTTCTTATTCATCAGCACGTTTAGTTGTATACGTTTTTTTCTAAAAATGTACAATGAAAAAACCTTGACTTATTTGATTTTTTTTATCCACCGGGAATCAGTGCCAATGTCGACACCGTATGCCCGTTAATCGCCGAATCACTGAACCACCAGTATTTTTGTTCACCGGACATGTACGATGTTACCTGGTCTTTCTGGTGGGGATGAAACATTCGGCCGGTCACCCCACCCGGGAGCACTGCCATGATTTTATCTGTATCGGCAAAATCCACCACCATCCGAAGGGACGCGCAATGGGTCACAAAAAACGGGGCATCAAAGTCATACCAACCCCGGTACAGGGTTTCACCGGATCCCCCCATGGACAAGGGGCCTTTTCCCAGCAACCGCCCGATCCATCCCTTTTGTGCCAAAGGATTTCTCAAAGACAACGTGTGAACCCTGCCCCAGTGCCAGCGGGTCATATCCGGCCCCAGTGCCGCTTCCAGAAATGCTCTGGCCCGGTGTCCGGCGATCAAAAAAAGATCGGTCAATGTTTCATTCTGATCCGGGGTACGCACATCGTCAAACCAGATGGACCGGCCCTCCAGAATCATATGCTGCAACCGCTCCTGCCAGAAATACCAGGTATTGAGCAACAGATCACTGTCAGCATCTTTCAGCTCGTCCTCGACCACCGCCTTGGCAAAAAACCGGTACACGGTCTGGAAAATAGCCGGGCCTGCCGTATCCGGATCATCCTGATAATCCCAGTCAGAAAGAATGGCACCCATTTCCCGGGTATCTGGATGCTGCATCAGTGCGTCAATCATTTTCGGGGCGATGATCCGGGCCATGGGATTCAACGTATCCCGCTGAAACATCCACATATGGTCCGGCGTTTTGCGGCCGGGCATGGCCATCAGTTCCTTGAGCCGGCCATACCGGTAACGCGGGGCAAAATAGGAGGAATAATAATAAGGATAATCTTGAGGCACGGTTTTATGATTGCAGGTGCCGATCCATCCGGCTGACGGGTCCATGGCCGCCGGCATCTGATCATCAGGAATCCATCCCTGCCAGGGATCGCCGGTACCGGAAACCGGGGATAAAAACGTGCCATGCCCTTTTTGTCGGATGGGCACACGGCCGGATACCTGATAACCGATCCGGCCCTGATCATCGGCAAACACCCAGTTCAAACAGACCATGGAAAGTTGTTTCAACGCATTTTTTAAATCCACACTGTTTTTTGCCTCAAGAATATCCACCAGCCCTATTTCCGGCCCCATGGTTTCGGCAGGGGCAAACCGCAAAGATACCGGCGGGTGGGACGGCAGGTTGTCAAATACATCTGTGACAATGGGGCCTCTTTCAGTGGCGCGGACGATAAATTCATGTTTGGCAAACCCGCCCGGATCCGAGGAATCTTTGAGCTTCACTGTTTCTTTTCGGGTTTCAAATGGCAGGGACCGGTTGTTTGAAAGATATCGTCCCGGATGATCGGGATCCGGTTGTTCCAGATACAGGTCCTGAATATCCGCGTAATTGTTGGTCATGCTTAAAGCAATGTGTGAGGTCCGGCCCATGGCCATGCCGGGGATACCCGGGATGTTCACCCCCACCGCCCGAATTCCCGGGCAGATCAGTCCGATGGGATACCAGACTCCGGGCAGCATCCGAGGATCCAAGTGGGTATCACCGCACAGCAGGGCTGCCCCGGTGGCGGACAGATCCGGAGACACGGCCCAGTTATTGCTGCCGGCCCGCAAATACCGATCCGGAAAATAAGCGGCCATCCGGGAAATCCGGGCGTCAGTTCCAAAGGGTTGATCACCCAGGGTCGGCATCTGCCATTCGCCGGTGTCACCGGGATCATCCGGATGGATATTAAGGGGCAGTATCCGCCGGGTTTTGTCATATCCCACCGCGTGTAAAAGCATCTGGATGATCACTTCGGTATCCAGATTGGCGGCCGTGGCATATCCCAGATAATACAACAGGCTCAAGGAATCGGAAATATCCCATTTTTCCGGAGAGATCCCTGCCAGCCGGAACTCCAGATGCCTGTTATGGGGTGTGATATCAATAAACGCATTGATGCCGTCCACATATCGCTGAAACCGGGCCGCGGTTTCAGGATTGAGTATTGCCGCCTGTTTTTCTGCCAGGCGGTCCAGACCGATGGTGCGCATGCGCATGTCCTGATCCCGGGCGATTTTTCCTGCCAGCTCACCGGTCCGGCCCTGGATCAGCAGTCGAATCAAATGCATCTGAAACAGCCGGTCCTGGGCAGTCACAAATCCCTGGGCTAAAAGCAGGTCATCCAGATTTTGTGCCCGGATAAAGGCCATGCCTTTTTCATCCCGCTGAACCGTGACCGGGCCGGTCAAACCGGGCAGATTCAGGGTCCCCCGGGTCTGATACCGATTCAGCAAAGACAGTCCGCCTGTCCCGAGAATCACCAGCACTGCACACCATATCAATATGGTAAAAATCCGGTGTATCCGGGAACCAGGGGTCAATCTATGCCTCTTGTTGAGAAATGATCCGCAGTTTGCGCCACAGCGCGGCCCGGCTGATCCCCAGAATTTCCGCCGCTTTTGTCTTGTTGCCGCCTGTGATCTTCAACGCCGTGAGAATGTGCTGCTGTTCCATTTTGTGCAAAGTGAGAAACGGCTGATTTTTGTCAGCAGGTTCCGGGATGCCGACAGGGGTCAGACGCCGGGGAAGATGCCGGGGTTCGATCTCCCTTCCGTCAGCCAGAATTACGGCCCGTTCGATGATGTGCCGCAGCTCACGGATATTGCCGGGAAAAGCATAAGCATCAAAAATTGTGTACACCGTGTCCGAAACAGAAGTTACCTGTTTTTGGAAGGTCTGGTTGAACCGGTTGATAAAATACCGGCACAGGATGGGAATATCCTCTTTTCTGTCCCGCAGGGCCGGTATTTCAAGCTCGATACCCCGGATCTTCTGGTACAGGTCCCGGCTGAACCGGCCCTGGGAAACTTTTTTTTCCAGATTGTCCTGGGTTGCTGCAATAAACCGGACATCCATGGGGGGGACATCGCCATCCAACACTGTTCCTGACTGTTTCCGGTTCAGTATCTGGATCATATCCTGCTGGGTATGGGCCGGCATGTTTTCAATATGATCCAGGAGGATGGTACCGGAAAAAACGGTCTGCATCTCATTGTCATCTCCTGACTGGGGGCCCAGGGAGGCCACAAGTTCCCTGAACCGGAAATCATTACTGAAACATCCACAGTCAAAGGCCAGGAACCGCTGGTTTTTCCGATGCCCCAACTGGTGGATGGTTCTGGCAGCCAATTCTTTGCCGGCTCCGATTTCCCCATAGATGATAATGGTGCAGTCCAGCTCGGAAAGTCGGCGGATATTTTTAAGCAGCCGCTGCATTTCCGGTGTTTCACCAATGATCCGGGACAGATTCTGTTTGCCTGTTTCTGCTGCCTCTGTTTCCAGAGGTATGCCGGCACCGGATGAAGGCGGGTTGATCATAAACACATTGCCGTCTTTACCGGATTTTTTTATCACATCCCACAAACCGGCCATGGCATCTTTTTCAAAATACATGGCGCCTAAGGCCTCGGTGGCCTGTCTGGCTTTTTCACTGCCGTATCCGGTGAGCAGCACGGTTTTCAGGTCCGGGACCATCTCCTTGAGTTTGATGATGGTCACCAGACCGTCCATATCCGGCATTTTCAAATCCACAATGGCCAGGTCGACGCGGGTCTTTTTCGCAATCTCCAGGGCTTTGATGCCCGAGGATGCCTTGATGGGTACAAAGCCCAGCAGCGAGATGCGCTGGGCCATGGAGTTGAGCAGCCGTTCTTCATCATCCACCAGCAGAATATGTTTTTTATTGTCTGTCATCTGTATCCACTATATACATCAAAATGAAAAATCAGATATTATACGCCATAGAACAGATAAATCATCAATAATTCCACAAAAAGAAAAATAAATGTCATAACAATACCCGCTTTTGCATAGTCCACGGTTCGGTAACCCCCGGGCCGCATCACCAGGGCGTTCACCTGGTGTGTGGGTAGAATAAAGCTGTTGGATGCGGAAAGGCCGACAACCAGAGCCGCCATTCTTGGGTCCGCTCCGGCCATCATCGCCATGTTCATGCAAAGGGGAACCAGAAGCACGGTGGCACCGACGTTGGAAATGACCAGGGTAAAAAAGGTAGTCATGATACCGATCACTGCCAGCAGCACAATCGGGACCGGTGTTCCCACAAGACCTAAGACCCCCTGAGCGATAAAGGCGGCAGTGCCGCTCTTTTCAAAGGCAATACCCAGCGGAATCAGCCCGCCGAGAAGAAACACCGTCATCCAATCCACAGCCCCGTATGCCTCATCAATGGTGAGAACCCCTGTGATGATCATGCCCAAGGCCCCTGACATCAATGCCACGGCCAGGGCGGTATCAAAGAAAATGACCTGAAAAAGGGCAATGGCAAGCCAAATAACCGCAAACACCGCTTTCTGAGGACGAAGAATTTCTCCTTCCAGCGGGGATGCAAAAACCAGAGACCGTGGTTTCGGTTTATTGTTCAGAATATGAAATTTATCCCAGGGCCCCTGGAGAAGCAATGTATCTCCCTTGCTCAGTGGAATATAGGTCAGTCCGCTGTAAAATTTTTTATTGTCTTTGAACAGAACCAGTGGATTGAGTTGATAATGCTCTTTAAAACTCACCTCATTCAACGTCTTGCCGATCAAATCAGATCTGGGGGTAACAACCGCTTCCGCCACCCCTGCATTTGTATTGGCAAGGGTATCGGCAAATGTTTCCAGCGTATCTTTTATCTGCCAGCCGTATTCTTCTGCCAGTTTTTGAATATTTTCCCATTTGCCTGCAACAGCAACATCACAGTTGGCAGAAACTGCTTCGTTACTTCGAGGAACATGATTGACCGTCTTGACGGAAGGAGAGCTGATCCCGATCACCGTGACCAGAAATTTCGCCCTGACAGTCAGTTCCTCAAGCGTTCCAGTGACACCGGTATCAGGCACATGCAGTTCCACAATACTGTTGACCCCCTGGTATTCTCTGGTCAGCATTTCAGATGCCCCTTTATTGAATTGTCCGGTCTGGGCAGGCAGAACAAATTTGCCGAACACCACAAAATACAGCAGCGCTGCCGCAACCAGGGCCAGTCCGATGGGCGTCTGGGTAAAAAGCCCGAAAGGTGCCAGTTTTTCTCCGCCGACCACCATCAGGTCATTCAACAAAATGGTGGGACTTGCCCCGACCAGGGTAATGGTACCACCGATAATGGCACAGAACGCCATGGGCATCAGCACTCTGGATGAGGGGATTCCCAGGCGTTTGGATATCCTCTGGGTGACGGGCAGAAACAATGCGGCCGCCCCGATATTCTGCAGCAAACTTGAAATCAGGGCGACGGAACCGGCAATAAACAGAATGATTCTGTTTTCACTTTTGCCGGCCAGGGCCATGATCGGCTTTGCCACATTGTTCATCACACCGGTTTTATCAAGGCCTGCGCCGATGATGATAACAGCGATAATGGAACAGACCGCGTTGCTGGAAAGTCCTGAAAAGGCTTCATTTGGTGTAACCAGGCCGATAAGGGGAAGCAGCACCATCATCATGATTCCCACAACATCTACTCTGACCCATTCAAAAACAAATAAAAAAATAACAAAAACAAGGACTGTCATTGTCAATATCATATCAGGTGTCATTCAAATCATTCTCCGTTCAATGGTTATATGAAAGTTTTAAGTTTTAAGTTTTAAGTTTTAAGTTTTAAGTTTTAAGTTTTAAGTCAATACCTGACTGCTTATACTTTCATCATTTGCTTTGGTCTCTTAGACCATAATGGTTATTGTGAGATAATTCCCGATGGAAAAACCGGGTCAGGCTATTTTTCTTCCGGAAAAAATAACAGAGCACAGGAAACCACACAAATCAGTACCATTCCAAAAACAAACTGAGTATCCATAATTTCCCCCTTAATCTATGGCATATACACAGGTCTGTGCAATAACCGGCTTTGTTTCTTCTGTAGATTTCAGGCTGTTCAGAATTTTCTGAAAAATCCCCAGAAACTCCCCATATCCTCTTTTTTCAAAATAAACGGATTCCAGTGTTTCGGTGGCTTCCTTGAGTTTTGCATCCCCATGGCCGGTGAGCAGGGAACTGGATATGGTACTGTCAATTTCTTTCAACCTGGCAATCAGATCCAGGCCGTTCATATCCGGCAACCGCTGGTCGATAATTGCCAGATGGACCGTTTTGTCACCCGCAGAATATCAAGCGCTTCTTTGCCATTTAAAGCGTTGAGTGGACCATGACCCTGTAGCCTGATTCTTTCCGCCAACGCATTCAGAAATCTGGGGTTATCATCCACCAGCAATATGTAGAATGTCTTGCAGATCAGGGCTGAATCTTGATTTCCGGATCCGGCCTTTCCTTTTGCCATACCGGCCGGATTTTCCGTGATGATATATTCCGGTTTACCGTGTTCATTTATGACAGCGTCAATGGCGGTATCAATATCGGAATAATGTACCGCGCAGAAAGAATTCAAGTCCCTGCTCTCCAGCTTTGCGCGGAATTTTCCACATTCCGGTCGGCATTTTTAAATTCATCCAAAGCACATCTCATGGGCGTTTGAAAAATTCGGTGACATCATGCGTGAGGTTGGCACAATTCACAGCAATGATGCCGCATCCATCCGTTCAGCCATCTCGATAGTGTAGGGAAACCATGTTTTCGGAAACAGACTCTCATATGTGGCAACAGCGATGTTTCGTTGTGCATTGTTATCAGATGCCTCCGCCTGTATTTCGGGTCTGGGCGGCTGTCGGCCCCCGAACTATCCTTTTTTTCTTTTTTTTTTTCTTAGATTTATTAAACAATTTCATGATAGTCCTCGAATTTTGTGTTTTAAATTTTCCATTTATGAACATTTTTATGTTTACAAATGAAACAAAAAAATTATATGAAGATATAAATTAAAATTTTTAAACAGTCAACATAAGATTCGTTTATGAAACACATTGTCTTTAATCATTGATGACGAAAAAAATTTGCGACGTGCTCCCGGCGCCTGTCATTGCGGGAAATTTCCTGTGAAGTGTGTTATGATGGAAAGTCGGTCTTAACTGGATAAAAAACAATCCCAATGCAGCTGCACTCATCCTGCTGGATTTGAAACTTCCTGACATATATGGCACTCAGGTACTTTCAGATATCAATTGATCCAACTCCTGTTTTCATCATCACCGGGCACGGCACTCAAAGGATGAAAAAGATGTCGCTTTGGGGGCGTCTGAATTCATTCACAAGCCCGTGAGCATCGGAAAAACTGCCTCTTTGCTCAATCAGGCCCAGGGAGATACAATAGACTTGAAACTGCCGCGCATGAAAACGTGGGGATGGATGCGGTTTTTATTTCACAGATATAATGTTCATCTATCATCCTTTCAGACCTTTTCAATTACGCAGCATCTGAATCATCAGCATCATCATCCTGTCTATCACCTCCTGTCCCCGCTGGTAATGGCCACTTTATCAATAACCGGCTGATTCACAAGTCCGTGGATTCGGAACTGGTGCTTCAGACCGACGGTCACCTCAAATGCCAGCGCTCTGGCAGTTTTTCTGGAAGGAACGCCTCAATGCCCTGCGGTTTATCGTAAACGAACTGCCTTATTACTCTTTGATCGATAATGAACACCTATTGAAATTCTGATTAACCTCAAATTGGGATTTGGCGGATTTACTGACCTGAGCATCATTGATTCAGACGGCAGTCAAGTAGCTTATGCCGGTCCTTTCAACTTGGAGGCCAAAAACTATAAACCCAGTCCTGGTTTAAACAAAGTCTGAAAAAGACGTTTTATCAGCGAGGTATTCACCGGATACCGGGATGTCCCCATATCATCATTGCGGTGCGGGCTCAAAATGCCTATGGCCGGTATTTTCTCCTACGGGCCACCCTGGACACCCAGCGGCTCATGGACACGCTGTTATCCTATAAGCAATGTCCACACAGATATTTTCCTCTAAGTCAATCACCGGCATACTACTTCAGACCCCTTCCACAATCCATGGAAAAATGTTTTCCCACGCACCCATCGACATTCCATTTTTCTGACACGACCCAGGTGATCCGCACCTGAAAACGACAAAAAAATTCGTTTTGTTGTCGGGTATTCCTATATTGCCACGAAGCCGTGACCACCAAGTTCATCCTCATGGTTTCACAAAAAAATCCAGTCATGGGCTGCAACCAGCCTTGGAAAAACCTTTAACTGGATCATTGGTTTCTGCTGCCTGGTGATGATGGTCATCATCACTTTGGTATCCACTTTTATGGTGAACCAGCTGTTTTTGGCCGATCAGTCCAAAGCGGAAACATACTTAAGATGGAACAGGCCAGCAACTGGCCTGCATTGGTCAGTTGTCTGCCGGCATTGCCCACGGATCAAGCAACCCTTTGGCGCTGATCCAATAGAGCCACCGGCTATCTCAAGGACCTGTCATTACGCAGATGCGCCCAGAGACGATAAAGAGATCATGGAACTTCTGGACGACATCCTGGAAGCTGTGTCCGGTGCGGCACTATCACCAGCCAGCTGCTGGGGTTTGTCCGGCAGTTCAGTGTTCAGATCTCTTCGGTGAATGTAGAACAACTGGTCACCGGTATTTTGAGCTTTCACAAAAGAAACCGAATACAAGAGGCATCCATGTCACCACGGCAATAGCACCAGAGCGTTCCTGACATCAAGACCGACCGGGGCAAACTCCAGCAGATTCTACTCAATCTGATCAATAATGCGTTTCAGGCCATCGAAGCCAACGGATGCCTGGATATCAAAGTATCGCACCTGCCGCGGGCTTACGATCAGCATCCGAGATCAAAGGCCCGGATGCGGCATTTCCGAAGAAGAACCTGCAACGGATTCACGAACATGTTTTCAGCACTAAAAAAGAAAGAATGGGAACCGGCCTGGGACTTTCCACTCACCTATGGACTGGTCAAAAGTACAGGGAAGGATCCGGGTTGAAAGCGGTGAAGGGGTAGGAACTATCTTCACCGTGACATACCGGTCAAACTCCAGAAAGAGGATGAAGCATGAAAATTATTATAGTGGATGACGAGACCAAGTGTCAACATGCTGGCCAAAAAGACTCTCGCTTCGGGGGCTGGACGCGGATGTGGCATATTCCGGTGAACAGGCCCTGGGACCGCTCAAACCCGGTACGATATCGCGGTTCTGGATATGAAAATGCCCGGTATGAGCGGACTTGCTCTGAAAAAACTGATGGACAAGCTGCCGGACGTTAAATTCATCTTTGTGACCGGACATGGCGGCGAATCCGACAAGAACGGAAGTTCAGATCTTTCAGAAGATATTTTCTGGCCAAGCCTCTGAATATCGACACCTTGATCGACACCATCAAACGGCTAGTTCATCACACAAATAAACGGAGAAATACCAACCATGAAACCGCGCACCATTGACCTGGTCAACAAACAGGGACTCCGGTTTTCGGATCAGTGAATGCCAGCATTTCCCATGAACTGAAAAATATCTTTGCCATCATTTCCGAAACTGCCGGATTTTTGAACGATCTCACCCAGTTGTCCAAACAGGGCAAACCCTTTGACCTGTCTTTGCTGGAAAATTGCAGCAACAGCATTGCAGAAGAGATCGAGCGGGGGTTTGATACCATCCGCCAAATGAACCAGTTTGCCCACAGTGTGGATGATCCGGTGAGGGAAACCAGTATTGCCGATACCCTGACCCTGGCCGTCAAACTGACCGGATTTCTCAGCTTTGCAAAAAAGGTACATTTGGACGAAACTGCGGCAGACACCACGGTTTTCACCAGTCCTTTTCTATTCCAGACCTTGATATATAAGATTTTTAGCGCTCTTTACCGGGCACTGGATGTCAAGGATGAATTGACCCTGACATTTCATGACACGGCCCCGTCTGTCATCACCATACAATTTTCTCATGACCAACCCGCTGATCTTGACCATTTTCCTGATCCGCAGACTGCAGAAATTGCAGATGTGCTCAAGGCGACAGTTAAAATAACGGCCACTGACCTGGAACTAACCATTCCTTCGAAAAATGAAGACCTTGCATCTGAAGCAACTGACTTATAATTTGAATGCAACCCAAATATAAAACTGATATAATACAACGCATCAAAACTGTATACAAAAACACAATAAATATCTGGAGGAAGCCATGACCGACACTGAAAAGATTCATCTGTTACTGGTGGATGACGAAGAAAAATTTCTCAAAGCCCTCACCGAGCGGTTGAAGCTCAAATTTTTTGACATCACCCCGGTGACCAATGGAGAGGATGCCATCCATGTGGCAAAAAACGCCCGGTTTGACGTGGCTGTGGTGGATCTGCAGATGCCTGGTATTGACGGGGTACAACTGCTTGAAACCCTGAAAAAAAGCCATCGATTTCTGGAAGTCATCATCCTGTCGGGCCATGCCACCATTGACACGGCCGTGGCATGTACCAAGCTGGGTGCGTACAAGGTGCTGGAAAAACCCTGCGGATTTGACAAACTGGTGGAAACCATTAAAGAAGCCTATGAATCCAGATTGAAAAAGAAATTTGAAAACGACACCCAGCGCATGAAAAAAATTCAGTCCCTGGCATTCGGCCAGTCCCCGCTGGGGATTCTTCGGGAACTGACTAAAATGGACGACAAAGAAAAATAAGCAGACGTGGATAATTGCATGTATGGGCTTTTGATAAATCGCTTGATTTTCATGGGATCTGATTTTACTATCAAAGTTTTATCAATGACTCACTGATTTTTAAAATCATCAAGGATGATACCATGAAGCCGTACAATATTGTCTATTCCATTCCCTGGAATCTGTTTCTCATCACTTTGGGCAGCCTGATCATAGCGGTGGGAATCAAGGCTGTCATCATCCCCCACGGCATGATCACCGGTGGATTTTCCGGCCTGGGGTTGCTGATCTATTACGGATCGGACATTCTGACCCCGGGGATCTGGTATCTGATTCTGAACATACCCGTATTTATCATCGGCTGGAAATTCATCAGCAAGCGGTTTCTGTATTACAGCCTGTTCGGTGCCGGTGTGTTGACCGTGTTCATTGACCTGGTGAATTTTCAGTTCGATATCACTGACCCCTGGCGGGCGGCACTGGCCGGCGGCACCCTGGTGGGTGCCGGTGCAGGAATTGTTTTCCGGTCTCTGGGTTCCGGAGGCGGCAACGACATCATTTCCATTCTGCTCAATCAGAAATTCAGCCTGCGCATCGGCACTTATAACTTTATGTTCAATTTTGTGCTGTTTGTCGGCAGTTTCGGGTATCTGGACACGGACATCATCCTGTATTCCATGGCCACGTCATACGTTGCTTCCCAGGCCATTGAATACTGCATCGGTTTGTTCAACCAGCGCAAGATGATCTTAATCATCTCCAAAGACCCCAAAACCATTGCTGACGAAATTTTAAAAAAAATGCAGCGGGGGGCCACTTTTCTCAAAGGCCGCGGTGCTTACACCGGTGAGGACAAGGAGATCATCCTCACCGTGGCCAACCCTTACCAGATCAAACGCATTGAAGAGATTGTGTTCAACATTGATGCAGATGCGTTCATGATCACGGAAAACACCTTCAATGTCCTGGGCAGAGGGTTTTCCCGGCGCAAGGTGTATTGATCTTCAGGGGCGGCTATACCCCGTAACCCGGAAAATTGAAAAAATGCTTTCCTCTACTCGTAAATGGTGTGCTGCTTGGGGTCAAAGGCTTCCCTGATGCCTTCACCGGTGAAAGTAACGGTCATGAGCGTCACCACCAGGGCGCCGACCACAGATGCAGAGATCCACCACGCTTCCATGTTCTGCCATCCCTGGGACAGCAGTTCCCCCCAGGAAGGTGTGGGCGCAGGCAGGCCGAACCCCAGATAATCCAGAGAAGTCAGAGCCACAATGCCGCTGGAGATGGCAAAGGGTGCAAAGGTCACGATCACTGAAATGGTATTGGGAATGATATGCCGGAAAATAATACGGAAATGGGAAGCACCTAAACTTCTTACCGCCAGAACATATTCCCGCTCCTTTTCCTTGTAGGTCATGGTGCGCATGACCCAGGTGATGCTGATCCACCCGAAAAACGCCATAATCAGCAACAGAATCATAAAACTGGGGACCAGAATGGAGGACACGATAATGATCACATACAGAAACGGGATATTGGACCAGATCTCGATGATGCGCTGAAAAAACAGGTCAAACCGCCCTCCGAAATATCCCATGGCACATCCGATGAAAATCCCGATGGTGTAATTGATCACCAGCAGAAAAAAAGAAAACAGAATGGCTGTACGGAACCCATACACCAGGCGGGCCAGAATATCTCTGCCCACATTGTCGGTGCCCAGAAAGTGACGGTCTTTGATGGACGGCGGAAACGGTGGATACTGGTTGAGGCGCAGATCATTTTCATACGGATTGTACGGCACCGGCGGCAGGATCACAAAATCTCCCTGTCCCGCCTGTTGAAACAAGCGTTTGAGTTCCCGGTAATCGGTTTCATACTGGTAGTCCAGGTCAAAGGTGCTGCCGGGAATCATATGGCCGTAGGTGGGGAAATACCATGTTCCCTGATACCGCACCGCCAGTGCCCGGGAATTGATGAACAGTTCCGCAGCAAAGGAGAAAAGGATCAACCCGATAATAATGAGAAACGACCAGAATCCCCGGCGGATGGAAATGAACCGCTTGAGTTTGCGGCGGGTAACAGGATTAAAGACAAAAAGGCTCATTTGAACCGCACCCGGGGATCCACAATGGCCACGCACACATCACTTAAAATATTGCCGATCATAAACAACA
>JAGYOW010000020.1 GCA_018399285.1 Desulfotignum sp.
ATGTCCTGTGAAACCCTTTTTGTGTTTTACAGGCAAATCATAGCGAGGATACTATGATCACTCAGCTGGAATCTGCCCGTCAGGGCATTCTTACGTCTGAAATGAAGACCATTGCCGGGCAGGAAGGTCTGGATGAGACCTTTATCCTGGATCATGTGGCAAAAGGGGAGATCGTCATCCCCTGCAATCCCAACAGAAAACATCAGAAAACCGTCGGCATCGGCACGGGCCTGCGCACCAAAGTCAATGCCTCCATCGGCACCTCGTCGGATATCTGCGACATCGGTCTGGAGGTGGAAAAGGCCCGGGCCGCAGAAGAAGAATGCGCCGACACCCTTATGGAGCTGTCCGCTGCCGGTGACATGGACAAAATCCGGCGGACCGTTCTGGACAGCACAAACCTGCCCGTGGGCAATGTGCCGCTGTACCAGGCGTTCAAGGAAACCATCCGAAAACACAGAAATCCGGCAAAACTGGACCCGGAGTATCTGTTTGATCTCATAGAGCAGCAGCTGGCCGACGGATTGAGTTTCATGGCCATTCACTGCGGCATCAACCAGTATACCATCGACCGCTTGAGAAAACAGGGGTTCCGCTACGGCGGCCTGGCCTCCAAAGGCGGGACGTTCATGGTGGCCTGGATGGATATCAATCAAAGGGAAAATCCGCTGTATGAACAGTTCGACCGGGTGTGCCGTCTGATGAAAAAATATGATGCCGTGCTGTCTTTGGGCAACGGGATCCGGGCCGGAGCGATTCACGACAGCCATGACCGGGCCCAGATGGCAGAGATGATCATCAACTGCGAACTGGCGGAGATCGGACGGGAAATGGGGTGCCAGACCATGGTGGAGGGTCCGGGCCATGTGCCTTTGGATGAGATTGAAGGCAACATCATGCTGGAAAAACGCATGTCCGGCAACGCGCCCTATTATGTGCTGGGACCCATCCCCTGCGACACGGGTGCCGGATACGACCATATTTCTGCGGCCATCGGCGCGGCCAGTTCGGCCCGGTTCGGGGCCGACCTGGTGTGCTACATCACCCCGGCCGAACACCTGGCACTGCCGGATGTTCATGATGTCAGAGAAGGGGTGAGAGCCACCCGCCTGGCCGTGCGTATCGGGGATCTGGCTAAGTATCCGGACCGGCGGGACACGGAAAAACAGGCGGCCCTGGCCAGAAGGGACATGCGCTGGGAGGATCTGTCCCGGCACCTCCTGTTCCCGGACATCGCTGAGGCCGTGCGTTCAGCCCGGGCCCCGGAAGAAAAACAGACCTGCACCATGTGCGGGGATTTCTGTGCCATGAAAAAAGGCATGGAACTATTTGAAACCGATATCAAAGAGAAGAGGTAATATATGTCATTGCTTGAAACCACGATTTCAGAAATCCGGAAAGAACTGGACCCGGCCGCCCTGGCAGCGGCAAAAGACCGCCTGCGCAATCAGGCCAAACCCCCGGGAAGTTTAGGCGTCATGGAAGATATCTCCGCCCGTCTGGCCGCCATCAAAGGGACCCTTGACGTCAGGCTGACCCATAAGCGTATTGTCACCTGTGCCGGGGATCATGGTGTGGTGGAAGAAGGAGTCAGTCTGTTTCCGGCGGAAGTCACGCCTCAGATGGTGCTCAATTTTGCCGGGGGCGGGGCATCCGTGAATGTGATTGCCAAACATGCCGGGGCTGAGGTCAAGGCCGCGGATATCGGGGTCAATTATGATTTTGATCCGGCATTGCCCATTTTCCACAAAAAAGTACGCCACGGCACCGCCAATTTCACCAAAGAACCGGCCATGACGCGGAACGAAGCCATCCGTTCCATCGAATCCGGCATCGAGATCGTCGCAGAGCTGGAAGCGGAATCGCCTGTGGATCTGCTGGGAACCGGGGATATGGGCATCGGCAATACCACGCCGTCCACTGCGGTGATTGCCGCATTTTCCGGCCTGCCCGTGGAAAAACTCACGGGCCGGGGCACGGGCATCGATGATGCGGCCCTGGCCAACAAGATCGCCGTGATTCAAAAAGGGCTGGATCTGCATACACCGGATCCCAAAGATCCGCTGGATATTCTGTCCAAGGTGGGCGGTCTGGAGATCGGGGCCCTGGCCGGGCTGGTTCTGGGGGCGGCATCCCGCGGCATCCCGGTGATCTGTGACGGATTGATCTCCACGGCCGGGGCTTTGATCGCCTGCGAGCTGGCTCCGGCGGCAAAAAATTATCTGTTTGTGAGTCACCAGTCAGTGGAGATCGGCCATAAATACATGCACGACCGTCTGGGACTGTCACCGCTCATCGATCTGAATTTCCGTCTGGGGGAGGGCACGGGTGCGGCCGTGTGCATGGAACTGCTGGATCTGTCCACCCGGATTCTGGCGGACATCAAAACCTTTGAAGAGGTAGGTGTGACCAATATCGGATAATTGTTCGATTTTTCCGGCCGGGTTATTGTCCCAGCATCATGCGGATGATCTCCCGGTCGGTTTCCCGCATGCCGTCCCGGCCCAGGCGCCCGATGTTGACAATGGTATTTTCCACGCCTTTTTCACGATCCCGTCCTCGCCGTAAAACTGTTTGCCTTTCTGGAACATGAAAACCCCAGAAGTCCGGCTTCCACAGACATGGCGATCTTGGCGGCGCACGAGGGTTTCAAGCCTCGTCACAGATGATGCCGGACACCATGGCCAGGGCATTGACAGCCGGTGGGCGATCTCCCGGCAGCCACCGGCCCCCGTGGAGCCAGGGAGATCCCGGCCCCGGCCCCCGCCCCCGCGCTCACGGCCCCGCCAGTAGGCGGACAGCCGCCGATGCCGGTTTTCTGGTGAATGGTCACCAGACAGGAGACCAGCAGGGCCCGGAACAAGGTGTCTGGATCCACGCCCAAATGCTTCCCATACACCACCACGGGCACGGATGCCGTGATGCCCTGATTGCCCGAACCGGATACGATCATCACGGGAGTTCACATCCGCTCATCCGGGCGTCGGACCCGCCGGCGGCCATGGCTTTGGCCCTGACCTTGATGTCATCCCCCACACTTCCATCAGCACCGTGCCGATATTGGCCCCCCAGGTCCCGGATACTCCTGCTCGGCAATGGCCATGTTGAGGTCCACCATTTCTTGCAGCAGGGTTTTAACTTCGAAAGGGGTCACGGAAGAAGCAAAATCCACTATATCCTCGACATTGAGCAGGGTCCGGTCCGTGAGTACCGTGGCGTTGACCTCGTCACAATCCTGGTTCCGGTACACAATATCGCCGTCTTTTTCGATTAGAACAATATTGGTGTGAAAAATGGGAAATCTGAACCATGGCCCGGGACGATCCTTTGAAAACCGTGACTTTCAGATCAAACAAAAATGTCGGTGGTCAGCGGTAACACATGAATATCACAGGTTTCCAGAAACTGCCGGATCCGCTGTTTGCCGACTTCATCCACATGGGCGATCACTTCCAGCATTTCATCGGCATTTCCCGCGGCAATCCCGGCCGCCGCCCGCGGCAATGCCACGCAGTCCCCCCCCGTATTGGGCACCACCACACTTTTGACGTTTTTAACGATATTGTCGCTGGCCTCGATCGTGACCCGGTCCGGCAGGTTCTTGAGCACTGCGGCGGCCCGGGCTGCGGCATAGGCCACGGCAATGGGCTCGGTGCATCTATGGCCGGCACCAGTTCTTCTTTTAGGATGTTCAGGATATGTTCCCCGTACCGGGGATCGGTTTTTCCATTTATTTTATTCCTTTTTAAAACCAATCTTGTTTTGATTATCAGAAATATATCGCAATTCCCGAATCTGATCAATTGAAATCACCCTGACACAACATATAAAAAAAAAAAAGACTGTTATTTTCCGGCCGGCTCTGGATATGTAATCATGCACAATACAGGCATGAAGCCTGAAGAAAACGAAAAATTTTTTGTCACTTCTATATGTAAAACCCAAGCTATGAAGGCATGTCCCGGAACCGATAAGAGCCATGGTTTTTTTCATAAGGAGTGCGTGATATGGCGTTACCTGACCGGACCGTCCAGCCAACATCCGACCCCCGCTTCTTCAGCCTGTAACGGACAAGATTTCTGCCGGGACCCTGAAGGGGTGGGCCGTCTTTGTGCTGATTGCCGCAGGAATTCTTTTTTCAGCTTTTTCCGGCCCGGTATGGGCGGATGACCGTGACATCCGCATTGCCGACGGCAAAGGGGACTGGGGATATCCCACCCCGTTCCGGCATTATCCCCGGGGACCCGGGTATATCCGCATGTCCTGGGTATTTGACACCCTGGTGTGGAAGGATCAGAAAGGATATGTGCCGGGTCTGGCCACACACTGGGCCTATGATCCGCAACACCTGGCGTTCACTTTTCACCTGGACCCGGCGGCCCTGTGGCATGACGGCACACCGGTCACGGCCCATGATGTGGTGTTCACCCTTGCTTATTTTCAGCAGCACCCGTACCAGTGGATTTCCATTGATGCCGTGGACCGGGCCAAAGCCGTGGATGATCATACCGTGACCATTTATCTGTCAAAGCCCTATGCCCCGTTTCTGTCGGATATCGGGGGCACCATGCCCGTGATCCCCAAACATGTGTGGGAAAAAATCACTGAGCCGGAGTCCTGTATTGATTCCGCCTGCATGGTGGGCAGCGGGCCTTATGTGTTCAAAGATTTCGATAAAACCCAGGGCACCTATCTGTACGAGGCATTTGAACACTATTACCAGGGGCGGCCGAAAAAACAGCGCCTGATTTACGTGCGCACGTCCAAAGCGCTGATGTCCCTGGTCACGGGCCAGGCAGATCTGGCCAACATCCAGCCGGACATGGCCGGATCCCTGGAAAAAAAAGGGCTGACCGTGATTGAAAACGAGCGGGGCTGGAACAAGAAACTGATGATCAACCACACCAGACCCCCGTTTGATGACCGACGTTTCCGGCAGGCCCTGGCCTATGCCATCGATCCGCAGGAGATCATCGACAAGTCCCACCGGGGATTCGGCACACCCGCCTCATACGGTCTGTTGAGCATCGATCATGAGATGTACAACCCGGACACGCCGGATTATCCTTACAACCCGGAAAAGGCCAGGCAGATCATTACGGATTTGGGCTGGACCCCGGGACCGGACGGCATGTTTCATAAAGACGGGCAGCCCCTGGCCCTGGAGCTGATCGCCTCCAATCTCACGGTGGCCGGGGAAAGTGTATCCGACCGGGACGGGGAGATCATTGCCCGGCAGCTCACGGATATCGGCATCAAAGTCACCCTGGTGAACCAGGAGCAGACCACCACGGACAGCCGGGTGAAAAAACGGGATTTCGATCTGGCCGTGTCCGGCCACGGCGGTATTTCCGGGGACCCCAAAATACTCAATGAAATGACTTCTTCCGTGTACGGGGGCGGGTCCGTGAACAGCGCCCGGTATGATACCTGCCCGGAACTCAATGCCCTGATGGATGCCCAGATGACGGAGATGGACCCGGAAAAACGAAAACGCCTGGTGTTTGACATTCAGGCGGTCTATGCCCGGGAGCTGCCTGCCATCTCTTTGTATTATCCCGTGACCCTGGCCGGGTACAACCCGGACAAAGGTATTAAATGGTTTTACACCCGGGGCGGCATCAGCAAAGGCGTGCCCATTCCCCAGAACAAACTGGCCCTGATCCGGTAAAACGAATGGATCCGGTTGGGTGACCGCTCACAAAGAGATTTTATGCAAGCTTCTACCCGACATACCTGGCTGACCCCGGTGCTGGCCTATCTGGCTGCAGCCCTGATCCTGGCTTTTTTGAGCCACAGCCTGCCCCGGATGCTGCCCGGTGATTTTGTCACGGCCATGTACGGGGCTTCCGATGTCACCCTCACGGCAGAGCAGGCCGCGGACCTTCGGGCCCTGTACCAGGATAATTCCGGGTTCACGGCCTTTTTAGGCCGGGTCTTTTGCCTGGACTGGGGGTATTCCTACGCGTTTCAGGCCCCGGTGGCGGCCCTGTTTTTCGATGCCCTTCCCTGGACCCTGGTGCTCATGGGCACGGCCCATGTGCTGTCTTCGATTCTGGGATTTGTGCTGGGCGTGGAAGCGGCCTGGCGGCGGGGCACCCGCACGGAAAAGGCCGGGGTGGGCCTCATGACCGTGCTGGAAGGGATTCCGGAACTGTGTTCCGGGGTCCTGCTGCTGCTGGTATTTGCGTTGAATCTGGGCTGGTTTCCCGCCGCCGGGGCCCAGACCGCGTATGCCGATCACACCTTTGTGCAGCAGGTGGCGGATCGGCTGCACCACCTGGCCCTGCCGCTGACCACCCTGGTTCTGGCCTATTTCCCCGGCAATTTTCTGCTGGCCCGGGCCGGCATGGTCATGGTGATGAAAAGCCCGTTTGTTTTAACGGCCCGGGCCAAGGGATTGCCGCCATTGCGGGTGCGGTACGCCCATGCGGCCCGCAACGCGCTTTTGCCCCTGGTGACCCGGTTCGGGCTGCGGTTTGCCTTTATGATCACAGGTGCCCTGGTGGTGGAAACCCTTTTTTCCTATCCCGGCCTGGGCACCCTGCTGTTCAATGCCATTGCCATGCGGGACCTGCCTTTGATCCAGGGCATTGTTCTGGCGGCATCCATCATGGTGCTGGGAATCAACCTGGCCCTGGAATTTGTCTATATCCTGCTGGATCCCCGGGTGGCCCATGCATCTTGATGCCGGACACCGGATCAGGAGGGATCCCTGGTTTCTCACGGGGGCCGCCCTGCTGGGCCTGTTGTTTTGCCTGGCCGTTTTCGGGCCGGTGCTGATGCCCTGGGATCCCTACGACACCTCCTTTATCCCGCTGGATCCGCCGTCGGCCCGGCACTGGCTGGGCATCAACGACGGGGGCATGGATATTTTCGCCGAACTGCTGTCCGGATTGAGAAACACCCTGATCTTCGGGCTGACGGCGGCATCCGCCGGCCTGATCCTGGGATCCGTGACCGGACTGTTTGCCGCCTGGCAGGGCGGGTGGGTGGACCAGATTCTCATGCGTCTGGCCGACATTGTGCTGGCGATTCCATCCGTCATGATTCTGATCCTGCTGGCTGCTTTTTTTCAGCCCCAGCCCTGGGTGCTGGCACTGACCCTGGCGGCCCTGACCTGGCCCACCACGGCCCGGGGGATCAGGGCCCAGGCCCTGACCCTGAAACACGGGCTGCACATCCAGGCAGCCCGGCACATGGGCGGATCTTCCCGGTACATCATTTTCCGGCACCTGATGCCGGAACTGTTTCCCTTGTACCTGATCAACTTTGCGGCCAAACTGCGCATGGCCGTGTTCATGGAAGCGTCCCTGGCGTTTCTGGGGCTGTTCGATCCTTCCCTGAAATCCCTGGGCCTGATGATCAGTTTTGCGCTTAAATATTATTATATGGATATCTGGGCCCACTGGCTGATGCCGCCGGTGTTGCTGCTGTCTTTTCTGATCATGGGCACCACGTTTGTGACCATCAGCCTGGAACGGGTGTTCGATCCCCGGCTGAAAACCGCTTTATAACCTCAACCCTTTAAGGTATGATATCTTCGTGCGGATCACCATAAAAAAACTGACGGTTCAATATACGGAAGACGACCACTCTCTGCTGGCTCTGGACGGGGTGAACCTGACCCTGGCGCCGGGACGTATCACGGCCCTGGTGGGGGAATCCGGTTCCGGCAAAACCACTCTGGGCAAAGCCATCATGGGACTTTTGCCGGACAATGCAAAGGTCAAAGGAGAGATCTTTCTGGGTCAGGGAAAATCTGCTGGCGTTTGATGAGGCCCGCATGACCCCGATCCGCTGGTGGGCCAAAGCGGCCATGGTGTTTCAAAACGGGGCCGCCAATCTCAACCCCGTGCATCGGCTGAAAGATCAGGTGGCCGAACCGTTGATCCAGCGGGGCACCCCGGAAAAAACAGGCACTGGAAATGGCCCAAACTCCGGTTGACCACCATGGGCCTGGCACCGGAACTGGCAGACCGGTATCCCCATGAATTGAGCGGCGGCCAGGTCCAGCGGGGACTGGCCAAGGGCCTGATCCTGACCCGCCCTGTTGATTTTAGATGAACCCACGGCGGCGTTGGATGCCGTGACCCAAACTTTGTCGCGGACGTGATTCAACAATGCCGCCCAAAACAAAAAGTGTGCTCATCACCCATGACCTGGATCTTGGCCGGGGCTCTGGCCGATGAAATTGCCGTGCTCTATCTGGGCCAGATCATGGAACACCTGCCCGGCAGGGATCTGCTGGAGCACCCGGCCCATCCCTATACTCCTGGTTCTGGCCCGGGGCCTTTCCCCACCATGGACGCGGTGCGGGACTTGGGCGGAACTGGGGACGCGTTCTACCGGATGGTCCACGCCCATGCCGCGGATAACGGCCACACCCATGTGCACACCCATGTGGCAAGCCCCGGACGCGTTTCACCAGGCGGGCATGCCCCGCCGGAAGGGTGTTTGTTCCAGCCCCGGTGCACCCAGGCCATCCCGCCTGGGATCTGTGGCCATGGAGATCACGCCGGACGGGGACCATCGGGTGCGTCATGCCTGCGGGGCGGGATCGCCCGGGGCCCCTGCATTTTGAACAGGTGGCCAAATCCTATGGCAAAGTCACGGCCCCATCCACGGATCTGGACGCTCATGGCCGGAGAGGTGTTCTGTCTGGTGGGAGAAACGGATCCGCAAAACCACCCTGGCCATGATTGCGGCGGGGCCGTTTTCCCCGGACCAGGGAACCCGCACCTAGGGCCGGGACATGGACCTGTGGATGAAAAAAAAGAGGCTGCATCCCTGGCCACCCGTATCGGAATCATCTACCAGAACCCGGCGGAATCCGTGAGCCACCGGCCTCGCCACGGTGTTTGAAATCGTGGCGGAGCCGCTTCGGATCCACAAAACCGTCAGGGACGAATCCGCACTGGCAGACCGGGTCAAAGGGGCCCTGTCCGATGTGCGGCTGTCCTGTGCCCCGGAATTTCTGAAGCGCTATCCCCATGAACTGAACATGGGGGCCATCCAGCGGGTCTGCCTGGCCCGGGCCCTGGTGCATGAACCCGACTTGCTGGTTGCCGACGAACCCACCAGCGCCCTGGATCCCAGTGTTCAGGCCAAGGTGCTCAAAATGCTCTTGATCCTTCAGATCGAAAAAGGGGTGACCCTGCTGTTTGTCACCCACAACATCGGACTGGCACGAAAAGTGGCGGACCGCATCGGGGTGATGTCCGGGGGCCGGATCATTGAAACGGGCCCGGCGGCCCGGATCATCAACCATCCGGCCCATGAATACACCCGAACCCTGATCCGCAGCGCCCAGGGCCTGATCCGGCCCCGGGCGCCCGTGTCTTCATCCGTATGAAAAAATTAAAAAACACTGATCATCAAGGAGACCCCATGGACATCCTGTTTCATCCCATCGGAACCATTCACACCCCCTACACCTCCCATCATGACGTGCCCCATCAGCCGGAAACAAAAGCGGCAGGCACGTTTTACATTGAGCTGAATCCGGAACTGGCGGACGGGCTCTACCGCCTGGACACGTTCAACTATATCCAGGTGTTTTTCTTCCTGGACCGGCCGGACAAACCCGTGACCCTGCATGTCCACCCCCCCAGCGGCGGGGGCAAGGAAGTGGGACTGTTTGCCAGCCGTTCTCCCCGCAGGCCCAACCCCATCGGGCTGAGCACCGTGCGACTTAAAGGGATCACCGGCACCCGCCTGGATATTTCCGGCATCGATGTGCTGGACAACACCCCGTTGCTGGATCTCAAGCCCCATTTCAAGGGGCTGGATTTCAAGGATGACGCCAATGACGGCTGGCAAAACCGAACATGATCAATGACATTGAAATTTGATGCAATACCTGTTACAAGTAAGCCTTTGGAATTTTAACAGGAAAATTATCCCATGCATTATGAAGGAATGATCATACGGCCTCCCAGCGAGGCGGACAGCATCCTGCTTCAGGTTACGTTAGGGTGTTCCCACAACAAGTGCACGTTTTGCGGCAGCTTCCGGGACAAGCGGTTCACCATCAAAAAAGATGACATCATTTTCCAGGACATCGAGTATGCCCGGACCCATTTCCCTAAGCAAACGCGGCTGTTCATCTGTGACGGGGATGCCATGATCGTGCCCATGCGGCGGTTGCGGCCTATTCTGGAACGGATTCGGGACCGGCTTCCCTGGGTGGAGCGGGTGGGCGTGTATGCCAACACCAAGGGTATCGGCATGAAAACGGATGAGGAGCTGGCGGAACTGAAATCCCTGGGCGTGGGCATCGCTTACATGGGCCTGGAATCCGGCGATGATCAGGTCCTGGCCGATATCTGCAAAGGCGCCACCTCTGACAAGATGATCCGCATGGGAAAGCGGGTGAAACAGGCGGGGATCCAACTGTCGGTCACCGTGCTGGTGGGGCTGGCCGGAAAAGAGCGCTCGTTGATTCATGCCAAAGAGACGGGCCGGGTCCTGTCGGAAATCGATCCCGACTATGTGGGGGCGTTGAGCCTGATGCTGATTCCGGGTACGGAACTGCACGATGATTACCAGGCCGGCCGGTTCCAGCTGCCTTCCCCGGAAGAGATGCTGGCGGAACTGGGCCAGATGATTGCGTCCACCCATCTGTCGGACGGGCTGTTCCATGCCAACCATGCCTCCAATTATCTGCCCGTCCGGGCCCGGCTTCCCCGGGACAAGGAAAAAACCCTGGATCAGATCGCTCAGGCGTTGAGCGGAAAAATTAAACTTAAACCCGAATTTATGAGAGCCTTATAACACTCAGCTCACTTTTATCAGGAGAAATAGATCATGGTCGATGCCACAGAAAATTTGGACCAACTCACGATTAATACCATTCGAGCCCTTTGCATGGATGCCGTGCAAAAAGCCAATTCCGGCCATCCCGGTGCACCCATGGGACTGGCACCGGCCGCTTATGTGCTGTTCAATACGTTTTTAAAACATCATCCCCAAAACCCGGCATGGATCGACCGGGACCGGTTTGTGCTGTCCGGCGGCCATGCCTCTTCTTTGCTTTACAGCCTGCTGTATCTGTTCGGGTATGGGCTGACCCTGGATGATCTGAAAAATTTCAGACAATGGGGCTCCCGGACACCGGGCCATCCGGAATACGGAGAAACCCCGGGGGTGGAGACCACCACGGGGCCTTTGGGCCAGGGCATTGCCAACGCCGTGGGCATGGCCATTGCCGAATCCCACCTGGCAGCCCGGTTCAACAAGGATGACAACGCACTCATTGATCATCATACCTTCTGCATGTGCGGGGACGGGGACCTCATGGAAGGGGTGGCCATGGAAGCCGTGTCTCTGGCCGGACATCTGGGTCTGGGCAAACTGATCCTGATCTATGATGACAACCAGATCACCATTGAAGGGGCCACGGATATCGCGTTCACGGAAAACGTGGCAGACAAATTCACGGCCATGAACTGGCATGTAACGGAAGTGGCAAACGGCAATGACCTGACTGCCATCCAGGCCGCCATCCAGGCGGGCAAAGAGGAAACGGACCGCCCGTCTCTGATCAAGATCAGAACCCATATCGCCTATGGCAGCCCCAACAAGCAGGATACGGCCGATGCCCATGGGGCCCCCCTGGGGGACGAAGAGATCCGGCTGGTGAAAAAATTCTATGGCCTGCCCGAGGATCTGACCTTTCATGTGCCCGAAGCCGTGCTGAATCATACCCGCAACGCAATGGCATCCGGTGAAAACCTGGAGAACGCGTGGCAGGATGTTTTCT
Organism: Desulfotignum sp.; assembly: GCA_018399285.1. GTDB lineage: Bacteria > Desulfobacterota > Desulfobacteria > Desulfobacterales > Desulfobacteraceae > Desulfotignum. The sequence goes on from JAGYOW010000020.1 coordinate 11,765, forward strand.
CAGCCTATAAAAAAGCCTATCCCGAAGATGCGGCCCTGTTTGTGGATGCCGTGAGCGGATTTCTGACCAAGGACTGGGATAAGGATATTCCTGAGTTTTCCCCATCCGATGCCCCCGTGGCCACCCGGGCCGCTTCAGGCAAAGTACTCAATGCCATTGCCCCGAACCTGCCCGCGCTCATGGGCGGGTCTGCGGACCTGGCCCCGTCCAACAAGACCTATCTCACCTGTTCCACGGAGTTTCAGAAAAATGACCGGCAGGGCCGCAACATCCGGTTCGGAATCAGAGAACATGCCATGGGCGGGATCATGGCCGGCATGTACCTGCATTCCGGGGTCCGTCCCTATGGGGGCACCTTTCTGGTGTTTGCCGATTACATGCGCCCGGCCATCCGGCTGGCATCGCTGATGAATCTGCCTTTGATCTATGTGTTCACCCATGACAGCGTGGCGGTGGGGGAAGACGGCCCCACCCATCAGCCCGTGGAACATCTGGCGGCCCTGCGGGCCATCCCCGGGCTCCATGTGGTGCGCCCGGCCGATGCCAATGAAACGGCCCAGGCCTGGAAACAGGCGTTAACCACCTCAAACGGGCCCACGGCCCTGATTTTGAGCCGTCAGAAACTGCCGGTTCTGGATGTATCCAAACGGGACGGAGAATTTCAATACGGGGCCTATGCCATTCAAAACCGGGGAAAAGAAGCGGATCTGATCCTCATCGCCACGGGCTCGGAAGTCCATATCAGCCTGAAAGCGGCAGAAATACTGGAAAAGGAACACAATATCCAGACCTCCGTGGTGTCCATGTCGTCCTGGGAATGGTTTGAAAAAGCCCCGGCACCCTATCGGGCGCGTATCCTGCCTTCGGAAGTGACCTGCCGCCTGGCAGTGGAGGCCGGTATCGGCATGGGATGGGAAAAATATGTGGGCCCCAAAGGTGCCATGGTCAGCATCGAGCGGTTCGGGGCCTCGGCCCCGGGCGGTGAAGTTCTGGAACAACTGGGCATGTCCGTGGACAATGTGGTGAACCAGGCCCTGTCGCTGGTAAACGGCTAATACAACAAAGAGGTGCCGTGTGATTATTGGTGTCAACACCGACAGCAGAACCCAGATGATAGATATCACCGGTCAAGTGCGGCAGGTGGTAAAGGATTCCGGCATCCAAAACGGGCTGGTGCATGTCTGTTCCCTGCACACCACGGGCGCGGTCACCATCAATGAAAATGCGGATCCGGCCGTCCCGGTCGATATTTTAAAGACCCTCAACAAAATCATCCCCTGGGATGACGGGTACACCCATCTGGAAGGCAATTCCGCGGCCCACATCAAAGTCAGCCTGTTCGGACCGTCGGAAATGGTGGCCCTGGAAAACGGAGATCTGGTGCTGGGCACCTGGCAATCCATCTTTTTTTGTGAATTTGACGGGCCCCGGAACCGGAAGGTGAATGTCACGATTCTGGCGGATCAGTAAAAGGAACGTGAAATGAAACTGATATGGCTGCTCACCGCCCTTGTGGCCGGCATGATGGCCCCGGTCCAGGCCGGGTTCAACGGAAAAATGGGCCGGGCCATCGGGGATCCCGTGTATGCGGCCCTGATCTCATTTTTTGTGGGCACGCTGGGACTGCTGGGGTACGGCCTTTTTTTGCGCATGGACTTTACGGCCGTGCGCCAGGCAGCCGGCATCGAGTGGTGGGTCTGGCTGGCCGGGCTGTTAGGCGCGTTTTATGTGACGTCCGTGATCATTCTCACCCCCCGTCTGGGCGCCACCCTCACCTTCAGCCTGGTGGTGGCGGGCCAGCTGCTCATGGCCGTGGCCCTGGATCATTACGGCCTGCTGGGGGTGCCCGTGCAGACCATCTCCTGGCTGAGAATCCTGGGCATTGCCCTGATTACCGCAGGCGTGGTGCTGATCCGGAAGTTCTGAAACCGGCTAAATATCCTGAAGCCGTCCAAAATCCTTTTCCAGGTCATCTGCCTTGTTTTCCTGCCCCTGCTGCCGAAGGCTGTCTGACAATGCCTTGATCTTTTCTTCCAGCAAAGGGAGAACATCGTTTTTCAAGGTATCGCTCATTTTCTGTCCGGAGTCTTTCAGCTTTTGTTCCAGTTCGGCCATGGCATCTTTCATGGCCTGGTATTCTTCGGTTTCCGGAATGGTTTCAATCTGTGCCATCATGTCGGCCATCTTTTTCCCAACGCCTCGCCACATCTCATCCATGCAGCTGGCAGGCTGCCGCAGCCGAGATGGGCTGCCGTCAACCACGGCATCGGCAGGATTTTGTGCCGCCCGTCCGGGCCTGTTCAATGATCACGGCTTTGCCGGCCGTCTCATCCGGTCCTTGTCCGATGAAAAACCGGAATCTTCTGTGGCGCAGTCTGTAAATTGATCGGCAATTTCAACGGACACCAAAATACCGCGTCTTTTGGTATAGGTGATTTTTTTCACTCTGTCCGACCTGGGTTCCTCAAACATCACGGGATCTGTTTCCTTTAATCCGTTTATCTGGTCAAAGGAAATGGTGAAACCATACCCCCGTGCATCCGGCAAAAGAAAAACACCGGCCAGCACCGTCACGATACTGTAAAAATATGGGAAAAAGCGCTGGAAACCGTAATATTAATTAACTTCACCGGTTTTTGTAAACAGGGATTTCTTGATCACGGGCACCCCTTCCTTCGAAGTGTTTTTTCCTCTTCACGCGTGGTGGTCCCCGATGCTGCGATGTTCAGATGCCCCGTACGCATTCGCTTCTTTTTGGCAAAGGATGCTGACATCTTCAAAATTGTTTTCCCACAAACCTGGCCACCCGGTCCGTGAGTTCGGCCATATGGCTTCGGGCCGGCCTGGAATGCCTGGTGCAGCCTCATTTGATCGGGCACGGACAGGTGCCGAGGTCCTGATGGCAATGGGGTGAAGCTTCTGCACCACAGCGGTGGTATCGCACACCGGACATTGCAGCAGACCTTGCCCGCTGGGTTTCATCTCCTGCTTGTCCTGGAACCACCCTTCAAACGCATGGCCGTTGATGCATTCCAGATCAAATACGATCATGATAAATTACCCTTTGATTCGAAAACTAAGCAGATGCCCACGCATCCGGTTAAACTATATCTGAAACCCGCTGGTTTTCAATCGGGAAATCCGCGCCCGGTCCGCTTCAGACCGGCACAGGAAACAGGCTGTTGTTGCGAACACCGGGTGCCGGTTAAGATCGAACCGGGGCCCCGAGACGGCTGTTTCTCACAGCGGGGTGTGGGGAATGGGGCTGTAAAAGGCCAGTACGGGCAAATACCCCCGGCTTTTTGTACAAACGCCATGTGGACGCGGCCACATCATCCAGATTCTGGTCCGGCAGGCCGCACACTGGGATACGCCCCGGATTCGTTTTTATGTCGAATCCGGGCTGTTTTCAAGGCATTCACGGCCCCTGAAAAATTCATCGGCCCGGACCTTGACATCGTATTGCCGGTCTTTGAAAATGCCGCCGTTTCCGGTCCCAGACGAATGGTTTTAAATCCGGCCCGGAACATGAGATCGGCCGCTTCAGGTGTGATTTCCCGGATATGCAGGGCATTGGGGGTGTGGAAAAACAGGTCCAGGCCGGCGTCAATGATTTTTTCCATCAGCAGGTACGCATGATTGGGTCCGTTCACCAGCAGGGCATCATCATAAAATGCGAAATTTTTTATTTTATGCTGGTGGTGCCAGTGACAGATCTCTTCAAACACCCGGTCCGGGGACCGGCGGACCATGCGGGGTTCCAGAAAAGAAGAGGCGCAGTACTCACAGGAAAACGGGCACCCCCGGGCCGTTAAAACCGGTGCAAACGTCAGTTTTGAACACAGGTCCAGGGCCGGAAACGGCGGATCATCCGGCCGGTCATTCACAAGAAGGGGCCGGCCCGTGAACCGGGTGATCATGTTTTCCAGGGCCGGCTCCCCCTGGCCCGTGATCACAAGGTCTGCCCCGGAAAAGGCGGCGGCATGCTCCTGGCATAAGGTGGCGTATTTTCCTCCTAAGACAATTGGGACATCCGGAAACACGGACCGGATCACGGAAATGGTTTCCGTGACGCCGGAGGCCCAGTAGGTCATCAGGGAGGTGACCAGAATCAGGTCCGGCGGGTCCGATGCTTCCAGATCTTTTCTGAACCAGTCAGGCAGAATGCCGTAACGAAAGAATTGTTTTCGTGTCCGGGGCAGGGGGCCGGCCGAGGGCGGGATCACATCCGCCGGAAGGATCGGGGTTTTCCGGAACGGTCCCCGGCCGTCCCATCCGGTTTTCACCGGGCCTGTCTCCTTTGGATGAAACCGGTCCAGGCAGTCGATAAAACTGACCCGGACTCCGGCATCACGCAGCAACCCGGCCAGGGTCAGCAATCCCAGGGGTTTCAACCAGAAATCAAAAGCGGCAAAATCATGAATCCAGGGATTCACACACAGCACATGGGGCCCATCCGGCATGGAAGCACTCAATCTTCAAAATACTTCATGGATGTTTTTTTCAGCTCTTTTCTGGAGAAAAGCAGGATATAATCGGTCTCTCCCACGGTTTGGGAAATCTTTTCCGCCAATGCCCGGCACTGGTCCTCATTGGCGGCATGAACCATGGTATACAGGTTATAAGGCCAGCCCGGCGCCGGATTCCGGCTGTAGCAATGGGTGATTTCATCAAATTTTGCCATGGCCGTGCCCACTGGCTCCACCCGGGATTCATCCACGTTCCAGGCCACCATGGCATTGGCTTTGAAACCGGATTTCTGGTGTTTCAATGTCGCTCCGAACCGTCGGATGATCCCCCGCTGGTTGAGATCCGTCAGCACTGCCAGAAATTTTTCTTCGGTCACACCGATTTTTTCAGCCATCTGCCTGAACGGCCGTTGCACCACGGGAATGTCGGTCTGGAGCAGGGCAATCACTTTTTTTTCTAAATCCGTTATCATAGGTTCCCAAAAAAATTATCAGTCATTCTTGAATCGATCGGCATACAATGCCGTGATGGCGCTTTCCGATGCATCACACACCCCTCTTTCCGTAATAAACCCGGTCACCAGCCGGGCCGGTGTCACATCAAAGGCATGGTTGGCTGCCGGGCTGTCCATGGGGGTGATCCGCACCTGAATCATGGCATCCTCATGCCATCCCCGGACATACCGGATTTCATCCGGGTCCCGTTCTTCAATGGGAATCTCCCGGATCCCGTCGGTCAGGTCCCAGTCAAACGTGGAGGCCGGCAGGGCCACGTAAAAAGGGATATCATTGTCCCTGGCCGCCAGGGCCTTGAGATAGGTACCGATCTTGTTGGCCACATCTCCGGTCCGGGTCGTCCGGTCCGTGCCCACGATCACCAGGTCCACCCGGCCGTGCTGCATCAGATGGCCCCCGGCATTGTCCGTGATCACGGTGTGAGGGACCCCGTGTTTGCCCAGTTCCCATGCCGTCAGGCGGGCCCCCTGGTTTAAGGGCCGGGTTTCATCCACCCACACATGGACCGGGATTCCCGCATCATGGGCCGCGTAGATGGGGGCGGTGGCCGTGCCGTATTCGATGCAGGCCAGCCATCCGGCATTGCAGTGGGTCAGAATATTCACGGGCCGACCCGGGTTTCGATCGGCTGTTTCCCGGATCAGTTCCAGCCCATGGGTACCGATTTTCCGGCAGTTATCCGCCTCTTCTTCCATAATGGCCAAAGATTCATCCAGCGCCGCTTGAATCCGCGTTTCATGGGAGGTCTTTTCCATCACTTTTGCCTGGACCCGGTTTACGCCCCAGCGCAGGTTCGTGGCCGTGGGACGGGCGTTTTTCAGGTCGTCGCACTGGGAGGAAAACCAGGCATCATCCATTCCCCGGTTTCCTTTCTGGACCAGTATGACATACACCCCCAAAGCACCGGTGGCACCGATGAGAGGGGCGCCCCGCACCACCATTTCCCGGATCGCGTGAATCACCTCGTCCACATGGGTCAGGTCCTTGATTATCAACTCATGGGGCAGCCACCGCTGGTCAATGACCCGGACCGTTTCCGTGTCCCGGTCAAACCAGATGGGCCGCATCTCTTTACCGTCTACATTCATGATTCATCTTCTCCTGGAAAAGCAGGTAATGGTAAGGTTACAGGTGCGCGATAAACTGATCCGCTTCGGCAATGGCCCGGTTCATATCCCGGATCAAAGCATCCACATCCGTTTCAATGGACAGGGCTTCCTTTCCCAGAGCGCCCACTGCCCGGGCGTTCAGGTTGTGCTTGAGAAATAAAACCATATCGTTGAGCTTGGCCAGTACGGGGGCCATGGCTCTTGCCGACTGATCCATGGCCGTTTCCATTTTCTGATACCGGGCCAGGGTATCCGTTCTGGACCGGCGGCTGGCCGCCTGTAACTGCGGATCCTGGATGTCATGGATCTCGGTTTCCCATTCAGAGAACAGGTCATCAGCCACGGTCTTGACCCGGTCAATCCGGGTTTCAATCTGTTGGGCCCGGGATTGACAGTCGTCATAGCGGGATTTGATTTTTTTGTAGGCCGTTTCCAGTTCACGGCCGTCAAAGTGATACAGCGTCTGTATCTGAGTCAGTGCATCCGTGAATTCTTCTTTTGCCTCTGTCTGGCTGTCCTTGACATCCTGCACACTGTCGTTCAGCAGATGGCGTTTTTCCTTGCCCAGTTTTTCCATGGCCGCATAATAGGTAGTACTGCATCCGGCAGCCGCAAGAACAACGACCAGGCACAGAACCCATACCATGACTGTGCGTTTGCGAGTTTTCATGTGTTCCTCTTTTAATTTTCAGCCAAAAATCAATGCATAGGCTATAGGGATACCCCGTCAAAATCAAGTTTTTTGTGTCGGATCCCAGAGGGTCTCTCCGGCCGGGAAGCGGCAAAACCTGTGTTTGACAAAAAAAGGGCCGGGTGCTAATTTTACATTTTTAAATACACCATGCGGCATAACCCGGCAAAATGGCCGAAAATGGATATAAAGGACATTGTATGACGCTGATACTCAATATTTTATGGTTTATTTTCGGGGGTGGCTTGATTGCCTGGTTGTTGTGGATTTTGACGGGCGGGCTTTTGTTCATCACGGTGGTGGGCATCCCCTTTGCCTGGGCTGCATTCCGGATCGCCGGGTTTGCCGCGTTTCCCTTCGGCAAAGATCTGGTGGATGCCCGGGATGTGGGTGAAGCACGCGTGGTCGGCACGGGGCTGGCCAATTTTCTGTGGATCATCCTGGCCGGCATCTGGCTGGCCATCTCCCACATTCTGGCCGGTGCCAGCCTTTGTCTCACCATTATCGGGATTCCGTTCGGATTTGCCCATTTCAGGCTGGCCCTGGTCTGTTTCGCCCCTTTGGGAAAACGGGTGGTGTATCATTGATGGATCAAGAGCACTTGATCCGGTGCAAGGAGCATGACAATTTGTGAAAACCTATGAACTGTGGAACGTCCACTTTTTAAATCAGATCATCGATACCATGGCCGAAGGGTTGTTTACCCTGGATGACCAGGGCATTATCACCTCCTGGAACCGGGCCATGGAAAAAATTTCCGGTTTTACCGCCCTGGAGGCCGTGGGGCAGCGCTGTGATATCCTTAAATGCAGCCGGTGCTACGGCAAACAGTGTCCGGCGGATATTCATGAATGCGGGGTCCTGCGCCATGGCCGTACTGAAGCCAAGGAATGTTTTGTCCGGCATAAGGACGGATATGATGTCCCTGTGATCAAAAATGCCCGTCTGGCAAAAGATACCCAGGGACATATTCTGGGCATCGTTGAAACCATCACGGATTTGACCGAGCTGTCTCTGGCAAGAAAAAGGGAAGAAGATGCCCGGCGGCAGCTGCAGGAAGCCTTTGGCCTGGGAAACATCATCGGCAGAAGCCCTGCCATGCAGAATGTATTTGAAGCGATCCGGGCCGCTTCAGACAGCCGGGCCACGGTGCTGATTCAAGGAGAGAGCGGCACGGGCAAGGAACTGGTGGCCAAAGCGATTCATTACCATACCTCGGAAATTCAGCGTCCCCTGATCACGGTCAACTGCTCGGCCCTGTCTGAAACCCTTCTGGAAAGCGAGTTGTTCGGTCATGTCAAAGGGGCGTTCACGGGGGCCCACAAGGATCATATGGGGCGGTTCGAGCAGGCGGACACGGGCACCATTTTTCTGGATGAGATCGGAGAACTGACCCCGTATATGCAGGTGAAGCTGCTGCGGGTGCTCCAGGAACGGGAGATCGAACGGGTGGGCGACACCAAAAAGCGCAAAATCGATATCCGGATCATTGCCGCCACCAATAAAGATCTGACGGATCTTACCCGGCAAGGGATTTTCAGGGAAGATCTGTTTTACCGGCTCAAGGTATTCACCATTCAGATTCCGCCCCTCAGGGATCGTAAAGCAGACATGGTCCTGCTGACGGACTATTTTGTCCGGAAAATCGGCAAGCGGGAGAAAAAACAGATCAAAGGGGTGTCACCCGGGGCCATGAAACTGTTGATGGCCCACACATGGCCCGGCAATGTCCGGGAACTGGAAAATGCCATTGAACATGCCTTTGTGGTCTGCGGAAATGCGTATATTTCAGAAACGGATCTCCCGGCTGAAATCCAGAATGCCCGTGCCGGCCAAACGCAGACGTCTTTGCCGGGCCCATCCCATGACCGGGCGTCCCGGCAACTGACCCGGGAGGCCCTGGTGGATCTGCTGAATCAATGCCACTGGAACAAAGCCGAGGTGGCCCGCCGCATCGGCAAAAGCCGGACCCTGGTGTGGAAACTCATGAAAAAATGGGAGATTCCACTTCAGCAAAAGGAAAAATGACAGCCCGCCCCGTGCAATGGAAAAAAATAACCGTGACCCGTGCAGATCAAAAAAGGGTCCCTGCCCGGGCACCGGTGATTATTTCCGCCAGCCGGGCCACTGATATTCCCGCATTCTACTCTGACTGGCTGATCCACCGGCTTGAAGCCGGATATGCCGTGTGGGTCAACCCGTTCAACAAGACCCGCCCTTTTTATGTTTCCTTTGAAGCGGCCCGCCTGTTTGTTTTCTGGACCAAAAATCCCAGGCCCCTGATGCCCCGACTGGATGAATTTGAAAAAAGAGATATCAATTATTATTTTCAGTTTACGCTCAACGATTATGAGTCCGAAAAACTGGAACCCCGCCTGCCGCCGCTGCAAGAGCGAATCCGCACATTCAGGGAACTGTCCGACAAAATCGGCAGGCACCGTGTGATCTGGCGGTTCGATCCCTTGATCGTCACCCCCGGGCTGTCTGTGGAACATCTGCTGGAAAAAATCGCATCCATCGGCAGCCGGTTGATGCACAAAACCGACAAACTGGTGGTCAGTTTCGTGGATGTTACCGCGTATCAAAAGGTGCAGAACAGCCTGATTCGGGAACTGGATATGTTTGACAGGTCTTCTGTCTTTTCCGCTGAGCCGTCAGAATCTCAGATCCGACAGATCGCCCGGGGACTTGAACAATTGAAAACATGCTGGTACAAACAGGGCTGGGATATCACCGTGGCCACCTGCGGCGAATCCATGGACCTGAAAACGGATTACGGCATTGTCAAAAACAAATGCATCGATGATGACCTGATCCGCAGGGTATTCTCCCATGATCAGAAATTGATGCGGTTTGTGGATTATGGTGAAACCGATCCTGATACAGCCCGGCAACTGGAACTGTTTGCCACCCCCGGAAAAGTCGATCTTAAGGACAAGGGCCAGCGCAAAGCCTGCCGCTGCATTTCCAGCAAAGATATCGGGATGTACGACACCTGCCCGCATTTCTGTGTCTATTGCTATGCCAACACATCCCGACACAGTGTGAACCGCCATTTTGACCGGCACAGCAAATATGGAGAATGCCTTATCGATTCACCGGATTCATCTCACCCCTGATTCGGCCGGGGACCGTTTTTTTCAGTTTGCCGGGGCATTTGTCCGGAGGAGGCTGTACGAATCGGTATTCCCGATATTCCTGCCAATAATATCCACACCCAGACAACGATTCCCCATTTTAACCATCTGCTGCACATGATTAATTTCCCATGGATTTTTTCTGACAATGGCAGGGATGACGCGTAAGGAATGAAAAATGGTGGGCGGTACAAGGATTGAACTTGTGACTTCTACCGTGTGAAGGTAGCACTCTCCCGCTGAGTTAACCGCCCATTGGCAATCATTTTATTTTGTACGCATATCTGATACCCTTTTTTTGGGCGTTGGTCAAGGGCACATTCAACAAAATTTTTCATCCGTGATTTCCCTTGACATGTGAATGGAAAGTATTTTATGGAATTAAAGTCGCATGATGGACCAAACATTTAAGGAGATAATTCATGGCATATGATTTTAATGTGAACGAAGTATTTGAAATGGCAATCCAGATCGAAGCCAACGGCGCCAATTTTTACAGAAAAGCCGCCGCATTGCAGCAGGATCCGGATGACAAGGCGTTTCTGGAAAAGCTGGCCCGTATGGAAGACAAGCATAAAACCACGTTTGAATCCATGCAAAAAGAGGTTTCCGAAGGGGAAAAACAGGAAACCGTGTTTGATCCGGCCAATGAACTGTCCATGTATCTGAAAGCCATGGCAGACAGTCACGGCGGTGAAGGGGACCCGGATGTTGTTGATTCTTTCACCGGTGAAGAGCCCATAGAAGAAATCATCACCACAGCCATCGGCCTGGAAAAGGAATCCATTTTATTTTACCTGGGACTCAAGGATCTGGTTCCTGCCAGATACGGACATGACAAGCTGGACCATATCATCAAGGAAGAAAAACTGCACATCGCCCAGTTGACGGGGTTTTTAAAGAAACGCAGGGCCTAACATACACCAGGATAGAAATCCAAAAAAAAAATCACCGCCGGGGCAGATGTGTTCATTCCTCGGCGGTGTTTGATTTTTGGACGCAGCTACAGGTGATTGCGTCAGCATTTTTTACGCTTATTTTTCCAAAGTTTCCAGTTCGGGCGTGGATTTAATGGTCTGCTTGTCACCGGCCAGATGGCGCCGGGCTTTTTCCTTGTTCTTTTTTATCTGGGCCTGGACTTTATCTGCCAGACCATCAAGGGCGGAATACATTGTTTCCGCTTCTTCTTTGGCATTGATTCTGAGTTTATCACTGATCAGATTCACTTCCGCAATATGACGAATTTTTTCAATCGACAACACCAGATTTGCCTCCCCCGGGGCATCCAGCATTTTGTCCAGTTTGTCCAGTTTTTCCTGGGCATAGGATTTAAGGGCGTCTGAGGATTCCATCTGCTTAAAATTTATGGCAAGCTGCATAAGTCCTCCTTGTATGAGGGTTGATTGAAATACCGCATTCATCTTAACAGATAATGGCCACCAATCCCAGCAAAGTCAAATTTTTCCGGCAATTTTCTGTGCTTGTTGTGAATCAAAGATTACTGTATAATGGGTATCAACTGTTTATGCCGCCGTTACCGTCTGAAAAGGAGATGTTCATGATCAAAGCCCGCGATATTATGCAAACCAGCATCATCAGTGTCAGCCCGGATACCGATATTGCCAGTGCCGTAAAAATACTGCTCAACAACCACATCAACGGCGTGCCCGTGGTCAATGACCGGGAAGAGCTGGTCGGCATCCTGTGCCAGAGCGATCTGATCTTTCAACAGAAAGAGGTGCCCATCCCCCCCATTTTTACTATCCTGGATTCCATTTTTCCGTTGTTTTCGTCAAAAAAATTGGATGACGAATTCCAGAAAATAGCTGCCGCCACCGTGGCCCAGGCCATGATCAAGGATGTGGTGACCGTGGCGGCGGATACACCGGTCAGTGAAATCGCCAGCCTCATGGTGGAAAAACATTTTCATACCATCCCCGTGTTGGAGAACAAAAAACTGGTGGGTATCATCGGCAAGGAAGATGTCCTTAAAACCCTGGCCTCTGATGCCTGATCCTGGTATTTACCTGCCTTCACCCGGGGTTCGGCAGGTTTTTGATTTTTATACCCCCCGCCAGATGGGAGACAGTTATGGCGTATTTTGACTTCACCAGTTTTGAAGTATCGTTTCAACAATATGTGAAATATGTATTGGGCAAACCCCTGGACGAAGCCACAAAAAATGACCAGCTCAATGCGGTGTGCTATGCCGTGGGCAAATATCTGATGGATATTCATTTCGATACCCGGAAACGGTATGAAAAAAACAAGGCCAAACAGGTGTATTACCTGTCCCTGGAATTTCTCATCGGCCGACTTTTGTCCAACAACCTGCTGAATCTGGGCATTTTTGATTCCTGTGCCCGGTATTTGAAAAAGCAGGGCATTGATCTGGAAACACTGGTGGAAGAAGAACAGGACCCGGCCCTGGGCAACGGGGGCCTGGGACGGCTGGCCGCCTGTTTTCTGGATTCTTTGGCCAGCCTGGATATGCCGGGATATGGATATGGTATCAACTATGACTATGGGTTGTTCCGCCAGACCATTGTCAACGGATATCAGCAGGAACGGCCGGATTACTGGCCCAACCGGTCTTCGCCCTGGCTGATCCGTCGTTCGGAAGAAAAATATGTGCTGCCCATTTACGGCAAAATTGAAGAGCGCCAGGATAAAAACGGGCATTACAAGCCGATGTGGACCCGCAAGAAACTGTTTATCGGCCGGCCTCACGACATCATGATCGCCGGACACCGGGGGCGCACGGTGAACCGGCTCCGGCTTTTTTCCGCTGCCGCATCCAAGGATTTTGACATCGATATTTTCAATGACGGGGATTATATCAAGGCGGTCAGCCGGAAAATCCAGTCGGAAAGTGTCACTAAAATCCTGTATCCATCCGACTCCAAGGAAACGGGTAAAGAATTGCGGTTCATCCAGGAATATTTTCTGGTGGCCTGTGCCATCCGTGACATTATCCGTAAATTTGAAAAACAGCACAGCGATTTTTCCCGGTTCCATGACCATGTGGCCATCCAGCTCAATGACACCCATCCGGCTTTAGCGGTCGCAGAGTTGATGCGCATACTGGTGGATGAAAAAAAACTGGTATGGGAAACCGCCTGGGATGTGACGGTCAAAACCCTGGCATTCACCAACCATACCCTTTTACCCGAAGCCCTGGAAACCTGGTCAGTCTATATTTTAAACAGGGTGGTTCCCCGGCATCTTCAGATCATTTTTGAAATCAACCAGCGGTTCATCGCCCGGGTCAAGGAACGGTTCGGCCAGGACAATCATGAGATGATCGCTAAAATGTCCATCATTCAGGAAGGAGATGAACAAAAGGTGCGCATGGCCAATCTGGCCATCATCGGGAGCCATTCCGTGAACGGGGTGGCGAAAATCCATTCTGAACTGGTCAAAAAACAGCTGGTTCCGGAATTTTATTCCATGTGGCCGGAAAAATTCAATAACAAGACCAACGGGGTCACCCCCCGGCGGTGGATCGTGGCGTGCAACCCGGAACTGGCAAAACTGATCACCGATGCCATCGGCAGGCGCTGGATCGCTGACCTGGATCTGATCTGGGAACTGGAGGCGTTTCAGAACGATCCCGGGTTTCTGGAACGGTACCGGGCCGTGAAGCAGGCCAACAAACAGGTGCTGGCAGATTACATCCAGCACACCGTGTCTGAAACCGTGGATCCAATGTCAATTTTTGATGTTCAGGCCAAACGGATCCATGAGTACAAACGCCAGCTGCTCAACATCCTGCATATCATTCATTTATACCTGACGGTCAAAGACGACAAAAAAGATATCGGCCCTCCCCGGACTTTTATTTTTTCAGGCAAAGCAGCCCCGGGTTATCATACGGCCAAACTGATCATCAAACTGATCCACAATGTGGCACATGCCGTGAACACGGATCCGGCCGTGAACCGGCAACTCAAGGTGATATTTCTGCCGGACTACCGGGTTTCTCTGGCCGAACGGCTTATACCGGCGGCTGATGTCAGCGAACAGATCTCCACGGCCGGCATGGAGGCGTCCGGTACCGGGAATATGAAATTCGCCATGAACGGGGCCTTGACCATCGGCACCCTGGACGGAGCCAATATTGAAATTCTCGAGCAGGTGGGTGAAGAAAACATGTATATTTTCGGTCTGCCGTGGATGAAGTGGCGGCATTGCGTCCCAACTACCAGCCCAAGCAATATCTTGAAAAAGACGACCGGCTCAAACGGGTCATTTACGCCCTGCGGTCCGACCGGTTCAGCCTGTCGAACCGGGTATTTTCCGTTCCCTGTACAACATTCTCATGTCTCCGGGAGATTCATATCTGAATTTTGCCGATTTCAGCCCCTATGTCTCGGCTCACTCAAGCCATTGCCAAAGATTTTCAGCAGCCTTACAAATGGAGTGCCCGCCCTGATGAACACGGCCCGCACCGGATTTTTTTTCCAGCGATCGTACCATCAAAGTTTGATGCCGATGAGATCTGGGGGAATTCGACCCAGATCCAGAAAAAAGATCTCTGGTGATAAATTGAGGATGTCAGGGGATGTTTAAGCACCAGAGCGGTGCGGGAGGGCAGGTACAGGGACAATCGGCACCGGGAAGACTGGAAGAATCTGAAACCGTAAAAAGACTTGGTCCGTCACCACCCGGTCATGCTCCCGAAACGGGACGGGTCCGTGTCCAGAATCAACCGGTATCGGCCCGGCGGTGCATCCACCTGATAGTCGGAAAAAGAATGGGACGGATGGAAGTTGAAACAAAAACAGGTCTTTTCTAAGAAGGCGATGATCTTGTGATTTTCATGCGAATATAATAAAGATTCGGATGCCCGGATTCAAACAACCTGGTTTCGGCCAGGCAGATCATCTGCCGGTCGAACTGATATAAATGATTGTAAAAAGTTCCGGGTCATATTTCAATGACCACTGGCGCTGGGCGTATTTGAATGAAAATGGTTCTGCTGAGACGGGAAATCCACCACTCGATGGCTGAACTCATTGCCCATGAAATTGAGATATCCCGCATTGGCCGTGGCTAAAGTGACAAGGCGGATCATCTTGTGCAGGGCCACAGCCCGCCGAAGGTCTCAATGCCGGCATGGTCTTTATGCATATCCGTGTAGATCCGGGACCCACTATGCATCATAAGGGTCTGATCTCCCACCAGGGCCTGATCATGGCATTCAGCATAGGAGATGGTGGTTTCCTCGGGGCCGGTGGTTGGTGAGCCTATGCCACAAAATCCCAGAGGGGCCAGTCCTCGTCCTGCTCTTGACCATCTTAATCCCAGAAATCAGCGATTCCCATGGCAAACCGGAAGTCAAACCCGTATCCGCCGGCATCGGTTCCGCCGCCACCCGATAGCCGCTCACATCCTCGGCGATGGTCACCGCATCAGACCGGCATTCACGCACCCAGCCGGTTGGCCAGGTACAGATAATCTAAGGCATCCAAATCCACGTCCGGGCCGAAATAATCGTCATACTGACAAACGCCCGGTCCAGGCCGTGGTCTGTAAATACCATGGGCAGTTACCCCGTCAAACCGGAACCTGTCCACATGAAATTCTTCAATCCAGTACCGCAGGTTGGACAGCAGAAATTTTTCTCACCATGGGTTTTCCATAGTCAAAGCACCGGGAATCCATAACCGGTGCATGCCTTTGGGACCGTCATGGAAAAACTGGTACAAGGTCCCGTCAAACCGGGACAGGCCTTCCACCTCATTTTTCACGCTGTGGGAATGGATGATATCCATGAGCACCCGGATCCTGTTTGTGTGGGCCAGCATCAATGAGCGCCTTTGAGATCTTCTGGCGTGCCGAACCGGAGGACGGGCGAAAAACGAAGACACATGATATCCGAAAGATCCGTAATAAGGATGCTCCTGCACGGCCATCAACTGATGGTGTTGTATCCCGCATCAATGATCTTGGGCAGGATATAGTGCTGAAACTCGGTCCAGGTGCCGACGCGCTCGGCTTCCAGGGCCATGCCGGGGATGGGCCTCGTAAATCAGGGCCGGACCGAGGATTCCCGGGGTCGGGTCTGCCACACATAGGGATCCGGCGGGTCCTACACCTGGCGTTGAAATCAGGTGCAGGGGTCCTGACCACCCGCCGGGCTGCCGTGGGAATCCGGTTCCCTGCCCTTCGGGCCAGATCACTTTCAGGCGGAACAGGTCCTGGTGGACAAATTGACCGGCATCGAACCGGGCTTCAAACACGGCGTCATTAATTTTAGGCACCTGAAATTCCGGCACACACTGGTTGTGCGGTTTCTGTCACACAGGATAAACATGTCTGTGGCGTAGCAGCTCCATTCGTGAACACCCACTGCTGCCGGGAAGAATCAAATGAAGGCCGAACCGCAAATGATAATCGGCAAAACCGGTCAGGACCCGTCATGTCCGGCCCGGATCGTTTTTTCCAGATCCCGCGGCCCCGTACCGAAACCGGATAGTGTCAGCATATGCCGACAGGCCCGGATCATTGAATATTCCGGGATCAGACAAGGAAGGGCCTCTGGAGCATTTTTTCATACAGATTGACATCCCATACTATCGGCGGTTGAACCCCAGCACGCTGTCGATCATGATCCGGTGGATCTGTTGTTCTCTGATCTGTTCACTCATCATGTAAAAATCCATGGCCCGCGCATGGCCCAGGAAAGCCCCTGGGCATCATGGACATTGAACAGAAATCCGTTGCCCGTATCTGCCGAAGGATCCAGCTGCGTCACGGTATCATGCAGCCCGCCGGTGTCAAACACGATGGGCAGGGAGCCATAGATTCCGCCGATCATCTGGGGCAGGCCGCAGGGGTTCGAATCGCCGAAGGCATGAGCACGAAATCAGCCGCGGGTAAAGGCCTGGTGGGACAATCCTCGTTGAATCCGCAAATGCTGACACGCCGGGCTGATCCCATGGAACCGGACGATTTCATGAAAATATTTTCATAGGCCCCTGATGCCACGGATACGATCTTGCGCCCCCTGGATCCCAGCAATGGTCCACCATCTGATACATGATTTCAGCCAGCAGCTGGCACTCCTTTCTGCACGGGATCCAGTCGGGAGGGCCAGAAAACAAAGGGGCGTGTTCGTTTCTTTCCTCCAGATCCAGAATTTTTTGCAGATAGGTTTTGTTGGCCGCCTTGAACTGTTTGTGGTTTTTAGGTCCATAATTGTATCGGATCGATCATCCACGGCCGGGTTGAATTCCGGCTCCGGCGCGTTGAGAATGCTAGTGGCGCATCCGGTATGATATTTACCGGACAGCCTGCTTTCAGGCAGGGTTCCACAAACGATGACGGTCCTCCACGATCTCTTTAAAAAAGTGGGACTTTACCGTATTCACGTAATGGGCTGCAAACACCCCGGAAGAGAAAATCCACCCGGTTCCACCCCGGCTTTCTTCATAGTTTTCCCCGGCGGCTTTTATACAGCCACCAGAACGAGGCCGCATCAATGCCCCGGTCTTCAATCTCCGCCAGGGTGGAAGTCATGGTATGGATGCTTGTGAATGGTAAACAGGTGGGATCTCCATTTTCCGGGACATGGCCGGAATCAGACCGGTCATCCAGTCATTGCAGTGGATAATGTCCGGTTCCACCCGGGGGAATGATGTTGTTGATCACTTCCTGCTGGAACGCCAGGGACACTTTCAGGTCCATGTCGGAATATCCGGAATACACATTGTTCAGATAATAAAACGCTCATCCGCCGCCAGATGAATCCGTTCTTCATCCAGGCGTTTGCGGATCTTGGCCAGTTCCCGGCTGTGGGTCTTGGTGGTGGCGCTGTCAAAGATGGACTGGTAATCCGGCAGAGCCACATGTACATCGCGTAACCCCAGGTCGAACAACGCGGAAAATTCAATCAGGGCTGTGGATACATCCGCCAGCCCACCGCCTTGGCGGAATAGTTGGACCGGGTTCCCATATCTTCCGGCAGATAGGAAACTTCCGGCGTCACAATCAGAATTCGGGTTTTTGTGCCATTTACCGCCTCCCAGGGAATCATTCATAAAAAACCTGACGGATCACTCATCCGGCGTAACCCAGGTAATCAGGCCCGGTGTATTGCGAAGCACTTCATCGCCTCTGGGAATCACCCGGGCCGTATATCCGAAGCGGCCGGAATCTGCGCACACCACCCGGCACCCGTAAAGATGCGTACCCGGGGCAATGGTGCTCTGCAGTTTCATGGTTTCGGCCCGGCTGTTTTCCAGTTCCCCGGTTCCCAGAAGTCTGCCGTGGTAAATCTGAACCTCCACTTCATCCGGGCTCAGTTCTCCTAAAAACACCTCAAGCACCACACTGAATGTATCGCCTACGGCAAAATCCTCTGCCGGTTTTATTCGGGGCTTTGACACCCGGATATGGGACCACAGGGCATTGAGCCGGGATTGTGTCAGGGCCAGGTCTTTGGCTTTTTTGCCTGAATCCTGAGTCAGGTCCCGTAAATTTGCAGCAGCGGGAATATAAAACCGGGATGTGTACTCTCTGACCATCCGGTCACTGGAAAAATCGGTAATGGCCATCTTCATGGCCGCTTTCATCATCCGGATCCATTTTTTGGGCGGGTTTCCCCGTTTCCGGTCATAAAATACCGGGATCACATCATTTTCCAGCACATTAAACAACGCCTGGCTTTCCACTTCATCCTGATAATCCGGATCGTCATAATCAGTGCCGTTGCCGATCCGCCAGCCCCGGGTATCATCATACCCCTCACACCACCAGCCGTCCAGAATGGATAAATTCAGGCCCCCGTTGGCAGAAGCCTTCATCCCGGATGTGCCGCAGGCTTCATAGGGGCGTCTCGGGGTGTTGAGCCATACATCACACCCCTGGACCATATACCGGGCGATATTGATATCATAGTTTTCCAGAAAAACAATCCGGTGACGGACCGCCGGTTGCCGGGCGAATTCAACAATCCGCCTGATCAGGTCTTTGCCTTCGTTATCATTGGGATGGGCTTTTCCGGCAAACACCAGCTGGACCGGGCGCTCGGTATTGGTAATCAGCCGTGTCAGGCGCTGGGGATCGTTGAGCAGCAGCCCGGCCCGTTTATATGTAGCAAACCGCCTGGCAAAACAGATGGTCAGCACCCGGTGATCCAGAGCGGTGGCGACTTCATCCAAAAGGGTTCTGGCGGCATTGCGCCTTTCATACTGATCCATCAGCAGCTGCCGGCATTTTTGGATCAGATTCGACCGGTCCAGCTCATGGACATGCCACAGGTCGGCATCTTCGATGTTGTCAATGCGGGAAACCAGAGCCGGCTCCGACTGCCGTTCTATCCAGTCCGCAGCCAGATACCTTTCCAGCAGCGCGTTTTTATGTCGAGAAATATAGGAGTTGACGTGTACCCCGTTGGTAACATGAAAAATAGGGATCTCTTCTTTCTGACGCCGGGGCCATAATCCCTGCCACATGCGCCGGGCCACCTTTCCGTGAAGCTGACTGACTCCATTGATGTATCCGGAAAATGTCACTCCGAAACAGAACATGGAAAATTTTCCATTTTTGCCCTCCCCGGGAACCTCTCCCCAGGATAGAAGTTCTTCCACTGAAATATTGAATTTTTCCGCATACGGCGTGATATACGGGCGGACCTGATGTTTGTCGAACTCATCATGTCCGGCAGCCACCGGGGTATGGGTGGTGAACACGGTACTGCGGCGGCAGACCTGGGACGCACTCTGAAAATTCAGGCCATATCTTTCCATGATCTGACAGATCCGCTCCAGCCCGGCAAAAGTACAATGCCCTTCGTTCATGTGACAGACCGCAGGGAACAGGCCCATGGCTTTGAGAATCCGGGTGCCGCCGATTCCCAGCAATGCTTCCTGGGCCACCCGGATATCCCCATGGCTGGCATACAAACGGGAGGTGATATTCCGGATATGTTCCGGATTTTCAGGCAGGTTGGTGTCCAAAAGCAAAAGTCGGACCTTTCCCACGTTAATTTCACAGACACAGGCATGGATGATTCCGTGCGGTCCCGGGATATCGATCACCAGATCTTCACCGGAAGCCTGTGTGACTTTCCGGGTCGGCAGATCAAATACATCGATGATGGGATAGGTTTCCTGCTGCCAGCCGTTATGGTCCAGATACTGGCGGAAATAGCCTTCCCGGAACAACAGGCCGATGCCGATCAAAGGAATGCCTAATGCTGAAGATGCTTTGAGGTGATCGCCTGCAAGCACCCCGAGCCCACCGGCAAAAAAAGGCAATGATTCATGCAGACCGAACTCCATGGAAAAATAAGCCACGGTTTCGCCGGATTCAAGGATCAGATCCGGCACCCGGGACATTTCAGAAGACATGGTTTCAAATCTTGCTTTCACCCGGCCTAAATGGCCCAGGAAACTTTCATCCCTGGAAAGGGCTTCATACCGGTGTGTGGAAATCCGGGCCAGAAAAACCACAGGATTTTTTCCCACTTTTTCCCAGAGCCCCGGATGGATCCGGCGGAACAGATCAATGGCATCATCGTTCCAGCACCACCACAGGTTTCTGGCCAGGTCACCCAAAAATGACAACGATTCGGGAATGGCCGGATATACTTTGTAAATCTGCATCTCTTTCATGAACCTCAGGTTCTCCTTGCGGATAATTTATGTACCACCCGGGCCGCCTCGCTCACGCCCCAGGCCTGGGCGTCGCACCCCCGGGGGGTGTGGGGAAAATCCCCGTCCAGGATCTCAGGGATGTATCCGGCGGCTCCGGTTCTCATCAAATGTTTCATGCTTCCCAGCCAGGCCAGGCCGGTGGCATGGCTGTTTTGTCCAAATACCTTTGCCCAGGCCTCGCAGAAAATGGGAAACGGCCAGGTCCAGGCTGTACCGTTGTGATAGGCGGGTTTTCTGTTTGTGTCTTCATCTCCCTGATACACCCCGGCATACGGATGATCCGGATCATTCACCAATTTATTGTTGTGAACAACGGGCAACGGGACAGCCAGTTTTCGATCGGCCAGACTTCGAATACCGCCGGGCACCAGCAGTTCCTGGCAGGTTTCTACGGTTTTCCGGGCCTTTTTTCCGGGTGGAATCACGCCTAAGGTGATCAGCAGCAGTTGATTGGGCCGCAGGGCATCATCCGGTACGGCCCCGGCCGCCGGCCCGTCTCCATGCAGGCAATCACTGAAATAGCCGGCCGTCTCGTTCCAGAACCATGTTTCAACCGATTGTTTGACCTGATCTGCTTTTTGTTTCCATTTGCTGCCCGGATCGATTTTTTCCAGAAACATCAGGGCATTGTGCCACAGGGCCTGAATCTCCACGGGGTATCCCTGCCGGGGAGAACCGGCCGGAAAATTGGTGTCCATCCAGGTGAAATGGGACGGGCTGTATAACAGCCGGGTTTTTGGATCCATTTTTACCCCTGTCGGGGTGCCGGTTTCAAGGGATCGGGCCATATCCAGAAGCACCTGTCTGAGGGTCCGTCCTTCCAGATCCTGATCCAGATAACCCGTATCCTGGGTTTTCTCCAATATATCCCGGCAGCAGGCAAAAAACCACAGGGGCGCATCCGATGTTTCAATGTTTGCGGCATCCTGTCCGCAGATCATGTTGGGAAGGGTCCCGTTGCGCTCAAACCGGCCGAACAGGTGTAAAATGGCCCGGGCTTCGGACAGGCGGCCCAGTTCCACCAGGCTTCGGCAGAAAATCAGGCTGTCCCTGCCCCAGTCCAGAAACCAGGGATATCCGGCGATGACACTTTTGTCTTGCCCCCGGTCCACCAGAAAGACATCCAACGCCCGGACCAGGGCCTGTTCCATGGTCAAACCCGATTCAAAGGCCGGGGACGGCCATGCATCCGGTTCCAAAGTCCGGCCATTGCCCACCCGGGTCATCAGTTCTGCTGTGTGGCCGCCAATACATTCAAAAGAAAAATATCCCGGGCTGAACAGGTCGGATGCCGGATCCAGGCCCCGGGTGGCTTCCAGGGGGCGGTGTACCATGTACTGCCATTCCGGTTCAGGAACAAACCGGCCGGGGGGCTGAATATCCATGGACAGGGTGTGACCGTTTGTCAGGGAAAAATCAAACCCGGTATCCCGGGAACGGACCTTGGACGGCCAGTCGGTCTCCGGCCCGGTGAATGCCTTGATAGTGTCATGAAAACTGCGGTCTTCCATATCCGGCCGGATAATCAGGGTCACGGGTGCGTCATCGGGCAGGATCCGTGACCGGTTGTTTTTCGTTCCGGGCCGTGTAATGGACAGCCGGATCTGATTGGTATATGGCGACAACATCAGGGTCAGTTCCAGTACATAATATTTTCCTTCGGAGGTCGGGACATGGAACCGCCAGCGGCCGGCATTGTCATAGGAAAACGTAAAGCGTTGAAGACAGTCTTTGGCCAGTTCCCTGGAATAGCCCTGGAAAATCGCCCAGATGCGGCACCGGGCCAGGGTCATCCACCGGTTCTCAGGCATATCAGGATTCAGGTTCGCCCCCAGAAGGCTGTCATACCGGCTGTGCAATTGTCCCCAGTCTCCAGCGGCCCGCATCATACCCCCGGTGCGGGTGGCTGCCAGCAGTGTGAGTCCGGGATCCGCCGCAATTTTCCGCCGGGTGAAGGTGGTCTGCAGATTCAGGGTGTCAAAGGGCGCCAGGTACAGAAGAGACGCACTTGCCTTCTGAATTTTGTCCGGATGGAACAACCGCAGATTCAGGCGGCAGGGCTTATGGAGCTTTCTGAACGCTTTGGGCATGAACAGGGCAAAAAAGCCCCCGGTTTTCAGGGGCAGTCCTTCTTCGTATCCCAGGGAACGCCGGTCCGTATCCCAGGTATTCAGGATTTCCGCCCGGAACCCCACCGGGCTTTTCACCAGCAGAAAAAATCCCGGCGGCACCATGACCTGACGTTTCAGATCTTTGGTGACGTCAAAGGCAATCACCCGGCTTTCCAGGGTATCGGGAAAAAATGAACGGATAAATTCCATGGGATCTTCAGACAGATGCCGGGCCGCACGATTCAGATCCAGTCCGCTCACATCCGTGTATCCGTCCAGCGCGGTTTTCACCGCCAGAACCCCGGCCCTGAATTTCTGGTCCAGCACCTGATTCGGAACAGGGGCCGGTGCCTGTTCATCCCGAAGCATGTCTGCGGTCAGGGCCTGAACATCGCCCGGATCCGGGGTCAGGGCCATGGCTTCGCCGGGGGCCAGTGTGATACCGGCCACCGGGCCGTCCATCCGCAGGGAAACCCGGGTTTCAGTCAACAGGTCCATCCATTCCTTCTGTTCGATACCCACATCCGATCGATGCCAGAAAACCGGAGACGGCTCTTCACAATCCAGATTCACCAGCACCAGCAGGGATTTACCGGTTTCCGGATGGTTTCGTAACAAGGCCAGGGCCTGGGTTTCATTTTTCTGTATCAATGTCAGCCGGGTGGTATGAAAAAAGGTCGGGTGGTTTTTCAAAATCCAGTTGAGCCGGAAAATAAAATCCACCTGATTGTCTTTGGCTCCCCAGTTCAGGCCCGGAGATTCATGGACATTGATCTTTTCTTTAGCAAACCATTCCATTCCGTTGGCAAACCCGAAACCGCCGCATACGGAAAACAGGGCGCACAAAGCGGTCCGCATTTTCGCATAGGTGGAGGATACAGAGGCCAGCCGGTTGTTGTCATGGGTTTCCGCGTAATGAATCATATGGCCGCAGGTGTCGGATATGTCAACGGCAAAGGGCAGGTATTCGGTGATCTCTTCCCGGGTGTAGTGCTGAAACAGCTCGGAATAGGCCCAGTTAAAATTGCCGCGTCCCAGAATCGCCTGGGTGGTTTTCAAGGGCCCGCCCAGTCCTTCCAGAAGAAACAGGGTGTTCGGATATTCCTGCCTTACCTTGGCCACCATATATTCCCAGGCGTCAATGGGTACCATGTAGCCGGCATCACACCGGAACCCGTCCACACCCCGATGGCACCAGAGCAGAAAAATTTCCGCCATGTACTGCCATAGATCGGTGTGGGAATAATCCAGTTTGGTCAGATCCGCCCATACCACGCCCCATGCGCCCGGGGCCTTGATCTGGCCGTCTTCCCCCCGTACCAGCCATTCCGGGTGGGTTTCATGGATGGCTGCGGCCCATCCGGTATGATTGATGGCAATGTCTAAAATCAGGTACCCGTTGTGATAATGCACGGCATCCACCAGTTCCATGAACTGTTCCAGCGGGGTGGCTGCCGGATCGAACCGGGCCAGGGCCGGGTCCACATCCGTGAAGTTCAGGGCCGCATAAGGGCTTCCGAACCGGCCCATGCGGGCATAGGTGGTGGGGGTGGGATGAATGGGCAGAAGATGCAGGGCCCGGCACCCCAGTGTTGAAAAAATGAACCCGATCTGATCCCGGAGATCCCGGAATTTCCCGGATTCCGGGATCACGGTGAAACCGTTGGCATCCAGGGTTTCCATCAACGGTACCAGAGACCGCTCCAGACCGGGACCCGGCGCGTTTTTAGACGGGCCGAACTGCCGGACAAAGGCATTGTAAATGATATTGGCACAGCAGGTACCGGCCGGTTCCACATTTAAAATGCAGTTGTCTCCTTCCGGCCAGATGGGAATGGTCTGGTTTTCAGGCATAAAAAAACATTTGGCCTGAAAATATCCGGTCTGATGCAGTGGCAGCAACAGGGTGAACGTGACTGCATCCTGCCGGGTCATCTGGATATCATACCAGCCTTCATCCAGCTTGATCTCATTTTTTTCCACCCGGTCAATGATTTCCTGCCGGGCAATGGCAGCGGTTCCCAGATTGGTTCGCACCCAGGCATTCCCGGCCGCCTTTTTGTTCAACGTCAGGGTGAACCTGAGACAATCCCCTCTGAACAGCACCCGGGATGTCCCGGGCAGCGGTATTTGAGCGACACTGATCATAGATCTCCTCGGGATCAGAAATTATTGTCAGGTGTTTTTATTTCATATTTTTGTGCCCGGTGCTATCCATTTGCCGGACAAAAAATGATTATATCACATTAAAATTCGGATTACAGAAACAATTTTTTGTTTTCCTGTATGTGGGTGGTATCGATGGGCAGGCTTTGATAGCTGCCGTAAAGACATACCCGCCGGCACGGGCGCGGATGCGCGATTTTGAAATGAAATTCCGGGAGCCGGGAATAAAATTTGTCAAACACGTGTGAATCGGTTTCAAGAGACACCCGGCAGTGATCAGCCAGACCGAACACACCGGCACTGTGATGAATCATCAGATAAAAACATGCTGCAGAAAGAAACCGGGAATCCTGCGTCTGATACAGCTGAGGGTAAAATTTGGAAACATACAGCCCTTTGGCGAACCGGTCATGGGACAGAATCAGATTCAAAGAAACCATGGCCCGGTTGCCGGTATCGTGCAGAAAATATTCCACACATGTATCTTCTCTGAGATAACTCAGTGAAAATCGGCTCATCAGCCGCTTCACCTGTGTTCCCATGAAAGAAGACATCCCCGGTCCCGGGACCGCTATATGCATCATTCCCACCCATCTCTCCGATTTTTGATGGGGGCACCTTATCCCATCCAATTTTTTGGGTCAATGGCGGAAAAATTTTTTCGAAACCCAAATTTTTATTGACATATTCATACTAAAACAGTAGGAAAATTTCCTATTAAATTGGTTGGTTTATTTTGATGTTTCAACACAACGGTATTTGTAAGGATAGTGAAGATGGCAAAACGGATCGCATGTTTATGGATCGTGACAGCGGGGGTCATTTTTTTCCTGTTTCCTTTTCCGGGGCAGACCGCCTTTGAAAAGGCAGCCGGCCCGGCAGTTCCCCCGGACCGGATCATGATCAACCTGCCCCAGGAATCAGATGGGAATGAAATGCCGGCTGTGGCGTTTCTGCATGCCCGTCACAATGAATCGGTTGAAGGCGATTGCACCCGATGTCACGTTCAAAAAGACCAGGCCGTGGTTTTCAAATTTCAACGCACAGACCAGCCGGCATCCATGGACCTTTACCATGACAACTGCATCGTGTGCCATGAACAGCAAAAAGACGCCGGTCAACCCGCCGGCCCCACCACAGCCCAATGCCGGTCATGTCATGGGGCAATCGTACCTGACCCCGCCCCCGGCACCCAGTGGGAAAAAATTGATTTTGACCGGTCTTTGCATTACATCCATGAAGTATCCGACCTGATCGTTTCTCCGGACAATCCATCTGCCCCTGACAACTGCAATGCCTGCCATCACCGGTACGATGAGGCACAACAGCGGATCGTGACGGAAAGAGGGACCGAAAGCGCCTGCATCTATTGTCACAAAGAAGTTCAGACAGACGGGGTCCGATCGATACGGGACGCCTCCCATGATGCTTGTGTGGCCTGCCATCTGACCCAAAAAAATCAGGAAGTGAAAGCCGGGCCGGTTGAGTGTTACGGATGTCACAAGGCGGGGGTCCGGGCAGAAATGCCGGTGGTACCGGATGCGCCCCGCATGAAACGAAATCAGCCGGATGCGGTTTTCATGACCGGGGGAACCACCGGACAAGACAAGGCCGTCTACCGGATGTCACCGGTTGTTTTTAATCACAAAGAGCATGAAACAGCGGCCGCCTCCTGCCGGGTCTGCCATCATGAATCCCTGGCATCGTGCAGCCAGTGTCACACGCCGGTCGGAGATGAAAAAGGCGGGTTTGTCCGGCTGGAACAGGCCATGCATGCCCAGACCGAATCCGCCAGCTGTGTGGGATGCCATGTCCAGGAAACCCGTAAAACTGATTGTGCCGGCTGTCATGATGTCATGCCCCGGCCCCGGATGACGGAGAACGCCTGCCAGGTCTGCCACAATGACCCGGACCGGACGGTGGTGCATGATCCTGAAATGCAAAAAATGCGAGCTGATACGTTTGTGTCTGCTGCATCCGACGAATATCAGTCCGTGATGCGTAAAGATATCCCGGAAACTGTCACCATCGGTGCATTATCCGACACGTATCAGCCCAGCCGTTTTCCTCACCGAAAAGTCATTGACGGCATTGCCCGGCGGGTGGAAGACAGTGATCTGGCCAACACGTTCCACAAAAATCAGCAGACCCTGTGCATGGGCTGCCATCACAACAGTCCGTCATCTTTGACCCCGCCCGACTGTGCTGCCTGCCATGCCGTTCCCGGTGAGGGTATGCCGACATCGGCACCGGGCATTCCGGATTTGAAAACCGCATACCATGGCCAGTGCATGGGCTGTCATGAGAAAATGGAAATTGCGGCCGTACCGTCCACGGACTGCCAGATTTGTCATGAGAAAAAATAAGGAACTTGTTTTAGCGATATGAAACAGACAGAGGAATGATTATGGGTATCTCGCGAAGAAAATTTATCGGCTGCCTGGGCGCGTTGGCACTGGGACCGGCCATGGGTATTCCGGGCACGGCCCGGGGTGCTTCCAACAAGGAATTTGCCGGATGGCCCGACAGCCAAAGCGTGCTGCATGATATCACAAAATGCATCGGTTGCCGTAAATGCGAAAGCGCCTGTCACCGGGTCAACCATCTTCCTGACCCGGAAACGTCTTTTGAGGAGTTGCACGTGCTGGATCAGAAACGCCGGACCGATGCGGATGTCTTCACCGTGGTCAACCGCGTTGACAACACTTTGCCCGTGTTTGTCAAAACCCAGTGCAATCACTGCCTGGAGCCTGCCTGCGCATCCGCCTGCTTTGTCAAGGCACTGAAAAAAACCCCGGAAGGGGCCGTGGTCTATAATGAAAAATTATGCGTGGGATGCCGGTACTGCATGGTGGCCTGTCCTTTCAATATTCCCGCCTATGAGTATCACAAGGCTTTGGCCCCCCGGGTGACCAAATGCACCATGTGCCACCCACGGATTCTTGAAGGCAAGCGCCCCGGCTGTGTCGAGGACTGCCCGGCCGGTGCATTGATATCCGGCACACGCGATGAATTGCTCGCCTATGCCTGGGATCGGATCCGGACGTATCCGGAGCGGTATGTGTCCCATGTCTATGGCGAGCATGAGATGGGCGGTACCAGCTGGCTGTATCTTTCCGGTCTTCCCTTCAGCCAGGTGGGAATGAGAGAGGATTTAGGCACGAAGTCCGCACCGGAACTCACGGCCGGCCCATTGTCCGCCGTGCCCATTGTCGTGGGCCTGTGGCCGGTATTACTGCCTGACAGAGGTCCCTAGCTACATCTCAAAAGCGCAAACAGAAGAATTGCGGAACAGGAAAAACAGACGGCCCTTTTAAGCCTCACTTGGCAAGGAAGAAAACCAGCAGCCAGATAGACACCACCTCGGGGAAAATGGGTTCAGAAAAAGAATCCGCCATCAATTTCGAGGTGAAAAAAGCGCTTGAAGAGGCTGCCAAAGACCCGGAACCGGCACAGAGCAAGGGAGGATGAATAACGCAGTGAACGGCAGCACACTCCACCGCCCGCAAGCTGTGGACCCTTCAATGTCCATTGTCGGCATCATACTGGCGGCCGGCGCAGTATTGACCGTGATGCACTTCACCAGGCATCGGGGCCGTGATAACCCTGGACAACAACAACCCTGGGGCTGGATTCAGTTTGACCTGCTGTGCGGGTGGCCCTGGCCGCCGGGGATATGTCACGTCGGCCGCCTGTTATCTTCCAGGTTGAAACAGTATCGTCAGCCGTCCGGCCGGCCATCCTCACGGCCTTTTTAGGATATGCCCTGGTGGTGCTGGCCTTGCACTATGATGTGTGGATGATCATTTGGCGGCTGCCTTATCCATTTTCGTCTCCCCAGGACCTCTTCTCTGCTGCGTTTGAAGTGGGGTTGTTGCGTATTATATTTGACCAGTTATGTTGTCGAATTCACGCCGGCGGCACTTTGAATGGCTGGGATTCAAAAAATCCGGGTATGGTGGTGAAGCTGACGTTGATACTCACCATTTTCGAGGTGGGTGCTTTCATCCACTATGCACCGGTCAACCCCTAGTTGGCGCACATTGTAGTCGCCCCATCAAGCTAAATCCTTGGTAATTCCGGTTATCTGCCCGTGTATTTCTTTATTTCAGCATGTTTTGCCGGGATGTCCATGGTGATTTTGAAAGCACGCTTTCGTGTCAGTATCACATGGATGACACCATCACCGGGAAGCCCCGGGGGTGGCCGCTGATTGCTAAGCGACGCGTTTGTGTTAACCCGGGGTATCTGGGCATCAAATTGATCAACATCACCGCCATTGATGATCACTACAACGCCTTCTGGCCACCGGATGGGGCATGTGGTATCTGGTGGAAGTCATCGGGTTTGTGGCCACCGCATTCTGTTTGCCATGTAGGTGTGAGGCGGAATCGATTTTTGTCCGGTGGGCGCCCGCCTGGACCGTGCTGAGATGTTGTTCTGAACCGGCTGAATATTTCTGTGATCGCCTTCAACTACCTGCCGATCTGGGACGCTATGTGTCCCGGCCTGATGAAATCGGCACATCGGTCTTTATCGTGACCCTGGGCATTGTGATTTACCGGTTTATCTCCTTTTGGATATGCGGTGCTGCATAACATCCCAGATTCATTATTTGTTGGAACAAAAAGTATTTAAACTGAAATGACATGGAGAAGACAACAATGAATACCCTGTTTTTTCACACTTCAGGATTTCTGTTTCAAAGGGAATCACCTATCTGATCATGGGCGGCATTCTGGTGGCCCTGCCGCTTTTCTGGTGGTTTCTGACAGACAGAACGGTAAAGGAACGGTTTCTGATGATAACCCGAAACATGGAGATATTGACAGTCATGAGTTTTGACAGGCATATTTTTCTGGATTGCCGTGGGGGTGTGTATCATCGGCATGGCAGTGCGGTTTGTGCGCTATTTTCTGGGCCTGAACTGGCAACTGGACCGGGTGGCCTACCGGGCTCATCCGGCTGCGGGAATCAAAGGCGCTGCAAGATCCATCTACAAATGGCTGATCCCCTTCGGAACCCGTGGCTGGCGCACCCAGCCGGTGATGACGGCCGCGTTTTTCGGGTTTCATGTCAGTGCCGTGGCCGTGCCCCTTTTTCTGGCCGGGCACAACCTGTTTCTGGAAAGCAAAATCGGGTTTTCCCTGATCACCCTGGGACCGGCCCTGGCGGATTTCCTTTCCTGGCTGGCCGTGGGTTGCGGCGCGTTTCTGATCCTGCGGCGCTTAGTGCTGCCCGAAGTGCGCATATTGACCACCTGGGACGATTATTTCATCTGGTTTATCGCGCTGGCACCGTTTATCACGGGGCTTGTGGCAAGATATCAGATGGGATCTTATGGATTCTGGCTGAATCTGCACATCTTCTGCGGTGAACTGCTGCTGATCGCCATCCCGTTCACCAAAATGTCCCACGTGTTTCTGTTCTTTGCATCCCGGGCCCAGCTGGGAATGGATTTCGGCATCAAGCGCGGGGGCATGAAAGGCACCAAAATGGCCTGGTAACCAGGCAACCAGACAAGAAGACTGGCAACCCAAGTGAAGGAGAAACAGATTCATGCCGGAAGGAACATATTGTAATAAAAAACCGATCAATACCCCTGAGGAAGTGAATTTTCTGCTGTCCGACTCCAGTGGTACAAAATATTACGAAGAGATGAAGCTCCTGGACGTGGACAGCGAGCTGCTGGCATCCACGATTCAGAAAACCATGAAAACCCGGTTGAAGACCTGGCTGGAGATCTGTGCCCACTGCGGCATGTGCGCGGACTCCTGTTTTCTGTATCAGGTCAACGGCAAAGATCCGAAACAGGTCCCGGCCTACAAGATCCAGTCCACTCTGGGGGAAATCGTCAAGCGCAAGGGAAAAGTGACCAACGCATTCATGCGCCACGCCATGGAGGTGGCCTGGGCCCAGTGCACCTGCTGCAACCGCTGCGGCATGTACTGCCCCCACGGCATCGATACAGGCATCATGTTCGGATACCTGCGGGGTCTGCTTTACCAGCAGGGATTCGTGCCCTGGGAGCTGAAAATCGGGGCCGGCATGCACCGGGCGTATCGGGCCCAGATGGATGTCACGGATGCGGATTTCGTGGAAACCTTTGAGTGGATGGTGGAGGAGTATGAAGATGATTATCCCGGTCTGACCGTGCCCGTGGACGTCGAGGACGCGGATATTTTTTATACGGTCAACGCCCGGGAAGTCAAGCATTATCCGGAGGATCTGGCCGAAGCGGCCGTGCTGTTTCATGCGGCCGGGGAAAACTGGACCATTGCATCCAAAGGATGGGAGCAGACCAGCCTGGCCATGTTCGCCGGCGACTGGGCCGCCTGCAAGATGCAGGTGGAATCGGTCTATGGCGCCATGGAACGGCTCAAGCCCAAACGGATGGTGGGAACCGAGTGCGGCCATGCCCACCGGGCCACCGTGATCGAGGGGCCCTACTGGGCCGGGCGTCCGGACGGACGGCCTCCCGTGGAATCGATCCATTATGTGGAATGGCTGGCCGAAGCCCTGGAATCCGGTAAACTGAAAATCGATCCGGAAAAACGGATCCAGGAACCGGTCACGCTCCAGGATTCCTGCAACTATATCCGGAATCATGGATTGAAAAAAGCCACCCGGACCATCATGCAGCACATTGTGGCCCCCGGGTATTTTATCGAAATGTCCCCCAATAAGGAACACAACTACTGCTGCGGCGGGGGCGGGGGGTTCAACGGCATCGGTGTGTTTCGCAAACAGCGCAACCGGGCCCTGCTCACAAAAAGGGACCAGATTCTGGCCACGGGTGCCAAACTGGTGATTGCCCCCTGTCACAACTGCTGGGATGCCATCCGGGATCTGGAGGAAGAGTATGAGATCGGCATCCGATGGTCTTTTTTAAAGCCGTTGATCATCAAAATGCTGATCGTACCGGATCATATGAAACCGGTAGAGTAAACCGTCAAAAAAGGGGGGGAATCATGTTCAAGAAAATTCTGTTTGCCACATCAGCACGACACGGGCCAGTGACCATGTGCAGCCCGGGTGGCATTCAACATTGCCCGGGCATATCATGCCCGTCTGGATCTTTACTATTGTGCTGGGCGTCACTTCGGGGAGGAAGTACAACCAGGTGGTGGTGGATATCAAAACCCGGGGCGGTGGGGATATGGATGATAATTACATGGCACGAGTTCCAGGATAGAATCAACACCTATTATGAAGTTATCCAAAAGCAGCCTGGATTACACGTATTCATGTGGCTGTGGGACTGCCTGCTGCAGGAAAGTGCGCCGGGCCAGAGAAACATCAAGAACCGGACCTGATCCTTTTAGGCGGCAGCACGAGAGAACATATTGAGTTTATAAAAAACCGTAGCCGGAACCACCCTCCAGAAAGTGGCCCGGGCCGCCAGATGGTCGGTGCTGGTGGTCACGTCCGGCCGCCTCTTTCTGGGAGGCATTTCCAGCATCACGTTTGGTACCGATTTTTCAAAAGCCTCTGACAAGGCATTTGAATTTGCCCTGAAAATGGCCCAGGCCTTAGGGTGTGAGCTGAATATCTTTCATGCCCTTGCCATCGGCCATCCGTCAGGTGACAGACTTTGTCCCGAGGATGAAATCAGACAAAAAATCCGGAAAAATGCGGATGATCCGTGCCCAGTATAGATCCAGCTCAAGACCTCAAGCAGTACAGCATGGAAGTGTGGGAAGGAATTCCTTATATATGGAAATTGTTAAATACTTCTTGGGAAAAGCATTCCGGCCTGATCGTATATGGCCCATCACTCCAGAAAGCTGAAACAGATGACCGGGCCTTTTGGCAATGTTGAACAGCAGGTTATTGTCAGGGCAGGCTGCCCGGTAATCCCAGTATCAATCGATAAAGGGAGAAAAACATGTCAAAAAAAATTCTGATTATAGATGATGATCCCAATATCCTGGACTATCTTTCCGCATTGTTCACGGACAACGGCTATGATACCCAGGTAGCACCCGACGCCGTAAAGGGGCTTGAAACAGCCCGCCGGTTTCTGCCGGACCTGATCACCCTGGATATTGAGATGCCCGGGGAGTGGGGACCGCGGTTTTACCGGCAGATGATGCAGATCAAGGAATTGAAAAACACGCCCGTCATCGTGATTTCCGGGCTGTCGGGCAATGAACATGCCATTCCCAAGGCCATTGCCGCAGTGAAAAAACCCTTTGACAGGGAAGAGCTGCTTCGTATTGTCAAAGAAGCCATCGGTTGATGGCGCCGATGAAACAGGATCAGGACTGAAAAAAAAGGGCGTGTCATGGCTGAAACCGTTTTAATAATGGACAGCGACCGGGAGCATGGAGAAGCGATCCAAACCCATCTCCAGCGTCATCAGTACGATGTCACGGTGGCGGATGATGCGCAGGAGACGCTGGAACGCCTCGAAGATGAGAAATGGAACATACTGCTGGGTGATCCCCTGATCGATGAGGAAGCGGCCACCGCCAGGATTGCCGATCTACTTAAGGAAGATCCCAGTGTCCAGCTGATCGTTTACGGCACATCCGAACAGGTGGATCGGGCCATGGACCGGTTTGCTCTGGACGCGGTCGCGTATCTGGATCTGCCCATCAACAGCAAGGCACTGATGCTGAATATGGCCAGGGCCCGGAATCATTCTTTAAAAAGCCGGAAAATAGATCGGTATGTCCAGCGGCTGACCGATCTGCATACCGCCCGGAACCATTTTCTCCAGCTGTTTGACTCCGTGCCCTGTTTTATTTCGGTTCAGGACAGAAACCTGCGGATTACCGCCA
This sequence comes from Desulfotignum sp., assembly GCA_018399285.1. Lineage (GTDB taxonomy): Bacteria > Desulfobacterota > Desulfobacteria > Desulfobacterales > Desulfobacteraceae > Desulfotignum. The sequence continues at coordinate 45,414 of JAGYOW010000020.1, forward strand.
TCAACAAATGGTTTAAACAGCATTTCGGCAATTCTGTGGGCGGGTACTGCTATCAGGTCTATAAGCACCGGTCTTCTCCCTGTGAAAAATGTCCCGTGATCCAGACCTTTGAAGACGGTCAGATTCACAGTACCGAAGAGGTGGTGACCGCACTTTCCGGAAGGCAGTATCATGTCCTGACACATACGGCCCCCATCACGGATGAAAAAGACGAAATCACCCAGGTGATGGAAATTTCCACCAACATCACACAGATCCGGCAGCTGCAGGATCACTTGACCTCTTTAGGCCTGATGCTCGGATCCATGTCCCATGGGGTCAAAGGGATGCTCACCGCCCTGGACGGTGGGATTTATCAACTGGAAACCGGTCTGCAAAAGCAGGATGAAGCGCGGGTATCCCGGGCATTCGACCAGGTAAAGACCATGGCCGACAAAATCAGGGATATGGTGCTGGAAATTCTCAATTATGCCAGGTCCCGGCAGATGCAGTATGCACCGGTCCCAGTGACGGACCTGGTGGAAAGTGTCATGAAAAACATCCGGCCTGCCGCGTTGAAAAGCAATGTCATCTGCGAGGTGTTTCTGCCGGATTCACCGGGCATCATCGAGATCGACGCCGTGTGGATGGAATCCGCTCTGGTGAATTTTCTGGAGAATGCGGTGGATGCCTGTGCCTATGATCACGAAAAACCGGTTCACAAGGTATCTTTGACCATAACAGTTGAACCCGAAGAAAAGGTCTGTTTCCGGATACAGGACAACGGGGTCGGTATGGACCAGGAAACCCGGGAGAAAATGTTCACTCTTTTTTTTACATCAAAAGGATCCCGGGGTACGGGCCTGGGTCTTTTTATCGCCCACCGGGTGATTCAGCAGCACGGGGGAACGGTTCAGGTGACGTCCGCCTTGAATCAAGGCACTGAGCTGATCATCTGCCTGCCCCGGATTCCCCCCGGCAGTATCGGTGAAAATGGGATAAACCCGTTGACATCTTAAACGAAAAAATCGTGCATAATTGTTAAAAAAAAATTATTTTTGCCATTGTCAGATGAAAAAAGGTAGGATGTCTGAATGAGACTCACCACCAAAAGCCGTTATGGTACCCGTCTGGTCATTGATCTGGCCATATACGGCAAAAAAAAATCCATTCCCCTCAACGAGGTCGCCCGGAGACAGAACATCTCCATCAAATATCTGGAACAACTGGTCCGGAAACTCAAGCAGGCCGGAATGATCAAAAGTCAGCGGGGACCCCACGGCGGACACTCCCTGGCCAAATCTCCGTCCGACATTACAGTGGGTGATATTGTGCGCACACTGGAAGAAAGCACTGCCATTACCGATTGTGCGGAAACAGACGCCCGCCAGTGCGGCATCTGTAATCAGGCCGGGGACTGTCTGTCCCGATGGGTGTGGGTGGAGGCCAGCCAGGCCATGTTCGAATGCCTGGACAACATCACAGTTGCCGATCTGCTGCAGCATCGGCCTTCTCAGGGTTTGTGATTGTTTCCCCCTGGATTTATTCAGAAATCGTATTTATAGAAGCACCAGTGCCGTCAGACATCCCGGCACCATGGCCGCCAGCATGATCAGGGGCAGCTTGAAGTGGTCTTTGTACCCGGCAACAAAAGCAAAAAATAACCCTTTGACAAGGGTATTGGTCAGACAGGCCAGAAGGATTCCCAGCACGGCGATTTGAAGTGGCCAGATCCCGTCTGGCGGCCCGGGACAAAGAAAGGGCGATGGCATCCACATCGATCAGGCCTGATACCACGGAAAGTGCATAGATGCCGAACTGCCGAACCATTCTTTCATGGCTTCGACAGCAGCAGCACTACCGCCAGTATCAGCCCGAACTATGCAGGCCATCCCCAGCTGGAGGGGATTTTTCACTGCAAATGGGCCGGCGGGTCCCGGTCTGTTTTTGGTCCTGGCACCGCCATACGAAGATCAATGCGCAGATCAGGCCGGCAAACATGGTCAGCGGAATCCACAGGGCGCCCAGCAGCCCGGGGTTGACCACCATCACCTCAACGACGACCCGGATAAACATGATGGCTGCGGCCAGCAGCACACCGGCTGAAAAATGACATTGTTTTTCTGTTCTTCTTGCAAACGGCCCAGGCTGGAAGGTAACGGCCGTGGAAGACACCAGGGCGCTCCGATAGCGTCACCAGCACCCTTTTTCTTCTCCGGCAATCTGGATAACCACATACCCCAGAAAAGAGATGCCGGAAATCAGCACCACCATCCACCAGGTCCAATAGGGGTTCAGGCTTCCAGGGGCCATATCCCTTGTTGGGCAGCAATGGCAGCAGCACCAGGGAGATAATCATTGCAGTTTGACCCCGGAAAAAATCTTCGGCGTAATGCGTTTCTGAGCCATGAGTGGAGTACGGGTTTGTAGCCCAGCAGGGAAATCACCACCACGGTCACCCCCATTGCCGGGATGTGGATGGCCGAAGGCGGCCCATGCAGCCACAGAACAAATGTCAGCATCATTGTGACGGCAGTGGTAGTGTCTACATCTTGTTTGCGCTGATTCCAGAATGTGGTGCCGCAATAATCAGGCACAAACGCCTCCAAGAACCCTGCCACGATAAACCAGGAGTGATCTGACAGGAGACCAGGGCACTCACCCCGCCCAGCAGTCCGATGAGGCTGGAAGGTGTGGATGCTCGCAATCCGGTCACCTTCACTTTCCTCCCGGTCGTTCCAGCCCTGCTCACTACCGGGATGAGCATACCGATGGCCAGCGCTGCAAGGGTGCTTTTGAGTACCAGATCGTAGGGTGATTCCATGGGTTCATCCTTTGCCCGTTAATGGTGGTGGTTCTGATGGGAATTTCTTCCTGTTTTATGAACACAGTTATAAACATAAATTCTCAAAGAAAAGTTTTTCTTTATATGATAACCTAGAAAAATTAAGATGAACACTTCCAGATAGTTGACAACCGAAAATCGGTCTTAATTAGTAGTAATTATTATTTGATTCCATGAAGATTATAACCCGAAGTTTAAGGAGGTTCACATGTCCAACTAAGAAAGCAAAATGCCCGGTAACGGGTCAATCTTCCAGCTGCATGGCGGCGGCACATCCAACTTCGACTGGTGGCCCAAATCCAGCCTAACTTAAAAATTCTGCACCAGCATTCCGCCAAAAGCAATCCTATGGGCGAAGGTTTCAACTATGCCGAAGCATTCGAGACACTGAATCTCGATGCGGTCAAAAAAGACCTTTTTGCATTGGATGACCGATTCCCAGGAGTGGTGGCCTGCGACGCGGCCATTACGGGGATTGTTCATCCGGATGGCATGGCATGCCGGCACCTACCGCATGGGGGACGGGCCGGGGCGGCGCGGCGCGCAACCAGCGGTTTGCCCCGCTCAACAGCTGGCCGGACAATGTAAGCTCGACAAGGCCCGGCGCCTGCTCTGGCCCATCAAGCAGAAATACGGGTGCACTCTGGGCCGATCTCATGATCCTGGCCGGTAATCTGCGCATTGGAATCCATGGGATTCAAGACCTTGGATTTGCCGGGGCCGGGTGGACATCTGGGAACCGGAAGAAGATGTTTCATTGGGATCTGAAGATGAGTGGCTGGCCACCAGTGACACACCCAAAGCCGGTACTCCGGGGACCGGGACCTGAAATCCCCTGGCCGCCGTGCAGATGGGCCTGATCTATGTGAACCCGGGAAGGCCCTGACGGAAATCCGATCCTGTGGCATCGGGCAAGGATGTCCGAGACCTTTGCCCGCATGGCCATGAATGACGAAGAAACCGGGTGGGCCCCTGGTGGCCGGGGGCCATACTTTCGGCAAATGCCACGGTGCCGGACCCGCCTCCCACCGGGACCTGAACCGGAAGCCGCACCTTTGAGCAGCAGGGCCTGGAAGGAAGAGCAGCTTGGTGCGGGCAAGGGCGGGGGACACCATCACCAGCGGCATTGAAGGAGTTTGGAAACCCAATCCACCAGAAATGGGATATGGGGTATCTGGAAAGTGCTGTTCAAATACGACTGGGAACTGGTGAAAGCCCGGCCGGCGCGGAACCAGTGGCCGGGCCAAGGATGTGGATGACGAAGACATGGTGGTGGATGCCCATGATCCAGGCAAAAACACCGGCCCATGATGACCACGGCAGACCTGTCTTAGTTTGACCCGGTGTATGAGAAGATCGCCCGGCGCTACCTGGAAAACCCGGAGGAGTCTGCCGATGCCTTTGCCAGGGGCTGGTTCAAGCTGACCCACCGGGATATGGGACCGAGATCCCGAGTATCTGGGGCCGGAAGCGCCGGCCGAAGAACTGATCTGGCAGGATCCTGTGCCTGAAGTCGATCATGACCTGATCGATGCATCGGATATCGCCGACCTCAAGGCAAAGATTCTGGCGACCGGCCTGTCCGTGTCCCAGCTGGTTTATACGGCCTGGGCGTCTGCCGCCACCTTCCGGGGATCAGACTTCCGGGGCGGGGCCAACGGGGCCCGCATCCGCCTGGCCCCCCAGAAAGACTGGGAAGTCAACCAGCCCGACCAGCTGGCCAAAGTGCTTAACACCCTGGAAGAAGTCCAGGACGCGTTCAACAACGCCCAGACCGGCAATAAAAAAGTGTCTCTGGCAGACCTGATCGTTCTGGGCGGCTGCGCTGCCGTGGAGCAGGCGGCAAAGAACGCCGGGTATGACATCACCGTGCCCTTTGCCCCGGGCCGGACCGATGCCACGGATGCGCAGACGGATGCGGATTCCTTTTCCGTGCTTGAACCCAAAGCGGACGCGTTCCGCAATTATCTGAAAGCGAAGTTCTCGGTCAAGGCCGAAGAACTCATGATCGACCGGGCCCAGCTTCTGACGCTGACGGCCCCGGAAATGACCGTGCTGGTAGGCGGCCTGCGGGTGTTGAACGCCAATTTTGATCAGTCTGCCCACGGGGTGTTCACGGACAAACCGGAAACCCTGACCCATGACTTTTTCAAGAATCTCCTGGATATGGGAACCCAATGGTCGGCAGTGTCGGAGGATGAAGACCTGTTTGAGGGCCGGGACCGGAAAACCAAAGAGAAAAAATGGACCGCCACCCGGGTGGACCTGATCTTCGGCGCCAACTCCCAGCTCCGGGCCCTGGCCGAAGTCTATGCCTGTGCCGATGCCGGAGAAAAGTTTGTGACCGATTTTGTGGCGGCCTGGGACAAGGTCATGAACCTGGACCGGTTCGACCTGGCAAAATCATAATCTGAACCGCGTCACCTGATTTAGACGTGATCGTCCGACAAAGCGCGGCGTTTCCACATACCCGGAAGCGCTGCGTTTTTTTTAATCGCCGGATGCCTTGGTTTCAGTGGATATAATCAACATCCAGACAGGAATTACAGATTTTGGAAAGGAAAAACAGATGGCTGTTTATCAATATGGAGACCGGATTCCGATAATCGGAAAAAATACATATATCAGTGATTCAGCAAGGGTGATCGGGGATGTGGTGATCCAGGACAACTGTTACATCGGTCATGGCGCCATTGTCCGGGGAGATTACGGCACGATTCATATCGGCACAGGCACGGCCGTGGAGGAAGGGGCCATTCTTCATATCCGCCCGGACGGTCTGCTGGAACTGGAAGATCATGTGACCGTGGGCCATGGTGCCATCATCCACGGCCGGCTGATCCAAACCCATGCCGTTATCGGCATCGGGGCGATCATCGGGTTCGATGTGGTGGTGGGGGCCTGGGCCATTGTGGCGGAAGGCTCGGTCATTCCCCAGAAAACCCGGATTCCGGATGAAAAAATCACCGGCGGCGTGCCATACAAAATCATCGGAGATGTTCAGCAGCGGCACAAGGAGTTCTGGACTTACGGCAAGCAGCTGTATGTCGATCTTGCCCGGGACTACCCTGAAAAGCTGAAAAAACTGGATTGATCAAACAGGATTCAGATCACGATTGGCTGTCCCACCTTGACATCCACATACGCAGAACCAAAAGCCTGCCGGAAACGGTCAATGGCCCAGTCTGAGGTATCGTGGGGAGACAAGGCCACAATGCCGGGGGAGACCTTTTGGATGGCGGCAATGGCGTTTTCCACATCCGCTTCCCGGATGCCCTGCCACGGCGGGGTGTCAGATCCCACAATCCGCTGGATATTGACGGGCCCCAGCATGATCCGGCCCCCGTTCACGGGATAATGAAGCCCGCCGATAATCCCGTGGATGGGTTGGTCAAACAACGCCTTTGCCCGATCGATGATCCGTTCGATGGTCTGGTGGCCGCAGCCCACAATCAAAACGATTCCCTTGCCTTTGACATGGACGGCCAGGGCATTCTCCAGGGTGCGTCCCATCAGGAACAGATATCTGGGAATGGTGCCGATGCTGAAAATGCCGGGCTTCAATTCCGTCGGGTCTGAAATCACCCTGGCGTTTGCACTGGGATTCCACCGGGACCCGGTTACCGGGGCCGGAGAATAGATCGGGATATCCGGCAGGGACACGGGCCCCCGGGACAGGCTGAATGTCTGCGTTTTCTGCTCGGTCATGCCGCCCACATGATCCAGGTGCAGGTGGCTGAAAAAAATCATGTCAGGGTCGGACATGGAAATGCCCAGCTTTTCCATGTTGTGAAGCAATGGAGACGGATGGGCTTTTTCTTTGTTGAAACCGCAATCCATGAGAATGGTGACATCGTCGGCTTTGATGAGATAGGACACACCGGGTTCGGTTTTCAAAGACGGGTCTGCGGCATGAAAATCCACCAGCGGAAGAAGGGTCAGCTGGTTGACCGCTCCCGGCGAAGGGATTTGATGGACCTGTGTGCCTGAAATCTCTTTTTCTGTCTGCTGCCTTCCTTTATTCAGCTGGATAATTTTACCGGCAAAAAACAGCGCTCCCACCACCAGTAAAACCAGGATAAAATACAATGGTGTCATGTCAGCCCCTTTTTTTCAAAGCATCGTCCTCATTTTTCATGGGTTTAAAATGACGGGTTACATGCCTGTTGTCAACAGGGTCCTTTTCTTTTTCAGGATCGTCCTAACATATTCAGCGGCCCGTCAACCCGCTATGGTCCTTGACACATCTCAGCGGTGAACATCCAGGGTGAGCCCGGAAGAAACGGCTTTCTCGTCCTTTTCTTGAGCGGCTGAGGGTTCAAGAACCATCAGCCTTGTCTCATCGATCATCTCCGCTTCCACAAATTCCTGCTTGATCGCTTCCGCCCGTTCACGGGCCAGTTCGTGCAACCGGGCTTTGGTTACCGGTTGCGCGTCGACAAGTTTTTGAAGCAGGGCCGTATAAAGCTCGCGGGACGGGTCTGACGGGAGCGGTTCCACGGGCTTCTTCTCCTTTTTTTGGGCCGCCGCAGCCGTCTGATTTGCTGCATTCTCCCTGGCCGCAGCCAGCGCATCGGCGGAAATTCGTTCCGTGACCATCGTTTCGATGGCGCGCTGGACCAGGGGATTGCTCATATCCATAGGTCCCGCATCTTCGTTGGGACCAACCACTCTACCCGCACGTCCGGCAATTTCATGCCGGATCGCCATGGACTTCAGTGCCTCACCGTCTTTGACCGGATCAAACCGGCCCTGGATTTTCAGCGTGAGTTGCGGACGTCTGGCAAGGGCTTCGGAAAGGGTCTTCACTTTTTCTCGCTCCGGAGGAGGCAACACGGCCCTGCCCGGTTCAAACTCGATGGTCTCGAGATTCTCCTTTTCAACGTCGAGCATGCCGGCCAGTGCCCTG
>JAGYOW010000021.1 GCA_018399285.1 Desulfotignum sp.
GCACAACCTGGATGTGATCAAGACAGCGGACTGGGTCATGGATTTAGGACCTGAAGGCGGGGCCGGCGGCGGAGAAATTGTGGCCCAGGGCACTCCGGAGAAGATAGCTGATATCCCGGGCAGCCACACTGGACAGTATCTGAAAACGATGCTGAAAACCGGCACATTGATTTCCAAAGCCGGTTAGGTTGTGCAGAACCTGAAAAACAGAACAGGCGGCCCAAACAACCGGGAGCCATACCGGCCAATATCTGAAAAAATGCGTTCTGCCTTGTCAGATGACGGGACCGGTCAAAGTAGTGGCGGAGAAGAATTGAAAAAAGCGTCGTGCAGCGCCTGGATCGTGGCATCCAGGCTGTCTTCATCTACCAGGAAATACATGGCCGCGTCCGAGGCCCCGAAAGAGATCATCTCGATGTTGACGTCGGCGTTGGACACCGCAGTGAAACAGCGGGCCGCAATACCCCGGCTGTGGTGGAGGCCCTCCCCCACAATGCTGACCAGGGCCACCCGGGTCCGGCACACGGATTCTCTGAACGGCCGGGGGTGGATTTCCCGGATACCGGCATGGGCGGTTTGGGCGTCATTTTTGGACACCAGCAGGCTGATACAGGTCTGGGACGTGACCACGGATTTGATGTTGATGCCTTTGTCTGAAACGGCCCGGGTGATCAGGGACAGAATCCCCTGCCGGGCCCCCACCCCGGAGGCGTGGATTTTCAGGATGGCCACATCCCGGGTATAGGAAACGCTTTTGATGATGGTGTCGGCTTGCCTGGCCCGGCGGGTGATTCGGCTGCCCCGGGCATCCGGGTCATAGGTGTTCTTGACGGCAATGTCGATGCCTGCCTGGCGCACCGGCTCCACTGTCCGGGGGTGCAGAATCCCGGCCCCGGTATAGGCCAGTTCTGCGGCCTCTTCATAGGTCAGTTCGGGAATCAGCCGGCAATCGGGGAGGTTGTCCGGGTCTGCGGTCATGAATCCCGGGGTGTCTTTCCAGATTTCCAGGAGGTCGGCATCGACTCCGGCGGTGACCACGGCTGCAGAATAGTCGGATCCACCCCTGCCGAATGTGGTGATTTCTCCGGTGTCGCTGACACCATAGAATCCGGGAACAAACAAAATTTTGTTTTCCGTGACCTGTCTGCCCAGGCGCAGGGACAGGTTTTCCCGGGTGGGGGCCATGAGGGCCGTGGCATCCATGAATTTGCCGTCCGTGATGATGCCGGCTTCTTCCGGCAGGACCACCCCGCTGTCAATGCCCCGGGATGCCATGGCCGCTGCCAGGATCATGGCGGACATCCGTTCCCCGGACACGGCGATCATGTCCCGCATTCTCGGCGTGGCCTCCCGGGTGAAGCTGATGCCGAAATAGTACCGTTCCAGTTTGCCCAGCAGGTCCTCGAGCTTTTGAAGGGCACGATCTTTTTCTTCGACAGAATCCACCAGGTAGTCGACAATGGTCTGATGGCGGTTTCTCAGGTCCTGAATGACCCCTTCTATGGAGTCTTCGGATGCCAGTGCGGCCTCGATGCCGGAAACAAGAATATCCGTGATCCCGAAAAATGCAGACACCACAAAAATATTCCCTTTTCCCCGGGCCGCTGCCAGATCCAGAATAATGTTTGCGGTGGGCCCGTCCTTGAGACATCCGCCGCCGATTTTGATGATTTTCATGCCAGAACCTCGGGGTTGACAATATGAGGGACTTTGCCGGTATTATAAAATTCAATGATATTCTGGGCCGCCAGAACAGACATTTGATCCCGGGCTTCCATGGTGCCGGAGCCCACATGGGGCAGCACACACACATTTTCCATGGACAGCAGGGGGTTGTCCTTTGCCATGGGTTCCGGGTCGGTGACATCCAGGCCGGCCCCCCAGATCTGCTTTTGGTTCAATGCCTCGATCAGGTCGGGCTCGTGATGAATGGGGCCTCTGGCCGTGTTGATGAACACTGCGGAGGGTTTCATTTTTCTGAAAGCCCGCGCATCGAAAATATGCCGGGTTTCCGGGGTCAGGGCGCAGTGGACCGACAGGATATCGCTTTGTTCCAGAAGCTGATCCAATGGAACATGTCGGGCACCCAGTTGTTTTTCAGCCGCAAGGTTCCGGTTCCGGTTGTGATAGATGACCGGCATGTCATAGGCAGCGCTGCACCGCTGGGCCATTTTGATACCGATGCGGCCGAGGCCTAAAATCCCCAGGGTTTTGCCTTTGAGTTCAAATCCCAGGTGGCCCGTGGGATTGAAGTGTCCCCACTGCCCGGTGAGAATGGTTTTGTGCAGGAAAAAGAATTTTCGGGCCGCAGCGATCATCAGTCCGAAGGCGATGTCGGCCGTGGCCTCGCTCATGGCATCCGGGGTAAAGCCTACAGGAATTTTTTTCCGGGTGGCTTCCGGGATGTCGATGTTGTCATATCCCACGGCAAACTGGGATATGATTTCCAGATGGGAGCACCGGTCCAGAAACGGTTTGTCGATGCGGTCGGTGAGGGTGCACAGCAGGGCCTGGTGATCTTTGGCCTCTGCTGCCAGCTCCTCCGGTGTCATGGGCCGGTCCTGATCCCAGAAGGTGAGGCGGAACCGTTCCTGCTCAAGCAGGTTTATGCCGGCGGCCGGGTATTTCCGGGTGATCAGTATTTTCGGGTGGTCAATCATGATACAAATCACATTATGCAAGTCAGCACCCGGTGTCAAGACCGAAAGAAAGGGACGTAGTTAACTTATCAACTTATCAATATGGATTTCTTTTTCTTCAATTATTCGGTGTCCCCGGGCGACTGCCTTGCTTACCGCTGCCGTGGAAATCCCGAAACGCCCGGCCAGGGACCGCATGGTTACTCCAATCTTGCGAACGGCAACGTAGCACACCAGGCTTCGTGCCTCTACCGTACGCTTGTAGCGCCCCGGCAGCCATACCTCCTTGACCGGCATGGCGAGAAGCGTCGCGACCCTTTCAGCAACGGTATCCACGGTTATTCCCCGTGCCTTCAAGGTGTGCCGCCGTTCAAACTCATCTTCCGCAGCGGTAAGCATTCGTTCAACAAAGTCGCTGTCGCCCAGAATGCGTTCATCACCGGTAGCACGCAGACCCGCTTCATGAAGATCTCTCACGGAAGTCCATCCGCCGTGGCTGCGAACAAGACCGCCGCCGGTCAAATCTGTCCGACAGCCCTGCTCGATCCCCTGGGCGATAAAGTCCCGGTATCTCATTCGCGCCTGTCCCTGCTGCTTACCGAAACAGGATAGAACCTCATCTACATGCTGCCAGGATTGCGTGGCCGTTCCCATGACAACGGCATGCCCTGAGAAGGGATACCTGTCAAGGCGATCCATGTCGTTCACCAGGCCGGCCCGTAGCGGGTTCAGATGAATATAGCGAACCAGCTCAAGAAAATAGGCATCCTCCTGGCAGAGGATTGACTTGTAGCGATTCTGAAACAGATGCCCCTGGCGACTATGACGCAGGTTGAAGCTGACCGCATGGCCCGTCATCAATCGTCGCATGACCCTGGAAAGGGGAGCAGCGCCGGTCCGCAGCAGCAGATGAAAATGGTTGGACAGCAGTGCCCAGGCGTAACAGGCCGTGCCCGTTTCTTCGAAAATGACGTCCAGCCTTTTCAGAAACGATTTTCGGTCCTTTTCATCCCTGAAGATCGCCGTTCCGTCAATACCTTTGGCGATAACGTGGTGAAGCGCCCCCGGCGCGTCTATGCGTGGCTGTCGCGGCATAATAAAGGAACGTTAGCAGAGAGATGGCGTAGTGTCAAGTTGATAAGTTAACTACGTCCCTGTCCCCTTTGACAAATTCGTAAATATACATAATAATTTCATCTTTTTAAATCAGGGTGGATGATTTTTTTGACACCCTGATGGCAGATAATGATGATAGATAAACAGGACAGATATATAGTGGCATCCATCGAAATTGATGAGGATCGGGACACGCTGACGGCTATAAGGCACTGCATACCGGTGCTGGAGCAAATTGTTGAGCGGTCGGAACTTCTGGCAAAATTATCAGAGAATGACCGCGTTGCCCTGCTTTCTGCGGCAGGGAAAATTGCCCGGCCTGATCCTGACGAGATACGAAAACGGAAGAAGGACAAACAACAGCGTAAGCGCAGGGCCATTGTTGAAAAGGAAAAGCGGGTGAGGGCGGCCACCGGTATCCGGAAGGCCAGAAAAGCCTCGGTGTTTACCGCGCCCCTGAAGATTTCAGGTCCTGTTCCGGTGACAAAAGAGACCGGGCAAACGCTGGAATCCCCCCGGAACTGCTATGTATGCAAGGCAGCGTTTAAACAGATCCATCACTTCTACGATGCCATGTGTCCGGAATGCGCGGAGTTCAACTATCAGAAACGATTTCAGACCGCGTCCCTGAAGGGTCAGGTGGCATTGATCACAGGGTCCCGTCTTAAAATCGGATACCAGGCCACCCTGATGATGCTCAGGGCCGGGGCAAAGGTGATTGCCACGACCCGGTTCCCCAGGGATTCCGCCCTCCGGTTTTCAAAGGAGGATGATTTTTCCGACTGGGGCCACAGGCTTCAGATTTACGGTCTGGATCTGCGGCATACCCCGAGTGTGGAGCTGTTCTGTGATTATATCAAGGATACGTATCAGCGGCTGGACATCCTGATCAATAATGCGGCCCAGACCGTCCGGCGGCCACCTGGATTTTACGCCCATCTCATGGAAAATGAGACCAGGGACACGGAACTGCTGCCTGAGAATGCCCGGATTCTTCTGGGGCAGTATGGCAAATGCATCTCCCGGCTTACGTCCGGCCGGCCGGAAAATATCGGGGAGGAAAAGGCCCTGCCCGTGACCTGGAACGGATCGGCACCGGGGATAGGGCTGCGCATGTCGGCACAACTGTCCCAGATTCCCTACGCCTATGACCATTCTCTGGATGTGCCCGAGGTGTTCCCTGCAGGCAGACTGGATGCAGACCTCCAGCAGATGGATCTGCGCAAGACCAACTCCTGGCGGTTGCGGCTGGGGGAAATTCAGACATCTGAAATGCTGGAGATCCAGCTGGTCAACTCCGTGGCACCCTTTGTGCTGTGCAACCGCCTGGCAGAGCTGATGAAGCAGGACAACACAGGGCAGAAGCATATTGTGAATGTCTCGGCAATGGAGGGCAAGTTCCTGAGGTTTAAGAAGGGCAGCCGCCATCCCCACACCAACATGGCCAAGGCCTCCTTGAACATGCTCACCCATACGGCGGCCAGTGACCTGGCCAGGTACGGCATTTACATGAATGCCGTGGATACGGGCTGGGTAACGGATGAGGATCCGGCGGTCCTGGCAAAGCAAAAAATAGCTGATCATGATTTCCAGCCCCCGCTGGATATTGTGGACGGGGCAGCCAGGATCTGCGACCCGTTTTTCCACGGGATCATCACGGGAAAACACTGGTGCGGTAAATTTCTAAAGGATTATTTCCCCATTGACTGGTAGGAGACAGGACATCAGCCGGCAAAACAGCCGGGGTTCTAAAATTCTGAACCCCGGCCGGTAACGCTTATAGTGTTATCTGTTGATATCACGCATCAGAGGCGCTCAAAATATGCAGAAGCTGCGCCTATGTGCCGCTGCCGATGCATGGGATACGACTCCTGAAACTGCCGCTGTTCACTTCCCTTCCAGGTTGGCCAGGCAGGTGGCGGTTAGCTTGGCACCTGTGCAGCCCAGGGATGGCCCAGGGCGATGGCGCCGCCGTGGATGTTGATGGTTCATGATGCCTATGGGGTCCAGTTCCCTTTATGCAGCAGTTGCAGGCCTGGGAGGCAAAGGCTTCATTGATTTGACAGATATCGATGTCATCAATGGTCATGCCGGCCTGGGCTAGGACTCTGGGGATGGCATATCTGTGTCTACACCCATTTCACTTGATTTGCACCTGATGGTGGCATAGGATACCAGATTTGGGCAATGGGGGTTTGTGTTCCAGCGCTCCATTTTCCTTGATGCGATAGATGGTGGGCGCGCCCCGTCCGTGTCTGGGCTGGGAGGAGCGCTGTTTGCGGTGACCCGGAGCTGGCCTTGAACACACTGGTGCAGCCGTCACCTCCTCAGGTGTGGATTCCTAGATCCCGTCATCATGTTTGACAATGAAGGCTCTTCTTTTTTTGTAGGTCCCGTCATCCTGTTTCATTTCATTTGATGGCGGGTGTGGGCACGACGTGAACAGACCGTTGTCCCGGCCCTGAAGCCTTGGCCTGGGATGCTGCGGCAACGTATCCTGATCCCAAGTGCCGGGAGATGTTGTCGTTCCGGCCACGCTTTCCGCGGTGATGCCCATGTATGGACACGTGCATTTCCGGGTAAGTCCGGGGAAAATCTCCTGGATGGGGCCGGGGCACGCCACGCCCATGGGGACATAAGCAGGCTGACCTGCATGCCTGCCCATGGTGACATCGGACCATCCCATCTGACCATGGAGGCCAGGGCACGGCTTCCAGGCCGGAGAACCGGTTCACCGTGGCAGAATGGACACAATTTTGTCGGGAAATCCCGCCATCTTGGCAGCCACCCGTCCCAGATTCAGGCCCTGTTCCGCTTCCGGGAATGCACATCCCAGCATCATGTCAATGTAAAACAGATCCACGGTCAGGTTCGTGGTTTTTTCCACAGCCTGCTTCATGATAAAGGTGATCGCTTCTCGGGCCGGGTCTGGTTGAACTGGCTCTTTTTCTGCTTCTTCTGCAGCCCGGGGTCCGTAATCACTAATAATATATGCGTCTTTCATTGGTGTCTCCTCCTTCAGCTTCTGAGCGGTTTGCCGGTTTCGTTCATGTGGTCGATCCGGGCAAATTTGCTTTCTTCAGAAATCCACGAATGCGTCTCTCTTTCCAGTGCCCTTCACTGACCTCGATCCACATTGACATTCCGCCGCCTGCTTATTACAGGGGCAATCCGTTTGGGCCAGGAATGCATTGCCATGATCGCTCGCGAAATTAAGCCGTTGCGCATGTTGTGGAGTTCTGCGTTCACCATGCCCTGGAAGCCGGCATCGCCGAACACTTTCAACGGTTGTTTCATGGGCGGTACACCCGTCATCCACCATTCTCAAGACCTCTTTTTTGGCTTCGCCCACCAGGGTGTCCCGGTTGAAAACGATGCGGTCCGCCTGTCCCAGGAATCCGTTACCCACGGCCTGGGCTGCAGATATTGACACGGCAGCCATGCCGATTTTCATGAACGCTGCCACAAAGATTTGGCCAGGTCCACGTCTTTACATCAGTTTTTCCGGGCAGGCATTTACATGTTTTTCCACAGATCTTCATGGTGCCGCCGCCGGCGTAAGGCAAAAAGGCCCACTCCGATTTCCACCAGTCCCATGTACAGCTCGGAATGGGCCACAATGCGGTCCGGGCGCCCAGTTTCACCCGCCGCCCAGGGTCATGCCGTAAGGGGCCGCCACCACGGGAAGGGAGCATATCAGCCTGGATCCCGTCCTCGCGCTTTTTTCTGAAACGCATCGATTTCCGCGTATTTTGTCGCGGCACAGCTTGGAGATAAAGCCTAAGTCCGCTCCCCGCGGAACAACGCGCCCGCCGCCGGCTTCTGTTGCTTTTACTTAACGGCTTCCACGCCGCTTTTATCCACATGATCTGAGACTTTCGGGCAACGAAATCCACACAATCTGCTATTGATGGCATTCATTTTGGTATGGAATTCCAGGCAGAACACCCTGTCTCCGATATCCACCAGAGATGATGATTGCCGTCTTGTCATTGCCTTTGGCTGGGCAATGGACACCAGGGATTCCGGCACGGGCAGATTGTGCTTCGTAATCCGGCGGAAGCAAAGTCATAAAAATACCTGACTCCGTTCCTCCAGCTTGTAAAACAGGTGCTTCCCGCATCCAGCATGGCTTTCACATTGGCCGGGGATCTCCAGGCCGTTTTACCATGCGTTCCACGGCATCGGCCGCCATACATCCCATTGTTCAGCGACCCATCTCAAGTTAGCCCCATTTCATGGCATTGTCGATTTCCACCACCGTGTCGGCAATTTCCGAATCCGGTTACGTATACCGGAAAGCTGTTGCCAGTTTCCAGGCAAATTTGCCGGCTTTGTCATCGGCTTTGAAAGCACGTGCAGTTGATTTTTCGTCAGGGGTGCTGCTTTTCTGGCCGCATCAGAGGCAGGGGGGAAGGAAGGCCGTGTTCCAGGCTTCCCCATATATTCCAGGTTTTCAGGTTCAGTCACTCTTGCGGATTTTTTTTTCCACTCCGGGGTGAGGCCTTGGTTTTAAGAACCCGGCCTTGGTCTTGTTGCCTGCCCAGCAGTGTCCTGCCCGCTATTTTTTCCAAAGTCCGGCAGCTGCATGATGTTCCGCTGCTCGTCAGCGTCTTTGTACAGGTCATAGGAGCTTTGGGCCACATGCATCATCATATCCAGGCCCCACCAGGTCCGTGGTCTGAAGATGGCGGCTTTGGGCCGTCCTACATGGCTGTGGGCCGAAATGCATCCACTTCCGCACGTGTGAGTCCGTCTTCCCTGCATGAACCGCATGGCCGCGCTGATGCCCTGGATCCCGATGCGGTTGCCCACAAAGTTGGGGGGTATCCTTGGCCCAGACAATGCCTTTGCCTAAGTTTCTCTCGCCGAATTTTGAAATGAAATCCAGGACCTCGGGCAGGGTTTCCTTGCCCGGGATCAGCTCCAGCAGATGCATGTACCGCACGGGGTTGAAAAAATGGGTGCCCATGAAGTGCTGCTTGAATTCCGCGGAAAATCCTTCCGTGATGTCCTGGAGCGGAATGCCCGAGGTGTTGGTGCTTACGATGGATCCGGGTTTCCGGATCTTTGCCACTTTTTCGAACAGATTGCGTTTGATATCCAGCCGTTCCACCACCACTTCCACGATCCAGTCGCATGCAGCCAGTTTGTCAATGTCATCTTCCAGGTTGCCGATGGAGATCAGGCCGGCATCCTTTTTGTTGAAAAACAATGAGGGGGATGATGCCAGGGCCGCGTCCAGACCGGCTTTGACGATCCGGTTTCGGGCTGTGGGGTCATTTTTCTCTTCGTCTTTCAGATCAAATGGAACAATGTCCAAAAGCAGTACCTTTACACCGGCACCGGCCAGAAGTGCGGCAATACCGCCTCCCATGATCCCGGATCCGATGACTGCGGCCTGTCTGATTTTTCTTGCCATGATGTCCTCCTGATAAAAGGGTGAGTATTCGTGATTCAAATTTTATATTATGAATGAGTATTCATTTTTGATTAACAGAAATTCACCGGGGTTGTCAAGGAAAATTATTTTCCGGATAATGGGACATAATCACATTCAATTTCAAATTGTTAGGGTATCAATGTGGACGTGTGAGCTCCAGGCGTATTCAGCCGGCAGGGAAAATCAAATAAATGAATTATAATTCATCTCTGAATGGGGGGATAGATCTTGAAAAAAAAATGGGCTTCTGATAGGCTGAAGCGTTTATTTTTTGTCAGGTATTACAATTCTATATAAAATATGGAGACCCTTTAATGTCCCGGATACCCGTGAAGATTCAAGCATTCTCAATCCTGAATATTGCTTCAGTTGCCGGTTTGATTCTCAAGCTCCAGCAGCCGTCCGGAGACATTCCCTGGCATGATGACGGCAAAACAGACCCCTGGGACCTGGTGGAGTCGGTGATGGGACTGAATATTGCCGGGTATCCCAACGAAGCCCGCCGGGCTTTAGACTGGCTTGGACAGTATCAGAACCCGGACGGATCCTGGTTTTCCGCTTATGTGAACGGTGTTCCCGAAGACCGCACCTGCCAGGCCCATATGGCTTGTTATCTTGCGGTGGGCCTGTTTCACGCATACCTGATCACCCAAGACCGGTCATGGCTGGAAGATTTCTGGGACATCATGGAAAAAGGGGTTGATTATGCACTGGGCCTCCAGGTTCCCACGGGGGAGATCTACTGGGCCCGGAACCCGGAAGGAAAAATCGATCCCATGTCTCTGCTGGCCGGGTCTTCTTCTGTATTCATGAGTCTGAAATGTGCGTTGGGTATCAGCCGGATCCTGGGCCGGCCCCGACCGGCCTGGGAAGACGCATGGGACCGGCTGGGGCGCTCTCTGAGGGAAAACCTGCACAGTTACAATGTGAGCAAGTCCCGGTTTTCCATGTACTGGTTCTATCCCATCCTGTGCGGGGCGATCCAGGGGGAAAAAGCCCGAACCCGGGTGGAAAAATACTGGCAGAAATACATGATTGATGGCCAGGGGGCCCGGTGTGTGTCGGATCAGCCCTGGGTGACCATTGCGGAAACCTGTGAACTGGTGCTGACCCTGCATGCCATGGGCAACCGGGAAAAAGCCAGGATCGTGTTTTCCTGGATCCAGGACCGGGTGTATGAAGACAAGACTTTCTGGTGCGGGTATACTTATCCGGACATGGTGATCTGGCCCGAGGAAAAAATTTCCTGGACCAATGCCGTGGCCCTGATGGCGGCGGATGCGCTGTATGATCTGACCCCGGGAGCCGGCCTGTTCTGTCATGACCGGTGGCAGGGGTTTGTGTTCAAGGGGATCTGACATGATACACGATTTCCGGCCCTGGTACATCAAGCAGGCCTGGTACCGGCTTCAGCATCTGTATGTCCGCCATTACCTGGTGCCCCAGCTGACGGGTTTGGGTGATCATCCGTTTATCATCAAGCCCTGGTACATTGAACTGTTCGGCGGTCCCATCCGCATCGGCTCCCATGTGACCCTGCTGGGATGTTCAGACAAGAAAACAAGGCTGACCGTGTGGTCGGACCAAAAAGAGATCCCGGGCATCACCATCGGGGACCATGTGCTGCTCTCCCCGGGGGTGCGGATCAGTGCGGCCAACAGCATCACCATCGGCGATTCCTGCATGCTGGCCAGCCATGCCTATATCACGGATTCGGACTGGCACGGCATTTATGACCGGTCTTTGACACCCAAAGAAACCCACCGTGTGGTGCTGGAAAAAAATGTGTGGATCGGTGATTCCGCCATTGTGTGCAAAGGGGTTTGCATCGGTGAAAACAGTATTGTGGGTGCCGGCAGTGTCGTGACTTCGAATATTCCGGCCAATGTCATTGCTGCGGGCAATCCCGCCAAAATCATCCGCCATCTGGATCCTGACAAAAAAATGATTACCCGCAAAGACCGGTACCATGATACGGCGCAGATGACCCGGTTTCTGGAAGCTTCGGAAAAAGCCGCCCTCAAGGGCAATACCCTGTTCGGATGGCTGCGGTCTCTGATTTTTCCGGGCCGATGAATTCAAGCCGGGGTCATTTTTCCTGAATCCGCTGGAAAAGGACAGCAATCCGGGCCAGGGACGGGGCGATATTTTCCACGTCAAAGGCCTGGACATCATCGGACAGATTCTGTCCGAACTGCGTGAAGGCGGTCAGTTCAAACTCACGGCCCAAAGTGATAAAATGATCGGCAATGGTTTGGGCATCCGACATTTTCACCCCGTCCTGGGTTCCGGGCAGCAAAGGAAAAATGGTGGCAAACATCTGATGTTCCAGGTCGGGATGCCGGTCCATGGCCTGCTGAATCAGGGATTCGGACAGCACGGGCGCAGGGACGGATCGGTCCATTTTCAGGGAAACAGTATCAAAAGCCTTTTGTGTCTGTTTTCCGGTTCGGCTGATGATCACGCCGGGCAGAACAATTTCAAAGCAGCTGCCAAAGCCCGGCCGGCTGTCCACCTGGATGCGGCCTTTCATCAGTTCCACCAGCTGCCGGCTGATGGCCAGTCCCAGACCCGTGCCCCCGTATTTTCTGGTAATATCCTTATGTCCTTGTTCAAAAGATTCGAAAATCAACGCCTGCTGGTCTTTGGAAATGCCGATTCCCGTATCCCGGACCCGGATCATCAGGTCCACGGTGTCAGTGGACGGGCGGTTCAGAATTTTTGCTGACAAGCGGATCTGTCCGCTTTCCGTGAATTTAAACGCATTTCCCACCAGATTGGTCAGCACCTGGCGAAGGCGCATTTCGTCTAACAGCAGGTACCTGGGCAAAAGGTCGTCCAGATGAATGGAAAATGTCAGATGTTTCCGGGACAGTTTGACCTTGAACAGGTCATGAATTTCTTGAAACAAGGTGGGTAAGGATACCGGGGTCACATGGATGGCGATTTTCCCCGCCTCGATTTTGGACAGGTCCAGCAGATCCGTGATCAACGCCAGCAGATGTCTGCCCGCCCTGATCACGGCCTGAAGATAATTTTTCTGCTGGGAATCCGAAACCATGGCAGACAGCACTTCACTGAAACCGATGACCGAATTGACCGGCGTTCGTATCTCGTGGCTCATATTGGTTAAAAATTCACTTTTGGCCTGGTTGGCTTTTTTAAGTTCCTGCTCTTTCTGTTTTCTCACCAGCACTTCGTTGTTCAATGCCTGGTTCATCAAGGTCAGGTTTCTTGTCCGTTCCGCCACCCGGTTTTCCAGTTCCTGGTGGGACTGTGTCAACGCTGTGAGCGTTTCCTGGAGCTGAATCGTCATTTGATTGAATTTGGTGGCCAGGTGCCCGAACTCATCTTTGGACTGGACCGGAATCCGGGTATCCAGGTCGCCTTTGCCGATGCGGTCCGCACCCTGGACCAGGTCGTTCAGAGGACGGGTCAACCGCCGGGTCATCAGCATCAGGGCCAAAGAAATGATCGCCGCTGCAATCATGGCCATGGCATACAGAAAAGGCCGCATGCGGTCGGCCACCCCGTATATTTCCTGCATGGGGTCCACGGCCAGAAGATACCAGTCCCAGGGTTGAAAATAGGTGAACCTGGCCAGCACGGTTTGCCCGCCCATTTGCATTTGCAGCCGTAGGGCCCCGTTCAAAAGATCCCTGAACCAGGCCGTGTCGTCTATCCAGGTATTGATTTGTTGGTTGTCCGGATGAAACACAATCCGGCCTTTTCGGGTGATGATACAGATGAATCCCTGTTTTCCCACACCGATATCGGCAATTCCCGCCATCGAGTCCATCTGCGCTTTGGTGATACTGGCCGGAATTTCCGACAGCCCGTAATCCCGGAGCATTTTTTCCTGGGATGAGACAATGACCTGTGCTTCCGACAGCCGGGTATCCAGCCAGGTTTCGCCCAAATCCACCAGCGCGGTCCGGGAAAAATAATAAGTGGTCTCCACGATAACCCAGAGCGAAATAATGACCAGAGGAAGGGTGGTCAAAAGGATTTTGCCATAGGTTTTCATGTCACCCCTTTATCACTGTTGAAAAATTTTGCAAATGAAAAATTGATGCTTATTTTTACGAAAATTTACATTGCAAATAAAAGCAAGGAGAAAATTTTGGTTCAAAAACCGGCATTGAATATATTTTCCGACTACAATTGACCCTGGTGCTATTTCATTACCGGGCGTATTGAAAAACTTGAGCACAAATTTGATATACAGGTGATCTGGCGGGCGTATCCATTGAATCCGGAAATTCCGGAACAGGGAATGACCCTGGCTGAGCTGTTCCGGCAAAAAGGACAGGGTGTGGATATTTATCAGGTTATGGCCCGCCTGAAAAAAACCGCTGCCGATCTCGGACTTCCCATGGGTGACCGGCGCCATATCTACAACACCCGTCTGGCCCAGGAAGTGGGGCTCTGGGCCCAGAGCCTGGGGAAAGGCCATGCGTTTCATAATGCCGCTTTTCAGGCCGGTTTTGTGGATGACCAAAATTTGAGCGAAAAAACCGTGCTCATGGATCTGGCTGAGACGGCCGGCCTGGATTCAACGGCTGCAGAAACCGTCATTGATGACCGCCTGTTTTCAGATGCCGTGGATGCAGACTGGCAACTGGCCCGGCACCAGGAGATTTTGGTGGTGCCCACCCTGGTCATGGGAACGGAAAAACTGGTGGGGGCAAGACCTTACGGGGCCATGGTAAAACTGGTGGCCCGGCATATGGAATGATCCGGCAGTATCGGTTTTTCCGGAAGATGCCAAAGACAATTGTGAAAAATTAAAGGATCTGATACACACCCTGTATGACCCTTCGACTTTCCGACATCATGGATCTGGATTACCTGCTGACCCTGGATGACCATCCCGGGTCCCGGGCGGCTGGTTTAAAGGCGGCGGCCCGGGACCGGGATATTTTCCGGCAGGCAGACGGGGCAAAAATGACGGATAACGCCCTGATCGAAGCCTGGCTGTCCTATCGCAGAATATTGTATTTTGATCAGGCAGGCCCCAAAGGATATCACCGGCTGCCGGGACAGGTGTTCAACCAAATGTTTGCCTGGACGGCCCGGGGGATGGCATTGGCCGGGGGGCTGTCCGGCCTGGCCCTGGCCTATGGATTTCTGGCCTACCACGGGGTCCGGCCCGTGAATGTGGCCCTGTTTTTTTTCGTGTTTGTACTGGTACCGGCTGTTTTTTTTCTTTTTTTCGTGGCCGGTCTGGTGATCCAGCCGTTTCGGCGATCCGGCCCCGGCCCGGGGATGTTTTTTGCGGTGGTGTCCAGGGTGTTGTTTGATATGGTGCCCTCGATGCTCAAGCGGGTGCGGATGAAAGTGAAAACAGAGTCATCGGATCCGGAACCTTCCCGGCTGGACGAGGGGATTTTATTCATCCGGACAAAAAAGCGGGAATACCAGCCCCTTTTTTTCTGGCCCCTGGTGATGCTGGTGTCTTTGTTTGCTCTTTTTTTCTCTGCAGGTGCTTTGGGCGGCACCTTGTTCCGGGTGACATTCAGCGATGTGGCGTTCGGATGGCAGTCCACTTTAGCGGCCACCCCGTCTGCCGTCCATGACCTGGTGTCCCTGGTGTCACTGCCCTGGGCGGCCTGGATGCCCGATTCCCTGGCCGGTCCGACTTTGGAACAGGTGGAAGGCACCCGGATTATTCTTAAACAGGGCATTGCCGCACTGGCCACGGAACACCTGACGTCCTGGTGGCCGTTTTTATGCATGAGCATGGTATGTTACGCCGTGATTCCCCGGCTGCTGATCATCGGCGGGGCCATCCTGGGCCACAGAACGGCGCTGAACCGGTTTGACTTTCACCAGCCCCGGTTCCGGCGCCTGATTGTGCGCATGAAATCACCGGTCATGGATATCGGATTGGAAGAAAATACGGCCGCCCGGCATCATCATCCGGAGGCAAAAAAAACGCCTAAAGCCAGGGGGCCGGTCAAAGACCTCTCTTCAGAACCGGCGGATGCGAATCCGCATCCGGCCCCGCAACAGGCCGGGCAGGATATCGTCCAGTCAAAACCGGCATCCATCGGCACCCCGGCCGTGGTTCTGGCACCCGGCCCGGCCTGGGATCAGGCAGCCACAGACCGGGTGTCCGATCTGCTGGCCCGGCAGTTTTTTCTGGATGTGCGCCAGGTGATTCCCATCGACCAGGACCTGGATGCGGATGCCCTTGTGCTGGGAACGGATGTGCTTGACGGAGCAGACCCGGTTATTTTTCTCCAGGAGGTGTGGCAGCCCCCGATCCGGGGCATTCTTCATTACCTGGTTCAGCTCAAGCAGGGGGTGTTGCAGGATAAAAACCTGTGGGTGCTTCTGACCCAGGCCCCGGAGGAGGAAAATCTGGGTGTGGCGGACAGGGATGTGGATGCAAAGGTGTGGCAGGATTGCATTCTGAAGCTGGGACACCCGGACATGCTGGTGGAAAGGATCCGGCCATGAGTTCAGATATTCCCGCATTTGCTGTGCTCGGGCATCCCAATGAAGGCAAGTCCGCCGTGGTGTCCACACTCACCGAAAATGATCAGATCCGGGTCAGTCCCGTGCCCGGGGAGACCACGGTGTGCCGGACCTACACCGTGACAATCGATGATCAGAAGATCATCCGGTTTGTGGATACCCCGGGGTTTCAGGTGCCCAGACAGACCCTGGCCTGGTTCAACGCCTATGACAAAGATCCCGGGCAAATCCTGGATGAATTCATTGCGGCCCATGAATCGGATCCGTTTTTTGCCGATGAGGTGGAACTGTTCCGCCCCGTGGCCCGGGGGGCGGGTATTATCTATGTGGTGAACGGGTCCCGGCCTGTGCGGACCGATGATCTGGCGGAAATGGAGATCCTTCGGCTCACGGGCCGGCCCCGGATGGCTGTGATCAATTCCAAACACATGGACAAAGACTATACTAAGGACTGGCGCCGGGAATTTGGCAAACATTTCAACAGCATCCGGGTGTTCAATGCCAACACGGCCAATTTTCATGACCGCATCGCCATGCTGGAAAGTCTTAAATCCATTGATCAGGAATGGGAACCCTTGCTGGCTGGAGTGATTCAGGCCTTTCAGACGGAATGGGAAAAGCGCAACCGCCTGGCCAGCGCGTATATCACCTATGCCATTGAAAAAAGCCTCCGGTTTTTTGTGTCCCAAAGCGTTCATGCCGGTAAAGATCCGGTCATGGCAAAGGAAAATCTGGCCCAAACCTATCGAAATCAGGTCAGAGATATAGAAAAAGCATTGTTTCACCATATCCGCACCCTGTTCAAACACCGGGTGTATCAGGTGTCTCTGCCCGAGTATTCCGTGCTTCAGCATGACCTGTTTTCCAGAAAAACCTGGGAGTTGCTGGGACTGACCCGAACTCAGCTGGCGGCGGCCGGTGCGGTTTTAGGCGGATCTGTGGGCGCCGTGGTGGACACGGCGGCCCATGGCCTGACCTTTGGCCTGTTCACTGCCATCGGCGGGATTCTGGGGGCGGGATCAGCCGTCATGGGAGGCCGCCGGGTGGCAGACAAAAGCCCTGCCGGCATCCGGCTGGGAGGCGACAGGATCCAGGTGGGACCCAATGAAAATCCCCAGTTTCTGTATATCCTTCTGGACCGGGCATTGATCTATTACAGCCATATCATTAAGCGGCCCCATGGCCGGCGGGGGGCTAAAACCATGACCGACGTCACCGAGGACACGGTTAAAAAACAGGGGATTGTCACCGGCCTGACCCCGGCCCAGCGCCAGGTCTGTACCCGGTATTTCAAAGCAGTCAAAGGCCGGAAACGGATCAAAGACAAAAAAGCGGAGCTGGCATTTGCCGTCCTGGTGCAGTCGCTGCTCGATGATTTTTCACAAAAAACAGACTGAAAGGAGCGTCACTATCCATGTTGTCCCATCTGTTCAGCCCGATCCGCATCGGGAATCTCACAGTGAAAAACCGGTTGATGATGTCTGCCATGAGCATTAATTTCGGGGTGGATGACAATTGTCATGTGACCGACCAGCTCATGGCCTATTTTGTGGAACGGGCCAGAGGCGGGGCCGGCATGATGCTGGTGGGGGGCGGCAGCGTGCATCCCGGGGGCCAGGAACTGCCGGATCTGCCCCAGATGTATGAGGACGGCTGCATTCCTGCACTTAAACGCATGGTGGATCAGGTCCGGCCCTTCGGGACCCGGTTCGGGGTCCAGCTCATGCACGGGGGTCGCCAATCTTATCTGCCGGAAAAAGTGGCCCCGTCCCCGATTCCGGCTCCGGCCGTGGTTAAAGGCGAGGTCCGGGCATTGACCGTGGCGGAGATCCAGCACCTGGTGACCTGCTTCGGGGATGCGGCAAGACGGTGCAGAGACGCGGGATTTGATTTTGTGGAGATCCACGGGGCCCATGGGTATCTCATCAACCAGTTCATGTCCCCCAATGCCAATATCCGCACGGATGAATACGGCGGCAGTTTTGAAAACCGGACCCGGTTTCTGTTTGAGATTCTGGCTGATATCCGGGCCAGGGCCGGAGAGGATTTTCCCGTGGGTATCCGTATCAATGGCAATGATTACATGGAAAACGGATGGGAACTCACCGATGCCCTGACCCTGGCGCCGCTGCTGGAAGCCGCCGGTGTCGCCTATGTGCATGTGTCCGCCGGGGTGTACGGCTCCACGGAGCTGACCATTCCTTCCATGTACACCCCCCAGGGATGTTTCGTGCACCTGGCGGAAGCCGTGAAACAGGTGGTGGGCATTCCCGTGATCACGGTGGGGCGGATCAAGGACCCGGTCCATGCCGACCAGATCATTGGCCGGGGCCAGGCCGACATGGTGGCCCTGGGACGCTCGTTTCTGGCTGATCCCCATTACCCGGAAAAAGCCCGGACTGGACGCATCCAAGAGATCCGGCCCTGTGTGGGGTGCTGCCTGGGATGCATTCATGCGGTTTTAGCCAAGGAGCCCGGGGGATGCGTGGTGAACCCGGATGTGGGCCGGGAGTATCTCATGACATCCGGGGAAACCGTGGGCAAACCGGCCGGATCTCCGGACAAGCCCCGGGTGCGGGTCCTGGTGGCCGGGGCCGGTCCGGCCGGTCTGGCTGCGGCCCGGGAATGTGCCCTGGCCGGGCATGACGTGGTGATCTGTGAACAGGGGGAGGGCCCCGGCGGGCTGCTGGGTCTGGCAGCCAAGGCCCCGGGACGGGGAGAGCTGAAAGATATTCTTCAATTTTTTGACCGGGAGCTGGCCCGCCTGGACATTTCCGTCCGGTACCAGACCCCGCTGACACAGGATCTGCTTATGGAAATCTCTCCGGATCACGTGGTCCTGGCGACAGGGTCAATGCCCCAGATGCCGGTGATCAAGGGATTGTTCACCACGTCCATGGACCTGGTCACGGGGGTGGATGTGATGGCGGGCACGGACACAGCTGGAGAAAAAGTGATGGTCCTGGGCGGAGGCATGGCCGGCCTGATTGTGGCGGATTTTCTGGCAGACCAGGGAAAAAACGTGGTGGTGCTGAACCGGAAAAAAAGCTTTGCCGAAGAGATGTCTTCCAATGACCGGTACTATCTGCGGGAAAATCTCAAAAAAAAAGAAGTGGTTCTGTATAAGCAGGTGACCATCCAGGCCGTTACTTCAGATGGAGTGACGTTTACTTCCCGGGGGGAAAATCAGACCCTGTCCGGGTTCGACACCGTGGTGATTTCAGAAAAATATGAAGCGGTGAGGGCGGCAAAGTCCCTGGAAAAAACCGCTCCGGCCCGGTTTCATCTCATCGGTGATGCCAAATCCCCCCGGCATCTGATGTACTGCATT
This sequence comes from Desulfotignum sp., assembly GCA_018399285.1. GTDB lineage: Bacteria > Desulfobacterota > Desulfobacteria > Desulfobacterales > Desulfobacteraceae > Desulfotignum. Next base: position 19,013 of record JAGYOW010000021.1, read on the forward strand.
GCCGAAGCCCGGGAACTGGCCCAATCCCTTACGGAGTGATGGACGGCTGCATCGGCAGGCTGGATACCACATTGAATTTGTATTTGTCGCTGCGATAGGTGCAGTAACACACTTCGATGGGGCGGTTGATGTCATCATACAGCACCCACTCCAGGAAAATGCACGGCTGAGGAGAGTCAAACCCGAAAATTTTGGTTTCAAACCGGTTGGAAAATACGGCGCTGAAGGTCTGATCGGCATGGTGCAGGGTCAGATTGAACCGGTCCCGGTAAACCGGATACATCCCTTTGCTCAGGTCCATGTGCAGCACCTCTTTGAAGGGTTCATAAGGCAGATAAGTGCCTTGAATCATGGCGGGCTCCTGGTCGGCATAAAAGGTCCGTAGAACATAGATCACCCGCAGGTCATGGGTCAGTTGCAGCGGTTCCGCAATTTTGGCGTCCGCTTGCAGAATTTCCACCTTGTTGACCTTGAAGGCCGGCCGGCTGCCGGTACGGCGGATATCACTGAAAAATCCGCTGATAGTATTCAAAGAAAAGATGAAATTCTTCCGATTTTCAGCCGCGACAAACGATCCTTTGCCCCGGGTTCGGGTGATGACACCTTCCACCACCAGGCGGTTCAGGGCTTTGCGGACCGTCATGCGGTTGACATTGAACTGTTCGGCCAAAGCCGTTTCCGTGGGGATCTGGTCCCCTGTCTTGAGCTTTTCCGCCTGGAGCTGTTCCTGGAACCAGTGGTAGATCTGGATATATTTGGGTGGCATGGATTTCTGTGTGTTCATGTAACACGCTTTCTTCGGGTTCATGGAAGCCGGACAATTGTATACTTATGGCATGAATTTGTATAATAAGGCAACTCAAATTTCAGGATAGGCTGTGAAAGAATGGGTGTCCCTTCTGGGAAACCTCCCTTACACCCCCGTCATCAATCAAAACAAGCCGGTGAGAATGCAGAGGCTTTCAGGATTTTACCAGTGTGTCCGGACACAAAAATGCGACCGAGCAAAAAAAAACTTGACAAAAAAAGAATGATTGGTTTATGAAAAACATATCAAATGTATATACAAATTTTGTATATACAGCATTCACAGTTACTTCCAACGCACAAGGAGGGATTATGTCCAGGCCCAACATGCAGTTTTCAAAAATTCGGCTTTCCCGCCGCTCTTTTTTAAAGGCATCTGCCGCTTCCGCCGGCTGGCTGATGCTTCCCGGACTGGGGATGTACCCGTCATGGGCAAAAGATGCCCGGGTGCTGCGGGTGCGGGATTACGGCGATCCCCAGTCTCTGGATCCCGGCATTGCATCCAATCTTTACGAAGAGCATGTCAATGCGGCGGTGCACAACAAACTGATCGCCTACAAGCCCGGCACCAAATGGGAGTGGCAGCTGGAGGCGGCCCAGTCCATCGAGCAGGTGGATCCCACCCACATCAAATTTGTGTTAAAGCCCGGCATCACTTTCACCAACGGATTCGGTGAAATGACGGCGGAAGATGTGAAATTTTCCTATGAACGCATCATCGATCCGGAACTCAAATCCCCCATCAAAGGGGACTGGGCCACCCTGGCATCCGTGGATGTCACAGACAAATACTCCGGGATCATCGTTCTCAGCAAGCCGTTCCAGCCGTTATGGATGACTACCCTCCCTTATATGGGGGGCAATATTATTTCCAAAAAAGCCACCCTGGCGGCCGGGGGTAAATTTTCCGCCATGCCCCCCTGTTTTTCCGGGCCCTATGTGATCAAGGAACGCGAACCCAAACAGCGCACTGTTCTGGCCCGCAACCCGGAATGGAAAGGAACGCCGGCCGGGTTTGACGAAATTCATATTTTTCCCATTGACGATGAAAAAACCGCAGAAATGGGGTTTGAGGCAGGAGACCTGGATTATACCCGCGTCAGTATGAGTTCGTATAAAAATCTGAAGAAAACACCGCCGGAAAACAGTGTGGTGGAAAAATATCCCTCCCTGTATTATGTGTGGCTGGGCATGAACATGGAACACCCCAAGCTGTCTGATGAGCGGATCCGCAGGGCCGTGCAGTATGCCGTGGATATCCCCTCCATCCTGGAGGCTGCCTATGACGGGGTGGCGGATCCGGCCACCGGGTATGTGCCGCCGGGTCTGGTGGGCCACCGGCCGGATACGCTGGTGCCGCCGAATGCGGATTTTGCAAAAGCCAAGGCCCTGCTGGCGGAAGCCGGGTATCCTGACGGCATCGATCTGGATCTGGAAGTGCGCAATAAAGCGGTCTATATCGCTGCCGGCCAGGTGATCCAGGCGGTGGCGGCCCAGGCCGGCATCCGGATGACCCTGAATCTGCATGATTCCGGTTCTTTCTGGTCCCTGGGAGATGAAAGCAAAGGAGACCGCTGGAAAAAGCTGCAGCTGGTGTTGAACCGGTTTTCATCAGCCCCTGACCCTCATTATGCAGCCCAGTGGTTCACCAAGGAACAGGTGGGGGTGTGGAACTGGGAGCGGTTCAAAAATCCCGAATATAACCAATTGTATGAACAGGCCATGGCTGAAGCGGATAAAGACAAACGCGACCAAATGTACCGGCGGATGCAGGAACTGATGGAAGCTTCCGGGGCCTACCGTTTCATCACCCATGAAGCGGTTCCTGTGATTTACACGAACAGGATCATTCCGGCATTGCGGCCGGACGGTATGCCGCTTTTACGTTATTTTACAACCGCCTGATCCAGGCCGGGAAAAACCCATGCTGTTTTATCTGTTGAAACGTATCGGTCTGGCAGTGGTGATTGTGGTGGTGGCTGTGGTACTGTTGTACTCCATGATCCATGTCGTTCCCGGGGACCCGGCCAGTGTGATACTGGGACCCCGGGCCACGCCGGAAATGAAGCAGGAACTGCATAAACTCATGGGCCTGGACCGGCCGTTTGTGGTGCAGGTGGTCAGTTTTCTGGGCAAGGTGGCCAGAGGCGATCTGGGAATGGATTATTTTTCCCAGAGACCCGTGGCCGAGATCGTGTTCAAGCAACTGGATGAAACCCTGGTGCTTGTTCTGGCAAGTATCACCTGGGCCATGCTGCTGGGCATTCCTTTGGGATGCTACTCCGCGGTTTTCAGAAATACGTTTTCAGATAAACTGGTGGGGGTGTTTTCCATCGGGGTGATCGCTGTGCCGTCTTTTGTGGTGGCCCTGTATTCCCTGCTGTTTTTTGCCGTGACCCTGAAATGGCTGCCGGCCATCGGTGCCGGAGAATCGGGCCAGTTCCTGGACCAGGCACGGCACTTGATCCTGCCGGCATTTGCCATCGGACTGGGATGGGTGGGATATATCGCCCGTCTGGTGCGGGCTTCCATGCTGGAAGTGCTCAACGAAAACCATATCCGGCGGGCCCGGGCCTTTGGCCTGCCGGAAACCACCATTGTGTTTCATTATGCCCTGAAACTGGCCATTCTGCCTACGGTGACCCTGCTGGGAACCGGTATCGGCCGCCTGATTTCATCGGCCGTGTTTGCAGAGATCGTATTTGCCAGACCCGGCATCGGCAAACTGATTTTTGATTCCGTGGTATCCCGCAACTATCCCCTGGTAATGGGGGCCGTGGTGGTTTCGACAGTATTGTTTGTACTGAGCACCACCATATCCGATTCCATCAACGCCATGCTGGACCCCCGGGTCAGGGAGCGGTTATAATGAACCGGATCAAGGAAATTTTCTTTCGTCTCCGCAATGAACCCATGGGCATTTTCGGGCTTGTTCTGGTGCTGCTGGTGGTGGTGTGCGCCGTGTTCGCACCGTTTCTGGTCACCCATGACCCCAATGCCCTGGATATCGCCCACCGTCTGGGCGGTCCGTCTGCCGACCACTGGATGGGCACGGACCAGCTGGGCCGGGATGTGTTCTCCCGGGTGGTGATGGGATCCCGCATTGCCGTTTGGGTGGCCCTGGTGACGGTATCTTTGTCTCTGGGCATCGGCCTGGTGCTGGGAATGATGGCCGGATATGGTCCGAAATGGCTGGACAGCGGTCTGCTGCTGCTGTTCGATACCCTGCGCTCCTTTCCCACCATCATGTTCGCCCTGGCTTTGGTGACGGTGTTCGGGCCCAGTCTTCAAACGGTGATCATCGTGATTGTGGCCACCACTTTTCCGGTATACGGCCGCATGGTGCGGACCCAGACCCAGGCTTTGGCCGGCAACGAATTCATCGTAGCGGAAGAAGCCATGGGGGCCGGTATGATGCGGGTGCTGGGGGTGCATATTCTACCCAATATCGTGGGGCCGCTGTTTATTGTGGCCAGTATGGACATCCCCGTGGTGATCACCATCGAAGCCGGGCTGAGCTTTCTGGGGGTGGGGGTCCGGCCCCCGACGCCCAGCTGGGGAGCGATTCTCAATGACGGATATGCCTATATCCGAAATACCCCGTGGATTATCATTTTCGGCGGGATCCCCCTGATTGTCACCACCCTGGGATTCACCTTTCTGGGGGAATCCATGCGGGATATGTTTGACCCCAAACTGCGCAAGGACTTATGATGACCCAACCGGTGCTGGACATCCGCAACCTGTGTGTCGATTATCATACCCCTAAAGGGACGGTGCAGGCCCTGCGCCATATCCACCTGCAGGTGCCGCCGGCAAAGGTGGTGGGGCTGGTGGGAGAAAGCGGGTGCGGCAAATCCACTTTGATTTCGGCCGTGATTCGTCTGATGGCGGAAAATGCCCATGTGGCTGCCGGAAAAATAAGGTTTATGGGCCTGGATCTGCAGGGATTTTCTGCTTCCGAGCTGCGGGGTATAAGGGGCCGGGACATCTCCATGGTATTCCAGGATCCCATGACCGCACTGAATCCCGTGCTCACCATCGGCCGCCAGATGGTGGATATTCAATACCGGGACGGCCTTTCCAGAAAGAAAAAACGCGAACGGGCCGCCCGGATGCTGGAACGGGTGGGGATCAGCGACGCCATGTCCCGTCTGGACAATTATCCCCACCAGTTTTCAGGCGGGATGCGCCAGCGGATCACTATTGCCATGGCCCTGCTGGTACAACCCAAACTGCTGATTGCCGATGAACCCACCACGGCCCTGGATGCCACCCTGGAGGTGCAGATCATCCGTCTGCTCAAAGACCTGCAGACCGATTTTCAGTGTGCTATTTTGTTTATTTCTCACCATTTGAACGTGATTGCGGAACTGTGCGATTATGTGGGGGTGATGTATGCCGGTGAACTGGTGGAGAAAGGAACGGTGCGGGATATCTTCCACCGGCCGGGCCATCCATACACCCGGTCTCTGCTGGAATGCGATCCGTCGGTGATTGAAGCACCCACCCGGTTTCTGCCCACCATCCCCGGAGACATTCCCAGTCTGATTGATCTGCCGTCAGGCTGTATTTTCCAGGACCGCTGTGCAAAGGTCATGCCCGTGTGCCGGAAAACCCCGCCCCCGGCTGTTCATCTGGGGGAACACCACACAGCTGCCTGCCATTTTCTGGAGGAATGATGGAACCCTTATTGGAAGTTGATCAGCTGCGGGTACGGTTCAGGACCAAAGGACCGGTCAAGGCATTGCTGGAGAAAGATGAGGACCCTTTTATCGACGGGGTGATGGGGGTCAGTTTCACCATCCACCCGGGACAGACCTTCGGCCTGGTGGGTGAGAGCGGGTCCGGCAAAACCACTCTGGCACGGGCCGTCATGGGGCTGGTGCCGGTGCAGTCCGGTGCCATCCGGTTCAACGGAAAAAATCTGATCGGCTTGAAACGGGGACAGCTAAAGCCGTTTCGCAGAAATATTGCGCTGATGTTCCAGGACCCTGCCGGATCACTGAGTCCCCGTCTCAAGATCCGTTCCATTCTGGCAGAACCGTTCCGTATCCACAACATGATGCCGGACAACCTGCCCGACGAGATTGCCCGTCTGCTTAAAATGGTCAATCTTTCTCCGGCCATGGGGGATCTGTATCCCCATCAACTCAGCGGAGGACAGGCCCGCCGGGTGGGCGTGGCCAGGGCCCTGGCATTGTCACCCAAACTGATCATCGCTGATGAACCCACGGCCGGACTGGATGTGTCGGTCCAGGGGGAAATTCTCAACCTCATGGCCAGGCTGCAGGACGAACTGGGAGTCAGCTTTCTGATCATTACCCACAACCTGGCGGTGGTACGCCATGTGAGCGATGTTGCCGCCATCATGTACCTGGGCCGGTTTCTGGAGCAGGGCCCGACACAGGCCGTGTTTCATCACATGCAGCATCCCTATACCCAGGCACTGCTGTCTGCCCATGCCAGTCCGGACCCGGATGCCGTGCACCACCGTATCGCCATTACCGGAGAGATTCCGAGTCTGTTCTCCAGGCCTAAAGGGTGTGAATTCCATACCCGGTGTCCCCGGGTCAAAGATATCTGCCGTGAACAGTTTCCCAAAGTGGCGGATCGGGGAAAGGCCCACCAGTATTACTGTCATTTTCCGCTGTCTGAATCCGTACAATGAAACCACCTGAAACCCTGTATTTGGAGGGATAATTAACCCATGCGCTTCAATACCTTGCTGAAACAGTCTGAACCTATTTGTTTTCCTCCGGTGGAAGGGGTCCGCCGTTATCGGAACCTGATGATTCCCATGCGGGACCTAATAAAGCTGGCGGCAGATGTCTATCTGCCGGATACCGGAAAGCCGGATGCGGCATTTCCCGTGGTTGTTGAATACATTCCCTACCGCAAAGATCAGGTGGACCTGTCGGCCCGGCCGTTCTATACCTATCTGGCCTGCAGGGGATACCTGGTCATCCGGGTGGATATCCGGGGCACGGGCGCGTCTGCCGGCAAAAATCTGGATGAATACCTGCTTCAGGAGCAGGAGGACGGATATGACTGTGTGGAATGGATTGCTGTCCAGCCCTGGTGCGACGGGCATGTGAACATGATGGGCATTTCCTACGGCGGATTTTCCGCCCTCCAGGTGGCCGCCCATCAGCCCCCCCATCTCACCAGTATCATCCCGGTGGATTTTACCGATGACCGATACCATGATGACTGCCATTACCAGGGGGGATTGATGCGCCAGTATTATGACATCGCCTATTACGGCGGGGCCATGGTGGCATCCAATGCCATGCCGTCCCTGATGGAGGCGGCAGGAGAGGACTGGGCAGATACCTGGCGGCAGCACCTGGATGAAAACGAACCCTACCTGTTGCAGTGGTACCGCCATCAGACCGCCGGTCCCTACTGGGAGCATGGATCTGTGCGCTATATTGCCGATAGAATCCGCTGTCCGGTGATGATGATCGGCGGCTGGCGGGACGGGTACATGAACGTGCCCCTGCGCCTGTTTCAGGCCCTGTCAGTCCCTAAAAAAGTGTGGATCGGTCCGTGGAACCATGCCATGCCGGACGGGGCTGTGCCCGGTCCCCGGGTGGACTATCTCAGGGAAGTGGTGCGATGGCTGGATTACTGGTGCAGGGGAAAGGCCACCGGTATCATGGAAGAGCCCCCGGTGGTGGTGTTCATGCAGCGGTCCCAGCTGCCGGAGGTGGACCGCCTGGAAACCAGAGGAGAGTGGCGGGCGGAAACCACCTGGCCGGTGCCGGGATCGGTCACCCGGTCTCTGTTTATTGATGCATCCGGCTGTCTTGTCGAAGAGGCGGGCACAGACGGCCATGATCTGCTGACCTATGTGCCCACGGTGGGCATCAGCGGCGGCCTTTTTTCCGGGGGGATCCAGTTCGGCCTGCCCGGAGACCAGCGCCCGGATGAAGCGTTCAGTGCGGTGTACACCTCAGGCCCCCTGGCGGAAGACCTGCATATTATGGGACGTCCCAAGGCAGTGCTGCATGTGTCTTCCAGTGCCCCGGTGATGGGGTATGCGGTCAGCCTGTCGGATGTGGCGCCGGACGGCACCTCCCATCTGGTGGCCAAAGGGGTGCTCAACGGCACCCGCAGGGACTCCTATACAGACCCGGAACCCATGGTGCCGGGAACCGTATATGAACTGGGTATCGACATTGACAGCACCGGCTGGATTTTCGAAGCAGGTCACCGCATCCGCCTGTCTGTGGCCAATGCGGACTGGCCCAATTTCTGGCCCACACCGGAAGAGGGGGTCAGCCGGATTTTTTTTGGATCTGCCCGGCCCAGTCAGCTGGACCTGCCGGTAGTACCGGATGCCGGGTCGGCAGAACCGCCGGTTTTTGCCCCGTCCACCATGGTGAGGCAGCCCCATCTGGCATCGGTCCACCCTCCCAGGTGGGAGGTGTGCACCGATGTGCTCAGCGGCAGAAAAACCGTGCATCTGCAGGTGGCCAGTGTGCATCGGCTGACAGACACCACCGTGTTTGAAAAACAGGCTTCCGGTGAATTTCAGGTGCATCCCCGGTATCCGGCCCTGGCCTCGGGGCGGGGAAAACATCTGCTGGAACTCAAAAGCGATGGGGGATCCATCCGGGCCGAGTCAGAGGTCTGGGTACAGGGAGGAAAAACCCACTTTCAGGTGATCATCAACCTGATCGTGCGGGTGAACGGCGGGACTGTTTTTTTTCGAAAATGGGTGGAATCCATCCCCCGCCATCTGCTGTGAGCGGCCTGGTTATTCAATCTCAAAAGCCCGCTCCCCGTGCAGGGCACTGTCCAGGCCGGTCCGCTCATCCTGGCCGTCCACCCGGAGCCCGCCGCAGATCAGTCTGGTGACATACACCACAATCAGCGTGGCCACGGCGGAAAACGCGATGGTGGCGATGATGGATACCACCTGGATCCAGACCTGGCCGGGATTGCCGTAAAACAAACCTCTGGCGCCTTCGGTGATGGACGGTGCGGCGAACAGCCCCGTGGCCAGTGCCCCCCACATGCCGCACAGACCGTGGATACCGAATGCGTCTAAAGAATCGTCATACCCCAGTTTTTTCTTGAGAAAGACCACGCCGTAAAATCCTACGGCCCCGGACACCAGACCGATGATCAAAGATCCGGACAGGGTGACGAATCCGGCAGCCGGGGTGATGGCCACCAGCCCGGCAATCACGCCGGAAGCCATGCCCAGCAGGGTGGGTTTGCCGCTGATTTTCCATTCCAGGCACAGCCAGGTCAGACCGGCCAATGCCGCGGCCGTGTTGGTGACCAGAAACGCGGAAGCCGCCACCCCGTCAGCGGCCAGCTCACTGCCGGCATTGAACCCGAACCATCCGAACCAGAGCAGGGCCGCGCCCAGGGCGGTGAATGCCACAGACGACGGGATCATGGGTTCTTTGCCGTATCCGTTGCGCTTGCCTAAGACCAGGGCCAGTACCAGACCGGACACCCCGGCATTGATGTGTACCACATTGCCGCCGGCAAAGTCCAGAGCCCCCATGCGGTGCATCCACCCCCCGCCCCAGACCCAGTTGCACACGGGGGCGTACACAAACGTAATCCAGAGAACGGCAAACACCAGCCAGGCGGAAAACTTCATCCGGTCCACGGCCGATCCCAGGATAATGGCCACAGAGATGCAGGCGAACGTCATCTGAAACATCACAAATATCAGGGTGGGGATGGTGCCGGAAACTGACGAGACGTCGATACCGGCCAGCAGGATGTGGCCCAGGCTGCCGATCACGGGGCTGGCGCTGTCCCCGAAGGCCAGGGAATATCCCCATCCCACCCAGACCAGGCTGGCCAGGCAGTAGGCCGCCACAGTCATGGCAATGGTGTTGAGCAGGTTCTTGTACCGGGACATGCCGCCGTAAAACAGGGCCAGTCCGGCCGGGGTCATCATCATGACCAGGGCCGTGGCCATGATAATCCAGGCCGTGTCTCCGGTATCAATGGTCCCGTCGGCCGCAAAAACAGTAACCGTGCTTGTCAGCAGCAAAGTGATCGTCATCAGGCAGTATTTCAGTCCCATGGTGCATCCTTTCGTTATCTGGTTGTGTGGTGCAATGTTTGAATACCCTGCCCCTGCATTGAGCAAATCATATGCCAAAACCAGAAAATATTCGGGCATGATGATATAAACCACTTGAATTTAAGGAATAAATTCCAGCGATGATCTATTGATATGGTTATTTTGTTAAATATATGCATCTGATTTATTACATTATTGTGTATAAACAGCGCATTTTTACAAACAATAATGTAATAAATCAGATTTAAAATTTAAAACCTCCTGAACATGGATATCTCCCGGTTCAAGTGCTGATCCTGAAAAAGACTTGACCCGGATGGTAAGGTGCTTTAATATCTCCTGCTTTTGTTTTAAGATACACTTATTGCCTGACAGGAGGCACTTGTCATGTATGCCAATATAAGACCGTTCATTGCGCTGTATTCTTCGGTCACGCTGATGATGATGGGGCTGGGACTTTTAAATACGTTTCTGGGATTCCGGCTTTCCCTGGAAGGGGTGTCCACCCAGGTGACCGGACTGGTGCTCAGCGCCTATTTTGTGGGACTGGTGGCCGGCACCTCCTATTGCCGGAAAATGATTCAAAGTGTGGGGCATATCCGGGCTTTTGCCGCATTCACCGCCATCACCACCGCCGTGGTGATGGTGCATGGATTTTATACGTCTCCCCTGCTGTGGGCCGGGCTGCGGTTTGTGGCCGGGATATCCAACATGGGGCTGTTCATGGTGATTGAGAGCTGGCTCAATGAGTGTGCTGAACCCAAATTCCGGGGGCGCATTTTTTCCATCTACATGATCGTGACCTATATGGGCAGCACTGTGGGGCAGCAGCTGCTGAACGTGGGCGATGTCCGCAGCCAGACCCTGTTTCTGGTGGCAGGGGTGTTTGTGGTGCTGAGCACCGTGCCCGTGGCCATGACCCGGTCCATTCACCCGAAGCTGCCTAAGGTCCAGCAAAAAGCATTGAAAACCATTTTGAGAAAAGCACCCATCAGCATGCTGGGTTGCTTTGGTTCCGGGCTTCTGCACAGCGCTTTTTACACCATGGGGCCGGTGTTTGCCCACCAGATCCAGTTGAGCGTGGGCCAGATTTCCTGGTTCATGACCCTGACCGTGTTTGGCGGACTCATGCTTCAGTGGCCGGTAGGACTGATTTCAGACCGCCTGGATCGATCCCTGGTGCTGCCCTTTCTGGGCATTATCCTGGCGATGATATCCCTGGTGATCCTGGTTTCTACCCAACATTCCCTGGGATTGCTTCTGGGGACAACCACGCTTTTCGGCGGTATCTTTTTTTCCATTTATCCGGTGGCCGTGGCCCGGGCCCACGATATCTTCGATGCCCAGGATGTGGTTAAAGTCAGTTCCGTGCTGCTGTTGTTTTACAGCATCGGGGCCGTGTTCGGACCGATTCTGTCCGCCGCTGTCATGACCCTGTCCGGAACCCCTTATGGGTTGTATTTTTATATGATCGCCGTCAGCGGGGTATATGCCGGGGTGACACTGTTACTGCGGCGCAAGGAATCCGTGCGGATTGTGCCGGTTGACGAGCAGGTGGAGTTTGTCATGATGGAAACCACGTCGGATGTGGCCATGCACCTGGATCCGAGGATGGAAATTTCCCCGGAACATCCGGAAAACCCCGTCTCTTCCAATGGGCTGGTTCAAGATCATGACAGGGCCGGTGCCTGAAAAGAGCGATCCGGTTATGGGGTTTGAAAAAAAAGGTTTTGGGTCAAAGAATCCAGCGGTTTTTTTGCAGATACATACGCCAGAAACGCCTGGGTATCGACGAACCCGGTGTCATATCCTTTCAGGCCGTTAAACGCGGTATAGCCATCTCCGCCGTCGGCAAGAAAACGGTTGACCACCATCCCGTATGTGTTATGGCTGTTCAAGGGTGCCAGATACCGGATCCATCCATCACCTGGCACCCGGATATGGGGCAAAGGCTGTTCAGCCCGGCCCACGACAATGTTGCCCTGTTCCAGCCACCTGGGCTGCATACGCCCCGGCATGGAGAAACAGCACATGGGGGATTGTTCCCGGGTCTGCCGCACCAGGGCCGCCATTTTTGAGACCGACGGCGGGACCATTCAGAATACCGGTCACTGCACCACCCAGATGGTGCATTCGCTGCCGGCGTGGATGATCCGGTTGGATACACTGCCGAACATGAATTCCTCAGCTTTGGAAACACCTCTTCGTCCGATCACCACGGTTTTGAATCCTTGTGTCTTTGCCACATGCAGAATATCTAAGGCAATGCTGGTTCCCCGGCTGCAATAATCGGGTTTTTCCGCCAAAGGGGAATGACAGCTTTCCACATAATCGGTCTGCACCTGTTTTTCAGGAATGCCGCTTTTTGTCAATCGTTCTTTGCCATGTGCCAGAAACGCAATCAGTTCTTCCCGATTTTTGACACACGCTTCTTTCCAGGCTGTGTCATCGGCAAAAAAATCACGGTCCGGCAGATGTTCGATGGACAGCAGTTTGATGTGAAATCCGGCAGCACCCTGGAGGATGTCTGTGACATAATCAATGGCGCGGTCGGCATTTTCAGAACCGTCTGCAGCGATCAAAATTTTATTTGTATCCATGGGATATCTCCAAAAAAGCGGGTTGCATATCTTTATTTCACCTGTTTCAAGCAGGTTGTCAAGTCTTGCAGAAATTCGTCCATGGTTTCGTAATAAACCCGTGATCCGGATGAAAAATGCAGGAGCATCTGGTTCAATGCATCGGGAATATAAGGGAAAATTTTTTGCAGGTTGGCCAGCCTGTTTTTGAAAACCAGTAAAAAATCTTCCGGCTCGAGAGCCGGTATTTTTCTGTTGCGGTCAATCAATTGCCTGACTTCTTCATGGGAGTAGAACCCTTTGCCGACAATATACAGAAGCAGGCCGCCCAGCCCGAAAATGTCCAGGCCGAAGGGATTTTCATGGAAACTGAATGTATAGTCAAAATCGATCCATACATAATTGCCTGACTCATATGCCACCCAGAGATGATCCCGCCGGATATCTCCGTGCTTTTCACCCATTTTGTGCAGATCATTGATGGCCTGGCAGGAAACAATGAATTTTTCCAGAATGCCGGGCAGGTGTGTCTGAAAATAGGTGGGGTGATCCACATCCAGGTCATCGATCCAGTTATCCAGGCGTTTTCCCTGAACCACATACAGAACCCGGACATTGTTGCCGGCTTCATCTGCTGCGGGAAATCCCTGCATGAACCGGGGATCATTTCGCACCAGATCCAGAATCCGGGCTTCTTTCCGCGGACTCCGGTAACACGGGATTTTCATTTCTCCCATGGAAAGAGAAAATGTTTCATAAAACACCAGTTTGAGTATCCGGCGTTCTCCGGACTCCAGATGGCGGCACCGCTTGACCCAGTATTTGGGGTCTTCAACCCCGAAGCTTCGCTCCATTTCATCCCGCAGCACCAGGTAATGCTCACCGGCCAGGATAATCACATCCCCGCCGGTGATGCGCATGAAATCGCTGGTATCTGTGTAGACTTTTCCAAACCGGCCCATATATCCGTCCGGATAGAGCCGGTCCAGAATCTGTTTGACAGTGTCAGTCATATGCGGCCTTTATGATTGGGCGGCGCCATCAGCAGTGGCCATTTCCCTGAGTTTGTATTTCTGGATTTTCCCGCTGGCTGTGCTGGGGAATTCATCCACAAAGTGAATATGGCGCGGAATTTTATGAAATGATATTCTGTCTTTGCAGAATTTTCGGATTTCTTCATCGGAAGGGATTTTGCCGTTGCGGGTCTGGATGAACGCCGCCACTTCCTCGCCGTATTTTTCATCGGGAATCCCCACCACCTGAACATCCTGCACTGCCGGATGGGTATAGAGAAATTCTTCGATTTCCCGGGGATAGATATTTTCGCCCCCCCGGATGATCATGTCTTTGAGCCGGCCCTGGATGGTGCAGTTGCCGTTTTCATCCATGCTGGCCAGGTCCCCGGTGTGCAGCCATCCATCTTGGTCAATGGTTTCCTTTGTTTTGTCCGGCATTTTGTAATACCCTTTCATGATGTGGTAGCCCCGGCTGCACAATTCTCCGGTTTCGCCGGTGGGCAGGGTCTCGCCCGTGACGGTGTCCACGATTTTTAATTCCACGTTGGGCAGGGCCCGGCCCACGGTTTCGGTGCGAATCTGCATGGAATCGTTGCGACGCGTCTGAGTGATGCCGGGGGAACTTTCGGTCTGGCCATACACGATGGTCAGTTCCTGGGCCCCCATCTTCTCCATCACCCCTTTCATGACCTCCACCGGGCAGGTGGAACCGGCCATGACCCCGGTGCGCAAATGGGATGTATCATAGGTTTTACTGTTCATGGCTTCGAGTTCAGCGATAAACATGGTGGGGACCCCGTGCAGGGCCGTGCATTTCAATGTATCCACGGTTTCAAGCACCTTTTCCGGATTGAACGCGGTCACCGGAGCCATGGTGGCCCCGGACACCGTGCAGCACATGGTGCCGATCACACACCCGAAGCAGTGAAAAAAAGGCACGGGAATGCACAGGGAGTCATCCGGGGTCAGGGCCATGATTTCCGCCATGCTCCGGGCATTGCCGATCAGGTTGCGATGGGTGAGCATCACCCCTTTGGGATATCCGGTGGTCCCGGATGTATACTGGATCATGGTGACATCATCGGCATCTATGCTGTCGGCCCGTTTATCCAGTTCCTCATCGGAAATGCGGTTGCCCATTTCCAGCATCTGCTGCCAGGAGAACATCCCGTCCTTCGGGTCTTTGCCCAACTGCACAATGTTTTTCAGATATGGCAGTTTGTCTGTCTTCAGTTCGCCGGGGCCGCAGTGATCCAGTTCCGGGCAGACCTGTCGCAGAATCCGAAAATATTCGTTGGTTTCACGGACCCCGTGGGTCATGATCAGGGTAGTGGTGTCGGACTGTTCCAGAAGATATTTTAGTTCAAACGCCCGGAAGTTGGTGTTCACCGTTACCAGGACCGCACCAGTCATGGCACTGCCGAACTGGGTGTATACCCATTCCGGCTGATTGTTCGCCCAGATGGCAATGTGATCACCCCGCTGAACTCCCAGTGCGATCAATCCCTTGGCCACCTGCCGGCAGATGTCCCGGAACTGGGTGAATGTGTTTTTAAATCCATACTCGTGGTAGGCTAAAGCGATACGGTGGTTGAGATTTTCAGCATTGGCATCAACAAGGTCTCCGATCCGGTTCAGGCGGGTGTCATAATCCATGGACGGCATAGCTTTCGATTTCCTCCTGTTGTTGGGTTGATCGTTGCGTTCTTCTGACAGACTTATGAAAATAGAATTAGGACAGGCGATTGCTGTTTGTCAAGCAAAGGATGAAAAATTATCCTTTGCAACCCAAAATCGGAAGTGATAACCTGATATGTTAGATCATGATATTCAACAAAACTCCTATGACTGCTGTTTCAGGGCGTGGAACAACAAAAAAGGAGAAGGGACCCATGGCACGATTTTTAAAAAACAGAGAACCGGTGAAAGGACAAAGCCCCGGTGCCCTTGTTTTTGTGGGGACCAGAAAAATCGATGAAATCGATATTCGGGTTATTGATTATGATGATCATCACCTCACGGATCAGGCCATGGTGGATATCCAGGACACCCTTCATTACAAAATATCGGAATCAGTTACCTGGATCAATATCAACGGTCTGCACGACGTGGAAACCATCGGCCGTCTCGGCAAGGCATTTGACCTGCATCCCCTGGTGATGGAAGATATCCTTAACACGGGCCAGCGGCCCAAAATCGATGATTATGACGATTATTTGTTCATTGTCCTGAAAATGATCCGGTTTGACAGACAGACCCGGATGGTGATGAACGAACAGATGAGCCTGGTGGTGGGTGAGCGGTTCATTCTCACGTTCCAGGAGCGGCCGGGCGATGTGTTCGAGCCGGTGCGGGAAAGAATCCGGCGACAGAAATCCCGGATACGGGCCGGCGGGACCGATTATCTGGCTTATGCACTCATGGACACAGTGGTGGAAAATTACATTTCCGTGATCGAACACATCGGAGAGCAGATTGAAGACCTGGAAGAGGAAATTCTTTCCGACCACGATAAAGGAGTGATGGAAAAAATAAATCGGTTTAAACGGGAAACCAGTTACCTGAAAAAATCGATCCGGCCGGCCAGGGAAGCGATTTTTCAGCTGCTTCGCCTGGAAAGCGATCTGATTCACGAAAAAACGCGGTTTTTTTTCAAGGATCTGGAAGACCTCATTATTCACGCCACTGAGGCCATCGACACCTATCGGGATCTTCTCACCGACCAGCTCAATATCTACAATTCCGTGACAGCCAACAAGATGAACGATATCATGAAAGTGCTGACCATTTTTGCCGCGATCTTTATTCCTTTGACTTTTATCGCCGGCATCTACGGCACCAATTTTGATTACCTGCCCGAACTCAGGTATAAATACAGTTATTTTATCTTCTGGGGGGTGCTTGTGGTCATTGCCGGGGCCTTGCTGGGTTATTTCAAGAAAAAAAAATGGTTTTAAAGCTGCCTGAAAGATTTGTCAGCACCATCCAAAAGAGGTTTTCACGGCTTTCTGCCAACTGTTATATAACCGGGTCCGACGGGGGTCATCCATGTGCGGATACCAGGTGGTGTGGGCCTGCCATTTTTCTTTCAAAGCGCCGGGGTCCGGCCAGAAGCCCACGGCCAGACCCGCAGCATAGGCCGCCCCTAAGGCAGTGGTTTCCGTGATTTTAGGCCGGATCACTTTTTTATCGAGAATGTCGGCCTGGAACTGCATCAATGTGTGATTTTCCACCATGCCGCCGTCCACTTTCAACGATGTAAGATCCAGGTTTTTGCCCAGGTCCTTTGAAATGGCTTCCACGATATCTTTTGTCTGGTACGCGGTTGCCTCCAGCACGGCCCGGGCGATATGGCCTTTGGTGGCAAACTGGGTCAGCCCGGCAATCACCCCTCGGGCATCGGGCCGCCAGTGCGGGGCGAACAGCCCGGAAAAAGCAGGCACGCAATACACATCCCCGTTGTCTTGCACGGTATTGGCCAGGGTTTCGATTTCCGGGGCAGAAGCGATCAGCCCCAGGTTGTCACGGACCCACTGTACCAGGGCTCCGGCATAGGCAATGGACCCTTCCAGCGCGTACACCGGCTTTTTTCCGTGTATCTGGTATGCCGGGGTGGTGAGCAGGCCGTGCCGGGAAAAGATGATCTTGTGCCCGGTGTTGAACAGCAGAAAGCAGCCCGTGCCATAGGTATTTTTGGCTTCTCCCGGGGCAAAGCAGGTGTGGCCGAACAACGCGGCCTGCTGATCTCCTAAGGCACCGCCCACGGTCACCCCGTGTCCCAGGGGGGCGGCGGCATCGGTTCTGCCCAGCGCGGCCGGGTCGGACGAGGGCACAATGGCCGGCAGGCAGTCCAAAGGAATTCCCAGTGTGTTCAGAATATCCGGATCCCAGTCCAGGGTTTTCAGATTCATGAGCAGGGTCCGGGACGCATTGGTCACATCCGTGACATGGTTTCCTTTTTCCGGTCCGCCCGTGAGATTCCAGATCACCCAGGTGTCCATGGTGCCGAACAGGGCCGTGCCGTTGTCCACGGCCTGTCTGACCGCGGGTACATGGTCCATCATCCATTTGATCTTGGGACCGGAAAAATAGGTGGCCGTGGGCAACCCGGTCTGCTGCCGAAAGCAGTCTTTGCCGTACACGGCATCCAGATTCCGGCAGATCTCATCGCTTCTGGCGCACTGCCATACAACGGCATGATACAGCGGTTTTCCCGTGTGCCTGTCCCAGGCCGCCACGGTCTCTCTCTGGTTGGTGACCCCGACTGCGGCCAGGTCTTTGCCGGTGAGGCCGGCCTTTTCCAGGGCTTTGGCAATGACCCTGAAGGTGTTGTCCCGGATCTGGGCCGGATCATGGGCCACCCACCCGGGTTTTTCACAGATCTGGTCATGTGTCGTCCGGCTGACGGACACAATGTTGCCGTTTTTGTCAAAAATGATGAACCGGGTGCTGGTGGTGCCCTGGTCCACGGCACCGATATAGGATGTCATGCCGGCCTCCTTTTTTTCTACAGCCGGATAATCTCGGGTGACTGGCCGCAGTGTTCCAGAAATTTCACCAGGTCATCGGATGCAATGGTGGTGGTGGCGGTGTTTTCCAGCGGGTGGAAATTGAGCAGTTCATGGGCCATCAGCGCTTCGTCCAGAACGATTTTGACCTCATGGTCTTTTATGTTTACGGCAGCAAACGGGGTGACGGCCCCGGGAATCATGCCCAGCACTTCCATGAGCAGGTCGGGCTTGGCAAAAGACATGTTGTTGCCCCCGATTTTTTTGGCCACTTCCTTGATTTTGATGGGCTTGTCCGCCAGGGTCACCACTAAAAACAGGTTTTTCTTTTTGTCCTTGAAAAACAGGTTTTTGCTGTGGGCCCCATCGATGCCGTCCTGGTGCAGGGCTGCCTCTTCCACGGTAAACACGGCCGGGTGTTCATGGTTGGTGTATTCAATGCCGATATCAGACAACAGGGTGAGCAGTTCTTTCTGGGTTTGTAACATGAGCCTTCCTTTTTTATATGGTTTGGGGGCAGCTGTCTGTTGCTACCCATAGTTGACATAGATGAGCCGGACAATGGTCAAAAACACCACGGTCAGAAAAAACGGCCGGATAAACACGGCTCCTTTCCGGATGGCCAGGCCGGAACTGGCCCGGGCACCGATGATTTGGCCGGCCGCCATGACCAGTCCGGCAGACCACAGCACATTGCCGCCGATGATGAACACGGCCAGGGCCACGATGTTGGACACAAAATTCATCACCCGGGTGGTGCCCACGGCCCCGGTCATGTCCAGGCCTAAAAAAACAAGCAAAGCCCCGGTCCAGAAGGAGCCGGTGCCGGGGCCGAAAAACCCGTCATAAAACCCTAAGCCCAGGCCGAACAGCAGAAAAAACAGGTTTTGCCCCATTTTAGGGGTGCCGGGCTTCAGCCCCAGGGTTCTGGAGAACAGGGTATAAAAAAATACCACCAGAAGCAACCCGGGAATCAGGTGCTTGATGAACCCGGAATCCATGCCCTGGATAACCACGGCCCCGATGACTGCCCCGCAAAAGGTGAATCCCATGCCGATCCAGCACTGGCGGAGATCCACCAGGCCTTTGGCAATGAAATTGGCGGCCGCAGACAAGGTGCCGAAACTGCCCTGGAGCTTGTTGGTGCCCAGGGCCTGGGCCGGGGGCAGCCCCAGCGCCAGCAGCACGGGCAAGGCAATGAGTCCGCCCCCGCCGGCAATGGCATCCACAAACCCGGCACACAGGCCGGTGACAAACAAAATGCCCAGGCTGACCAGTGACAGTTCCATTGTCACAAAGTACCTTTGGTCTGCCATGGTAACGGATTGAAATTGAACCACGAAGGGCACGAAGGAACATAAAACAAAGCATCTGATGGTATCATTCCGGCTTCCCCGAAGCTGCCGTTATTTGGGATCGATGTTGAACAGCAGGTCATTTTCCAGATACACCTGTTCCAGCTGTTCCTGATAGGTCCGCAGGGCCTCTCCTTTGCGGTGGGCCAGTTCCTGGACCATGTACTGGATCACCGCCAGCATGCCGGACACGTTGCCGATAAACGGAATGGACTTGGACGGCACCACCAGAGACAGATGGGCAAAAGGAATGACCGGGGAAATACTGGAATCCGTGAGCACCAGCAAGGTGTGGCCGCACCGCCGGATCATCTTGCTCAGCTTGATCAGTTCATTGGGATACCGGGTGGTGGCCGTGAGGATCACCAGGCTCTGGGCCGGGGCATTGGCCAGCATATCCATGGCCGTGGAATCGCTGCCTTTCAGAATCTGGATTCCCTTGCGCACCTTGGTCAGAGACCAGCCCAGGTAGTAGGCGAATGTGTAGGACAGGCGGGAGCCGGTAACATAGATGAACGGACTGGTATCCATGTGGGTGATGAACTGATTCATGCGTTCCACATCAATGTTTTCATACAGAAACTTGAGGTTGTTGAGTTCTTCTAGAATTCCCCGGTGAAGCCGGTCCAGTCCGGGTTCGTCAATGCCTTTGAGATTGACCCGGTCCGGCAGGCTCAACCCGGTGTTGATGAAATCCTTGAGCGCATCCTGGAAATCCGAGTATCCCTTGTATCCCAGGGTCGCCACAAACCGCACCACCGTGGCTTCACTGACTTCGCAGGCTTCGGCCAGTTCCTTGGTGGTCATGAATACTACCTTGGCCGGATTGATCATGATATAGTTGCCCAGGGCCTGGGCTTTGGGGGTCAATGTATCCAGTTTGCTGGAAATATCATCGATCACCGGGTGTGATGCTATGTCATTCATTGGTAACAGCCTTATTTAAATGAGGTTTTGTCATAGGTAGATTGTTTTATAATTTATTAATTTTATTGAGATTTAATCCAGATAAGTTTTTTTGTCAAGCATAAATGAAAGAAAAACAATCATTTTTGAATAAAGTTCTTGACATGTTTTCTTTCATGGCGTATTGACGAACTGGGTATGGCAGAAAAATAATAACAATATCTAAATGAAGAGAAGGCCAATGTTTTTTAAAAGCAAACCCATGTGGGGCAAAAAAACCAAGCTAAAATCAAGTTATGATGTGGTTCTCATTGGCGGCGGACTTCACAGTCTGGCCACCGCGTATTATCTGGCCAAAGAGCATGGCATCACCGATGTGGCGATCATAGAGAAAAACTATATCGGATACGGTGGCGCCGGCAGGAACACGGCCATTGTGCGCGCCAATCAGCGGACCCAGTACAATGTGCCGCTTTACAAGGAGGCCCTGGATCTGTGGCCGGTTCTGACCAAGGAACTGGATTACAACCTGATGTTCAACAACTGCGGCAACCTCAACCTGATGCATTCCGAAGCCGCCATGAACGCAGCCCGCATGAACATTGCCACGGCCCAGTTCCATGGGGTGGAATCCCATCTCATCGATGCCAAGGAAGCCAAGGAGCTGGTGCCGGCATTGAACATTTCCGAGGACATCACCTTTCCCATCCACGGGGCCATGTTTCATCCCCCCGGAGGTGTGGTCCGCCATGATGCCGTGGTCTGGGGCCTGGCCAAAGGGGCTGCCAAAATGGGCGTGGAAATCCACCAGCAGACTGAAGCCACGGGCATCAGCACCAAAAACGGCAAAGTCACGGCCGTGGTCACGGACAAGGGAATCATCAACACCAAACAGGTGCTGATTTCCGCCGGCGGGTATTCCGCTTCCCTGATCCATGGATTTTTAGGCATCAAACTGCCTATCTCCGTTCTGACCATCCAGGCCATGGTGACCCAGCCCCTGAAACCGATTCTGGATCATGTGGTGTCATCCGGGGCCTATCACTGCTATGCCAACCAGACCCTTAAGGGGGAAATCGCCACGGGCGCCCATATGGACCAGTGGCCCAACTACACCACCTTGAACACGGCTCATTATATCAAGCACCAGGCCGAGGCATTGTCTGAATTTCTGCCGGCCCTGCGCGGAGTGCGGTTCATGCGGATCTGGGGCGGACTGGCGGACATGACGCCTGACATGGCACCCATCATGGACGGCAATGAGCAGGTGGAAGGATTTTTCATGGACTGCGGCTGGGGATATTTCGGATTTAAATCCTGCTCTGCCGTGGGTCGTCACATGGCCAGCTTCATGGCCACCAACACCTGTCCTGACATACTCAAGCCCTTTGCGTTGAAGCGGTACCAGGAGCACAGGCTCATGGGTGAAACAGCGGCTTTGGTCAACTATACCCCGGACAATTAACCAGCGGAATAAAATTTTTACGAGATTCAAGGAGAAGATAAGATGGCGTTAACAATTACATGTCCGATCTGCGGAAAAAGAAACGGATATGAGTTCCGTTACGGCGGAGAGGAAAAAGGTCCCAGACCTGATGAAAAAGATCTGACCCCTGAAAGCTGGTGCGATTATGTCCACATGAACAAATGCGTGGCAGGCGTGCAGCAGGAATGGTGGTTTCACCGGGATGGATGCGGTTCATGGTTTACCATCTTCCGGGATACGACGACAAACCTTGAAAAGGAAACACCGGAGGCAAAAGAATGATGAACAGATTCAATCATCTGCCCACATTGAAAATAGATACCAGTGAGAAAATTCCCTTCACATACAAGGGGAAGCAGTATTACGGCACCAAAGGGGATACCGTTGCCACAGCCCTGTATGCCAATGGGGTCAGAATCTATGCCAGAAGTCTGAAATATCATCGCCCCAGAGGACTTTACAGCATGGATGGAGAATGCTCCAACACCATGATGGAAATCAACGGGGTCCCCAATGTCCGCACTGAAACCACATTGCTCAAGCCCGGTATGGTGATCAAAGAGCAGAATGTCAAAGGCTCGGCGGAAAACGATCTGATGGGGTTCATCGACAAGATGGACTGGGCCATGCCTGCGGGTTTCTATTATGACACCATGCACAAGCCCGCCAGAATCTGGCCCGTGGCCATGAAACAGATCCGGAAAGCCGCCGGTATCGGTAAGCTGTCTCCGGATCATCACATGCCCGGCAGATATGATGAAATTTTTCCCACCTGCGATGTGTGTGTCATCGGCGGGGGTCCTGCCGGCATGACAGCAGCCCTGGCGGCTGCTGAAAAAGGGCTGCGGGTGATTCTCATGGAAGTCCGGCCCTGGCTGGGGGGACAGTTTGATTACCGCACAGCCGAGTATGCCAATCGCCAGACCTGTCACGATCGGGCGGTTCAGCTGGCAAAAGAAGTGGAAAAAACCGATAATATCCGGGTGTTCACCCACACCGCCAATGTCGGAGCATACAACAACAACCTGATTACCGGATTTCAGGTGGGCACGGAAAAAGACAGTTTCACGGAACGCTACATTGAAATCCGGGCCAACAGTGTGGTGGTGGCCACGGGATGCATCGAGCGGCCCCTGCTGTTTGAAAACAACGAGCGTCCGGGCGTGATGCAGGCGGGATGCGCCCTGCGCCTGGCCAACACCTATGGGATGCTGCCCGGCAAAACCGGGGTATTTTCCATCGGCCACGACCTGGGACTGGAAGCGGCGGTTGCCCTTCATGACCTGGGCATGACCATTCCCATGATCGCTGATATCCGGGAAGACGGCCAGGATCCGGCCCTGCTCAAGGCGGTGACGGACCGGAAAATCACCCTTCTCAAAGGGTGGGTGGCAACGGAAGCCCATGGCAGAAAACAGGTGAAAAAAGTTACCCTTAAAAGCCTGGACGGTACGGCGGAAAAAACATTTGACTGTGACGTGCTGGTGGCGTCTGCCGGATTCACCCCCTTGACCGGCCCCCTGGTGGTCAACCAGGCCAAACTTAAATATGATGCCCACACCAATTTTTTCCTGCCCACAGACCTGCCCAAAAAAATGCATGCGGCCGGCCGCCTGCTGGGATATGAAAATGCGGAGTCCATCGAAGCTTCAGGCCAACTGGCTGGGCTCAAGGCCGCCTATGACTGTGAAAATTGCTCCATTGCCGATCTGGGAGAGGCTAAAAAAATCATGGAATCCGTGCCCGGACCTGCCCGGGGCACCAAACTGGTCATGGCACCGGTCAAGGGAAGAAAAACCTTTATCTGTTTTGATGAAGACACCAGCATTAAAAACGTCAAACAGTCCATTGACAAGGGATTTGACGTACCTGAGCTGATCAAGCGGTTCTCCGGTGCGGGGCTTGGACCCGGCCAGGCTGGAATTCCCGGTCACAACCTGCCGCTGTTCACGGCCAAATATCAGGCCCTGCCGGATATCAAGATCCGGCCCACCACGGTGCGGCCGCCTCTGGTGCCGACTTTGATCGCCACCTATGCCGGTACCAACCACACCATGCTGAAGAGAACGCCCATCGATGACTTGCAGCGCAAAGACGGCGGGATCTTCAGAAACATCGGTGTGTGGCAGCGGGCCAGGTATTTTTCCAAAGATTTTACCTCCAGAAAAGAGATTGAAAATGTCCGCGATCGGATCGCCAACTTGCTGGGACCGCTGGGACAGCCGACCCATATCGAGAAGGTTGGACGCGTCGTGTGCGTCGGCGGCGGCATCGGCGTGGCCCCCCTGCACCCGATTGCCAAGGGGATGAAACAGGCCGGCAACGAGGTCGTGACCATCATCGGCGCCCGCTCCCGTGAGCTGGTCATTCTCGAGGACGAGATGACGGCCATCGCCGACCGCTGCATCTGTTGTACCGACGATGGATCCTACGGCCGCAAAGCCCTCGTCACGGAACCGTTGAAGGAGTTGTGTATCATACCAGGTATGACAACTGGGATTTTCTCTGGTAAACCTCACGGATGCCATGGGGGTGATCAACCTGTCCCGGGCCCCAACGCGCGGAAAGTCACGGAAAAAGTGGTGAACATCGATGTGTCCAACGAAGCGTTCGGATTCAGTGAATGCAAGGAATTCAAAGTGGCGGATACCATTCCGGTGAAAGCCATGCGCTTGGGCTGTGGGTGAGTTGTCCTATGAGCTGCATTACTTGCTAACTTCCTATGTGAAAGCCCTGTGGCTGATTCTCAACGAAGCCGGCAAGGAGTTCAAGATCCAGAATTTCGGTGTAAGAGCAGAACGTGCTGCGTATGGAAAAATGCCATGTCATCCTCGGCCAGGAATCGGAACAGCGGACCAATCTGCTGGATATCGGCCTGGGATTTCTCTGGTCCCGGAAAAAAACCGGGTATAAAACCGTGGGTGTGGCAGCCCTGGCCAGGCGGAAAAAGACAATACCCGCCTGAAACTGGTGGGGTTCAAGATGGAAAACAATGGCCGGAGCCCCCAGAGACGGTGCTTTTGATTGTGGATGACCGGGTCCGGGGCCATGTGCGGCCAGAGACAGTTTTTCCACTCAATGAGGCCGTAGGTATGGCCCTGGTGGAAAGGTGACATGAGCAAGGTCGGCACCCGGCTGGCATTTTATGAAGATGAATGCAACGGCGAGCTGATTTACGGGACGGTGGTGAAACCCCGTTCTGCGATCCTGCCGGACAACGCATGAAAATGTAAAGGAAACCATACACATGAAAGATATTAAAGATACTCACCCGTGGAGTTCAAGGTCACACCGCTCAAAATTGAAAACCGGGACCACTGGGATGTGGTTCTGGATTACCACAACGAAGGAGACGGTCCTGGCTGGTGGACCTGTGCCACCGGACCCGGCTGGACCTTCAGACCGGTAACCTGGATGCCAAAAACCGTTCGGCATCACCATTCCCGCCACCCCCGGACAGTCGGTGCTGGAAAACGGGTTGCTCATCAACCGCATGAACGGGATCCAGAGTTCCATTTATCATCTGACAGGGGATGCCATTGAGATGCCCAAGGAAACCGAATACACGGATGTGACGGAATCCTCGGTGTTTCTGGCCATCATGGGCGAGTCCGTGTTCGCCATCTGTGAAAAACTCTCGGCCCTGGATTTTATGGACAGGAACCGGGAAACCCCGTTCCTGTATCAGGGACCGTTTTCCCATGTGCCCTGCCAGATCGTGACGTTGAGCCGGGATAAAGAAAAATCCGGGGTGGTGCTCACCTGTTCCAGGGGATATGCCAAAGAGATGGTGGATGCCATTCTCCATGCAGGCGAAGAGTTCGGCCTTAAACCGGCCGGTGAAAAACGCGTCACCGACTGGATCAGCAGTTTATAAAAGAAAAGAGCCCGGGCGGTTCCCGGGCTTTATAAAGAAAAATATGGTCTGACAAGACCGGTTTATTCAAGGAGAAAAACATGACTGAAAAATATGATGCCATCATCATCGGTGCCGGCGTAATCGGAACCCCCATTGCCTATGAACTGTGCAAAATGGGATACAAAACCCTGAATGTGGACAAGGTACCGGATGCGGGTGAAGGCTCCACTGCGGGTTCCTGTGCCATTGTCCGGGCCCATTACTCCACGGAGGACGGGGTGGCCCTGGCCTATGAAGGGTTCAAGTACTGGCTGGACTGGGAAAATTATCTGGGCAATGTCAAGGATGAAAAAGGCCTGGCCAAATACATGAATACCGGGTCCATCCTGATCAAATCCGACGGCCATGACTGGCGCAAGGTGAAAAAACACTATGATGCCGTGGGCGTGAAATATGAAGAATGGGATGTGGACACCGTCAAAAAACATGTGCCCCCCATTGACATGCACAAGTTCTGGCCGGTGCGCCGTCCCGAAGATCCCACGTTCTATGATGAGCCCACTGAAATGCTGGAAGGTGCCATTTTCTGCCCGGAAGGCGGGTATGTGAATGATCCGGCCCTGTCCGCCCACAACATCATGCGGGCCGCCGAATCCAAGGGTGGTGAGTTCATGTTTAACGCCGAAGTGGTGGACATCCGGAGCGAAAACGGCAAGGTCAAAGGCATCACCTTGAAAGACGGCACCCAGATCGATGCAGACATTGTGGTGAACGTGGGCGGCCCCCATTCCTTCAAGGTCAACCAGATGGCCGAAGGCGTGTGGGAAGGCTGCAACATCAAGACCAAAGCCCTGCGCCACGAAGTCATGTACTGCCCGTCCCCGGACGGATATGATTACCTCAATGACGGATACCACATGTCTGACGGTGATATCGGCTGCTATGAAAGACCGGAAGTGGGCAACATGTTCCTCATCGGTTCCGAGGATCCGGAATGTGACCCCCAGGAATGGGTGGACCCGGATGAATTCTATGCCGGCAAAGGCGGCAAAGGCCGGGACAATGTACTGACCGACGCCCAGTGGAAAGCCCAGTGCTACCGACTGGGCAAACGGATTCCTTCCCTCAAGGTGCCCAACCAGCCCAAAGGCGTGGTGGACCTGTATGACGTATCCGACGACTGGATCCCCATCTATGACAAATCCGACCTGCCCGGTTTCTACATGGCCGTCGGTACTTCCGGCAACCAGTACAAGAACGCCCCCGTGGTGGGACGCATGATGGCGGAACTCATCGATGCCTGTGAAAAAGGCCTGGATCATGACAAGGAACCGTTCCAGTATGAATTCAAATACACCAAACGGACCGTGGATGTGGGCTTTTTCTCCAGAAAACGGGAAATCAACTATGATTCCAGTTTTTCCGTAAACGGATAACAACCATGTAACCGCTGTCCGGCTGTAAAGCTGTATGGCGTGCTTTTATCCAGGGCAGGGCCGGGGAACACCCTGGCACTGCCCTTTTTATTGAGGTGTAAGATCCATGCAAATTTATGTATGCGTGAAACATGTGCCGGATTCTGCTGCCAACATTCACATCGTGGATAACCTGAAAATTGATGAGTCTGTGCCGTTTCTGCTGAATCCCTATGATGAACATGCGTTGAGCGAATCGGTGGCGTTGAAAAATCAGGTGCCGGGCAGTGAGATCATTGCCGTGTGCTTAGGCAGAAAAGACGCGGAGAGTACCATACGTTCCGCCCTGGCCATGGGCGCGGATCGAGGGTTGCTGGTGGAAACCGAAAAGATGTGTGACAGTATGGCAACCGCCCGGGGTCTGCACGCCGCCATTGTCAGGGACGGGCAGGCGGATATCATTCTCACGGGCAAGGAATCCATTGACAGTGAAGGCATGCAGACCCAGTTCCGCATCGGGGCTTTGTTCGGTTTTCCTGTGGCCACCAACGCGGCCTCTCTGGACATCAAAAATGGTAAAGCCATTGCTTGACCTGTGAGCTGGCCGGGGGCGCACCCGGACATTTGATCTGTCTTTACCCTGTGTGATCAGGGCGGGCCGGGGATTGAACACCTTATCTATGCTTTCGGATGTGGTTAAATCCCGGAAAAAACGATTGAAACCACTCACGTTGTCGGAACTGAATGTGTCGCCGCACCGGGATCCGCAAATGGTTTCGCGGCCCCGCTGGTGCAGAAACGGAATCCGCAGAAAATCACCAGCGGATCTCCTTCGGCGCAGGCTGCTACAAATCATCCGGATTTTTAAGACAGGAAGCAAAGGTGTTATCAGCGAAACAGGCAGGTATTGTCATTGAAGCGGAACTTACGGTCAAGTCAGGAAACCAGTCTCGGTGTGATCACCCTGGCGGCAAAAACCGCTGATTTCCTGACCGCACTGGTGATGGACGGCATCACCCATGAGATCACGGATCAGCTGGCTGAATACGGAATCCCACACCATCGTGGACTGGCCTTGGCGACACGCCGGAAATCCGGCTGAATCCGGCGGTCAGGCGGCGGCCGTGGCCCAGGCAGCCCGGGAACTGAACTGGATAAGGTCCCTGGGATTATCATCGCCGGAAGGAAAGATCTGCTGCCCCGGGTGGCGGCTTTGCTGGATGCTCCCCTGGTCATGGACTGCGTGGATGTGGATTTGAAAACAGGCCTGGCAAAGACCTCCCAGTATTCCGGCAAAGGTGATGGCACAGGTCAGCTGACCGGAACACCCTGGTTTTCGGTCCGGCCCAATGCAGTTTTGCGAACCCCGACCGGTGCAGGCCAAAACGGTTGTTATGACCGAAAATGTGACCGTGCCTGAAAATATCACCCTGCTTTCCTGGGATGACGGAGACTCTGAGGGCCAGCCAAGCCTGGTCGAGGCGGATATCATCATTGCCGGCGGCCGGGGATTGAAAACAAGGACAATTTTTCATTGATCGTTGATTGTGCCGAAAAGTTGAATGCCGCTCCGGGGCCTCCCGGGTGGCCGTGGATGAAGGCTGGGTGCCTTACGCCCTCCAGGTGGGGCAGACCGGAGAAAAAGTCAGCCCCCAGGTGTACATTGCCTGCGGAATTTCCGGGTCCATCCAGCATTTTGCCGGCATGAAAACCGCTAAAATGATCATTGCCGTGAACAAGGATGAAAATGCCGCCATCATGGTAGTGTGATTATCAGGTCCCAGGCGATCTGTTTGACATTCTGCCGGAAATCATGAAACAATTATAACATGAACCGATTCACCCATCAAAACGCCCGTCAGTTTTTATTCGGCCTGGATAACGCCAATTTTTAAATTAATGTTTGATGAATATTGCGACAGGGTGCTCATTACCAATGCGGACGGGATTATCGTTTACTACAACAAAGCCATGTCCGCATCGATGAACTGGAACCCGAAGATGTGATTTTGAATCAGGTCACGGATGTATA
The DNA here is from genome assembly GCA_018399285.1 of Desulfotignum sp. GTDB lineage: Bacteria > Desulfobacterota > Desulfobacteria > Desulfobacterales > Desulfobacteraceae > Desulfotignum. The sequence goes on from JAGYOW010000021.1 coordinate 48,037, forward strand.
TGATCTGGATGATGAGACCAGTCTGATCATGCAGTGCCTCATCACCCGGCGGCCCATCATTGACTAAATCCAATTATTACCGGACCACTGTGGCAAGTTCGCCAACACCATCCACAATGTTCACCCATATTCAGCAAAACCAGCTGGTGGGAGGTGCATCTGTTTTGTATCCAGAGACTTTCATGTGCTCACCGAAACCCTGTCCATTATGCGCCTGCCGGAAACCCAGCACCGGATGCACCCGTATGAAATTACTTTTGATTCATCATCGGCCAGGACCCGGCGTTCAAGGATGCCCTGAACGCGGCCCGCATGGCGGCCAACACCCCGTCACCGGTCATGCTGTACGGTGAAACCGGCACGGGCGAGCTGTTTGCCCGGGCCATTCATAACCACAGTCCCGGCATGAAAAAATATACCCCGGTCAACTGCGCCGCCATTCCTGAAAACCTGCTGGAAGGCATTTTATTCGGTACTTCCAAAGGGGCGTTTACCGGAGCGATTAACAAAGCCGGATTGTTCGAGACCCGGACCAGTCAGGGGACGATCTTTCTGGATGAAATCAATTCCATGCCCGTGGGGCTACAGAGCAAAATTCTTCGGATCGTACAGGATGGAAAGGTTCGACGGGTGGGGGCTCTCAAGGAGATCAAATTTGATCTGAAAATCATCTCTTCCGTGAACCAGGATCCCCATACCTCCATTGCGGACGGCAGTCTCCGGTCGGATCTGTTCTACCGGCTGGGGGTGGTGTTCATCCATATTGTGCCCCTGCGGGACCGGTTGTCTGATCTGCCGCTGCTGGTGGATCATTTCATCGACAAACACAACAAAGCTTTGGGCCGTCAGGTGCGGGGCGCGGAAGATGCGGTCATGGAGCTGTTCTACCAGTACCACTGGCCCGGTAATGTCCGGGAACTGGAACATGTCATTGAAGGGGCCATGAACATCATGGGACCGGACAACCGGATCCGGATCAAATATCTTCAGCCCCATTTCACACAGGGGTACGGCAATCAACGATCTTCCGGGCACCGGGCATCCCGGTGGATGGCGCATTCGTCCAAAGGCGGTGACACCGGCGAAACAGGATCGTCCGATCTGCTGTTAAACAAAAATGAGCACGAGAAAAAACTGGTGTGGCAGGCCTTGATGCAGTTTCGGGGCAATGTGACCCGGTCTGCAAAAAAACTGGGGATTTCCCGGCAGTTGCTGTACTATAAAATGAAAAAATATCACCTGTCCCGGGACCAGTTCAGATAAGCGTCGGACATCCGGTTTTCAGATATCTTTAATTTTTCAGATGGTCTGGAATCTTACATATGGGAATGGGGTCCATCTTGTGGCGGTTGGCTGCATGCAGTTTTTCAAAAAGGGTTATCACCTGTTTCTGGCGGTCATTGAGAATCTGGTCTTTTTTTTCTTTCTGGGTCAAAGCCATATAGGCCATGGCCCATTCCAGCTCGTCATACCCGGCTCCGATCTGGCTTTCGTCGGTGCGGTTGTCCTCCCACAGGCCGTCCGTGGGCGGTGACGTCAATATCTCCTCCGATATGCCTAAGTCCCGGCCCAGGGCATAGACTTCTGATTTCATCAGATCCGCGATGGGCGAGATATCCACGCCGCCGTCCCCGTATTTGGTGTAGAATCCCACCCCGAAATCTTCCACCTTGTTGCCGGTGCCGGCTACCAGAAGCCGGTGGTGTCCGGCAAACGCGTACAGGGTCAGCATGCGGAGCCGGGACCTTGTATTGGCCAGGGTCAACCCGTCCTGGATATCCGGTGGAAAATGGGTCTGGATGCCGGCAAACACCGGGGTCAGGTCCAGGTCTTTCGGGGTGACGCTGGGATAGTTTTTTTTCAGCCAGGCGCTGTGGACCGATGCCCGGGACAACTGGCCCGGATCCTGGTGGATGGGCATGTTCAGGAGCATGACCAAATGCCCGGTTTTGGCGCACAAGGTGGAGGTGACGGCCGAATCAATGCCGCCGGATACGCCGATGCAGAATCCGGCAAGGCCTGAGTCTTTCAGATAGGTGTCCAGCCAGTTCACAATGTGATCGATCACTTTTCGGGTCTGCATGGGGTTTCTCCGGCAGGGAAATTATCAATTATTATTTGTATCATTTATATCGGGAACCGGATCGGTTTGTCAATGCCGGAGCAGGGACCCGTGTCGGGGGAGGGATGTGAGTCTCACCCTCCGCTGCTTTTGAACAGGGCTTAAGGCATGCTTTGCTAAACGTCAAAAACTGCGGGCAGGTATGTCCTCATACAGTTTGCCGTTCTTAACGCTTCACATGCCTAAAGCCCTGTAACAACCGCATCAGAATGGGATTCGACCCACACCCCTCCCCCGACACTAGTCATTGAGCCATGAATGATCTTGTAATGGGGGAATTATCAGTACTGTCACAAGTTCAGGCGGATCGCATATCCCTTAATGGCAGCTGTTTCGGTACCATTGCACACCAAAAGTATCAGAAATGCAAAATTTTGTATTTCTGATACTTTTAAAAACAAAACTAAGGGTAAATACTCCCAACCCTTTGGTAGGAAAGGGATTTCAGAGTTTTTGCAAGGGCTCATGACAAGCGGCTCCACCGATATTTTCATCATTCCATGGCATGATTCATTTTGTCGGTCAATAAAAAATAATGGACCTGGCTTGTTTATGCTGGAAACGCCTTTATACCAGCTATTTTCAGCCTGATTAGATGGTTGAGGAAAACAGGGTTGTCTTCGGACAACTCTACCCCGGCCGGTAATTCCGAAGAGAAACCGTTCAAAATCATATCCAGCTCTGCATATATTGAATTTTTATGAAATGTACGAGGACGTCCCAGGTGTGGCCCTCAGATAGTATATTATTAATTTCGCAAATGTTTGCATTATTAATAATAGT
>JAGYOW010000022.1 GCA_018399285.1 Desulfotignum sp.
GAAAAATAAATGAGTATTGTAAGCAATGATTATCTGGATCAAATCCATCAGGACGCATTGCGGGTTTTGGAAGAAACAGGCATACGGTGCAGCTCTCCCGAAGTCAGACAGATTCTGGAAGACACGGGCCTGGCTGCCTATGATGACACCACTGAACATCTTCATGTGCTGACCCCTTTGGTGGAGCAGGCCCTTGCCGACACGCCCAAACGGGACCAGTACTGGATCAGGGAAAATGCCTTTGGTGTGGGGGGAACGGCCCCCTTTGTACATGATGACACCAGCGGCGAATTGATCCAACCGACATTTGATCATGTCGCCCAGATCGCCCGCATCGTGGATCAGGCGGATGTGGTGGATTTCATGGCCAGAGGGGTATTGATCCCCAAGCAGGAAGTCAAGGTCATGGAAACCATTATTGAAAACTGCAGCAAACCCGTTTATGCCGCTGCCGTCACGGAAGCAGGCATAGAAAAGGCCCGGCAGATTCATGAAACCCGGGGGGGATTCACCATCCAGTTTTCCATTATCAACAGTCCCCTGAATATCATTGACAGCATGATTCCGCCGTTTTTGTCCTGTGTGAAAAAAGGCATTCCCATTTATGTATCCACCATGCCCATGGCCGGGCTTTCAGCCCCCTATTCCATGTCCGGACTGATCACGTTGACCCATGCCGAAGCCCTGTTCGGCATTACCCTGGCCCAGGTGCTCAATCCCGGCATTATGGTCGTGCATGCCGGCCTGCCGTCCATTGCCAGCATCAAGGACAATTACGCGGTCAACCTGGGGTTGATCTCCTTTAACATTGCCAACCTCATCATGGAAAAGGTGAATCAGCGATTGAATCTGCCTTCCATCCAGACCGCCTGCACCACCAGCCAGGCCCATCCCAATGAGATTGCTGAAAAAGAAGCGGTCAATGGATATGGGCTCATGAAAAAATACGGGTTTCACCAGATGCGTCACAGTTTCGGGTTTTTAAAAGAGCTGGTATCTTTTTCCATGGCCAAGCTTGAACGGCATATTGACCTGTGCCGTGAAACCACGGCGGATCAGGCCCCGGAATATCAGGTGGACGACTATGACCCGGAAGGGGTAGAGGTGATCATGCGCAACGGCAGCCAGGCCAATTACATGCGGGAAAATCACACGGTCAGGAATACCGGAAAAGTCTTTCTGGCATGATGTCGAAAAAAATTTTCCTTGACAAGGGTTTTTCATTATGAGATGTTTTCTGTATGAAATATTCTTGTGGGCAAGTTTTTATGCCGTTTCTTTCGCTGTCTGCGAAAGAGCTTGTTAACAGATGTTAACTTCAAATGAGGAGGCACCAATGGAGAAATCCACCCCAGTCATTCAATCAAACCAAAATACAAACATGGATGACCCCCAGGTTTTGGCTCATTTCGCTATCGTTTCTTTCGCCGTTTTTGGCTTGGTGTTCAATCTTTTCAGTCAATTGTGGGACAGTGCTAAACAACTCGGATCCGTTCCCGGCCGTCTGGCTGCCGGGTTGAAGCAGAAAATATCTGATATGGATTTCAGCAGTATATGGCAGCAGCGCGAATCTAACAGCTGATCACTCTCTTGATCTCTTGAATTTCTGATCTCTTGAATTTCTAACTTCTGATCTTCAATCACTTCGGCGGCCGGATTCCGGCGGCCACCAGGCCCGGCAGGCTGAACCGGGAAATATGGCTCACCTGCACGGGACGGCCGGAAATAATGGCGTCTGCCGCGGCAATGCCGCTCTGGACGGCCGCATGAATGCCTTCCCCCATGTCCAGGGTGGACAGGCCGGCGGCATCGCCGATGACAAACATATTGTCCGGCATGCCGTTTTCCAAACCTTTCCGGTGATAAGGTGCATGCCGCAGATAATAGGTATGCCTGATTCTTCCAGGGATTGGTCCAGAAAGCCTTTATCCATCAGGCAGGCCACAAATGTGCGCCAGTGGTCATGATGGTGGTTTTCCAGCGGTCTCAGACGATACTGTTTGCGCCGATGCCGATGTTGATCCACCCCTTTTTTGGGCGAATACGTACGTATCAGGCCGGGCCTTTTCCAGATATACCAGATATGGCCTCCCGGACCGATGAGGCCCTGAAACTCTTTTCCACGGCGGCGATGCGGGCGGTTTCCGGACACGCGGACTGGCACGAAAAGCTCCATAAGGTGCGCCCTTTCAGGCAATCAGGTGCCGCCGGCCCGACTTCCATTCCAGCGTCAGGCAGTCATCATTGAAGAGCATGCCGGACCGGATTCTTTGAATTTTTTCACGGCATGAATTGTTGCACAGGTACCCCGGCCTTCTGGAGCAGCCAGTCGCGACCAGAACTCGTACGCCGGATTTTTATACTAAGCGTTCACTGGGTAAAGGAGCCTACAAACGGGTGAAGTGAATCGATAAGGAGCCGGGTCAAGGCGTGTGGCGGATAGAGTATCAGGGTCGTATCCCAGGTCATCAAACACGGGTGAGATCATCCGAAGCACGGTTTCCCGGGAAACCTTTCTGTTTTGTCAGGATCCACGGCATCATTCCGTTTTTGAGACGGGCCACTGCGACGGATCCGACCAGATCCGCCGCCCACAATAATGCATCACCGCCTGAATAACGGTCTGCCTCACGAGATCCGGCGGTCCGGTTTCCCAGCCGGCCGGGCCAGGTCAGCACCATCTGCTGGCTGCATGGAACGGAGCTACCGGAACCTTTGGCAGAACTGAGCAGGTAATATTCCATCAACCGGTCTCATACCGGTCTTTTAGGCTGAAACGAAACCGCCGCCAAGAAGTTGTCTCATACCAGGCCATCAGGGGTTTGTCGCCAATCTTCACTGAGCTGCGTAGTCTTCAGGACAAGCAGCCCTTCCATGACTGCCAGCTCGGAAATGGACGGCCAGCACGGAATTGGGCGTCTTATTTGGCGTCCAGGGATTGCAGATCCGGGTGGTGAAATATTCCGCGCCAATCTGCATTATGCACAGGCACGATCAATCTTTTAAAAGCAGGTTGCCAGGTCAGTTCCATATCGGTCGGTAGTTTTCAAATCCACGCCCGCTCCATCAGGCCGATGGATTGGGGATACGATCCTAGTCTGCCGCATTGCGACCGTCATCCAGCTGGCAGGATATCCCTGGGCAGATCTTTACGATATTCCCACGTACAGATTTTGCTGTTTTTGATACGATAGATCAAGTCACGATCTGATATTTTTCAGCTTTTTTGCTACGGGCAAATCGCCGAACCCGCGCAGGTTCGGACATTCATTCCCGGCGCCAGTGCCAGTTTCCGGCAGATCATCTCGGTTTTGGCCTCCTGGAGCTCAATCCAGGTTCAGGCATCTTTCCAGTACCCGCAGGTATACTGCATCATTTGTCCAGCATCTTTTGATACAGGTCATTTGCCGATATCTGTAATGCTGTTTACCAAATAAACTTCACGCTTAATAGATGCAAATTGAAAAAATTTTGCCATCAGAACATTCAGGCGTAGTCGGTCCTGTTTGATCTGTTTGAGAAAGATTGGCGAAGCACTTTTTCAATGAACTGATCTGGGTGCCCAGACATTTCCCACCAGCCATCCATATAGGACTCACCCAGACCCAAAGCCGGGATGCCGTCACCCACGTTGGAAAAATTAGTCATTTTGATCGGATATCTGGCCGGTCCCCATTCACTCGGATCGGCATGATTCATCATCTCTGCAAATAATTCTCTAGCCTGTCCCAACTTCTTTGTAATTTCCACTCCATGTAATTCCTTGTCTGGTTTGCGCAAAGAAGCATGTAGCTGCTGGCAGAATCAGCCGGATTTTCAAACAGTTTCTTTGAAAAAAATCAAATCTCTGCTGGCCAGATCACTCACTCGAAACTAAGGACTCGATCCCGGACCGGCCGGCGACTTCGGGGGCATGTCCGCGTGGATGAACAGCGGGGGGAATGTGATCTAATAGGTAGGTTTGAGGGACGCAGGAACCTGAAAGTGTTCCTGCGTCCGTTTCAGTGTCAACTGGATGATCGGCCGAAATGCTTGCGGTTCAGGATCGCCACCAGCCGCATGGTGACCAGTTGAATGATCACGGCGGCAATGGAGATGACCCAGTAGACGGCTGAAAATTTTTCCAGCAGTCCGGCATCCACCACGCCCCGGTTGAGCCAGAAGTGAATCATCACGGCCAGAGCCACGCCCGGGCAGACCAGGGCATAAGACCCCACAGAGGTCTCCTGTCCGGAAATAAACCGGGCCGGGTATCCCAGCCGTGTCAGAACCACAGCGGTCAGCAGGGCAAACAGCAGCTGGGCCGACAGGTACTGGGACAACATCATCAACCGGTCGGCGCCGGTGCCGTCCAGGGCAAAATGAGCGTCCAACCCATGGTTCTGGCGCAGCGACAGAATGCCGATGATGGTCAGAAGCGGGATAAAGACCGACAGGGTCGGAGCGGTTTCAATATCAGCTCCGTTTTCAATCAGGGAACGTATTCCCAGAATCAGGGCAATGGCGGCAATCAATACTGCGGCAATCAGAAAGAACGTGGACAGGATCAGTCCGATGCCGGCAACGGTCGGCGTGGCAGACAATCCGGCCGGTGCGGCCAGGCCGACACCGATCATGGCCAAAGCAAATGCCGGCAATGCCTGGGCAAACGAGTTGTTGACGGCACAATTGAATCCCCCGGAAGTCAGAATCCTGCCGAAAAAGGCCCCCAGCATTCTTAAGGCCAGTACGCCGATGGCAAGAAATACGAGGACCGCCAGGGGAAACAGATATTCCACCACGCCCCACAACCCCGGCACAAACACCATTCCCAGAATAAAGCAGACATTGACGGTCATGGCCAGAGCCAGGGGCATTGCCATCAGCTGGGTTTCGGCGTTAGTGGCCCGAAGCTTTAAATACGATTCCGTGTGTTTCCACGCACGGAATCTGATGATATTCCACCACAGATATTTAATGTTGAGAAAAGCGTAAAATGCGATTCCCAGCACTGCGGCAATGATCATGATCCGTATCAGGATACCGCCGGCCGCAAAAGCGGCCGTGATATCTGAAAATACCGGAACGGAGCGGGCCGGATGCTCAGTCCAGTGCATGAGCCACATGAAAAACGTCACGGTCAGCCCCCCTGATCCCAAAGAGGTCAGAAAATACAGCGGGGAATAGGTATCCGAAGGTTTGACAGGGCTGGAAGTCATGTTAGTCAAACGCTTTGTCTACCGTCCACACTTTCCAGACATTGCCCACCAGGTCGGGTCCGGGTTCCAGAACGGTTTTGCCCGGTTTCCACCCGGACGGGGTCGCCTTGGTGCCTTTGCCTTCCCGGACCAGCTGGAATGCCTGAATCTGGCGCAGGGTTTCGGGAATGTTACGTCCCACGGGCGGGGCCACCATTTCATAAGCCTGGACAACACCGTCCGGATCGATCAAAAACCGGCCCCGGATGTCCACGCCTTCTTCTTGGTCATACACCCCGTAGATTCTGCCGATACTGCCGCCGCCATCCGACAGCATGGGAAACGGCACGGTTTTGGCGGTGACCATTTTGGACAGTTCCTTGTCCACCCACATTTTGTGGACAAACATGCTGTCCACACTCACGGACAGCACCTGGACACCTAATTTTTCGAATTCTGCATTTTTCTCGGCGACCGCCGAGATTTCCGTGGCTCAGACAAAGGTGAAATCACCGGGATAAAAGCACAGGACCACCCATTTTCCCAGATAATCCGACAGTTGAATGGTTGTGAAGTCATTGTTGAAATAGGCGGGTGCAGCAAAATCCGGTGCTTTCTGTCCGATCTGAATCATGGCGTATTCCTTTTTTTCTGTAACGGTTTCAGGTTGGGTGGTTTCTTCAGGCGGTTTCTGAACTTTGGCTGAAGGACGTTTGCATCCCACAGCAGGTTTTTCTGCCATATGTACCTCCTTGCTTGATTGTTGTTCATGTCAAAATCAAGATAGGATAAACTCCTATTTTTTGTCAATTGAAAACGGGCAATTTCAGAAAATTGATTGCTTCAAATGGCGGGGAATACAAAAATTATGGCGTCAGACGATCTGTTTCAGGTTCCCATCCACCGCCGAATGCTTTGTAAACAGCCACCAGCCCGACAGCGGACTGACCCATGGACTGGGCCAGCTGGTCCTGGAAAGATGCGAGCTGGCGCTGCATGTCCAGGACATTCTGAAAATTGACAAGACCTGTGATATACAGGGACTGGGACAGTTCCACCGACTTTTGGGTGGACGCGACGGCCTGATTCAGTGCGGTCAGTGTGTCGCCTTCATTGATATAGGCGGCCAAAGCGTCTTCGCACTCCCGGAACGCCGTGAGCACGGTTTGTTCATACCGGGCCAGGGCGGCCCTTGTGGCAGCTTGTTCCATCTGAACCCGGCTTTTGGTCAACCCGCCGGTGAAGACCGGCCAGGTGAAAGAAGGTCCGATGCTGTGTTTTTGCGCGGCAGACGAAAAGAACTCCCCGGAATCCGTGGACACCAGGGAAAACATGCCGTCCAGGGTCAAAGCCGGGTAGAAATCCGCGTTGGCCACGCCGATTCTGGCAGTCTGAGCTGCCAGAAGGCGTTCGGCGGCCCGGATATCCGGGCGGTTGCGCACCAGTTCCGCCGGCAGCATTTCAGGCAGCGCAGATGCCATGGGAATCCATTTCGGGGTGAATAACGGGTTGAGTTCGCCGGGCAGGCGCCCGGTCAGCAGGCTGAGCGCATTCAAGGCTTCGGTCTGCTGGGTTTTAAGGGCCGGCAGCCGGGCCCTTGTGGATGCCAGGTTCATTTTAGCCTGGTGCACATCCAGCTCACCGGTCAATCCGGCATCGAACCGGTCCTGAACCAGTTCCAGGGTTTCTTCCTGAAGGGTCACGTTTTTCTGGGCAAATTCATGCCGCTGCTGGGCCGTGCGCAGCCGGATATATTCGGATGCGGCCTGGGCCTGGAGCAGTACCATGAGATTGCGGCGGTCTTGGATGGACGCGTCCCACTCCCCCCGGGCCGCTTCCATGCTCCGGCGGATTTTGTGCCACACATCGATTTCCCAGGACATGACTAAACCGGCCTGGTACATCCAGGTGGGATTCCCGGCAATGGACTGGTTGCCGGGGTTGCGGACCCGTTCGGATTCCCGTTCCCGGCTGATGCCGCCCCGGGCGTTGATCATGGGCATCAGTCCGGACCGGGCCATGCCATAGGCGGCGGCATAGCTGTCCAGCCGGGCCGTTGCCGCGGCCAGATCCCGGTTCTGTTCTTTCACATCCGCCACCAGCCGGGTCAGGTCCGGATCATCAAACACGCGCCACCATTCATCAACCAGGGCAGTGGGCTCGAACGAAGATAGATTGTCAGCCGTTTCCGTGATCTGCCAGGTTTCGGGCAACTGCGGTGAAGGTGACTGATATTCTGGTCCCACTGCCGTGTTGCAGCCTGCCAGAAGCACGGAGATGACGATCAGCCGGCAAAGAACGGAAAGGATTTTCTGTGGAAAAAAGATGGTGTGCTGTTTCATCCAATACCCCGGTTTGATCAATGATTTGCGCGGTCATAAGTTTTTTTGCTCTCAGCTGCATATAGGACATGCAGTTTGTCTTTGTCAACTTAAAATACCAATTCATGTCCGGGTGTCTGTTTCAGGTCAAAACCTGACCGGCGGCGGACCGGGATCATGAATGGTTTTCCAGGATTTGTCTGATTTCCTGCATCCGTTTTTTGATATCCCGGGCGCTGATGATTTCCGTGACCAGACACACGGTTTTCGCGCCTTTGGACACCACTTCAGCCAGGTTGTGCCGTTTGATCCCGCCGATGGCCACAAAAGGGATGTTTAAATTTGCTGAAACATATTCCAGGTATTCAAGCCCCACGGCATCGCATACATCTTCTTTGGTTTGGGTGGCAAACAACGGGCCCACTCCGATATAATCCGCCCCGTCCGCTATCGCCCGGGCCGCCTGGGCCGGGGAATGGGTGGAGCAGCCCACCAAAAGCTGTGGTGCCAGCTGCTTCACCGCCGTCACGGGCAGGTCGGTCTGTCCCATGTGGACCCCGTCAGCGCCAATGATCATGGCAATATCCAGAAAATCGTTGATAATAAACGGCACATGGGCATCTGCCGTGATTTTTCGGATTTTTTCACATTCTTCCAGCATGGTTTTCCGGTCTTTTGTTCCGGGTTTTTCCCGGTACTGAAGGATATCGATGCCGGTGTCCACCAGCTGCTCTGCCATGGTCACATTGGACCGGCCCAAAGAAAAAACCTCTCCCAGGATGCCGTAAATACCTTTGGGGAAAAGGGTTTGTTTCAACGCCAGAACCACCTGGGCCATTCGGGCCGCGATCATGGCGATTTTGGGGGGAAACAGGGGGGCCTGGGCGATATCCGTGGAAAAATCCCCCACAATATGGCAGTTGCCCATGGTCCGGACAGCAATGCCGTCCATGTCCTGTCCGGCTATACCCGAGGCAGATACCACAGGGATTCCCGCATCCGCCAGTGCTTCCATCAACTGTTTTTTGGTGCCCGGATCATCCAGCCCCTCCACCACCCCATCGCAGTCCGAGAAGATCCGGGCCATGTTGTCCGGTCCCAGCCTGAGGTTCAGGGTTTCCACGCGAATAGCCGGATGGATGTTTTGCAGATTCTGTTTCAGGCTGTCCACTTTGGGGCAGCCCACCTGATCCATTGAGTAAAACTGGCGGTTCAGGTTGTCCGGGGCCACCCCATCAAAATCCACCACCTTCAGGTGCAAGATTCCGGCCTGGGCCAGGTGCCGGGCCACATTGGAGCCGATGCCGCCAACGCCTGCAATACCGATTTTCATTTTAAAAGATCTCCCAGTCTTTGAACACGGGTTGATACCCGCTGTGTCGGATCATGGCTGCCACTTCGTTCACGGGCCTTGTATCGGTCACTTCAAACTGCACGGTGGTGCCGGCGGTATGTACATGGTATCCCCCCACATCGGTTCTGGATCCGGCCGAATACCGGGTAACCCCCAAATGGATGAGCTGGTCCCTGAAAGCCGCGGATTCCCGGGTGGAAATGGTGATCCCCAGGCGGGGCATAAACAGGCGCCAGGCCAGAAGCGTCTGAACAAACTGCCTGTCCGATAAAAGATGTCTCGGTGAAATGGCGCCCCCGGCCCGGGTCATCCGGGGCAAAGACAGGGAAATTTCCACATGGGGATACGTCTGTTCCAGGTACCGGGCATGAAGCCCGGCCATAAACGCTTCGGATGCCGGATCTCCCAGCCCGAACAAGGGACCGATGTTCACGGCCCTGAAACCGGCGGCTGCCCCGCGTTCCGGGGTGAGCAGACGAAAGGTGTAATCGGATTTAGGGCCTTTGGGGTGAACGGTTTTATAAATGGCCGGGTCATAGACTTCCTGATAAACAGTCAATGAATCCGCGCCGGCCTGTTTCAACACCCGGTAATCGGTTTCTGTCATGGGAAATATTTCCAGGGCAATGGAAGAAAAATACCGGGTCATGATCCGGCATGTGTCTTCCAGATAAGACAGCGGCGTTTTGTCCGGTGCTTCGCCCGTGAGGATCAGAATATGGCGGATGCCGGTGTCTGCAATGGCTCTGGCTTCTCTGTCGATTTCTTCCAGGGTCAGCCGGGTTCTGGGGAAATGGGTCCGGGCATTGAACCCGCAATAGGTGCAGTGGTTGCAGCAGAAATCTGAAATATACATGGGCGCATACAGGCTGATGGTTTTGCCGAAGTGCTGACAGGTCAGATTCCTTGCCATCTGTGCCATGGGTTCCAGAAAGTCCTGTGCTGCCGGGGAAAGTAAAGCGAGCAGATCCCGGGTGTCCAGTGGAGTCTGGCTGCCGGCCCGGTCCAGGGCGTCTCTGATCTCGTTGGGGTGCACGGAATGGAAACCGGCCGCAAAATCAAAGGATTGCCAGTCATTGGCCTGTGTGGAGAACGACATGGCTTACTCCTGTAAAAATCCGGTTAAAGGCGATGATGCCCGGGCCCGGCGGCTGGAACCGGCCATGCCGGCCTGATACGCCATGCGTCCGGCAGTGACGGCCAGGGAAAAGGCCTTGCCCGCCTGGACCGGATCCTGGGCCGTGGCAATGGCCGTATTGATCAACACCGCGTCCGCGCCCATTTCCATGGCTTCAGCCGCCTGGGAAGGCCGGCCGATCCCGGCATCCACGATCACCGGAAGCCGGCTGGTGTCGATGATGCGCTGGATCATGGGTTTCATTTCCAGGCCTCTGTTGGAACCGATGGGAGATCCTAAAGGCATGACCGCGGCGGCCCCGGCATCATAGAGCTGCCGGGAAATGGTGATGTCCGGCATCACATAAGGCAGAACGATGAAATCCTCTTTGGCCAGGATTTCAGCGGCTTTCAACGTTTCATGATTGTCGGGCAGCAGATACTGCATGTCCGTGATCACCTCGATCTTGATGAAATCCCCGCATCCGGCCTCCCTGGCGATGCATGCGATGCGCACGGCTTCTTCAGCCGTTCTGGCCCCGGATGTGTTGGGCAGCAGGGTCACATGATCCGGAATATGGGTCAGGATATTGTCCTGAGGGGATGCCTGAAGATCCACCCGGCGCAGGGCCACGGTAATGATTTCAGATCCGCTGGCCGAAAGCATGGGTCTGATCTGTTCGTTGGATGCAAATTTTCCTGTGCCCGTGAGCAGCCGGCTGGTAAAATTTCGGTGGCCCAGTGTCAGTGTGTCCGCCATTTTCATCCCCCTCCCACAAATGATAAAAGTTCAATGGTATCCCCATCCTGCAGCAGGGTTTCAGCCCAGGATGTCTGCCGGACCAGGGTGTGATTGTGCTCGATGACCAGCGATGACGGATCCGGTTTCGGGCTTTCCACAGGGCGAGAAGATCCAATGCCTGGGTTTGCGTCTCGTCGCCGTTTAAATCTGATTTTCATTCAACCTCCACAGTGTTTAAGTCCATATGTTCACTCGGGGGAAAATGAAACGGGAATGTGGAGAAGAAAAGAAACCATTGCTGGTGGGTTTGCACATCTACGCCGGTATTACCCAGCATCAGGTTCCAAGGGTTGAAGCAGACGCTACTCTCGGCCGTGGCGGCACCCCAGTGAAATAATTCGGTTGGTGATCCCACAGGATTCGAACCCGGGTTACCGGCGTGAAGGCCGGCGTCCCCAACCACGACGATGGGACCACTGTTGAAAATATTCTTATACCGGAACGGGGAAAAAAGTCAACGAAATTTATGCGGTAAACGACCTTTTCCGGCCTTTTCGATAGCCGAAAATCAGATAGATGAGCCATCCGATCGGCAGGATGGTGCGTCATTACCACAGGATTTTGATTTTCCGGGAACCGAAATCTTTTTTGATGATATCCACTAAAGCCAGCATGGTAAGGCCCAGAGAGATGCCGAAACTCAACAGAATAATCAGAATGATATTGTTCATGAATATGTTTCAACCTTCAGCGAGCCGGTCCGATATTTTTTCATCAGGGTGTCCACATAATAGTTGCTGTGGTTATGGCGAAACAGGACTTCATGTCTTCGCTGCCGGGAGATGCGGGTTTCCATCCATGATGTTTGAGATAGTGGCCACAGAAAATATGGCGTCACTGTGATCAAGACAGATCGATTCTGCGTCATTGTTTCCGTCTTTTGCCAGTCCAGGGCATTGGAGGGCATGAATTGGGAAATGCCATGGCACCCACCTTAGGAACCCCTGGATGTTTTCCGGATCCAATGCCTTCGCGGTCCGTGTATCGGATCGGGGCTTTGAGTTCTTCGTATCCCCATTTGGAGCGCATGTTCACCTTTTTTAGAAAGGTTTCTTTTTTCGGTTTTTTCTGATCCGGAATCGCATTCCAGATGCGTTCCCGCAGAGACAAATGATCCAGCGACATAGTGGTGGCCAGGGTGGTGATGACTGTCTGTTCCCAGGTAAGTGCCCAAGCGGGTTTCTACCAGCAGAATGGCGGTGATGACAGTTTTATCCACACCATAAATTTCCTGGGCCTGGTCCAGGGTTCATGTGGTCTGCCATGTGAAATACTTTGGAAATGGAGCTTTTGGACGGGAACTGGTCATAATTCAAGCTGGATTCAGAATGGACGAAAAACATGGAAACCCCGTCAGAATAAATATAACCGTATCTTTTGCCAGGATGTTCTGAATTTTTTCCGGGGGCAAATCCATCCTTGATCCAGCTGTTGCTTCAGCGCATCAAATTCCATTGCCTGCGGCGAGCTGCTGACATTACAGGGAACAGGCAGAACTGAATAAGTATGAAAAAGAAACATTTTTGTAAGATGTGCGCGGATATAAGGCAGAATTTCCATATAACAGTGCCTTGCTGAATAGACTTCGTTAAAAATGTTTCTCCCTTATATCGTATTTTCAGGGGATTGCATTAAAAAAATGCTACGGAAATGATTGGGCACTAAAAGATAAAGACAAAAGGGTATCATTGCCTGAATGATACCCCTTTTGTCAAAAAAACGTCTAAATATCTGAAATACAGATAGAACTCGTGGGGATGGGGCCGGCTGATCACCGGTTTGACCTCGTTGTTCATTTATAGTCGATCCAGTGTTCAATCACATCTTTGGTGAACACATCCCCTTGACGAATATTCGCAAGGTCCTGTTTGAGTGCTTCAAGCGCTTCTTCCAGGGGAGAGGCAAGGCGGATTCCATCTGGGCCAGTTCTTCAGGCGGCAGATGTGAATGTTTTATCCATGCAGGATCGCGGTTGGTTTGTTCTGAATTCCGTCAATCATGGCCATGGCAATGGCGAAGCGCACTCAGATATCCGTTGCAGGACGGGTCGGAGTTCACGAATTCGATGCGTTTGGCCTTGGGGAATTGGAATACATGGGCAGGCGGTGCGGCGGTACTCAGGCAGCTGAATAAGCCAGGTTGATGGGGGCTTCAAACCCGGGCACCAGACGTTTATAAGGAGTTGGTGGTGGGATTGGTGATGGCACACAGGGATTTGCAGTGCTTCATGATCCCGCCGATGGCCCACAGGGCTTCGTCGGACAGACCCGCGTATTTGTTGCCCGCAAACACAGGGTTCCCGTCTTTCCAGAAACTCATATGGGTGTGCATGCCCGTGCCGTTGTCTCCATAAAGGGGTTTGGGCATGAATGTGACCGTGTGATCGTGCTTATGGGCCACGTTTTTCAGTACATACTTGAACCAGGCCAGGCTGTCGCCCATGTTCACCAGGGAATCGAACCGCAGATCGATTTCCGACTGGCCGGCAGACGCCACTTCATGGTGCTGACACTCCATGGCAATACCTAAATTCTCCAGGGTGAGCATCATCTCGGTTCTCATGTCCTGGTACTGGTCGGCGGGTGGTAAGGGGAAATAGCCGTGTTTGGGTTTGATTTTGTACCCCAGGTTGGGCATTTCATCGGAGCCGGTGTTCCAGTGCCCTTCCGGAGAATCGATCTCAAAAAACGCGGCATGGGGTTCAGACGCATACCGGATATTGGAAAAGATGAAAAATTCCGGTTCAGGCCCGACAAAAATAGTATCACCCAAGCCGGTGGTTTTCAGGTATTGCTCGGTTTTTTTAGCAATGCCCCGGGGGTCCCGGGAATAAGATTCACTGGTGATGGGATCATGGATGTTGCCGATGATGGCCAGGGTGGGCACTTTGAAAAATGGATCCATTTTGGCGGTTTCAGGTTCCGGGATCACGATCATATCGCTGTTGTTGATGGCCTGCCAGGCCCGCATGGAAGAGCCGTCAAATCCGAATCCGTCTTCAAACGCAGCCTCGGTGAATTCACTGACGGGTACTGAAAAATGCTGCCAGGTGCCGATGAAATCCATGTACCGGATATCCACCACTTTTGCATTGTTTTCCTTTGCCATGGCAATGACTTCTTTGGGGGTCATGGGAGTTCCTTTCTTTGTGAAGTTGTTTTTATTCAAGTTATCTCAATTTAAAAAAGTGTTGATCAGATAAATTATGCACGCCTGATTAAAGGGCATCTGTATCGGTTTCTCCGGTCCGGACCCGGATTGCTTTTTCCACATTTAAAACAAATATTTTACCGTCGCCGATTTTGCCGGTGTTGGCTGCGTTTCGAACCGTTTCAATAGTTTCCGCGGCCCGGTCGTCAGATACCACGATTTCCAATTTAATTTTGGGCACAAAATCCACCACATATTCCGCGCCGCGGTAGATCTCCTTGTGTCCTTTCTGCCGGCCGTAGCCGTTGACTTCGGTGACGGTCATGCCGTAAATACCGATTTCACTGAGTGCTTCTTTAACATCGTCAAGCTTGAAAGGCTTGATCACCGCTTCGATTTTTTTCATTTCATACCTCCTTTGCATGCAACTGGGGGAGCCGATCCAATATGGCTGTTTTAATCTGTTTGAGTTTTTCGGGATCCTGGATTTTCTGATCATCTTCCAGGCTCCGGACATAGAAAATATCCATGATCTGATCCACTTTGCTTCCCACCATGGCCACATTCACGTTGAGACCGCAACGGTAAAGTGTGTTGGTGATGGTGAACAGCAAACCGGCAAAATCATAGGTCAACACTTCGATAATGGTGAAAAAGCTGGATGTGTCATTGTCGATGCGTACCTGATTGGGTTCGGGGCGCCTGCCCGAAGCAATGGTAATGTGCGACGGGATTTTATCCACCACTTTATCCAGAAAATGATCATCCGCCAAAGCCTGGGACAGATCCTTTTTTGTTTTTTCCCATTTTTCTTTTTCAAAGATCCGGTCATTGGGGGCCATGACCTTGAAGATATCCAGAATATGGGTGTCTCCTAAAGGATACGCCTGGGAGACCACAATATTGATGCGGTTGAGAAAAAACACGCCGGCGATTTTGGAGTAGAACCCGGGTTTTTCCCGGCCGCAAATGGATACCGTGCGAATGTCTGAGTCGTCTTCCTGGGAGATCTGCCAGATGAATTCACGGTCGCCTAAGTTCTGATACAGCTTGATGTGATCGGCGATATGAACGGCCGGCATATTGAGAAGATATCGCTTTGACAGGCTGTCCAGCTGTTTTGACGTGTCTGTCTCCTGCCAGATGTCTCCAAGCAGGGCCGTCACTTCTTCTTTTTTGCGTTGAATCAGGCGCTGAGCTTTTCTGGATGCCAGTTCTCCGCTTTTCAGAATGCGCATGGTTTTCATGAACAGGTCTTTAATCAGGTTTTCCGTCCATTCATTCCAGGCCTTGGGTCCGGTGGCCATGGAGTCTGCCACAGTGAGCAGAAACAGCATGCGCAGCAGCCGGATTTTTCCTACTTTGTTGGCCGTGTACACAGCGGTTTCCTCATCAAACACATCCCGCCGGGTGGCGGTTTTGGCCAGCAGCGGGTGATGGCGGATCCAAAAACTGGGCATCAGCCGTTTCAGCCGGTTTGAATCCCAGTCGGCTCCAGAATGGGACGGGCAATCTCAGCCCCGGTGTTGGAATGTTCTTTAGCCGGATCCCGGATTTGCCGATATCATGGAGCAGGGCCGTGACCTGGGAATTTTTGTTTCTCACTTCCTTGTAAACATTGGCATACAGGCTGGTGTTGATGTCGGTGCCCGGTTCTCTGAAGCTGTTGATCACCTGGACACAGCGGATGGAATGTTTGTCCACCGGAAACAGATGATAGTGATTGTATTGAATTTTGTTGCGGATGGCACGATATTCCGGAATGATCTGTTCCAGAATGCCGGTGGACAGCATCACGTTCAGCACGTTGAACTCCCAGAAGGACAGGGCCAGGATCTGTTTGAAGATTTTGATGTTGTCCGGGTCTGACCGGATGTCATCATCCACCAGATGAAGGAATTCCGACACCACGCGTCTGGCTTCAATGGACAGGGGAATCCTGCGCCGGCCGCTTTCCAGAAAAATTTTGAGCAGCAGTTCCGGACGTTGGAGAATGACCACGGTATTGGCAAAATACAGCCGGCGCCTGCGGATGATCAGTCCGCTGGTTTGGGTCAGGCGGGGTGTGGCGGATTCCTTTCTGATGCGGCTGCTGGTCAGGATATCTTCAAACGTGATCTGATTGATCTGCTTGAGGAATTCCATTTTTGCATGCAGATCTCCCAGAAAGATCTCCACATCCGGCTGCCCGCCCTGATTGGTGTAGTTGAGACGTTCCGCCATTTCCGTCTGATACTCAAAATGAAGGGTGTCGCATTTGCGGCCCGTGATATGGTGAAGCCAGTTTCTGATCCGCCAGATGTAATTCAACGCTTTATCCAGGGCCCGGTATTCAAAATGGGACAGAAACCCGTAATATTCCAGATCCCGGCGTTCCTTGATATTGGATTTGATTTTGGCATACCACAGCAGGGTGTGGTAATCCCGCAATCCGCCGAATCCGGATTTCAGGTCCGGGGTGACCAGAAAGGTGGAATCCCCAAAATTTTCCAGCCGTTTGATCCCGTGTTTGAACAGATAATCCAGGGTCTGTTTGTAATACCGGGTGGAAAGCCGGTACCTGAATTCTTCCATGAACCGGGAGTAGATCAGAGAATTGCCGCAGATGAACCGGGCATCCAGGACCGTGGTTAAGATGTCAAACCGCTCAAATGCCATGTCAATGCACTCATCCATATGGCGCACCGCATAACCGACCTCAAACCGGGCATCCCACAGCGGGTAGACGATTTCCTGAACAAATGCCTCGACCTCCGGGGGCACGGTGTCATCAAAAAGAATCAGCAGATCGATGTCGGAGTGAATGCATTGTTCTTTTCTGCCATATCCGCCTAAAGCGATGACCGCAAACGACTGGCCGGCAATGACCATCTTCCGGGCCGTAATGCTTTTTTCATACACAGTGAAAACATATTCATCCAGAACCCGGGTCAGATTGCCCAGAAGATCCGGTTCGAGATCCGCCAGAAACCGCTGGACCAGATGTCGTTTTTTTTCCAGCATTTTACGGACCGGGATATTGGATATGTGTGTCACGGTTTTCATGGTCTTTGAAATCTAAGCAACGGTCGTGCCATCCTTTGTCCGGTAACCGGTTCTCCCGCATGTTTCGGGAATTTCCTGAATATTTCCAACAAAAAAAATACACAGCAGGTATTAAATAACAAAAATGTCTGTTAAAGGTCAAATGAAATTACATTTTTGTCAAACAGGCCTTGAAAGATTGTGAGTTCTGATGGTTGTTTTAAAAAGATGTGCTGGAAAAGAGGACAGATGCGCAGCCGGGTAACAGAATGGCCCGGCTGCCGGATTGAAGAGAGATTTTCAGGAAAACAGGTTATTCTTTGTCAATTTTCTCCGGTTCTTTGTCTGTATCTTCCAGAGGTTCTTTTGTGGCTTTTTTGAAATTTTTTATCCCTTTGCCCAGTCCGGCACCGATTTCAGGCAGTTTGCCCGCACCAAAAATGATGAGGATGATGACAAGGATAATTATCAGTTCCGGCATTCCGATTCCACCAATCATGGGACTCTCCTATTTATTTCATGACCGTCAATATTAATTGAAATCTCTTAACACTAAGCCGCATCAGTGTCAATGGTTTAGAATCTGCGGGTTTAAAATTAAAGTTACGTTTTTGTTTTTAAGTGATCCGCAGACCCGGATTTTTTATAAATTCCTTGTGAAAAAAAAGGATTTGCTTCATATTTTTACAGTGTATAAGTTTAACTTTTGGATTTTCGGAGAGAATGACCCATGAATGAGAATATGACCCAGGAATTTCAAGGCGCCACCAAATACGTGCTGGACCAGGAACTGGCTTCCATTGTCAATATATCCATGCGGCTGGAAATGCCGCTGCTCCTCAAAGGAGAGCCGGGCACCGGCAAGACCATGCTGGCCTATGCCATTGCCGAAAGTCTGGATATGCCCCTGATCGTTTTGAACGTGAAATCCAGCATGAAACTGGTGGAGGCCCTGTATCAGTATGATACCTTAACCCGGCTCAATGATTCCCGGTTCGGGGATTCCAAACGGGATGTGAGCAATATCAATGAATATATCAAAATGGGCAAGATCGGACAGGCGTTTGTAGCGGACCGGCGCACCGTGCTGCTTATCGATGAGATCGACAAGGCAGACACCGATTTTCAGGATGACATGCTCGATGTACTCGACCAGATGCAGTACGATATCATTGAGACCGACCAGACCGTCAAGGCCGCTCACCGGCCGGTGATCATCATCACGTCCAATGCCAAAAAAGACCTGTCGGACCCGTTTCTGGGCCGGTGTAATTTCCATCATATCGCGTTTCCGGATCCCAAGATGATGCGCAAGATCATTCATGTGCATTTTCCGGATCTGGACGAAAAACTGGCGGATAACGCCATCAAGGCGTTTCAGCATGCGGGACATTGACAGCATTGAAAGAAACCCGCCACAAGGGGTTGATCAACTGGATCAGAGCCCTGAACGCGGACCCGGATTTCCGGGTGAAAGACCTGGTCAACGGGAAACTGCCGTTTCTCGGCATTGTTCAAAAAGTCCGGATTATGAACTGGGCTAAGAATTTAACGTCCCGAAAACGCTTGTTTAAGGGGTTGTCCCACATATTTGCCAAAATTTTCTATACCCTCAAAGAGGTCGGCATCCCCGTGTCTCCCACGGCATTTCTCACGTTGCAGAAAGCCCTGTATAACGGCATGGTGGCCGGTCTGGATGATTTTTATACCTGTGCCCGGGCCATTCTGGTGAAAAGTGAACGGTATTTTTGAAGTCTGGCATGACCAGGTGTTTGCCCATCCATTTGAAGGGATTCCTTTACCCGATGATGAGGGATTTGAGATCGATGCAATTGCCAGAGGATTGCTGGATGAATGGCTGAAAAATCCGAAAATGGTGGCAAATGCATTGGGCATCGATGAGGACAAGCTCAATAAAATGACGCCGGATGGAACTGATTGAGTATTTCAAAAAACGGCTCAAGGATCAGGACGGACGTCATGACGGGGAGCGGCAAATGGATCGGCACGGGCGGATATTCCCCGGTGGGCCATTCCGGATATCACCCAGGGGGCATGCGGGTGGGCGGCCAGTCGTGAACAAATCCGCAGTCAAGGTGGCCAATGAGCATTGGTATAAGGATTACTCCACGACCGGCCCATTGACCCAGGCCAATATCGGCGAAACCCGCCAAGCAGCTGCGCAACCTGGTGCGGCCGGACCAAAGATCAGGTGAATGTGGATGAGACCATCAGAGGAGACCATGCGCAACGCCGGGGAGATTGAGCTGTGGTGTTCGACCGGGCCTCAAAGAAGACCGGCTCAAAGGTGATTCTGGCCATTGACAACGGCTGGTCCATGGATCCACCACATCGATATCGTTCAGACCCTGTTTGATTATGCCAGGGCCCCAGTTCAAGGAGATCAAGACCTATTTTTCCACAACACCATTTACGATTATGTGTGGGAGGATCCGGCCCGGTATAAAAAACCCAAAAAAAATTGTGGAATTTGCACCCGGAATGACCCGGACACCCGGCTGGTCATTGTGGGGGATGCCTTTGGCACCCTATGAGCTGATGGCCCACGACGGTTCCATTCATATCAGTGAGCGCAGCGACCGGCCCAGTATCGAGCAGCTCAGATTTCTGGCTCAAACCCTTTCCCCACTGCATCTGGCTCAAGCAGTGCCGGAATCCATGTGGGGGTATACATATACCATTATGACTACATCAATACCATTTTACCATGTTTGAGCTGTCTTTGGACGGCCTGGAAAAAGCAGGCGGCAAAATTGATGGCCAAAGATTAGATGAAGCAGGTCAGGTAAAATTTGTGCTGAAAAACCGGTTGGTATTGTTGAAATATAGTAGCCAGGTCTTCGGGGTCTGGTTCCGGACCCGGGCCAGGGTGAGTCCGGCACGGATGCCACAAAAGCCGGCTCATTGCGGCGGACTTTATTTTTCTGGGGGGCCGGGGTCAGATAAGGCGCATCGGTTTCAATGAGAATCCGGTCCTCCGGAATCAACGGCGCCAGTTCCCGGAGCAGCCGGCCCCGCTTCTGGATGGTCAGAATTCCGGTGATACCGATGTGATACCCTAAGTCCAGGTATTGGAACATCTCTTTGCGGGTGCCGGAAAAACAGTGGACCACCCCTTTTCTGGAGGCCGGACCCTCGGATTTGACAATCTCATAAAACCGGCCCATGGAATCGCGTTCATGAAAAATCAACGGCAGGTCCAGTTCTCCGGCAATGGCCAGCTGGGCTTTGAGGCAGGCTTCCTGATCTTTTTGAGGGGAAAACATGCGGTTGAAATCCAGTCCGGTTTCCCCCCAGGCCTTGACACAGTCGTTTTCTTTTGCCAGGCAAATCAGACCATCCAGGATGTCCGGGGCACAGTGGGCCGCATCATGGGGATGAATCCCCACGGCGGTAATGACATTGTCATATCGGGCGGCAATCTCTATGGCTTTTAGTGCCATATCCGCATTCACCCCGGCAATGGTCATGGCAAGGACCCCGGCGTTGCGGGCCCGTTCAAACACGGCATCCATGTCCTGTTCAAAACAGGGATCATCAATATGGCAGTGAGAGTCAAATAATATCATCACAGGTCTCCTTATGGCTTTAAATACAAAGCCTTCACTGTTTGGAAGAAGCCGGGTTACGGGTCCAGTGAAGGCTTGGGTGTAAGAAAAACTGTTTTCAGCACTCCTTGACACAACCCGTATATATCAGTAAATTCGGCCTCAGTCAATCAAAGGGACGTGGGGGTGTGTCAATTCAAACGCGGATGGATTGGAAAGATCATGAACCTGGACACGGGAAAAAACGCCATTATCCGGCTGTTCAATGTCACCAAACACTATGGGGGCAAACCGGCATTGCACAATGTGTCCCTGGACATTGAGCCCGGTGAGTTCGTGTTTATCTCCGGACCCTCCGGTGCCGGGAAATCCACGCTGCTCAAAGTGCTGTACCTGGCAGAAACCGTGTCTGACGGGCAGATTCTCATCGATGGCATGAATCTTTCCAGAATATCGCCGGCCCGGCTGCCTTTTTTGCGGCGGCGGTTCGGCATGGTGTTTCAGGATTTCAAACTGATCCCCACACTGACAGTGTTTGACAATGTGGCGTTAGCCCTGGAGGTGGCCGGAAAAAATCCGTCGTTTATCAGAAAAAAAGTCAGGCATGTGCTCAGGATCACGGGTATGGAAAAAAAAGCCCATATGCTGCCGCCCACCCTGTCCGGAGGCGAGCAGCAGCGGGTGGCCGTGGCCCGGGCCGTGGCCGGAGACCCGGATATCATTCTGGCGGATGAGCCAACGGGCAGCCTGGATCAGGTGTCTGCCCGGCGGGTGCTGGAGATCCTTTTGGCATACCACAAAAAAGGGGGCACGATTCTGGTGGCCAGCCATCATCTTCAGCAACTGCAGACCGTGGTGACGGGCCGAAGCATTGTGCTGGAAAAAGGCCGGCTGATATCCGCCACCCGCCTGGAGCCATACGCCACATGAAGCAAAAGGGACCGTGTATGTCATGATCCGTTATTTTCAAAAAGCTTTGGCAGATATCCGGTCCAACCGGTTTTTAAATCTGATCACCATGGTGACGATTTCGTTGTCCATTCTGATGGTCTCTTTGTGTCTGCTGTTTTTTGAAAACCTGGACCGGATCATGGACGGCTGGAACCAGGAAGGCCGGGCCATGGTGTATCTGGTACCTGAATTTTCCACTCAGATGCGCCCGGAGCTGGCATCGGCCATCACACATATGGACGGGGTTGTTCAAGTCACATTTGTTTCAAAAGACCAGGCCCTGGCGCGTTTGAAAAACCAGATGGCCGGGTCCACCCGATTTCTGGATACGCTGGAAAAAAATCCGTTGCCCCATGCGTTTGAAATTCAAATACAGACCCGGGAAGGGTTTGAATCCGTGGCCGCCGTTGTCCGGCAGATCGAGTCCCTGGATCTGGTGGAGAGCGTGGAATACAACCAAAAGTGGCTGGCCCGGATGCTTGATTTGTTTCAATTGTTCCGGCTGATCGGGTATGTCGTGTGTGCGCTGTTTTTACTGATCGCCTTTTTTATCACTGCCAGCACGGTGCGGCTGGTGTTTCATTCCCGGCAGTCGGAAGTGGAGATCATGCGGCTGGTGGGAGCGACGGACCGGTTTATCAAAATGCCGTTTTATGTGACCGGGCTGATACAGGGAGCCGTGGGCGGCATTCTGGGGTTGATGATACTTTTTGCGGCCTATCTGGCCGCATGTTCGGGCATTTCCCAAAGCATGGGGAATCTGTTTCATCTGGATGTCCGGTTTCTGTCTGTGACGGCCATGGGGGGAGTCTGGGTTGTCAGTACATTTTTAGGATGGTTCGGGTGTTATCTTTCCTTAAGACAACTGTTAAAATAATTCTGGTGTCAGGCGGTCTGATATGCGGCCTGCCGGCCTGGCTGCCGGCAAACACGGTGGATTCTCTGACACAGGAAAAGCAAACCATTGAAACCCGCATGCACGGGGAAGAATCCCGGGTTCGTGAGTTCTCCCAAAAGGAAACCCGATTGATCCAGGATCTGGATGCAATTGATTACCGTCTGAATCAGGCCCGAATCCGGGTGAAGAGGCTGTCATCCCGGATCAGTGAACTGGAAAAAAACATGGCGGCCCTTCAGGCGGAGCGGCAGGACCTGTCCCGCCGGATCGATGACCGTCGGACATATGCTCAAAATCGTCTGGCCGCGCTTTACCGGATGCATACGGCAGGTCGCCTGAACATGATGACACCGCCTGCCACGGTGTTTGATTTTCTGGTGAACCGCCGGGCCATGGAACAGGTGGTGTCCGCGGATTATGACATCATTGGCAATTTGAACAAGGACCTGTCTCAGATAAAGGCACTTGAAGCCCAGATGACTGAACAGAAAGCCGCCATGGACAAGCTTGAGCATGATCTGGCCCAGGAGATCCAGATCATGACCCGGACGTCTGAAAAAAAACAAACCATACTGCATGCCGTCCAGAATCAGAAAAAAATGGCTCATGCGGCCCTGGCATCCTTGAAAGAATCAGCAGATGCCCTGGACCGGGAGATTGCCGGTTTTGAAAAACACAGAAAGTCCGACCGGGATATGATGGTGTTTTCCCGCCAGAAAGGCCGCCTGATGCCGCCGGTGGCGGGAAAAATCATCTCCCGGTTCGGTATCACACAGTCCGGTGATTACAAATCCTTCACTTTTCAGAGCGGAATTGATATAAGAGCAGAACAGGGTGAACCGGTCCGGTCCGTTTTCAGGGGCAATGTCATCTTTGCTGAATGGCTGAAAGGGTATGGCAATATGGTTATCATCAACCATGGAGAAAATTATTATACCCTGTATGCCCATCTACAGGAAATGTTCAAGAAAAAAGGAGATTCCGTGGATGCCGGTGAAGTGATCGCCACCTTGGGTGATACCGGATCTCTGAAAGGCGTTTGTCTTCATTTTGAGCTCAGGCATCATGGCAAACCGGTAGATCCCTTGAAATGGTTAAAAAAAGGAGCATAAAAAAAGTCATGACAATTCGATGTTTATCCTTTCCAAAATGTCTCGGAACCTTATTGTTCCTGGGGCTGATATGTCTTTTTGTCCCACCGGCCCATGCCGAGTCTGATCCCCCTTATGAATCATTGAAACTGTTTGTGGCGGTTCTCGAAGAGCTGGAAAGAAATTATGTGGAGGACGTGGATGCAGATACCCTGATACACAACGCCATCAAAGGGATGGTGGAGAACTTGGATCCCCATTCCAGCTTTATGCCGCCCCAGGCGTTTGAAGATCTTCAGGATGATACCAAAGGGGAGTTTTCAGGGATCGGTATTGTGATTACGCTCCAAGACGGCATTTTAACGGTGGTGTCTCCCATTGAAGGGACCCCGGCCTATGATGCCGGGATTTATGCCGGAGATATCATTGTCAAGATCGATGGCGAATCCACCAAAGGCATGGCATTGTGGGAAGCAGTGAACCGGATGCGCGGTCCCCGGCATGAAGAAGTTATGATTACCATTATCCGGGAGGATGAACCTGCCCCCCTGGAATTTTCTTTGAAACGGGATCTGATTCCCATGACCAGCGTCCGGTCGGCCGTACTGACTCCAGGATACGGATATGTCCGGGTGACCAATTTTCGGATGAACACCCATGAAGAGATGGGCCGACAGCTGGAAGCACTTGAAGCAGAAGCCGCTCCTTTGAAAGGGCTTGTGATCGACCTGCGGGACAATCCCGGAGGACTGCTGGACCAGGCCATCAAGATGGCGGATTTCTTTTTAAATGCCGGGACGATTGTTTCCATCAAGGGTCGGGATCAGAAAGACAACCAGGACTATCAGGCCCATCCGGACCGATTTGATAAAGATTACCCCATTGTCGTTCTGATCAACGGCGGGTCTGCCTCAGCATCGGAAATCGTGGCCGGTGCATTGCAGGATCATGCCCGGGCATTGATTCTGGGAACTCCGTCTTTTGGGAAAGGGTCGGTCCAGACGGTTCGTCCTCTGAAGGATGGATATGGGTTGAAATATACCATTGCCAGATATTATACACCCAGCGGCCGGTCCATTCAGGCCAAAGGCATTCAGCCGGATGTCGAGGTGGAATCCGGGGTTCTGGAAAAAACACGGAAAAAATCTTCTGCGTTCGACCGGATGATAAAGGAAAAAGATCTGCCGCACAGCCTGATGCCCGAAGAAGATGCGGAAGAGCCGTCTTCGGAAGAAGTCCCGGATGTGTCTGAACAACAGCGTCAGATCAAGGAATCAGCCGAGCTACTTCAGGATGTACAGGTGAAACGGGCCCTTGATATTCTGATCAGTTACGGGGTTTTCAGTAATCTCAATGACAAGTAAAAAAACGCCTTCCCGGAAAACGGCGGGTGGCAAAAAAAAAGCAACTGCCAAAAAACCGGTGGCCAAAAAACCAACCGGGAAAAAAAAATCAACAGCGCCCCGACGTAAAAGCGGCAAAAAACCACAAACCGATCTGACGTCTCAATTAGAAAAGATCCGGGGATCCAGCGGTGGTATTGGTGGCGGTGTGTCTGTTGAGCTATGGTGGCGGATCTGCGTGAAGTTATGGCTTCAAATCTTGCCCGAAATGCAGCAGCGAATCGCTTGTGTCACAACACGAAAGAAACAGATATCCCCCAAAAACACCGTTTCAAAAGCCGCTGGCAAAGTGGTCAAAGGGCCCCGGATGCGGATCGTATCACACCTGTTCCGGGCTGATGGAAAAAAACGGCCATCGGTCCTCTGAAGTGTTTGAGAAACTGTGCCTCCCCAGAACCGGATCAGATTTACCGTCCGGTTTCCAGAAAGTAATGACGGTCTGGCCGTGAAATCGCCCTGATTATCGGTAGTATCGGATATGATCGGGAGGCGGCCCTGTATGCGCTGGAACCCGATATGGACTCGATTACTTCCTGGTCTCCCATAGCCGGGCCATTGCAGGAATACTCAGAAGAGGAAAAAGGGGCGCTTGATCATACTGCATCTGCCCATGGAACCGGTCCAGTATCCGGATGTGAATCCCGGGCGGGGCCTTGCTTACAGCATGTCAGGATATGCTCATTGCGCAACTGGAAAAACATCGTGTGCCCGGGGCATCGGGTCAGCAACACCATATGGGCTCCCGGCTGACCGCCGAAGCCAACCAGATGTATCAGGTATTTACCATTCTGAAGAAAAGAAAGAAATATTGCTGTTGATTCCATGACCACCCGATCACAATGCCGGGCAGCGACACTGCTTCAGATACGCTTCAGTGAACGGGATGTGTTTTTAGACAATATTCAGGAACAAGCCTATATTACCGGCCAGTTTGCCCAGTTGAAAAAAATTGCCCGGAAACATGGCAGTGCCATCGGTATTGGTCATCCCTATCCCGCCACCCTGAAAACCCTGAAAGCTGAACTGCAAAATCAAAGGGGAATTTAAATTGTGCTATACCAAGCTAGCCGGATGATGAAATGATTCCGGCTGATCGACAAGGAAGAAACCAATGACGCAGATCTGGAAACAGCATGAATCTGCTACATTTGCCGGTCATCGATCAAACCATTGTGGGCCATATGGGCATTGAATTTACTGAACCGGTCCGGATTTTATCTGTGCATCCCATGCCCGTGGATCACCGAACCATCAACCCATGGGGTTCCTGCATGGCGGCGCGTCCGTAGTGCTGGCTGAAACCCTGGGCGCGTGGCATCGTATCTGGCCCTGGACTCGGACCATTATTCCGTGGGACTTCAGATCACCGCCAACCATCTCTCAAGCAGGTGCCGCAAAGGAAAAGTAATCGGCACGGTCCGGCCGGTACACCTGGGCTACCATGTCTGGGATATCACCATTGAAAATGAGGCGGGAGAATCGGTGTGTGTCCGGCTACACCATGGCGGTGATGCCGGTACAGCAGACAGCTGGATTCCGCCAGGCAAACGCCCTTTCGTCGCCCGATATCCAGATCCTGATGCAACACCTACCGCCTTCTAGTAAATCAAGGCTTGACAGATCCATATTTTGTAAATAAGCCTTATACTTTTTGGTGGAAACGTTTAAAAAGGGCAGGCATTATGAAAACACCCGCCAGACCAGATCCACCGGGAAAAATAAAGATCATGACCGCGTTTTCCCGTCTCATGGAAACCAAGGATTT
Organism: Desulfotignum sp.; assembly: GCA_018399285.1. Taxonomy (GTDB): domain Bacteria; phylum Desulfobacterota; class Desulfobacteria; order Desulfobacterales; family Desulfobacteraceae; genus Desulfotignum. The sequence goes on from JAGYOW010000022.1 coordinate 26,622, forward strand.
CCAGTCCATTACCACAGCGGAAATCGCCGGCAATGCCGGGGTGACCGAAGGGTTGATCTATAAATATTTCACGGACAAAAAAGACCTGCTTCATCAGGTGCTGCATCAGCATTTCGCCGCGTTTCAGGCCGGGATAGAGGCCGGTATCCAGGAGAAACAGAGCTGTATCGAGAAGCTGGAAGCTATTATTTTTGCCAGCCTGGACAGCTATGCCCGCAACCGGGTACTGGCCCGGATTCTGCTGCTGGAAGTGCGCAATTCCCTGTCCTATTTTGAGTCCGGGGCCTATGCCATGGTGAAAATATATGCAAGAACCATTCTGGATATCATCCGGGAAGGCATGGAAACAGGGGAACTTCGGCCGGACATGGATCCTTTTTTGTTGCAAAAGGTCATTCTCGGGGCCATTGAGCACACCTGCCTCAAACAGGTGATCTTTGACAAAAAAATGGATGTGACCGCCGCTGCCGGCGGCATTGTGGACATTATATTCAACGGAGTGAAACATCATGGATGTCATTGAAATTGATGCGGTTCTGGCGGCCGCAGCCCAAAATAATCAGTCTGCGCTCACGGAAGCCGATGCCAAACGGATTTTCAAGGCCGCAGGCATGCCCGTGGTTGCGGAAATTGCAGTAAAAACCGCACAAAAAGCAGCGGGTGCGGCCCGTGAACTTGGATTTCCCGTGGTTCTCAAAGGATTTGGTTCAACGATTTTACATAAAACCGAAGCCGGGCTGGTCTGTCCGGGTCTGGCCACGGCTGCGCAGGTTGAGGCAGCGGCCCGGAAAATGACAGATCGGGCCGGCAAGGACCTGGAGGGGTTTCTGGTACAGCCCATGGTCCAGGGAAAAAGAGAGCTGGTGGCCGGTATGTTCAGGGATCCCCAGTTCGGGCCGGTGGTTATGTTCGGTCTGGGCGGCATCTTTACCGAAGCAATTAAGGCGGTGGTGTTCAAGATCGCGCCGTTGACGGATGCGGATATGGACGACATGCTGACTTCCTTTCCCGGTGCTGAGCTGCTCAAGGCATTCCGGGGAGAATCCGCCTGTGATTTGAAGACATTGAAAACGGTTTTAAAAGGACTTTCAGATCTGGCCCTTTCCCGGCCGGAAATTCGGGAAATCGATATCAATCCTTTAATCATTGCGCCGGACGGCCGGCCGGTGGCCGTGGACGGGCTGATTGCCCTTCAACACGTTCAAAAAACAGAAATTTTCCGGCACCCGGTAGATCTGAAAACCCTGGGCGCCTGCTTTTATCCGGAAACCATCGCTTTTGTGGGGGCATCGGCCACCATCGGCAAATGGGGCCATATGCTGCCCACTAACACCCTGTCCCGGGATTACAAAGGCCGGATCTATCTGGTGAATCCCAAGGGAGCGCCCATCATGGGCCGGCCGGTATTCCGGTCGGTATCAGATATTCCTGAAGATGTGGACCTGGCCGTGGTGACCGTGCCGGCCCGACATGTCAAAGGACTGATCCCCGAGCTGGCAGCCAGAAACGTCAAAGGCATGCTGCTGGTCACCTCCGGGTTCCGGGAAGTGGGAGAAACAGGGGCGGCCCTGGAAAAAGAAGTGGTGGATGCTGCGGCACAAGCCGGTATTCTGGTGCTGGGACCCAACACCATGGGGCTGTGTAATCCCCATGTACAGCTTTACTGCACTGCGGCCCATGCGTATCCCGTGCCCGGATCCACGGCCCTGGTGTGTCAGTCCGGGAATATGGGGACCCAGCTGCTGGCGTTTGCCGAACAGCAGGATATCGGTATCCGGGCTTTTTCCGGATCCGGCAATGAAGCCATGGTCACCATTGAGGATTACATGGAAGCCTTTGAAATCGATGCATTGACCCGCACCGTGGTGCTGTATATCGAAAGCGTCAAACATGGCCGGCGGTTTTTCAACAGTGCCCGGCGGGTGTCGCAGAAAAAACCGGTGGTGGTGCTAAAAGGAGGCCGCACCGAGCAGGGAAAACAGGCGGCCGCCAGTCATACCGGCGCCATGGCATCGAATGCAAAGGTATTTGACGCCGCCTGCCGCCAGGCCGGTATTATCCAGGTGGATCAACCCCTGGAACTGCTGGATCTGTCTGCGGTGTTTTCCTCGCTGCCGCTGCCCTCAGGCAACCGGGTGGCCATCATGACTTTGGGGGGCGGGTGGGGCGTGGTTGCCGCCGACCTTTGCGCGGAGCACGGGCTGATCGTACCACCGCTGTCTGGCGAGATTATCGACAGATTGAACAAGGTGCTGCCCGATTTCTGGAGCCATGGCAATCCCGTGGATATTGTGGGAGAAGGAAACCCGGATATTCCCAAAACCTGTCTTAGAGAACTGCTGGAGTGGGACGGGTGTGATGCGGTCATTCATCTGGGAATCCACGGCAAACGGGTCCTGGTCAACAATATGGCTGAATCCGTTTCCAATACCGACCCGTCCATCACCGCAGAACAGGTGGCGGATTTCAAACAGGCGGTGCTGGAAATTGAAGAAGATTACACCCGGTTTGTGGTGCAGATGATCCATACTTACAACAAGCCGGTGCTAGGGGTAAGCCTGTTGACGGATGGCGCCAGCAAAACCCTTTACCGGTTTGATGATCTGGATTACAAAGGTGTTTTTTTCGCCTCCCCGGAAAGGGCGGTAAAATGTCTGTCTGCCATGCATCAATACCAGGAATGGCGCCATAAACAAGGGTAAAAAGATCCCGGTTGAAACTTGTCCGGTTTTGTTTTAAGGTGTAAAAATGCAATTGTGAACCCCTTAATTTCAGGAGAAACGCTCATGACAACCCAAATAACGACTGCTTCTTTTATGAAAATGAAGCAGCAGGGGAAAAAAATAACCACATTGACCGCGTATGACTACCCATTTGCAAGAATACTGGACCAGGCCGGTATTGATTCCATCCTGGTGGGGGATTCTCTGGGCATGGTGGTTCAGGGCAGGCAAACCACATTGCCCGTGACCATGGATGAAATGCTGTATCATACCGCCATGGTGGCCCGGGCCTGTCAACGGGCCTTGGTGATCGGGGACATGCCGTTTATGTCCTACCAGGGTGATTTGAATGATGCGGTTCAGAACGCCGGCCGGTTTTTAAAGGAAGCCGGGGCATCTGCCGTAAAACTGGAGGGCGGGGCTGACGTGTGTCCGGTGATCACGGCATTGGCCAAAGCCGGGATTCCGGTGCAGGCCCATATCGGTCTGACGCCCCAGTCAGTTCACCAGATGGGCGGTTTCAGGGTACAGCGGGACGAGGAACGGCTGCTGAAAGATGCAAAGGATGTGGCAGCGGCCGGCGCATTTTCCGTGGTGCTGGAAGGAATTCCGTCTCCCATATCTGAAAAGATCACCCAGACGCTGAAAATTCCCACCATCGGTATCGGGGCCGGTCCCCATTGTGATGGTCAGGTGCTGGTACTCCACGACATGCTGGGGATCAATGACCGGTTTCTGCCCAAATTCGTGAAAAAATATGCGGATCTGGCCGCTGCGGCCGGAAAAGGGGTGGCCGACTATATTGAAGAGGTGCAGCAGGGCCGGTTTCCTTCGGATGAATATGAATACAAATAAAACAAAAAACAGGTTCTGCATCATCGGCTGCGGCCGTGTGGGCATCAACCTGGCGGTGTTTCTGGCACAGCAGGGATATTGTCCCGGGGCATTTGTCAGCAGAACCCGGGACTCGGCCCGGAAAGCAATGGGCTGGGTTCAGGGTGGGGCCGTGTTCAATGATCCGGCAAAAGCAGCCAGAGACTGTGATCTGATTTTTATTGCCACGCCGGATGTCCAGATTAAACCCGTATGCGATCAGGTGGCTGCGGCCGAAGGATTTGATGCGCACAGCGTGGTGTTTCACCTGTCCGGGGCGTTGTCATCGGATATTCTGTCGTCGGCCCGGGAAAAAGGGGCTGCCACGGGATCACTTCATCCGCTTCAGTCATTTGTGCCGTATGCACCGGATGCGTCATCCCCGTTCCAAGGGATCAATATGTCCATCGAGGGCACGGATCGGGCACAGACTATGGGCCAGCAAATCGTGACCCAGTTGAAGGCCCGGCCCTTTACCATCCCCACAGATGCCAAAACCCTGTACCATGCCGCAGCTGTGGTGGCCTCCAATTATCTGGTGACGGTGGAGCATTTTGCCTTGACCCTCTTAGGCAGTGCCGGTCTGGCCCCGGACAAGGCCTTTGATATTCTGGCGCCTTTGATCCAGGGCACCTTGGGCAATATCGCGTCCCAGGGCAGTGTCAAGGCCCTGACCGGCCCGGTGGTCCGGGGCGATGAAACGATCATCGCCCGGCACCTGGCTGATATTGATAAAAAAATGCCCCGGTATTCAGACCTGTACCGGCTACTGGGTCAGCATACGCTGGAGATCGCCAGAATGAGACCGGATTTTCCCCGGGCAGCTGACCCGAAACTGACGGATCTGTTGAAAAAAAAGTCTGACTGACGTTCTGTTATATCCTGTTCAGTACCAGCGGGGCCTGCCCTGATTTTTCCAGCGTCAGGTTGGCCTGTTCCAGAGCGGTTTTGCTGGAGATGACTGAAACACCCGCGTGCCGGCGATCCAGGTCAAAATATTTTTGAGCGATGGCTTGGACCCGGTTTTTGTCCAGCTGAAGCAGCTGATCCTTGAACTGCTGGCGGATCTCGTTGGTGAGCCGGGCAATATCCCGGTAGAATGCTTTCATGGCGGCCGGTCCCGGGGTTTCCGGTTTGTCGATATCTGAGCACACCTGAAGAATGGCTTCCTTGACATCGGTCTGTGTGTAGTCCCCTTTCATGATGTATTCACAGGCTTTGTGGTAGACATCCAGGGTGCGTGTGATATGAGGGTCCCGATAGGAACCCAATGAGAAAATGCCTTCTTCGGAATTGTAAATGGCAAATCCGCCGTATGCCCCGCCTTTTTCCCGGATTTCCCGGTGCAGAAACAATGCCCGCAGAATTTTACTGATCACGGACAGACCCGGGGCGTCGTCGTGGGTGATCCCCACAGTTTTAAAAGACTGACCCACAAATGAAACTGCCGTGTTGGTCATCCACCCGTCCCGGGGGGCTTGTGTGTCTCTGGGGATGTCCGGGGTGAAAAATGCCGGCCTGGATCCGTCCGGCAGTGCGGTAAGCATCTGTCCGATGGCCTGATCCGCCTGCTGGATGGCATCCAGGCTTCCGATAACAGCCGGTTTGAAATTGTCTTTGCGTAAGATTCCCCCGGCCATGGCATTCAGGTTTTCCGCCAGTTGTTCCATCACCGGTTGCGCTGTCTCTGGATCCGTTATGTTCTGAACGATCTGTTTAATGGTCTGGTACTGGGCAATGCCGTGCCAGATTTCATTGATGTGGGATGCCATGGACAGATGCCGGGATGACAGGGAAATGGCATACCGGTGACCGGTGGCGACAATGGAGGATTCCATGCCGGCCTGGTACTGGAGCAGCAGATTTTTCAACCGTTCCAGATCGGTGAACCCATAAGTCAGAACAAATTCCCTGATAATGTCAAACAGATGGGGGATGTTCCGGTCCAGCGCTTTCCCCTGGAGCGCCAGAAACACATGGGAATCCGCTTCCTTGTCAAAATAGGTCCCGGAAAAAGGAGACAGGGTCACCCCGCCGGTGTACCGGTCTATTTTTTCCGCCATCCGGATATAGGATTGACCGGCGGTTCCGCTGTGGGTAAAGGCCTGGCAGAAAAAAGGGACCAGGGGAAACAACGATGTCGCCACATGACCGGCCCCTATGGGGCAGGTGAAATACAGAATGCCGGAAGTGGCCTTGTCATAGCCGGCCGCATGTGTCACCCGGTCCAGTTGGTCCGGAGAGATCATCTCAATTTCCGGTGGCACGTCCGTGAGTTCCAGTGTAGGAAGCACGGACAGATCTTCCTGCTGCTCCTGTATTTGCTCCAGCTGAGTTGCATCCTGTTTGATTTTTTCCAGATCTTTTTGTGACAGATTCTGATATATTTTAGTCAGTTCTTTTTTGATCTGCTTTTCCGTGCCAGATTCCAGGTCCGGGTCAGGTGCCAGGGTAAACAGCACCCGGTGGGGGTTGTCAATAAAATAGGTTTTCAACCGTTCTTCCAGAAATCCACCTTTGGCAAGGGCCTGTTGCAGCCGTTCCAGGTCTGCGTCAATGTTGATGCAGGACACGGGATCTCCGTCATGGATCAGATTGCCGGTAAAGGAAAGCAGCAGTTTGATGCCAAAAGGATACGGGGTGTTGGTGATCTCTTTTCTGTAAAATTCGATCTGGTGAATGGCGGATTCAACCAGATCCGGGGCAATCCCTTCTTTTACCAGATTTTCAAGGGTTGAAAAAACAATGGATTCCACCTGAGCCACGGCACTTTTTTCTATGTCTTTGAGCCCGATGGCAAACATGGCATCCCGGTTGTCGGGTTCGAATCCGGACGCGTCTGCCAGTGCAGATCCCAGGTTGGAATCGATGAGCGCTTTTCTTAACGGAGATGCGGCATTGCCGATCAGAATCTGTTCCAATACAGTGAGTACCAGCACTTCAAAGTCGTCTTTGGCATCACAGGTGAGCCAGGCCACACACCCCTGATATTTTTTTTCCATTGTGTCGGTATCGGAATAGGCATATGTGTATGTTTCCTGTCGAGGGATCTGCCACCGGGGCTGGGCAGGTACTGAGGAATCCACGGACAAAAAATCGAATCCGTGCAGCACCTTGTCATGGATGAAACCCAGGGTTTTTTCCAGAGACAGATTTCCATAGGTGTAGAACTGGGCGTTGGAGGGATGGTAGTACCGGCTGTGAAAGCGTTTAAGATCCTGCCAGGTCAGTTTCGGGATTTCCAAAGGATCCCCGCCGGAATTGTTGCTGTAAGTGGTGTCCGGATACAGGCTCTGGAGCAGTGCCCGGCCCATGACTTGCGAGGGTGAGGACATGGCGCCTTTCATCTCATTGTATACCACACCTTTGTACACCAGTTCCGGGTTCTGGGATGGGTCTATATCCAGGCGGCATCCTTCCTGTTTAAAGCTTAATTCATCGATTTTCGGGAAAAAGGCGGCATCCAGGTACACATCCATGAGATTAAAATAATCTTTTTCGTTCTGGGTGGCAAACGGATACATGGTCCAGTCGGATGCGGTGAACGCGTTCATGAACGTGGACAGACTCCGCTTGATCATGGAAAAAAACGGATCCCGGACATTGAAATGGCGGGATCCGCACAAAACGGTGTGTTCCAGTATGTGGGCAACCCCGGTTGAATCAGTGGGAACCGTTCTGAAAATAACGCTGAAAGTGTTTTCCTTATCCTGGTTGGCAATATGAAAATGCCGGGCCCGGGTTTTGTCGTGCACCAGCTGTATTAATGTGGAATCAATGATGGGCAAAGGGGTGACGTCGACAACTTTGTAATTGTGAATGCGCTGGCCAGGGTTATATGTGTGACAGGTCATAAAAAGGGTTTCCGGTAGATTAAGTGGTTTTGTAAGTGCCGCGGCGGACCCGCTGAATTTTTCCCAAAGAGTCCAGCCGGTAAATGATGTTTCTCAGTTTTTTGTCTTCAAATCCGGTGGCATCCATGATGGTTTTGAAATCAACCCCGTCGGGATATCCGGCAATGATTTCCAAAGCGATTGCAGACGCACTTTTTCGCCTGCCCGTTTTTTTGCGGGGTTGCCGTTTTGTGCCGGGCTGCTTCTGCTGAATGAGCTGTTCCAGCGTGTCAAGTCTGGCATGAAGATGGTTGATATCCTCTTTTGTGGGCATATCCAATCGTTGTAGCAGGGTTTTGATAAGCCCTTCCCAGTTGGTTCCAAGGTCCACGTTGTGTGACATGACGTATCTCCTGATTCTAAAAGGTTGTGTTTTCACGTAATAATCCCGCGTGTACCGGTCGTCCCGGTATTGAATATTACGTCGTATTAACGTATATTATAAAATTGCGTAGTCTAAAATTACTTCTTGAAATAAAGAAAGTCAAGCAGCAATATGATATATCCAGGGCAGTTACTCAAAGAAAAACAGATTTATGCCGGCAAGGAGATGGGACAGAATTTTCTGTCAAACCCGGAAACAGCCTGTATGATTGTGGATCGGACCGGTATTGATCGCCATGCAAGAGTGGTGGAAATCGGCCCCGGTTTGGGCGCCTTGACCATTCCCATTGCAAAAATAACCCGCCATATCACGGTGGTGGAAAAGGACCGGCGGTTGATTCCCTTGCTGACGCAGGTGCTTGAAAGCCATGAAATCGACTGGGTCCGGGTGGTGAACCAGGATTTTCTGAAAACCGATATTGCTGCTTTGGCCCAGGGGCAGAAACTGGTGGTCATGGGCAATCTGCCCTACAATATTTCGTCTCAGATTCTGTTTCAATTGATCCGGGCCCGGGATTCGGTGGGCAGCGCTTTTCTGATGTTTCAAAAAGAACTGGCGGACCGGATCCTGGCAACTCCGGGCAATAAGGCTTATTCGCGGTTATCTGCGGTTTCCCAATATGCCGCCGATATCCGGCGGCTGGTGAACATCGGGCCGGGTGCTTTTTTTCCGAAACCGGAGGTGGATTCCACGGTACTGTCATTTGATTTTTTTCCTTCCCGGTCCTTTTCCCGGGACATGGAACAACAACTGTTTACCGTGATCAAGGCGGCATTTTCAAAGCGCAGAAAATCATTGAAAAATTCTCTGGTCGGCCCGGATCTCGGGCTGGACAAACCCACGATTGCACAAGCGCTGAAAAACGCTGACATAACACCGGAACGCCGGGCCGAAACCCTGAGTGTGAAAGAATTTGAGACATTGACCCGGGCGGTGGATCCGTTTTTAAAAAAAGAGTGAAGATGAAAATTTGTGTTTGGATGGTGAAAACCGATTCAGAATAAAAAAGGAAAAATCATGATCAGAGCCAATGAAAATTATCAGAAATTAAAAGCGTCCTATCTTTTTTCAGATATTGCCCGGCGTGTGGATCAGTTCCAGAAGGAAAATCCGGATATCCGGGTGATTCGTCTGGGCATCGGAGATGTGACAAGGGCCTTGCCTCCGGCGGTGGTAACCGCATTCCACAAAGGCGTGGATGACATGGCAGATGACGCCACGTTCCGGGGATACGGCCCGGAACAGGGGTATGCGTTTTTACGGGAAAAAATTGCAGTCCATGATTACCAGGCCCGGGGAGCGGATATCTCGGCGGACGAGATCTTTGTCAGTGACGGTGCCAAATGTGATACCGGCAATTTCCAGGAACTGTTTGCCGGTGATATCAAAATCGCGATTCCGGATCCGGTGTATCCGGTGTACCTGGATACCAATGTCATGGCCGGCAGAACCGGGGAATTTGTGGACGGCCGTTATAAGGACATTGTCTACCTGGATTGTATCAAGGAAAACCGGTTTCTTCCCCAGTTGCCGGAAACCCCGGTGGACCTGATCTATCTGTGTTTTCCCAACAACCCCACCGGCACCTGCGCCTCCAAATCCGATCTGACACAATGGGTGGATTATGCCCGCAAGAACCACGCATTGATCCTGTTTGATGCAGCATATGAATCTTTTGTCCGGGATGCATCCCTGCCCAGAAGCATCTATGAAATCGACGGGGCCCGGGAAGTGGCCGTGGAATTCAGAAGTTTTTCCAAAACCGCCGGGTTCACCGGGACCCGGTGCGGATTTACCGTGGTTCCCAAAGAATGCCGGGTGTTTTTGAACAATGGGGACTCCGTGTCTCTGCATGGGCTGTGGAATCGCCGTCAGAGTACCAAGTTCAACGGGGTTTCCTATCCGGTGCAAAAAGCCGCAGAAGCCGTATACACCCGGGAAGGACAGGCCCAGATCAGTGAATTGATCGCCGGGTATCTGGAGAATGCCGATATCATCGGTAAAACCATGGTCGACTTAGGATTTGAATATGTGGGGGGAGACAATTCCCCTTATATCTGGGTGGACGGCCAGGGCCGGGATTCCTGGGATTTTTTTGATCTGCTGCTGCATAAAGCCGGGGTGGTATGTACGCCGGGCGGCGGATTCGGCAGATGCGGCAGTCCATATATCCGGATATCCGCGTTCAACAGCCGGGAAAACGTGGTCGAAGCCATGACGCGGATGAAAGAGGCATTGAAATGAGTCATTTTTTTAAAGTGAAAACCCTGGACGATGTCCTGTCCATGACCCGAAATTTCGATCCTGCTGATACCGAGAGGGTGGATATCAGTGATGCGTTTTCCAGAATCCTGGCAGAGGATCTGACAGCGCCCGGGGATATGCCGGGATTCCGGCGGGCCACCATGGACGGATTTGCCGTCAATGCCGCTGCCACTTTCGGGGCCTCGGAATCCACACCTGCCTGGCTGGAGATTCAGGGAACGATTCTGATGGGCCAGGTACCGGATTTTGAACTGGTACCCGGAAAAGCCGTCCGGATCTCCACCGGGGGCATGCTGCCCAAAGGGGCGGATGCCGTGGTCATGGTGGAACATGCCCAGACCATAGATGACGCGTCGGTCGAAATTTATAAAAGCGTGGCACCGCTTCAGCATGTGATCGATGCCAATGAGGATTTTTCATCCGGGGACGTGGTTCTTGAAGCCGGCACATTCATCCGTCCCCAGGAGGCCGGGCTGGCTGCCGGGCTGGGTTTCACCACCCTGCCCGTACACCGGGTGCCGGTGGTGGGCATTATTTCCACGGGAGATGAAATTATTTCCATCGACCAGGAACCGGCCCCGGGCAGGATCCGGGACATCAACTCCTATGCCCTGAGCGGGTTTGTTCAGGAAGCCCATGCCAAAGTGATCCGGTACGGGATTGTCAAGGATGATCCGGATCAGTTGCAAGCGGCGTGTGAAAAAGCCCTGGCACAAACCGATATGGTACTCATTTCCGGGGGCAGTTCTGTGGGGACCAGAGATTATACCGTGGAGGTGCTTTCCGCGTTGCCGGATACCCGGATACTGGTCCATGGCATGTCTGTGAGCCCGGGAAAACCCACCATTCTGGCAAAAAGCGGGACCAAGCCGGTATGGGGTCTGCCCGGCCAGGTGGTCTCCGCCATGGTGGTAATGAAAATGGTGGTGATCCCTTTTTTGAACCGGATCCAGGGACACAGAAAGCCAAAGTGCCTGGTCCGGGTGCCGGCAAAACTGACCCGGAACGTGGCGTCTGCCCAGGGCCGTCGTGATTTTGTCCGGGTGATGCTGGGAAACGGCCCGGAGGGTATGACGGCAAAGCCGGTTCTCGGCAAATCCGGCCTGATTCGAACCATGATTCATGCCGACGGTCTTCTGGATATCGGCGAAAATCTGGAAGGGCTGGAAAAAGATACCGTCACCCAGGTGATTCTTCTTTAAATGATGCAACATAAGGAACGCAGTAATGACATCCAAACGAAATGTGTATCTGGATACACAACCCATTGAAACGGCCCGGCAGATTCTGATGGACCGATTTAAAGACCGGGTCACTGATGTGGAGACCATCGATGTGACAGCTGCCCAGGGCCGTGTTCTGGCTTCACCGGCAATTGCTAAACTGTCCAGCCCCAATTTTCACGCGGCCGCCATGGATGGGATGGCCGTGGATGCGAAACAGACATTCGGTGCCAGCGACGATGCCCCCAAAGTGCTGGTTCCGGACGAAACCGGTTTCTGGGTCAATACCGGCCATGCCCTGCCGCCCGGCACCAATGCCGTGATCATGATCGAACATATCAACATCATTGATGAAACAAGCGTTGAAATTGAAGCCCCCGTGTTTCCCTGGCAGCATGTGCGAAAAATGGGAGAAGACATCGTGGCCACCAAGCTGCTGTTTCCCAGAGGCCATCAGATCAATGCCTATGCCATGGGGGCTTTGTTGTCCGGGGGTGTGTTTCAGGTCAAGGTGTATAAAAAACCCCGGATCCTGATCATTCCCACCGGGTCGGAACTGGTTCAGTGGCATGAGACATCTTTGGACCAGATGGTTCCGGGGCAGGTGATCGAATCCAATTCCACGGTGCTCAAAGCCCTGTGCCGGGATAACGGGGCTGTTGCCGATCGTCATCCCATGCTCAAGGATGATCTGGAAACAATTACAACCGCGGTGGACCAGGCAGTGAAGGGCGAGTATGACATGGTGTGCATCATTGGCGGTTCCTCTGCCGGGTCTGAAGATTTTGCAAGGCCGGTGATGGCATCCTTAGGCCGGGTCATGGTCCACGGGGTGACCATGATGCCCGGAAAACCGGTATTGATGGGAGATATTTCCGGGAAGCCGGTATTTGGTATTCCCGGATATCCGGTTTCCGCCATTGTGGCGTTTGAGCAATTTGTGGGGCCGCTGCTGCGCTTCATGCAGAAACTGGCACCGGTGGAAGATCGGTTTGAACCGGTGGCCCTGGCCCGGAAAATCGCTTCCAAACTGGGTCAGGATGAGTTTTTGCGGGTAAAAATCGGGTCCGTGGACGGGCGGCTCATCGCCTCCCAGCTGCCCAGGGGGTCGGGCAGTATCACCACGTTGACCGAAGCCGACGGCATCATTCAGATCCCTAAGGATGTGGAAGGGATTTCCGAAACCGAAACCCCGACCGCCCGGCTGCTCAAACCCTTGTCCGCCATCGAGAACACCCTGGTGATCACCGGGTCCCATGACAATACCCTGGATCTTTTGGCCGACCAGATGCGGCGCGATCATGACGGCATTAATATTTCATCGAGTCATGTGGGAAGCATGGGCGGGCTCATGGCGATTCGAAATAATGCCACACCTGGCCGGGGCTCCATCTCTCGACCCAGAAGACGGTTCCTATAATGTCGCTAGTTATATCACAAAATATCTGCCCAATGTGCTTGGTACGCTTCCGTGAATCTGGTCATGCGGCAGCAGATTCATTGTACCCGAAAGGTATCCGGGAAAATATCGGATCCATCAAGGATTCAAAAACAAAAACTGCGGTTTATCAACCGTCAGGCCGGTTCCGGCACGCGGAGACTTTTTGACTATAAGTTGCTGGATGCCGAGCACCCGGCGATATCAGATCGGATAGCACAATGATGAATATACGCATATGTCGGTGGCTGTGGCCGTGTTGTCCGGCCGGGCCGATGCGGGTTTGGGTATTGCGCGGCAGCGGCCCGGGCGTTTATCTGGACTCAGACCATTGTCTACAATCTTATGATCTGGGTGATACTCTCGAACGGCTTTTCAATAACCAACGTCCAAATTCTGCTGGAGAACTTGCCGTCGGCGATGTGCAACGTAACGTATATGAAGAAGGGCAGGTGTAGAAAGAACCGGGCAGGAACCAGAGGGGTATCGCGGGTTTGATCATCAGATAAACCGCTGGATCAGCCGAATCAATTGTCAGTAATTGTGGATGTTACTGACGCAGTATTTGACCTATGGGTGAAGTTCCACCCGTCTGTTGAGGGAACGGCCGATTTCGGTGCTGTTGAGAGCGACCGGTTTGCTGAATCCGAATCCCTTGGTGGTCAGCCGGTCTTTTGAAATACCGTTGTTTGCAAGGTAGTCAGCAACGGCATTGGCGCGTCTTAAAGACAGGCCCATATTGTACTCTTCGGTACCGATGTTGTCGGTATGTCCCTGAAGCTCCACGTTCATGCCGGGGTTCTTCTTCATGATTTCCACCACTTCATCCAGCAGATGATAAGCTTCCGGTTTGATCACGGCTTTGTCGAAATCAAACAGGACATTTTCCAGAATCCAGCAACCCACCGCATTCACCCGGGCACCGGCCGGGGTGCCGGGGCACTGGTCATCTTCATCATAAACGCCGTCACCGTCAGAGTCATTTTTTACCGGTGCCGGAGCGGGTGCCGGAGCGGGCGCGTCTTTAAGGAATACCTGAGATACGAATCCAGCCATACCGGCACTGGTCAGAAGATCGTCTGCCGTGGTGAGAAAACCGCATCCCCCGATTTCAGCCACGTTTTCAAGCAGCTGGCGCCCTTCAGGGTCATTGCCTAACAGCACCGGGTAGATGCACAGGGAGGAACCGAATGCGTCTTTCAGTGCCTGAGCCTGAGCCGGCACTTTGGTCATGTTTTTACCATCACTGATGATAATCACTGCATTGTTCGTTCCGGACAAGGCTTCCAGATCGGTTTGTGTCGCTGCCAGCGCAGCATCCAGGAAGCTGTTTCCACCTGGTTTAGTAACGTCTTTTAACCCGTCAGCCATGGCGCCAGTGGTATAGAGTTCCATGCCGTAGAACAATCTTGTTTTGTCTTTGCACACTGAGGGGTCATGTCCAAAAGTCCGGAGGCCGGCTGTCTGCCCCAGTTCAGGAATTGTCATGTTCAAACGCTCGACAACGGTTTTGGCGGTGGCGAATTTGTTGTCATGCCCCATGGAGCTGGATGCATCCATGATCACCAGAAAATTGTCCACTTTGGATTCTTTTTTCTCCAGATCGAACTGAGCCGGAGTGAATGTGCCGAAATCAACCGGCTCTTTGGCGGCACAACCGAACAGAAATGTCAGTGCCAGTACGGATAAAAAACTTTGAATAACCCATTTTTTTTTCATTTTTTTCTCCTTGTTTTGATTAGGGTTAACGTTGACGGGTAGTGAAATCATTTGACTTTTTAGATATATAATCGAATTCAATATGCCATACCGATTCGTTTGTAGTTAAAGATCATACAAAAGATTTTGGGTGAAATCAACTGAAATTAATATTCTGTTTTATAAATAGAAATTCTTTTTTTTCAAAAGGGTGCCCTTTATCCGCTTTCCTGCTCAACTAAATTCTTGCAATTTCGGGCGAACAATACTATTTAAGGATGCTGTTTTTCACAGCCGCTCAGATTAACACTCAATGTCTTTGATCAAGGAAATGGCAAGTTATATGGAAATATATCAGGCAGTCATACTCGGGATTTTACAGGGATTGACCGAATTTTTACCGGTGAGCAGCTCCGGTCACCTGGTGCTGGGACAGCTTTTTTTCGGCATCACGGAATCGTCTCTGGCATTCAATATCAGTGTGCATATGGGAACACTGGGGGCCGTGGTGCTGGTGTATTTTGCCGACATCAGGGGCATGGTGGTGTCCGTGCTGTCTAATATGGCAAAGACAATCAAGCGGCAGCCGGTTGCGTTTGAATCGGATGCGCATTTGAAACTGGCCGTGTTCATTATAGCGGGTTCGGTTCCCACAGCCCTTATCGGCATGGGGTTGAAAAAATTCGAGGATGTCTTGTTTACATCCGGATTGCTGGTGGGAGCCATGCTTCTGGTGACCGGAACCATTCTGTGGATATCCCGGGGCTTTTACCGGACTGAAAAAACCGGAACCCCTCTGGATCTGAAAAGGTCTTTGATCATCGGTGTCAGCCAGGGGCTGGCCGTGATTCCCGGTATTTCGAGAGCCGGTACCACCATTGCCTGCGGTATGTTCTGCGGCCTGGACCGGCAGACTGCGGCCCGGTTTTCCTTTTTATTGTCCATCCCGGCCATTTTAGGGGCACAGCTCATCAGTATTCTGGAATCTTTGGACCAGGGCGTACGGTTTGACGCCGTCGTGATTTATGGTACACTGACGGCATTTGTCAGTGGGTTGATTGCATTGAAACTGCTGATAAAACTGGTACATGCGGGGAAATTTCATCTGTTCGCCCCGTACTGCTGGGTGTTGGGTGTCCTGGTGGTGTTGTCAACGATTATCTGAAATTTTTTCAAGGAGGCGATATATGGAATCAGGTATTTTCAGAGAATATGATATCCGGGGGGTGGCCGGTGTTGATATCCTGGATGAGGATGTGAAAAATATCGGCAAAGCCTTCGGGACCCTGGTGAACCAGAAGGGCGGACAAAAAGTATCCGTGGGCCGGGACTGCCGTCTGACCTCGGACAGGTATGCGGATCTGTTCATACAAGGGGTGTTGTCCACCGGATGTGATGTGGTGGATATCGGCATGTGCCCGACACCGGTGCTGTATTTTTCCATTCAGCACCTGGATCTGGGCGGGGGCGCCATGGTCACGGCCAGCCATAACCCGCCGGAATACAATGGATTCAAACTCATGAACGGCCAGGATTCCATTCACAGCCAGGGGTTGCAGGAGATCCGGAAAGTCATTGAACGCAGTGCCTATATCACAGGTTCCGGTCGTCTTGCCCGGGAGGATGTTCTGACCCCCTATAAAAAATATATGACAGACCACATCACCATCCCCACCACGATTCGTCTGGGCATTGATGCGGGGAACGGCACCGGCGGTATCACGGCATTGCCGGTTTTAAAGGAGCTGGGGTGTGAAGTGCATGATCTTTTCTGCGACCCGGACGGACGGTTTCCCAACCACGAGGCAGATCCCACCCAGAAGAAAAATCTGACCGATCTCATCGCCCTGGTAAAGGAAGAGAACCTGGATCTGGGGGTGGGATATGACGGGGATGCAGACCGCATCGGCGTGGTGGATAAAAACGGTGAGGTGATCTATGGGGACCAGCTCATGGTGATTTATGCCAGAGAAATCCTTTCCCGCAAACCCGGTGCCACCTTTATTTCCGAAGTAAAATGCTCCATGGTCATGTATGACGATATCCGCCGTCACGGGGGCAACGCCATCATGTGGCGCACGGGTCATTCTCTGATCAAGAAAAAAATGAAAGAAGAAAATGCCGAGCTGGCCGGAGAGATGAGCGGGCACATGTTTTTCAAGGACCGGTATTTCGGATTTGATGATGCACTGTACGCCACCTGCCGGCTTCTGGAAATACTGGCCGCCACAGGCAAGGGCGTGGATGAACTGATCCAGGATCTGCCCAAAACCTTTACCACCCCTGAAATCCGTGTGGAATGTCCGGATGAAATCAAGTTTGATGTGGTGGCGCAAATTACAGCCCATTACAAGGCTAAGCAGGAAGTGATCGATATCGACGGCATGCGGGCCGTTTATCCCGACGGCTGGGGCCTGGTGCGGGCCTCCAATACCCAGCCGGCCCTGGTGCTCAGGTTTGAGGCGTTGACCTCTCAGCGCCTGGACGAGATCCGGAAAGACATTGAAACCACCTTGAAACAGATCATTTCCCAGACAACAGAAAAAGTGTAAATTTTGATACAATTATCTTCACAGCAGCAGCAGGCCGTGACCCATACCGGGTCTCCGGCTCTGATTGTGGCCGGGGCCGGTTCCGGCAAGACCCGGACCCTGACCGCCAAATTTTCTCATCTCATTGACCAGGGGTACGATCCCCGGCAAATACTGGCCATCACCTTTACCAACAAGGCGGCACAGGAGATGAAATCCCGGCTCATGACCATGACCGGTCTTTCCCAGGACCGGTTCCAGTGGGTGAGAACCTTTCATTCCGCCTGCCTGATGATGCTCAAGCAGCACTGCACGCGTCTGGGGTATGTGCCGCCGGTTCAGGTGCTGTCCGTGTACCAGCAGGACAAGCTGATCAAGGAACTGTGTGTGGCAAACAATATTGACAAGAAATACGCCTCCCGGATATTGTCCTTTTTGTCCCGGGCCAAAAACTCCGGCAATCCCCATCAATTTTTTGACAGAAAACCGGTGTTTTTCAATATCCGCACAGCTGACATTTTTGACCAGTATGAGGAGCGCTTAAAGCAGATGAACGGGGTGGACTTTGACAATATCCTGCTGAAAACAAGGGACCTGCTCAAAGAACACGAAGATATCCGAAAAGAGTATCAGTCCTGGTTTTCATATATTCTGGTGGATGAATACCAGGATACCAACAATCTGCAGGAAGATCTGACCTCTCTTCTGTTAGGCGCCCACCGCAACCTGTTCTGCGTGGGGGATGACTGGCAGGCGGTGTATGGATTCAGAGGATCCAATGTCAATCATTTTCTCCGGTTTTCCAAAAAATACAGGGATGCGGAAATTTTCCGGCTGGAGGAAAATTTCCGGTCCGCCAATGAGATCGTTCAGGTGGCCAATGACCTGATCGATTACAATCCGGACAAAATGGACAAACACTGCTTTTCCCATAAAAAAGGCGGGGTGGTGGAAATTTACGATTTTCTGTCCGATGCCCATGAAGCCGAGTGGGTGGCCCGGCGGATCAAGGCCATGAACCGCCAGGGCCAGGGTATTGCCTATGACCGCATGGCCGTGGTGTACCGGACCAAATTCTGTTCTCTGCCCTTTGAAAAGATATTCCGGGCGTTCCGGGTTCCCTACCGGCTCATGGGGGCCCAGGGGTTTTTCGAGCGCATGGAGGTTCTGGATATCAATTCTTATCTGAGTGCCGCGTTTTTTCCCAATGACGATCTGTCTTTTGAGCGGGTGGTCAACACCCCGAAGCGGGGGATCGGGCCGGCCATGATCAAGAAAATGGCAGCCATGCGCAACATCGGTACCAGTCTCCAGGATGCGGCACGGATCATGGTCAAAGAACGGGTTCTGACCCCGAAAATCCATGAAAACCTGTCCCGGGTTCTGGAAATTCTGGACTCCATCCGGGACATGGCCCCGGCCCCGGCCATGGAAGAAGTGATCCTTCAAACCGGTTATTATGATTATCTTGAAAAGAAAACCAAGACCAAAGCCGAGTGGATCTCCAAAAAAGAGAATATCGAGCAGCTGATTCACACGGCCCGAACCAAGGCGGACATGCTGTCCTATCTGGAGGAAGCGGCCCTGATCCGGGAGGACAAGGAAGACGAGGACATTGATTCCGATGGGGTCGCCCTGCTCACCATTCATTCCGCCAAAGGTCTGGAATTTGATACCGTGTTTGTGGTGGGATGTGAGGAACGCCTGTTTCCCCACTGGCGGTCCATTGACGACGGGGACGCAGCCCTGGCTGAAGAGCGGCGTCTGATGTATGTGGCCATGACCCGGGCGGAACGATTTTTGTACCTGACCCATGCCAACTACCGCAAAGGGGAATTTGCCATGCCCAGCCGGTTCATCGGCCAGATCAAAGAGTGCCTGGATTAGGCCAGTTCCAATGGATCTTTTCGAAACCATCCGGGCGCCCATGGTACGGCTGTCGCTGACCCTTTTCCGCAAGGGCAGCCAGGCCATTCCATCCGACCACAAAGGTATTTTCGCCACCTTGTTTTTCATTATCTTTTCCACGGTCACGGGCGTGGGGATTGTGGTGCCGCTGCTGCCCATCTATGCCCATGATTTGGGCGCCACCGGATTTTATGTGGCTATGATTTTCGGGTCTTTTTCCATTTCCCGGGTGTTTCTGCTGCCTTATTTCGGTCGGATGTCGGATCAAAAAGGAAGAAAACCCTTTATTTTGTTCGGGTTGATCTCCTATACACTGATTTCCATTGCATTTATCTTTTCAGATACTGTGGAAGGACTGATCTTTATCCGGTTCATCCAGGGGGCCGGATCCGCCATGATCATGCCCGTGGTCCAGGCCTATGTAGGGGAGATTACCCCTAAGGGATCGGAAGGGTACGCCATGGGGCTGTTCAATCTGTCCATGTTTCTGAGCATGAGTCTGGGTCCGCTCATGGGCGGTGTGATACAGGACCTGTGGTCCATGGATGCCGCGTTTGTCAGCATGGGACTGCTGTCTTTTATCGGAGTGCTGCTGTGTGTGTGGCTCCTGCCGCCTTTGTCCGAGGAACGGCTTCGGTCCGGGCATCAGGCGCTTCAGATTCCCTGGGCCCTGGTGGTCAGGGATAAGGAACTGTTGGGCCTGTTTTCTTTCAGGTATGCCTATACCGCTTGTATCGGCGCCATATGGAGCTTTCTGCCCCTGTTCGGAGCTCAGATGTTTGGTCAGTCCGGTGCCAGAATCGGGCTTCTGGTGACCTTGGGCGTTTTTATATCCGGGATTCTGCAACTGCCCATGGGATATCTGGCGGATCGCATCAGCCGACAGGCCATGGTCGTTTTCGGCGGGATCATCGCCACCGCCGGCATGGTCTGGATTTACTTTGCCGCTTCATTTTTCGATCTGCTGGCTGCCGTGTCTTTGTTCGGTGTGGGCGGTGGGATTGCCATGCCGGCCATCACCGCCCTGGCCGTGGTCAACGGAGAGCAGAAAAAAGCCATGGGATCGGTGATGGCCATATTGACGGTGGCTCACAGCTTAGGCATGCTCACCGGATCAATGGCTGCCGGTCTGGCCATGGATTTTTTCAGTCTCAGGCTGGCATTTCCTGTGTCCGGCCTGGTCATGGCCCTGGGCACGGGTGTGTTTGCCTTTCTTCATTTATGCAGATGCTTTCATCGGTCCTGAAAAGAAAAAATTACAGCACAGGGATTAAAAATCGTAAAAATGTGATAAAATAAAAGGTCATCTGGAAAATTATAACCAGACATTGAAGAAAAATTTGAAGAAAAAAAGGGGGATATGATGAAATCAATGTATGTCATGACGTGTGCTGCCGTGTTTACAGCCGTTGTTACGATGCTGGCCGGCGGGTGTGCGTCCAGCCGATCGTCGGAAGTGTATTCCAGGGATCAGGCCCGTCAGGTCCAGACCGTGATGATGGGGACTGTGGAATCGGTCAAGTATGTCACCATCGAAGGGACCAAAACCCCGGTGGGAACCGCTGCCGGCGGGGTTGCCGGCGGGGTGCTGGGCAGTACGGTGGGAGGCGGTTCAGGCCGCACGGTGGCAACCGTGATCGGTGCGCTGGCCGGAGCTGCTGCCGGGACGGCGGCGGAAGAAGGCATCACCCGGAAGCCCGGCCTTGAAATTGTTGTGACAAAAGACACAGGCACCACCATTGTGGTGGTCCAGGAAGCGGATGTGGAAGTGTCCCCGGGAGACCGGGTCCGGATCATCACCGCGGCTGACGGCACTACCCGGGTGTCCAGATAATTTTTTTAAAACCATCCATCTGCAAGTTGTGATTAAATAAAAGAGACATTAATGAAAAAACAAATTCAGACCAACGACAAATTGCGCAATATCGCCATCATCGCCCATGTGGACCATGGAAAGACCACCCTGGTGGATGCCATGTTCCGTCAGAGCGGTATTTTCAGGGAAGGACAGCAGGTGGATGAACGCCTCATGGACAGCATGGATCTTGAGCGGGAGCGGGGCATTACCATTGCCGCCAAGAACTGTTCCGTGGTGTGGAAAGATGTGAAAATCAATATCATCGATACCCCGGGCCATGCGGATTTCGGCGGGGAAGTGGAACGGGCCCTGTCCATGGCGGACAGTGCTATCCTTCTGGTGGATGCATCGGAAGGCCCGTTGCCCCAGACCCGGTTCGTTCTGAAAAAAACCTTTGAAGCAAGGCTGCCGGTCATGGTGATCATCAACAAGATCGACCGCAAAGATGCCCGGCCCGATGAAGTGCTGGACATGGTGTATGATCTGTTTATCGATCTGGAGGCCACCGAGGATCAGCTGGACTTTATTTATTTTTATGCCATCGGCAGAGACGGGATTGTCAAGCGGGAACTGGATGCGGATGTGCCTCATCTGCATGATCTGTTTGATACCATTGTCGAACAGATGCCTCCCCCGTCCTATGATCCGGAAGCCCCGTTTCAGATGCTGGTGTCTGATCTCGGATATTCCGACTATCTGGGACGTCTGGCCATCGGCAAGGTGTTCAATGGAGCTGCCGCGTCCAATGAATCATTGGTGTGTCTGGGAGAAAATGACCACCAGATTCTGTTGAAAGTGACCAAGCTGCAATCCTATAAAGGCATGACCCTGGTGCCGGTGGACCGGGCCGATCCCGGCGATATTGTGGTGCTGTCCGGTATCGAGGATGTCAGGATCGGAGATACCATCTGTACCCGCCAGGCCCCTTGTGCCCTGCCCCGGATCACAGTGGATGAGCCCACGGTGTTCATGCAGTTTGCCATTACCAATTCGCCGTTTGCCGGCCGGGAAGGCAAATATGTCCAGTCCAGGAAAATCCGGGAACGCCTGCTCAAGGAAACCTTGAAAAATGTGGCCATTGAGGTGGAAGACAGTACCACGGACGAAAGTTTTGTGGTCAAGGGCAGAGGCGAACTGCAGCTGGCCATTTTGATCGAAACCATGCGCCGGGAGGGGTTTGAGCTGTGTGTGAGCCGGCCAAAGGTGATTTATAAGCAGGGTCAGGGGGAAACTCTGGAACCGATTGAACATCTGTTTGTGGATTGTGAAGAGGATTTCATGGGGGTGGTGACGGAAAAACTGTCCATCCGCAAAGGCAAAATGACCAATTTGGTGAACAACGGCAAAGGAAGGGTCCGCATCGAGTTTTCCATCCCGTCCCGTTCCCTGATCGGTTACCGGGACGAATTTCTCACCGACACCCGGGGTACTGGGATCATGAATTCCTATCTGGCCGGATACGAGCCGTTCCGGGGGGAATTCCCCGTGCGCTTCAACGGGTCTCTGGTCTCGGACCGGCAGGGCACGGCCGTTCCCTATGCCCTGTTCAACCTGGAACCCCGGGGACAGCTGTTCATTGTGCCCGGCACGCCGGTGTATGAAGGTATGGTGATCGGTGAGCACAACCGGGCCACGGATATTGATGTCAATCCCTGCAAAGAGAAAAAACTCACCAACATGCGGGCATCGGGCAAGGATGAAAACGTGGTGTGTACGCCCGTGCGGGAGATGACCCTGGAAAAGGCCATCCATTTTATTACAGATGATGAAATGGTGGAGGTGACCCCGGTGTCCATCCGGTTGCGCAAAACGATTTTAAATGCCCAGAAGCGGCACCAGATGGTCGGGAAACTCAAGAAAAAAGAGAAGGAGTAGAAACGCCGTCCCCCCGGGGCACCTTATGACCGGCCCGAGATTTTTCAAATCTGACGGCCCGGCCCCAAGGCACCCCGGGGGGCTTGTTCCACGTTATTGGCATTCATCCTGTCTGTGATGGTCTGATGAGATCTGTTCAGGTTAAAAAAACAGATCGCATCAGGAATGGATAATTTTGAAGTCACTGCCTTCGGGGTGGTCTGCCTGGAACCGGGTCAGACGGTCCGCCAGTTCGTTGAACCGCTCTTTTCCGGTCAATGACACACAGGCCCGCAACCCTTCGTGGCGGTCACTGCCCGTGGTGCTCAAGGAGATGGCGCTGATGCCGTAATAAAGCAGTTCCTCCACCAGTTCCACGCCCGTGAATCCCGGGTAGGAGATGGTGAAATAAAACCCGTCGGCAATGGGTTTGTCATCATCCATGTCATATACAATCTTGAACCCGTTTTGGGTAAACATCTTTTTCATGGCCCCGGCCCGGTCCCCGTATTCTTTGACATGGTCCACAAAATTGAATTCCCCGGAGTTTACCGCTTTGAGCAGCCCTAACA
>JAGYOW010000023.1 GCA_018399285.1 Desulfotignum sp.
CGCCGGCAACACCTCCTCCTCCGCCTCCACCGGCCACGATCAGGTAATCCACCTCCAGCCCGTCCGGCACTTGCACCTGGAAAGAATGGCTCCCTACGCTGGTGAAAGCGTGCACGCAGTAGTCCTTGCCCCCGTCGGTGATGACATTGACCGTGCCGCCCGTGGCAATGGCAGTGCAGCGATCATCGGCCCGGACCGATGCGGGTGCGCCCAGGGCCAGGATCAGGGCCAAAATAAAGGCCGGGGCTGCTGCGGACCCGGGAACCGCCCGGGAAACCAGGGACGGCAAAACAGCCTTTACCGACGGTCTGCCGTGGCAGCGGAGGATCGGGGTAAAAAAATGAGCAAAAACCCCGGTCCAGCATCGAAAATACCGGGTTGGGTCGTAAAGTGCACGGGTCGATTTTCTTTTGTGTGACAGCATCAGACTCCTTTTATGGTTTTTCAGTCATCAACGCGGATCCGGCCCTCGTCGATGAACCTTATCTCCCGCATCCGCGGCAGGACCCGGACCCTGACCTCCTGCCGAGCACCGGGTCCCACCGTGACTTTTTGGGTCCCGTTTTCCAGGTAATGATGCTCGGGCAGGTTGTGGTCGTAGACCTTCAAAGACCACTTGCCCGGGACCAGCTGCTCGAACAGGAAATGGCCGTTTTTATCGCTGATGGTGCGGCGGATATCACCGTCCCGGGAAAGTTCCACCAGAATGTTGCCCGTGCTGTTTGCGATGTTGTCGTTGTCAGGCACGGGGTTTTTGTTGCCGTTTCCGTTGCCATTTCCGTTGCCGTTGCCCACAAGATACCCGTTGCCGTTGCCGTTGCCATTTTTGTTGCCGCTTTCAGGCGGGGTTGCCAGGAGGATCTGTCCGCCCAGGCTGCCGGAGTCCGTGAGGGACATCCGGGTTTCCACGGTTTTCCCGCCGGTCACCGTGACCCGGGTTTCTTTTTCTTCGGCCGGGACCATGCCCGGATCGATGGTGCGTTCATCCAGGGTGAGCCTGTAATCGCCCGGGGGCAGGGTCTGGAACTCGAACCGACCGTCGTTGTCGGTGCGGGTGGCCGTGCCGTCCACATAGACCACGGCCCCGGCCACACCCGGATCTCCCGGCGCATCAGCCCGGGACACCCGGCCCTTGAGGGCCCCCACCGACTGTTTTCGGCCCAGACGCAGGTCGAACGGAATCGTATAGCTGGCAGAATAGGTGGTGTCGGTGTCTCTGCCCGTGCCGTCGGAACGGCGCACATCCACCTTGAACTGGTGGGCATTGGGCAGGCGCCAGCTCAGGCCGGCCCCGAAATGATCGGTCTGAGAACGTTCCCGCAAAGGCTCGTCCGGATAATCATGGTCATTTCTGCGATAGTTGGCGTACAGGGAAAAATCCCGGCTGGGCTGCCACCGGGCCGATCCCCCGACATACCGGCCTTTCTGGAGCAGATAGGCGTCATCGGTCTCCCGGTCATCCTCGCTGTATCCGCCGGTGAAAGTCAGAAAAAAGGTGCGGCCGGGCCGCCAGGTCACACTCGCATCCGTGTCCCAGTAAGTATAATCCGTGCCCAGTTTCACGTTTTCCGCCCAGTTGTGCCGGACCTGCACCCGGTAGCTCAACGGCCCGGCACTCCGGCCCAGGCTCACCGTGGCCTGGTGCTCTTCCAGGTTTCGGCCGGTGGCGGGCAGCGCATCCGACCGGTCGTAAAAGGCATGGTTCAATCCCAGGGTCCATTGCCGGGGCAGACGCACATTCACCCCGCTGCGTAACAGATTTTCTCTGGGAGCCGTTCCGCGAAGCGGGTCGGCATCAGGTTCGTTCATACCGCTGAAGGGTGGCGTTGAACTAGATCCTTGTCAGGGAAAATTCACGCCCATTGTGTGCTGCAGTTCGGAATAACGCCCGGCAAAATCAGGCCCCGACCACCGGCTGGTCACATTGAACCGCAGGTCTTTTAAAAATGTGGCATAGTAATTGAGCCCGGTAGGCCATGTCCTGAACCTCCCGGCATTGCCGCCCCGGTTCATTTCCATGTTGTACCGGTCCCCGGTGCTGTAGCCCAGTTCCATGTGAAGCCGGTCCGCTTTTCGGAAACCAAAGTTTCCCTCCACGCTGAAAAGGTCATCGATGGTGGCCGGGAAACCCCCCATGCCTCGTAATCCAGGCGCAGCGGGTTCAGTTTCACATCTGCCCGGGACCCGGGGGCATAGGAAAAAAACGCGCCCGTGTCCTTTCTCTCTCCTGCAGGCCCCAGCGATCTATTACATGGTAGAAACCGCCTTGCACCGGGCTATCAATACGATGCAGGGGAAGCCTGTGCCCCGCCATACCGTCCCTGACTGGTCAGATCCGACAACCCATAGGACAGGTCCCCGGCCCTCACTCACGGCATCGGTGGTGTACCGGGCCCAGTATTCTTCGCGGTACGACAGCACGGATTCTTTTTCCCGGTCCCGGGCCCGAAGGAAAACGCCAGCCGGTGTTTCTGGGCTTCGTCCAGGGAACCCGTCGCCTTTCAGGGTGAACTGGACCCCGTGGTCCTGTTCATCCCCGGCGAAATCCGTGGCAATCTCCATGGGAAAACGCAGATACATGTCCTGGCCGGCCACCATAGGCACCACCTCCAGGGCACGGTCAACCGGGCCGTTACCGGCCCGCGCCGTCCTTGATTTGGTCGGTCTCGGCATCGATGCGCAGGCCCTGCTTTTTCCAGGCGGCGCACATTGGGGTCCGTGTACCCCTGCACCTCCGATCTGCCGGCTCCGGGAGCCAGGGTAAACACGGCCGGGTCCAGGGGTGACGGATCCATTCCTGGAAATACCCGCCTTCAGGGTCACGGACAATACCGTGTTCCCCGGGTTGGCCACCGGGACAAAAAGAACGGTTCTCCGGCAATGGTCTGCTCCGGGGCAAGCCCGTCTATGGTCGGGAAAGATCATGAACCGGCCGGATGATCAGATCGATGGATTCTCACCGCCAAACGTCTGGTCCCTGATGCTGGTTGCGGAATATCGGATCATGTAGTCACCGGCCCCGGCCTTTCTGCCGGGCTGAACCACACAATCCGTGTTGCATCCATATCCCGGGCCCAGATCGAACTCGAACAGCGGCATCACCAGAGCGCCAGCCCGGCGGGAGGGTCACCGATTCCGCCAGGGTTTCCCAGGACGGCAGCCGGTTGGACACCGGGACGACAGGGTCACGATCTCTCGGGCCCGGCGCTCACCTGTTCCGGGGACATGGACCGCACCTCGATGCCCCGGGCCCGGGCCGAAGCCGGAAGCACCAGCACCAGCGAAAGCGCCAGCACCAGAAGAACGGGCAGAGACCCTGCATATCTGAAAAACCGGCCCGGGATCCTTTTGTGGGGCTGGTTTTGTTCAGGGACCGGGAAGACTGCCGCATGTCTTTATATTTCCTTTAAGGAATGACGATTTCATATCGTGCGCCGTACATGATCCCCTGCCGTCGTCCGCCACGTCAATGCCTGATAGGTGCCGGAAGGAACCCCGGCCAGGCACGCGCACCCGGGCGGAATTTTCGGGAAAATCCCCTGGCGGGGGCATCAGGCCGGCGATGACCCCCTGTTCGTCAAACAGCTCAGCCCATATTGCCAGCCCCAGGTGACGCTCACGGTGTTTTCAGGTCAGGCGCAGAAACATGCCGTCAGGGCCGCGTTCAGGGCGGTCTGAAAATGCAAGATCGGCCCGGCCCGTGCCCTGGATCCGGGTGATCAGGTGGATGCCGGTGCGCACCGCAGTGCCGATGTGCAGCCGGACCTCGCCTTTGTTGTCTTCAGGCGGCGGGGTCAAGGCCCGGGCCATTTCGGTGCCGCCATGAGCATGCTCAGTAAGTGCCGGACAGGGCCGGATCATCGGGCACCCGGACAATGAAATTAAAGGATGCGGCCCCTTTGGCCGGAATGGTCTGCTCCTGGGGCACAATATGCACCCACAAGGCATTGGACCGGTCATGCCCGCCCGGCTCTCCATACCGGGTGGTGCCGTCTGCCGCGCTCTGATAATCGGTCAGATAGGCCCGCACCACCCGGGCCTGATCCCCCTGGTTCCGGACAATGATCCGGCCCCGGGTCTCCCTGCCCGGGATCAGTTCCATGCGCCGGCTCCAACGCCCCCACCACACCGATCTGGGCAGACACAGGCGCGGCACCGGCGGCAAAAGGGTCAGAACATCAGGATCAGGGTTTGAAATGAATGTGAATCCGCGTGAAATCGTCATGGATATTTATCCCTCCCGGGGTTGTGGACCTGACCGGTGACGGTCCTCCGGCCGGGAAAAACGACGATCCCGGCCGGGAGGAGCCGTCTGCCGGGCTTTTTCAGCGTCTCCGGCAGACGGCAAACCAAGAATGCCACTGTGTGAGGTTAATCAGCTACCACCAGCACCTGCCGTCAGGGTGTAGATGACGACGTAGCCTTAATCTGTCGCTGTCTGTGTCTTGAGATCAGCCACATCGTCTCCTTCTTCAACCCAGTTCGTACGTCCAGCTTGACACTCTGTGCCGTCTGTACCGGTGTAGCAGGAACCGATGGCTGTGACGACATCCTCAGCACTGTCCGAGGTGTCATTCAAGGTAATGGCTGAACCGACCTGATCGTTCAAATCCCCCCCACCATTGGTTGCACCAGGAGGCGCTGGCGTCATCACCTTCAACGTGACCCCGGCTGGGGGTCATCAAACGACTGTCGCCTGTAATTTTCCGCGTTTCACCGGTAGCGACGATCGATGTGTATTGCAGGTAATTTGCATCTGCACCTAGTCGTGGTGACTTTAAACGCGTCCCCCGGGTCTCCATCAAACCCCCTCAAAAAGACACCTCATCCCCGCAATCCCCAGTTCCGCCACTTCCTCTACTGTAATCGATACCGGCTGCTCGCTTTGTATCCGTTACATCAGCCAACCCGACCCCGGTCCAGAATCCTGTCAGCAACAGCACACAAACCAAAACCATCCACTTTTTCATGTTTTTGTCTCCTTTTTTTGTTCGAAGCGCGGTTTTTTGCGATACGCGCCGGCCTCGTGTCAATGTAATCAATACCGATTGTATATCTTTTATATGAAAGCCATCAGCAGTCAGCCATCAGCAGTCAGCCATCAGTACTCAGCTAAAAGCTAACCGCTTTCATGCTTTGTTGTGCCCGTCAGGGCATGGGTGTTATTGATCAATTCCCATATTCACATACCATGCCATTTTTTACACCGGATGTCCGGATGTTGACGATATTTTATAACTATTTGATAATATGAGATTTTTTATCTATTCAATGGATGAAATTTCCGTCAATGCCCTGACACGGAAACAGAGGAAAACATGGGAGTCTATCATTTTGACATACGTGCGTGATTTTGTTTTACAAAATGATTGAACAGAGAATTGCTGAAGCGTTTTTGACGTTACGTTACGTTACGTGGACACCGATTGTTTTTCAAGATGATCCAGTCTTGTTTCCATTTTTGTCAACAGGTCGGTCACTTTGTCTTTTTCCCTGTTCGGACTGAAGACCGGGTTATTGACCCACCAGTCCATTCCCATTTCTTTGGCCTTATCAACTGAACAGATAACCAGTCTAAGTTGTATGGACAACAATTCAATATCCACCAGGCTTATTTTTATATCGCCGGCAATGACAATTCCCTTGTCAAGGACACGTTCCAGAAGATCGGCAATGTTTGTGCTTTCTGTTGAATGGTGTGCAGTACGTTGAATGGACATTGTTTTGATTTCCTTTCAGAAGATGATTCGGGTATTAATAAAAGCGCGCAGACAGGTATGGCTGAAGCAAGACATTAAAATAATCTGCCCAGAGGTCCCAGGTCCAGATTCAGATCTTTTTCCTCAAGATTAAAAGCATGACAGAGCTTTTCAATTTCCCGGGACTGGCGCATCAATGTCAGCCCCAGTCGTTCAGTCTGTTCATCATCCAAAGATTCAGATTCGATCCGTCGGATGGCCTGACGTTCCAGAAGCTCGTGAAGCAGTTTAATCAGTGTCATCACCAGCTGGGCCAGGCCGTTCTTAATATTGTCTTCGTTGATTTTCAAGCGCTGCCGGTCTTTATTTTGATGGTGAGATTCACAATTGCAGGAAGCAGAGAAACTGTTCATGGCCCTGGCAAAATCACCCATGCTGTCGGATTGTAAATGACACCCTTTGGTTTCTTCTTTGTTATGGCCCATGGTTCACGTCTCCTGCCGTGTTAAGTTTTAAGTTTTAAGTTTTAAGTGTTAAGTGTTAAGTGTTAAGTGTTAAGTGAATGGTTGACGGCTGATACTTTCATTTTTGGTTGTGCCTGTCAGGGCGGGGTCGTTATGTGGGAGTCGAGCATCTGTCGTGCCGTTTCCACCGAAGTCAAAAGTGCCTGGACAGACAGATAGACCAGATCGATGTCTGCCACGGAAATGGTCAGTTCTCCGGTAATGACCACCCCTTTGTTCAAAACACGATCCAGTGCTTCACAAATAGAGAGCTGTTCAGATGCGTTTTCATCTATGGTCATATGGGCCATGTGATCTCAAAAGTTCCTTTGAAGCTGATTATTTCCGGTACATGGCGGCGGATAATTTTTCCAGCATCGCCATTCCCTGTAATTCCATTTGACAGCGATAGACCACCGGCCGGCTCAGCTCCGGGTAGTCGGCGGCAAACGTTTCTTTGATCTTCGCTTCACGGGCATAGACAGAAGCACATAGCGGGCAGTCGCTGTTATGGGTGGCCAGGTTCAAAAAAAGGACCGGCACATTGATTTTCATGTCGCGGCATGCTGAAACCAGATCTTTTGTCTCCGCATGGGCCATGTGATTCAAAATGGAAACCGCATACACGGCGGATTGTTCAGGATCACCAAGTACCTGTTTCAACACTTTGAGCGACTTGGACATACCAATCAGCCTGGCAGACAATTCGGGCAGTCTGAAAATATTTTTGTATTTCAGCATCAGATTGAAAATCACCTTTAACCACTGTGTCATCAATTCCGGCGTCTCCAGAAGCCGGATCAAATGTCCGGTCGGGGCTGAATCCAAAATCAACAGATCAAATTGGTGTCGATCCATGAAATCCATGGCCATGTTCAGCGCCATCACTTCATCGAGCCCGGGCGGGGCCAGTTCCATGAGCTGTTCCATTGCCTGTTGATCAAAGGTCAGGTCAAGGTTTGCGGAAAAATTGGAAAGAAAGTTTTCCAGTTCATCTTCATAGGATTTTTTCAATGCGTCAAAATCTTTTGAGGCATTGATCTCTATGGCGCTTAAATGGGGGGAAAGCGCTAGGAGTTCCGGGCCGATGGGTGTGTCAAAGCACTGGGATAACGAGTGGGCGGGATCGGTTGAAAAAATTAATATCTGCCGGTTTTCAGACCGCCCGGCAAGGCCACAGGCAGTTGCGCAGGCCAGTGTGGTCTTGCCCACCCCGCCTTTCCCGGCGAAGACGATCAGGTTCAAATCATCTGAAGGCAGCGGCGCAGGCATCTCCACATCGATCCGGTGTGACGATTCAACCGGCAGCGCCGTTTCTTTGGTTTCCTGTAACAGCGGGGTCACAGAAAAAATCCCCTGCCAGAAGGTTTTTACCAGATCATCACCCAATATCTCCTGTTCATAAAGCGGGGCGGCCCGGATGTCCAGCTTTGGAAATTTACGGCAAAATTCCTTCAGGCGCTTTATCTGACCGTGGTGTTCACCGGCACATACCGGGCAATCCGTCAGCGGGTACATGCGGTTGACAATCAAACTGGATACCGGGAACTGATTTTTTTTCAAATGAGACAGCAGGTTTTCCGTTTCCGACAGACTCAGCGGTTCTGCCAGAAAAACCGGCACGAATTGACACGCGGTCTCATCGCTCAATCGTGATTCCATGGTTTTGACCGAGTCGTGCAGATTGAGTAAAAACCGATCGACCTCATCTTCCCGGTAAGTTCCCTGAAACTTTTTTTTCATGTAGCGGTGCTTTGCCAGCAGCACATCCAGGGCTTCAATCCAGGTTTCGATGAGCTTGGGCATTTCCATGAGACGCAATGTATGACCGGTGGGGGCGGTATCCACGATAACAGTTTCATATTGATTTGAATTGATCCAGTCCGATATTTCCAGAAACCCCATCAACTCGTCAAGACCGGGAAGAGAAAGTGTCAGGATCTGATCCGTGTCTGCTTCATCAAAAAAAGTACCCCGGGAAGCGATGGTCCGCAATTTTTCACGGTGCTTTTGATTGAAGGTGTCGAGGGCTTTGGCCGCATCCAGCTCTTGTATTTCAAAATTCGGCGGCACGGCAAAGGTATCGATGCTGTCGAGAACCGAATGCGCCGGGTCTGTCGATACCATCAAAAAAGATTTGTCAGGATTGGACAATGCCAGATTCAACCCATAGGATACCGCACAGGTGGTTTTTCCGACACCGCCTTTTCCACCAAAGAAAACCAGGCTGTACTGCCTGCCTTTTAAAAAATCACCAAAATGCATTATCCATTCTCCTGAATCGCGTCCAGCCGGTCAAGGATTTCCGATTCTCTTTTATCAAACTCCTGTTCAGTGATTCTGCCGGTTTCGAGCATCATGTACAGTTCGCTCAACTCGGTGGTCAATGATTCTGATTCACTTTTCTGCTCCTGCTGAACGGCATTGTGAATTTCCCTGAAAATCCACAACAGGCTTTTGGCGGGAAAAAATAAAATGTCATCAACCAGAAACATGACGCGCCAATCAGACAGAGATCTGGATATGGACAAAATTATGGGGAGACCAGGGGCCATTGTATTCAAATGAAAAATGATCGTCAAACAGCCCTGCCGACTTGAAAACCCCTTCTTCAAACCGTTTCTGGTCTTCCCTGTGAATCAGGCATGCCAGGTTCATGACTTCATGCTCGTTCCGGCACCTGTTTTCTTTGATATCGTCGCAATAATCATCCAGAACATCCATCACCATGTCGGCATATTCTTCCCGGTTTTCATCCAGTTTTTCATTGAACATGCGGCCCAGTTCCAGTTTGGCTTCCTGGCCGGGGTCTCTGCCCCCACCAAAGTACCTGTCCCTGGCCGCTCTGATGTCAGGATGGGTGGAAATAAAATACTCAAAAATATTGGGAACATCATATGAGACCCGAACCCCCATCTCGACTTTTCCGGAAACCATGGCAAACTGTTCCCGGAAAACCTTCCGGCTGTCTGACAAAATTTTCCGGATGGCTTTTTCACCGTCGGCAATGATGCCAAAGGCCATGGGAAGCGGGGTCATCCGCTTCATGATCGTGTTCAAAACCGCATGATGGGCAGCGACATTTTTCCGCTGGGGTCTGATTTTCCTGTCGGGTACATTACTGACCACAGCTGAGATATTGCCTTCAACGATTGAATAGACATCAGACCCGTTGATGCCGATATCACCGAAAGTCATTTCAGCATTTTCTTCCAAAACGGCATAAAGATACCGTCCGTTGTCTGTTGTGCGCTTATCGGGCATCGATCATTATCCTTTCTCCACGCAATTTACACTGTTTATCCCGATCACCTGTGCGGATCTGCTTTGAAACAGATGATCCAATGCTTCAATACCTGATTTTAAACCCGCCGCCGGTATCTGGTTCACGGGCATGGCGCCGGATCTTACAGGCATCGGGTCTGTCTCCGAGGATCAGCTGGATATCCGCTTTTTCATTTTCAATTTCCCGGAGCCGATGATCGATGATATCGATACGTCTCTGTGCTCCGGCCTTTTCCTTGATTTTTCTCGCCTTTTCCATTTCCAGGCAGCCGATACGCATGTACGCCATGTGGGGATGGGACTGATGATCGACTTTGCCCGCATGGGTCCGGATATCCTGAATCCCTTTTATCGGTGATTTCCGTATTGTCTGCATCATATTATATCCTTGATTGAACCATACAATTTAATGGATGTTGA
This sequence comes from Desulfotignum sp., assembly GCA_018399285.1. Classification (GTDB taxonomy): domain Bacteria; phylum Desulfobacterota; class Desulfobacteria; order Desulfobacterales; family Desulfobacteraceae; genus Desulfotignum. Next base: position 9,908 of record JAGYOW010000023.1, read on the forward strand.
CCGACAGAAGCCACTTACATTCCGTCAATGAATTCATCGATTTTCTCGGGCAGTAACGGTGCGCCACTGCGGGTGACTTTTGTGGTATCCACATTTAACACATCCCGGCAGATCTGCCTGAAAACAGGATTGTCCTTTGACGCTTCTCCCCCCATATGGTTCAATATTTTTCCAATTGCGATACAGGCACGAATCGTGGGACGGTGATTATTGACTCCCATATGACGCACCTTTCTCACGATGTCGACAATCACCCGGGCATCTTTTTTGGACAGCTGTGATTTTGACATGGTTACTTCGACTTCGGTATTCCGGTCAAAATGATCCAGGGTGATGGTGATCAATCGATCCATGATGGCATCCTGGGTTTTATGAACACCGGCATATTCCCGGGGGTTGGAGGTAAAAATCGCCCGGAAGGAAGGATGCACCTGCAAATATCCCTGCCCCAGGCTGCGCAGACTGGGCAGATTGAGTATTTTTTCCTCCAGAACGCTCAAAAACGCATTGTTGGCTTCCGGCCTGGACCGGGTGAATTCATCATACACCAGGGTGCATCCCTGCTGGCAGGCAATGGTCAACCGGTTGTCCGCCCACACGGTATTCATGCTTTCTTCCATTTTCATTACCGAATGAATATAATTGTCAACCACCTTGGCCTTTCGATACCCCGAGTCTTTTCCAATGAGATCGGAACTGCCGAATTCATCATCCCCATGGATCAGCATCACATTTCTTTTCAACTGTGCGGCCACATGAAATGCCAGCGTGGTTTTACCGGTACCGGCAGGCCCTGAAAAATGAACCGGATATCCCACCTGAAGGTAGGACAGGGCCCGCTCGGTAATATCCCGGACATAAGGTGTTTCCACAAATCCATGGCCCGGCTCGGGGGCGACGGTGTCATTTTTGGGAAAAGTCGTCCGTTTCCTTGTGTTTTCAATATTGTTGCGACTGATGGTCATGGTTATCTCCTGATCGGGGGGTGAAAACGCCCTGCATCTATCCGGCTTGGGTAAAATCCTTTGCCTGCTCGATCCATTTATGCACATCCACAATGCGTGAAGACTCCCCCAACAATTCACGAAGCGCTTCCGGTGTTGCTTCACTCAGTTGCTTAAACGTATAGACACCTGACAGGTTCAGTTGATTCAGCCGTCCCGGTCCGATACCCGCAATACGGGTCAAATCGTCCTGAACAGATGCTTCGACAACCGGTTTTTCTCCCTCATCATCGGTATTTCTTTCAGTGCGGTCTGTTTCATTTGAGTCACCCATTGCGGATGATGTATCCGTTTCCCGGGTCCGGGCAGAAAATTGTGCCTTGGCAGACGGTTTTGACCCTACCGGTTCAGGAAATTCATCCACCGGTTCCATTTTTTTTTTAGGGGACCACCAGGCAGACCGGGCTTCGGCAAGATCATCGGCAAACGCCCTACGATCCCGGGCCGCCAGTTTTAAAAGATCGATCACGGATTTTGAAAGTTCGGCATGAAACTTTTGGCGATTTTTCCGGTCTTCCCTGGCGCGCTTATCGTGACCATCATGAAAGGTTCTCAACCGGTCAACGGTTTGTGTCTTTATATCCAAAACCGACCCTGCGGTGTTTTCCAGGACGTCACGTAAATTTGAACACAGTTTTTCAGCCATATCCTTGCGTTCCTTTTCAAATTCATCCAGCATATCGGATACACCGGCCCTGAGATCGGTTAAATAATCATCCCTTTTCTTTTTCTCAGCCGCCGCCATTTTCCGATGGGTGTTTCGGAACTGTTTCCGCATCTGTACAGCACCTGATTGCAGCACGGCCACATCGATTCCCAGACTGTTTATGAACTGTTCTCTTTTTTCAGTCAAATGGTTGGTATCGTCTCTCAAACGGGTCATCTCTTCGGCAAATCGGCCCATCGCGTTTCTCCTTGTCATTGAGATTTTTAAATGAAAAGAACGGTACGTCACCCCGGTCTTTCATGTTCAATGTGCCCCCTGTTTTCATGGGTGTTGCAAAAAAACACTGTTTTTTGCAACTATGGCGAGCACGCCCCAATTTTTCGCCCATTGGCAAAGACCTTTCCACGAGAAAAAAGAGGCGAGTACGTTTTCAGGAAAGGTCTTCTTCACCCCAAAAAATCAGGCAGGGGCGGCAGCGGACGCTGTGAGGCCAATGGCTTCGGCGTACTTCCAGATAGGTTTCAACCGATGCAATGACAACCCTTGCTTCATTGGAAATCCAGTTCGATCCCCACAAGAGAAATCTTTGCCCAGGCATCGATAACGATCCCTTTGTCGGGATACGATCGATCACCTCTGCCAGACTTGATGGATAGTGGTTTTGAACTGCCATAACCAAATCTCATAACATGGTGTTGAAAAAATGCGAAGCCATATACTGCTTCTGCAGTGAATGCAACCCACTGATTGTCACTTCAAGTTATATGCCAGCGGGCATCCCAAAACAAAAAACCAAAAAAATCATTTAATTCAACAAGTTGACTTTTCCATACCCGATCATTTCTTACGCTGAGTGCCGAGGAGATCACAGCCATTGAGCAAACAGTTTAACATTTTGTAATAACCATCATGGCCTGGGAGACCACAACAAATGATGAAAGTATAAGCAGTCAGGTATTCACTTAAAACTTAACACTTAACACTTAAAACTTAACACTTTCATATAAAACTTCACCCGCAAAGATCCAGAGCTGTTAATATTTCCTGGTTTTGAAACGGTTTTGAAATAAATCCGGAAATATGTTTTTCATCAAGGGCGTTTTTAATTCTCGGATCGTCTTTGTAGAAATACCCGGAGACCAGGAAAATTTTTGCATCCGGGGCGATTTCATGAATTTTTTCAGCCAGGTCCAGGCCTTCGATGTCAGGCAGTTTGGCATCGACCAGAACCGCTCTGAATTCAGTTTTTCGGATGAGTTCAAGGGCCTGGTGGCCATTCAAGGCATTTTGAGATAATATGCTGTTCTGGGCCAGAAGGTTCTGCAATGCCCAGCACATATCCGGTTCATCATCTACAATCAGGTAAATCTCTTTTTGATGTGTCATGACAGTTTCATTCCCCCGCAGGGTGGCAGCATCCGGCCTTCATATCCTGGGCAGTCGGACGATGATGGTACACCCTTCCCCTTCTTTGCTTTCAACTTCGACAGTGCCCATGTGCTGTTTGATAATGGAATAGGAAATGGAAAGGCCCAGGCCTGTGCCGCGCCCCACAGGAGATGTGGTATAGAAGGGGTCGAATATTTTATCAAGGTTTTGTTTTGAGATCCCCGGGCCGTTATCGACCAGCTTCAAGATCACATCCCTGCCTGAACTGATTATGGAAAGCGTGATCACCCCGCTGTCCGGCATGGCTTGAATGGCATTTAAAAACAGATTGATCAACACCTGCTGCAGCATGCTGGTATTGGCATAGACCATCACATTCCCGGGGCACAGGTTTATGTTAATGATAATTTTCCGGATTTTTGCCTGGTTCCGGATCAAAAGAACGGTTTCTTTGACCAGGGCATTGATGGAGACCTCCTCCATGTTCAAGCGGGTTGAGGGGCGGGCATATCTCAACAGGTTTTCAATGATGATGGACGTCCTCTGGATACCGGCATAAATTTTTTCCGCACACTCTTTTTGAAATTCCGGACCGATATCCTCCTTGAGCAGAAACTGTGCCGCAGAAGAGCAGATGGCAAGGGGATTACGAATTTCATGGGCAATGCCGCCGGCCATCACGCCCAGTGCCGCAAACTTCTGGGACCTCAAGATTTCCGCTTCCAGTTTCAGCCGCTCGGTTAAATCACGGCCCACACCCACAATGGCGGTTGTCCTGGCATTGTCATCCTTCATGGGTGAAAAAACCCAGGAAACATGAACCATGTTCCCCTTTTTTGTGACCAGATCCCATTCCACCTGGTGTGATTTTTTGCCGTAGATCATCTCAGCAAAGATCGCACGCACATCGTGTTGATTCCCGGGGGATACATACCCCACAAAACGACTGCCTTCGACCGCTGAAAAGGGGTAACCCGAAATTTTTTCCATGGCAGGATTCCAGGAGAGAATTCTGCCGGAGATATCCGTGGAAATGACAATATCCGTGGCACTGTCGATGATGCTGGCCAGATGCCGTTCAACCCGTCGAACCTCTTCACCGAGTCGGATCTGTTCTGTCACGTCATCCATAAGGAGCATCACGTTTTCCACAACCCCTTTCCAGGTGAATGGAAAGATCCGGTAATAATAAATACTCAAAGGAAGGCCTGGCGCCCGATAAGACATGCGTTTTCCCTCTGTGGCACGACCGCTTTGAAATACCTGTCGGATCTGCTGCGGGAGGTTCATGGTCGTTAAAATAACGGGAGGGAACACGTCCTTCAGGGGAAACCCGATGGTATTGCTTCGGATCCGGCGGCTTTTTTTCAAAAAATTCGGGTTGGCCGCGATGATTTTCATATCACGGTCCACCATCAAAACAGAGCTGGGGATGGCATCCAGAAGCATGGTATACAATTTTTGGTGACGTTTTACTTCCGCTGAAAGCGAACTATCTGATATCAACAGTTCCATGATTCATCATTACTCCTGTCTGTAATGGTATTACAGACATTGAAATCCCCTCTGGGTACCGGGAAAATCTGTGCCAATATTATTTTTGCCATCGCCCTGATTCGTGCTTATGTCCGGCTCATGATCCACAAAAGAAAACGGCGGCCAGGGGCCGCTGATCATGTTCCGGATGGACCGCATGTCCCGGGTCTGTTCAAAACGGGATTGAAAGATGTCAAGATACGTTTTCCGGATCAAAAAATACAGGGACACCAGCCGCTGTTTCTGATGGGGCATATTTTCATTCTGACATGACAAATCAGCGGCAGCATCCTCCCATGCCCGGTTTTCCTGTTTCACCTCGACATATGTCCCCCGCAACTGCCTGAGAAGGGTCTGGATTTTTTCCTGCACATCCCCCCGGGATCGGCCCTGCCGGTCAAAAAACGCTTTGCGGTCATGGAGAAAGGCGGTCCCCGGTGTTTTCCTTTGGACGGGATGCACTGTTTTGTTTTCAGGGTTGCATGGTCCCGAAGGGGGGATGATGAGCCTTATACACATCTCTGTGTGCCCATGAAGTGTTTTCAATTGACGAAAATACACCCTTTCTTTTTTCTCAATCGCCGCTGTCAGTCGTGTGCGCTGCCGGAAGAATTCACCGAACCGCATGGGAAGAACCGTCTGTCGCTGATGATAGGCACAGATGACATCATTATAGGCCAGCAGGGTTTTTACATCAGAAAGCGGTTTTTTATTCAATATGGATACTGCAACGGCAATATCCGTAAAACAGATCTCGTGAACTGCTTCCCCGTCAATGCCATATATGGCAGTATTTTTTTCCATTTCGTTCCGCATAAGCATGCAGTAGACCAGATATCCACTTTTATTCACTGTCAGGTTTCCCATTCTATTGTTTGACAGAAACTGTAGGGCGGCCAGGGGCCGGACACATTTATGGTCAGCCCCATTGGCAAAAATGATGCCGCGGCCTCTGAGGTCTTTTGCAAAAAAGAGGCCCTGTGTTTGCTATGGACCAGGAAAGCGAGATTAAACACCATTTCCGGCTCATTGTTTTTTTCAGTAACAATTTTTCTGGCAGAAAACCGGTTGCTTTCTTCTGCCAGGTGCGAGATAAACTCCCCGCGGGTTTCTTGGGTCCATTTTTTGATTCCAGTATCCAGTTGTTTTTTAAATTGCTGTTCGGCAATGTATTTTTTTCCCGGTGACAGGGTGTCCAGAAGGTTTTTCTGGTCTTTAAATTCTGTTCCGGTCAGAAAAGTTCCGATCTTTTTTTTATCCAAAAACCCCTTGACACTGAATTCATGTTTGTGTCTGGTCTGATCCAGAAAATCAGAGATCAGCCCGGAGTTATGCATAAGGGTTTTCCAGAGGGCATCCATGGATGAAAAAAGGGTGGCAAACCTCACCGGATACACCGGCCCCTCCTGCATCACGCGTTCAATCACTTTTTCATGGCGTATGGCCCGCGGGCCGATCCAGTCAATATCCTTCATGTTCTGTTCAGCCGATGTGCCCGTAAACATCTCAAGGGGAACCCTGCTGTACACCGCCATTAAACTTCTTTTGAACAACGCATTCGCGTTGCTGGTCGTTTGGTTGCCAAAGATTGCCCCGGCCGAAACGTTATCCAGTGATTCAACGCTGACCGGGACATCGTTTTGAACGCCGGCGACCGCCGAAAGGTCTAAGGCGACAGGATGGGTGACACAATACAGGTAAACAGCGTTCCGGTCCGGATCTATCATTTGGGGGTCCTTTGGGTGTCATGGTGGTTTCATTTTAAAATCATGTCGGTGTCATGGCCGTTCACCCTGGATCTGTCATGGTGAATCCGTGCGTAAATTTTTCATATCCGCCATTGCGCGCTGTAAATGCGCCAGGGTGATATGAACGGCATCGTGCTGGTTTTCATCAATACCCGCCGGCGGGGTGGTTTCAATTTCAGCTACCTTTTCCCTTATGGCCATGTATGCCGCGCGATTACAGACTGCGGCGATATCCGCCCCGCTGAACCCGTTTGACTGCCGTGCCAGTTCCGCCAGCCGGTCTTTGATTTCAAAGGGTTTGTTTTGAAGATGAATTTTGAAAATGGCGTTTCTGTCCGCTTCATCCGGCAGGGGAATTTCAACGATATCATCAAACCGGCCGGGTCTGAGCACTGCGGCATCCAGCATGTCAACCCGGTTTGTGGCACCGAGTACCAGAACCCCCTTGAGTTCATCGATGCCGTCGAATTCCGCCAGAAACTGGCTGAGTACGCGTTCTCCCACATGGGAATCACCGCCGGCGGCACTCCGGGTGGGAACCAGGGCATCGATTTCATCAAAAAAAATGATACACGGGGATGCCTGCCTGGCTTTTTTGAAAATCTCCCGGACCCCTTTTTCCGATTCACCCACATATTTTGAGATGAGTTCGGGCCCTTTGACGGAGATGAAATTGACATGGCTTTCATTGGCAACCGCTTTTGCAAGAAGGGTTTTTCCACAACCCGGCGGCCCTGATACCAGGATCCCCCGGGGGGGACGGGTACCGGCGGTCTGAAAAATCCGGGGATACTTTAACGGCCATTCCACCGCCTCCATCAACCGGTTTTTTATGGCCTGGTTCCCGCCGATGTCATCCCATTTTACGTTGGGCACTTCAACAAACACCTCTCTGATGGCGGACGGTTCCACTTCCCGCAAAGCAAATATGAAATCATCCATCCCGATTTCCAGTGTTTTCAGCTGTTCATAGGGGATCTGTGTCAGGTTGAAATCGATATCAGGCAGCAGCCGTCTCAGGCAGATCATGGCAGATTCCCGGCACAGCGCCTCCAGGTCGGCCCCCACATAGCCATGGGTAATTTCAGCCAGCCGGCCCATATTTACATCGGCTGCCAGGGGCATCCCGCGGCTGTGAATATCCAGAATTTCCGCCCGCCCGTGTCGATCCGGTATGGGAATGGTGATCTCCCGGTCAAACCGTCCGGGTCTTCGCAATGCGGGATCGATGGCATTGGGAATATTGGTGGCAGCAATCACAATGAGGTTCTGTCGACGGTTCAACCCGTCCATGAGAGCCAGGAGCTGGGCGACCACGCGTTTTTCGACATCTCCGACCACTTTTTCCCGCTGGGGGGCGATGGCGTCGATTTCATCGAGGAAAACAATGCTCGGCCCTTTTTTGGACGCTTCTTCAAAAATTTTCCGCAAGTGTGCTTCACTTTCACCATAAAACTTGTGAATCACCTCGGGGCCGCTGATGGAAAAGAAATTGGCTTCTGTTTCATGGGCGATGGCCCTGGCAATAAGGGTTTTCCCGCACCCGGGAGGGCCATGGAGGAGCACGCCCCTGGGCGCACCGATTCCCAGTCGCTCAAAAACCTCGGGAAACCGCAGAGGCAGTTCGATCATTTCCCTGATCCGCTGCACCTGGGAGCCCAGGCCCCCGATATCTTCATATGAAACAGCGGCTGCCTTCTCCTCTTTTTTCCGGGTTTTGCTCTTTCCAATTATCAGCCGGGTGGTGGGATTGATCAATACCGGCCCGCCAGGCTCTGTGGTATCGATCTTAAAATTGGCGGTGCGGCTTCCGAACAAGGTGACCCGGACCGCATCCCCGGTCAGTATGGCCAGCCCGTCCAAAAGGCTCCCGATATAGTCCAGATCCCTTTTATCATAAGCGGTGTTGAGCGGCACAAGCACAACCCGTTCGGCAGCACGCCATGCGGTGACCGCCACCTGCACTGTTTCATCGAGCCCGCACCCGGCATTTTCACGGCTGATACCGTCCAGTTGAATTCGGGACTGACCGCGAACATCCTGATATGCCGGCATGAGCCTGGCGACAGTGGTCCGTTTGCCGGTTATTGCAATAATATCCCCAATGGATACCCCCATGGCTTTCATGTCATCCGGGTCTATTCTGGCATAGGCACGGCCCACATCTTTTTTCAGGGCTTCGGTTACTTTGAGCCGCAAGGGTTGGTCGGGCTGCATAAAATTTTCCTTTTCAGAAACACTGGTTCAACAGCATGCCTATGGCATACATTTAATCTCCAGAATACCGTTATTGGAGGTGATTTCCATTTTTTCCCGCAAAAATGACCGGGGCAGCAACACTTCTTTTCGGAATTTGATGTCCCCTCTTGCTGCGTTGATTTCCAGCAGATCTTCTTTGATATGGACCGTGATATCTTCCAGACTGGTACCGGGCATCTCCGCCACCACAAGGGTGTGGTCCTGTTCTTCAAACACATCGACCAGGGGTTCCCGGACTTCATGGACAAAGGATTCACCTGAATCATCATCTTTGCGGATGTTTCCAAACGGCTGGACATCGGGTTTTTTTCCGTCCAACCCCACCTTCAGGGAAAACCCGTAAACCCCCTTGATCTCCTTGTTTTTCCCCTCAAAGGACAGATTGCGGGAAAACTCTTCTCCTTTTTCGGCCAGTTCGCCCAGTTTTTCCAAAAACCTCAAAACGCCTTCAAACGGTGTACTGTCGGAGTTGCCTTTACGTGTTGTCATTATTGTTCTCCATTGAATGAAATGCCGTAATTTTTTATTTTGGTATGAATGGTTTTATAATCGATTTTTAATCGCCTTGCTGCCTTGGCTTTGTTCCCCCCGGTCTGTTGAATCGCATCTGCCAGCACTTTTTTTTCCAGGTCCTGGACTTTCCGGTTCACGATTTCCCTGAGCGACTTTCCTTTCCATGAGTCTGTTTTGGTGTCCGCGCTTGCCTGTGGATCCGGATGGACCGGATACTTCAAGTCCAGGTGTTTTTTTGTGACCCTGTTGTCGGCCATCAGAACCGCTCTTCGGATAACGGATTTGAGTTCCCGGACATTACCGGGCCAGGGGTATGTCATCAAAAGATTCATGGCATCCGGGCTGACCCCCTGGACCTTTTTTTGCAACATGGCATTGGTTGAATCCAGAAACCGCTTGCACAGATAGGGAATATCGTCGGGCCGCTCTCTGAGGGGGGGAACGCGGATCATGAACTCGTTTAACCGAAAAAAAAGATCTTTTCTGAAAATCGATGATGAACAGGTCTCCAGATCAATGTTGGTTGCGGCCATAATCCTGACATCCACGGAAAAAGGCACTGTACCGCCCACGCGGTACACTTTTTTTTCCTGTAACGCACGCAGCAGTTTTGCCTGGCATTCCATGGACAGATTGCCGATTTCATCCAGTAAAAGCGTGCCGTTGCAGGCGGCTTCCAACTTGCCTTTTTTTTGTTTCACCGCGCCGGTAAAAGATCCTTTTTCATGGCCGAAAAGCTCACTTTCAAAAAGTGTTTCAGGAATGGCGCCACAGTCCAGGGCGACAAAAGGAGCGCCTTTTCGACGGCTGACCTGATGAATGGCTCTGGAAACCAGTTCCTTTCCTGAACCGGTTTCCCCAACGACAATGACGGAAAAGTCAGTTGTGGCCACGCGGCTGACTGCCCTGATCAATTGTGCGATCTGTTCGCTGGATCCCATGGCCCTGCGCAGGCTGACAATTTTTTCCTGATCGGAAGGCACGGGGGTCGATTGGGTTTTAAGTAGACGATCCTGCAATGCCCGGCGCACGATTCGGGTCACCTCATCGTGGTCAAACGGTTTTGGAAGATAGTCGTAGGCACCTGAACGCATGGCATTCACGGCACCGGGGATATCCGCATATCCTGTGATCAGAATGACCGGCAGGTCCGGATCCAGTTTTTTTGCATTTTTCAAAAACGCCATTCCATCCATTTCAGGCATTCGAACATCCGTCAACACCGCATCCGGAATATCAACCCGCATTTTCTTCATGGCTTCCATGCCATTTGCAGCAATCGATGTCCGATATCCTTTTTTTGTCATCAATCGGCTGAGCATCTGGCATATAAAGGGCTCATCATCTATAATCAATACTTTTGAGCTTGATGTTTCCACGTTTCGGTAATAGTCCTTGAAATAAGGGTGAATGCCTGTTTGGTACCGCAACTTTGAGTTGGGCCCGGCTTTTCAGCTGCTCGGTGTTTCCGCTGGATGATGCAGGGGATAAATCAAATGAATATCCTGGTTGAGATAATTTTCAAGGTTGTGCAATATCCCCAGGAAAATAAGCCCTGTTTCACCGGCGTTAAGTGTCTGATCGATCCTGTGTGCGATAAATTGGTCCCGCTGTTTCAACAGAGCCCGGCCTGAATGCTCAGCAGAGGATTCAAACGGATGATTCATCTGATTTTTGATGACGTCATATTCTTTTACCAGCAGTTGCGGGGATTCTGTCCCGGTGAGGAGACCTCCTTTTGCCATGAGCGTCAGAAGCAGCTGGTGGTTGACACTTCCCTGGTCCGCCAAATCCCGGACAATCTCTTTTTCCTTTCCGCAGGTGGCAAGGGAATCCTGGTAAAGGCGGAGTGTTTCATATGGCAAAGACATGTCATGGATCGACTTTTCAATGTTCTCCCACATCCGGGTTATTGCGGCGGATTTTCGCTCCAGGGCTTTCTGCCCGGACTGGGTGATGGTTACCTGACTGACCACTTCCTTGAGCTGACCCAGTTCTTCCAGGGTATGGACAATGGGATAATAAATCAAAACCCTTTGTTTGGCTTCCGTTCGGTCAAATATATTTTCTTGCATGATCTTCATAGACGTTTTCCGGTTGCTGCTGGCCTGTATTGTCGGAAAATCTTTCATAAACAGATGAACCAATTGCATAGTTTGTTTGCATAGTTTGTTTGCATAGCTTGTGCCAGGACACCAACGCTTCCCCCGATCTTGCAATCTGATCAAGCACGGTATGACAGACAGCCCGGCAGAGGGGGGGGGGCCGGAAAAGGAACCGCCAATGCCAAGAAATAATAATGGTTCCGCCCTTGCCGGGTGATAAAGCCGCATCCAAATGATATCCATCAATCTGAGAGAATCTGTCACACCGTCTTTCAAAATGATAGACCCGGTGTAAGGCCCGGACTTTCCGGAAAACCAGCTTCAATGAACGGCCAGCTGATCCTGATCACACCATGCTGAATTCATGGATCAAGGATCTCACCCCTTCCTTGATCTTGATCAAGGAAGAAGAAAAATTGAAAGTCAGGAGTATCTTCCAATGATAACCGTTTCATGGAAACCGAAGATCAGCGCATCAAGCAGTACTGCCTCACACAGGTATTACCCCGTCCAGGCAGATCAGGCGGACTGGTTGAGTATTGGGTTTTGGGTGGGGGCTTGAGAAAGGCTGGGACAATGTCACCGGAATCGCCTACTGATCCCAGTTGACTATATCCATGGTATCGTCTTTGAGGGTCAGGGCATAAATCTTTTTGCGGGTCAGGTAGGCGACCAGGCTGTCATCCATGTAAAGAGACGAAAACACGGGATATACCTTGCAGCCTTCATATTCAGGGAAATAGTCGAACAGTTCATTGCTTTCGATGAACGCGGCCAGTTTGTCGACGTCCCGGATTTCAGGGGACGATTTGGTCTCATTGAAAATAAAAATGCCTTGGCACGCGGCAATCACGTCGAATTCTCTTTTCTGCCGGTCCCCTTTCAGGCTTTTTTTCCGGACCCGCACCGCAAAATAATCCAGGTCTTCACACCCGAAATAGGTTTGAGCGATCCGCGGGATATTGGGGGCCACCACATCTTCCACCAGGGTGCCCATTTTGTTGGCCAGGTCCCCCCACTGCCGGTTCATTGTGATGAGCTGTTTTTTCGACCAGTCCTTGTACTCGCCCATCTCATCCTTGAATACCGACATTTCAATTATAAAATCGCGCATCTCGTTCTTGAACATCAACATCTCATCCTTGAACATCAACATGTCATCCTTGAACATCAACATGTCGTTCTTGAACTCCCCGATTGTCCTGAACTCCCGCATTTCTCTGGACAATGTTTGCAGGGACATTCCTTTTAGCTGGGAATAGGCAAGCTGGGCCATGGTTTCTTCCAGATACGATAATTTTTCGGCGGTTGAACTATGGGAGCCTCCTTGTCGGCTTCTTTACATGACACGGGAACCAGTCTGAACCTGATTTCAACATACTGAAAAATATGGGGCTGTCAATAGGAGGCCAGGGTGCTGTTCTTTGAAAAAAATCGACGGGGAATCTCTTCTTTTTTTCATGGCGTTCCTCTTAGGTGCGGTTTCAGGCAACCGTTACCGGATACTCTTTTTTGTTTTACCGTGCACCCATCATAAAGCGATGCCACGGGCGCCTCCTGGACCTGAATCAAGGAATGAAAAATAGTAAAATTCATTTACAATCACAATTTAATTGGAATAGACTCCATAAATACAATGAAAAATCAGGAATGATTCCGATGATACACCGTTTCATGGAAAAACCTACCGGCGGTTGATCGAAAGCACGACACCTAAATATTTAACAGACAGAAAACCGCCGGGGAACAGGAACCCTTCAATGAAAAATGTGTCGGGATTTATATTTATGCGGACGTATGAAGGTTTTTCCGTGAAATTCAAAAAAAACCAGGAGAAAAAATTTTCCGGACATAAAAATTATATGAGGTGGACATTAAAGGCACGGATTGAGCGGGATGTCATCGAGAATATCTGTTGTAACGGCATTGCCGACACGTCCTTTACCGCGTCAAAAAAGGAAGTCCCGTCTGGGGTATTAAAACAAAGGTCATTAAACAATACCGCGGTTATTATCCCTATTGAGATACAAAACATACAAAAATTATCCGGGTGATCCAGAAACCATTTATGAGGACATCGCCGATTTTTATAAACTGAAAACCGAAACCTTTCCAGTTTCAAGCGCATCTTGTCCTATCTGGCCACCACCCCGCCAAGAGAACTCAACAAAAAAACAGTATTGCCAAACATATTGGCTTAGACAGCAAAACCATCCACAAATTATCTGGAAATGCTTGAAGAAACCGGCATGGTCGAACGGATATCGAAAACAGGGCCGGAAGCAACTCCTGCTCAAGCACACGGAAAAAATCTATCTGGGATAATCCAGACTTGTACCACGCCATCATCAGCGAAATCGGGTATGCGCATCCAGGACCGGAACCATCCGGGAAATCTTTTTCATCAAGATGCTGAAAAATGCCGGGAAAAATGTTTATTACAGCCCGGCCGGCGACTTTGAAGTCAAACAAACATGTGTTTGAAATCGGCGGCAGATCCAAAACCGGGAAACAGATCAAGCATCTTCAGGACAAAGCATATCGGGTCAAAGATGATATCTTGTACGGCAGCCGCCGGGAAATTCCGCTGTACCTGTTCGGTTTTCTGTATTAAAAGCCTGAACCCCGGCGGATCAGAGAATCAACTTGTGGGGATCGCATTTTTCCCGCAACAGGGTGCCAGTCGGTCTGTGTCGGCACATCAATTTCCACAGCCCGGTCCGTGCGGATCTCAACCCATGTGATCCAGAATCTGTTCCGGAGTGATGCCCGGAAAGCAGCCCAGCAGGATCATCTGCCGGGTGTCCGGATCAAACCCCATCACCCCCCATGTCCGTGATCACCTTGTCCGGCCCCCCGGAGGCAGGCTGCTTTTCCGTCCGGCCCGTCCAGATACCCGGGGCTGGTGAGATAATCCAGTTTTTTCTTGAATTTCCGCTCTCCATTTTCATGAAAATAATGCTGCGGGAGACAAACGATGCCACGTCACAGGCCCGCCGGAGCCTGAAAATCTTACATCCGGGGCGTCATAATCCCGGGATCACCGTGGGAGTTGGAGATTGCCGTAAATATCGATCTGGGCTGCCCCCAGAATGCCCACCACCCGCTGGCCCAAAACGGATTCTGCATGGTGCAGAACGCATCCATCAACCCGCCGTTGGCCGAGGTGTGATACATGATCCGGGGATCGGCCACGGCCAGGGGAATGTGGGCCAGCTCGGAATCAATGGCCCCGGTTTCAAAAAATCACGCTTTCCGGGGCGTTGATGTTCTTGGCGGCCATGGCCGCCAGCATGGAGATGCCCGTGCCGCAGAACAATATCGCCGTTGTGATCTCCCGGGCCGCACAAATGGTCATCAGCTCTTTTAACGTATATTCCATGATCACAGGCTCCTTATTTCCGGTCCAGGTCTTTGGCATATCCGCAGCCGCGGTCGGCCAGAATCGATTCCAGGCGATGCCGGCCCACATGGTCCAGCAGATCGGCATGGGTTGTGCGCAAACACCATGTCATTCAAAAACTGATCAAACGCCGTGTCATCTGTGGCGGCCCGGGCATACGCCTTCATATACACGGGGTCATAGTCATAATACTGAAAGCAGGCTGGGTATGCCCCGAACGGCACCTTGACCACGGCCGTGGCATGGATGAACGGAATCTGATTTCGTCCGGTTCGGTTTTAAGATAATTTTCATCCACCAGATCCTCGCACGTGATAATCAACACCCGGGACGCTTTTGGCCTGTTCCACATCCGGCAAAGGATTCCATGCGACAGTTGCCTTTGACATCAGCGGTCTGCACATGAATGATGGTCACATCCGGATGGCCGGGCACCAGCACCACTTTTCAGCTCCCCACCCTCGTCAAACGGGTTGTCCGCCACCACCAGCTTCCGGTTGGGAATCCGTGGGTCTTTATGTCTGAATTTTTTGAAAACCCCCATTTTTCGATGATGTCCGTTCCCAGAGACGACCGGGTGGGCAGAAACGGAATTCCCATGGCTCCGGCCAGAAACCGCAGGGTCATCTGAAAATTGGAATAATCCTCCACGGCAATGGTCTGTTCCTGAACCGCCTGCCTGAACCGGATGCAGGTGGACATGAACTTGCCCGTGCCCCCGTAGGCGATCTCCAGACGGGACACACACCTGCCGCCGATCAGCTCGTCCACGCCCTGGCCGTTGGAATGGGCATACACATGCAGGTCTCTTTTTTCCTGCCGGATAATCTCATGCACGGCCGCCATGGGGTTGCGGTTCAGGGTAAACCCGCCGATGGACAGGTGGCACCCGTCCGTGACATACTTCTCAACGGCTTCGTGCAGCCGCATCACCTTGCTGTCTGTGTTTTCCATAATCGGTTCCTGGTTTTAAATCAAAAAAATTCGCTGTCAATATTTCACTGTCAATATTCTATCGTTCATCACCCCATCATGGAGGGCAGCCACAAACAGATCTGGGGAAAAAGCATGACGATGATCAGACCGATGGCCTGGAGAAATATAAAAGGTCCCACGGACCGGTAGATATCGCCCATGGAGATCCCTTCGGGCACCACCCCTTTCATGTAGAACAGCACAAACCCGAAGGGCGGGGTCAGATACGCCATCTGCATGTTCAGAATAAACAAAATGCCGTACCACAAAGGATCAAATCCCAGACTGGTGATAATGGGCACATAGATGGGGGTGGTGATCATGATGATCGGCAGATCATCCATGACCATGCCCAGGAAAAACAGACTGGCCATCATGGCAACCAGCACGGTCCAGGGGTTGATCCCCACCGACTTGATGACCTGGGTTAAAAATGCAGGCAACGCCAGGGAATTGATCACCGTGGAAAACGCCAGGCATCCGATGATGATCCACAACACCATACTGCCCAGCCGGGCCGTTCTGTAAAGCGACGAAGAAAACACCTCCCAGGAAAGCTTGCCGTGGAGTTTCACCACACCGATGGCGGCCAGTGCGCCCACGGCCGACGCTTCCGTGGGTGTGGCCAGGCCCATGAAAATGGTGCCCATGATGGCGAAAATAAGCAGAAACGGCAGAAACAACCCTTTGAGTGCCAGAAACTTTTCCGTCCAGGTGGCCCGTTCCTCTTTGGGGATGGCCGGGCAGATGCCGGGCTGGGCAAAACTGCGCACTATAATATAAATGATGTACAAGGAGGCCAGCAGCAGTCCCGGCAGAATCCCGCCTAAAAACATTTTGCCGATGGAAACCCCGGTGACCGAAGAATACACGATCATGGTCACGCTGGGGGGAATGAGAAACCCCAGTGCCCCGCCGCCGGAAATACACCCGATGGCAATCTCTTTTTTGTAATTTCTGCTGAGCATGGCCGGCAGGGCGATGAGCCCCATGGTCACGGTGGCGGCCCCCACGATTCCCACGATGGCGGCAATGACCACGCACACCAGGACCGTGCCCACGGCCAGCCCGCCCGGCATGGGCCCCAGCCATTTGTAGATCAGCTCGAACATGTCATCGGCAATCCCGGACTTATCCAGCAGACTGCCGATCATAATGAACAGCGGAATGGCAATCAGCACCTCCCCGGACATCTGGGCAAATACGGCATGGGGCAGAATCTGCAGCTTGGCCGGCCCTAAAATGGTAATAATAAAGGTCAGGCCCACGGTTCCCAGGGCAAATGCCACAGGCGTGCCCAGAACAAACAGCACCACTAAGGCCAGAAACATCAACAAAACAATCAGTACCGGGCTCATTTGGCAGATTCCTCCCTGAATTTCACGATGACATCACAGATACCTGCCAGTGCCTGAAGAATGAACAGCACCGCGGCAATCGGCACAAACAGCTTCACCGGCCCCAGGGGCGGACCCCAGACCGTGTAGGAATGCTGATTGATCTTGAATGCATGCAGCATGTCTTTTCCGCCCACCCAGAAAAGGACCACAAAAAAGACCAGACACACCAGATAGGCGATGATATCCGCCGTGAGCCGGAAACGGGGCGGAAATTTGCTGTAGACAATGTCCACGCTCACATGTTCTTTGCGCTCCAGCAGCCAGGGGCCGGTCAAAGCCAGGTAGAATGCAAAGGAAAATCCGGAAAGCTCATGGACCCAGATGGTGGGGGAGTTGAAAAAATAGCGCATCACCACCTCATAACATAAAAAAAGCATGATCAGCATCAGCACAAAGGAGGAGATCCTCCCCAGCCCCCGGTTCATGCTTCCGATAATTGTAATGAATTGTTTGAGTTTCTGCATGTTCCTCCGCAATGGTTTAGCAGGTTGAGTGGATAATCGTCATCCGGCAGAACGGCGCTTTCCAGAATCATATGTCTGCCTGAAAAGCGCCATTTTCACATCCGCCGGTATCTATCAGTAACCCAGTTTTTTCAGATGATTCCGGATCATTTCAATGTACCGGGCAGAGAATTCATCTTTTTCTCCCACTTCATCCCAGATGGCATCGGCGGCTTTTTTGATTTCATCCACCGTGGCCTGGGGCAGTTCCACTTTGGTAACCCCGGCGCTCATCATATCGGTTTCCGCTCTTTTCTCCATCTCCATGAAAGTCCGGGTAAAATCCAGAGATGCCCGGTGAATCGCGGTTTCAAACATGGCTTGAAGATGTTCGGGCATGCTGTCGAATTTGCCCTTGTTCACCAGCACTTCCAGGGTCTGGACACCGGAGAAATCCGGTACGACCATAAATTTTCCCACTTCGTGCAGGTTCTGGAGATAATTTTCCGCATGGGACCCGCTGACCGTGGCATCGATGGCCCCCCGGGACATGGCCACATAGATCTCGGCAAACGGAATAAATGTGGTGGAAACCCCCATGCGGTGCAGCATGGTGGCCATGGTACCGGCGGCCCGGACTTTCAGATTTCTGATGTCTTCCAGGCTTTCCACTTTTTTTCTGGAGAACATGCCATAACCGGGCCAGACCATGGCCCCGGCATAATACACCCCGTGTTTGGCATACTGGGTCCGCAGAAATTCCAGACCGCCTTCTTCATAATAAAAATTCAGGGTTTCCCACATATCCCTGGGATCTCCGGGCAATGCAAAACTGGTGGCAGCCACGGGCACGATGCCGCCGTGGTAGGCCCCATAGGTGATGGCCATGTCAATGGCCCCGGACCCGGTGGCTTCAAACGTCTGGGGAGATTTCACCAGGCCGCCCGGCCCCACCTGATCGATGAGAATCTGTCCCTGGCTCATCAGTTTCAAATCCTCGGCCATCCGGGCAATCACCTGCCACCCGGGATGCTCCATGGCATTGACATTCTGGCAGGTGAACCGGAATGTCTTGGCCTGGACCATGGAAACGGTCCCGAGCAGAATAAAGATGCATAATACAAACGAAAGCACTGTGGTTCGGTTGATACCGCGATGTGTTGCCATACATTACCTCCTGAAGTTAACGATCATTATAAATTGCGTGGTAAAAAAACGATCAGCTGCCCTCCGGGAATAGCAATTAGCGTGCCATTTCCCTTATTTCCCATGGTTTGACTCATTTACCTCAGACCGGGCCGCTTCAACACCTCTAAATTATGCAATTATGCATATCCAGTTTGATCCATCACCGGTCCAAATAGATGATTATCAAACAGAAACAAATTGTTGCAATGAAAATTTTTAAAATATGCCAAATGCCATAATTATGCATCAATGCATAATTATGGGGTGGTTTCCAAACTCATCCATTAAAAAAATCCCTGCAGATCCATTGAAAACAATCCAATATGCCCGTGTGTCCGGTTTTATTTCTGGCACAGGTTTTGCTAAGTTTTTAAGGCAATTGACAATTCAATTTTAACCGACCTTTCCAGATCCTTTCGGAGAACCTGTAACCATTTATTATGGAGATCAAGAAAATGACTGCCACCCAAACCGAGTATTTCAATGAACTCAGAAAAGCACATGTGGCCCAGGGACCGGCCAATCTTACCCCGGCGGTGATCGCAAAAGCCAGCGGTGCCACCATGACCGATGTGGACGGCAAAACATTCATCGACTTTGCCGGCGGTATCGGGGTCAACAATGTGGGCCATGCCCATCCCAAAGTGGTCAAAGCCATCAAGGATCAGGCAGACCGGTTCATCCACACCTGCTTTCACGTGGGCATGTATGATTCCTACATTGAGCTGGCAAAAAAACTCAATGACCTGGTTCCCGGAGATTTTGCCAAAAAAACCATGTTTGCCAACTCCGGGGCCGAAGCCGTGGAAAACGCCGTAAAAGTCGCCCGGTACGCCACCAAGCGTCCGGCGGTGATCGCATTTGAAAACGGGTTTCACGGCCGGACCCTGATGACCATGTCTTTGACCAGCAAAATCAAACCCTATAAATACGGATTCGGTCCCTTTGCCCCGGAAGTGTACCGCCTGCCCTATGCTTACTGCTACCGGTGCCCCATGGGATGCACCTATCCGTCCTGCAACATTGCCTGCGCTGACATGATTGAATCGTTTTTCATCACCCATGTGGACCCGGAATCCTGTGCCGCCATTATTGCCGAACCCATCCAGGGCGAAGGCGGATTTGTCACCCCGCCGCCGGAGTATTTCCCGAAACTGGCGGCCATTGCTAAAAAATACGGCATCCTGCTGATCATGGACGAAGTCCAGTCCGGTGCCGGCCGCACCGGCAAATTCCTGGCCACGGAACACTGGGGCATTGAACCGGATCTTGTCACCCAGGCCAAAAGCCTGGCCGGCGGCATGCCGTTGAGTGCGGTCACAGGACGCGCTGAACTCATGGATGCCCCGCATCCCGGGGGTCTGGGCGGCACTTACAGCGGCAATCCTCTGTCCTGCCAGGCCGCCCTGGCGGTTCTGGAGATCCTGTTTGAAGACAATCTGCTGGAACGGTCCCGGCAGCTGGGTGACATCCTGCAAAAACGGTTTGCCGAACTGGCGGACCGGCATGAGATCATCGGCGAAGTCCGGGGAAAAGGCCCCATGCTGGCCCTGGAACTGGTCAATGACCGCGACACAAAAGAACCGGCCACGGACGCCGCTAAAAAACTGACCCAGATCTGCTACGACAACGGCCTGGTGATTCTTTCCTGCGGCAATTTCGGCAATGTGATCCGCACCCTGATGCCGTTTGTCATCACCGATGAACAACTTGACAAAGGCCTGTCCATCCTGGAAGACGGATTCAAGGCCCTGGAACAATAACCCGGTCAAAGGAGCTGACATGAAAGGTTTTTTCAACCGCATTCTCATCATTGACGTCACCCGCCAAACCACCCGGGTGACGTCCCTTTCCGACGACACCTTAAAGCAATACCTGGGCGGCAAAGGCCTGGCCACCCATCTGCTTTTGCAGTACAATCCGCCGGGCGTGGATCCGCTGTCCCCGGACAACCACCTGATCGTGGGGCTCGGGCCCTTGACCGACAGCCTGATTGTACGGCTCCTGCCGGTGCGGATTTTTTTCAAATCGCCTTTGACCGGATTTATGCGGAAAGCTATTCCGGAGGCCGGGCCGCTCCTGCCATCAGCCGGGCCGGATATGATGCTGTCCTGATAAAAGGAGCGGGCCACAGATCCGTGGCTGAAATCAGCGACACGGATGTAAGGTTCCATGACGCAGAATCGCTGTGGGCAAGATACTTATGAAACCGAAGATGCGGTCAAAAGGCCTGCGGCGTCAAAGATGCCGCGGCCCTGGTCATCGGGCCGGCCGGTGAAAACCAGATCAAATTCGCTGTCATTGAAAAAACGATTACTACGGTCAGCCGGCCGCACCGGCATGGGTGCGGTCATGGGGATCCAAAAACATCAAAGCCCTGGTGTTTCATGGAAACCAGCAAAAAAACCTTTCATGATCCCGATGGCATGAAACAGTATGCCATAACCATGGCCAAAGACCTGAACCAGCACCCGGCCACCCGCACCTACCGGACCCAGGGCACTCCGGTGATGGTGGACGGCCTGAACAAAGCCGGCGCGTTTCCGGCCCGGTACTGGTCCCAGGGCAAATGTGACCTACATGAAAAATCAATGCCGCTGCCATGGCCGAAAAACTGAAGGCAAAAACCCCGGTCCCTGCAAAACCTGTTTCATGGGTGCGGCAAACTGGTGAATGCAGGAAGGCCGCCATGCCGGACTGAAACTGGAGGCCCGGAATATGAAACCATTTATGCATTCGGCGGGCTGTGCATGATCGACGCATTGAAGAGATCACCTGGCTCAACGATATCTGCGACCCGGACCGCATGGACACCATCACGGCCGGCAACCTGGCGCCTGGCCATTGAGGCATCCACCCGGGGCAGGATCAAGGAATCTTTGACCTACGGAGATGCCGATGCCGTGGCAGATCTGCTGGAAAAAATCGCCCGCCGGGAAGGCATCGGCGGTCTTCTGGCTGACGGCATCAAAACTGCGGCCCCGGAAATGGGCAATGGCCGACCTGGCAGTTCACGTGAAAGGCATGGAGCCGCGGGTACGATCCCCGGACCCTGAAAGGCATGGGGGCTTGCCTATGCAGTCTTCCCCGGGGCGCATGCCACCTGCGCAGCACGTTTTACAAAAGCCGAACTGGCCGGCATGATCGACCCGGACCAGATTGACGGGAAAGCCGAGATGTTCATTGATTTCGAGGACCGGTGCACCCTGTTCGACACCGATCCTGTGCCGGTTTTACCGGGTTTCTATCCCTGGGAGGAACTGGCCGTCCTGATAAAAATGGCCACAGGCATGGACCTGTCCAAAAAGACCTGGCGGCAATGGCCTCCCGGGTCACGGACCTGACGCGCCGCTTTAATTTACAGGAAGGCCTGACCCGGGCCGATGACTCTTTGCCCAAACGGCTTTTCACAGAAAAACTGCCCGACGGCAACAGCATCACCCAAGAAGCGTTCACTCAGCTGGTTGACGATTACTACCGGTTAAGAGGCTGGGATGAAAACGGGATTCCGGCCCCGCAACCCGGGGCATAAGACAAAATCCTTAAATACCCGGAGGGCCTTTCATCCAAAGGCCCTTTTACTTTTTGGTCGCCCAACCGGATCGGTCCAGGCCATATTTTTGCATTTTCCGGGCAATGGTGGACTGGTTGATGCCCAGCAGCTTTGCCGCACTGGCCTGGGTTTTTCCTTTTTCCAGGGCCGCGGTCAGCACTTTTTTTTCCAGGTCCGCCACCATTTGTGACAACGTATGGTCCGGATGCCAGACCGGGTCGTCCGGCGCTTCAGCGGTCATGGATTTCCGGATACTGCCGGGCAGGTCCTCGAACCGGACCCGGCTGTTATGGGCCATGACCACCAGACGTTCGCAGATATTGATCAGTTCCCTGACATTGCCCGGATATGGATATGCGGTCAATGCGTCCATGGCCTGCCGGGAGATGCTGATTTCCGGTTTCCGGTACCTCGTGCTGAAGGTTTCAAGATAATGGGTGATCAACGGCACCAGACAGTCTTTGCGCTCCCGCAGCGGCGGCATGGTCACGGGCACCACATTGAGCCGGTAGTACAGATCACTGCGGAACTGTTTTTTTTCGATCATCTGTTTCAAATTCCGGTTGGTGGCCGCAATGATCCGCACATCCACAGCCCGTCCCCGGGTACTTCCCACCCGGGAAATCACCCCGTCCTCAATGAATTTGAGCAGTTTCACCTGGGATGCCAGGGGCAGTTCGGCAATCTCGTCCAGAAAAACAATGCCCTTGTCTGCGGCTTCAAGCTTTCCGGGTTTGCCTTTGTGACCGGCGCCGGTAAACGCGCCTTTTTCATATCCGAACAATTCGCTTTCCACCAGGGTATCTGGAATGGCCCCGCAATTGATCTTGATCATGGGGTAATCCGACCGGGAAGACGACCGATGAATCAAATCCGCGACCACACCTTTGCCCGTACCGGATTCCCCTAAAATCAGCACGGTGGAATCCACCTCCCCCAGTTTGATGGCTTTTTGAATAATTTTGCGGTAATTGTCGCTCCGGGCGATGATCTGCCGGGATTCTGTTTCCTGAATCTGTTTTTCCAGCATGTCCCGCCGATAGTGCTCAGTCAAAGCCTCATTTTCCTGGAGCTGTTCCTGGAGCCGGTTGATTTCCGTGATATCCCGTTCATTGACCACCACCCGGAACAGGTCCCCGTTCTTGTCAAACACCGGAGTGCCGGTCAGAAACAGATCCCTGCCGATGCGGGTTTTTTGAATCAAAGATACTTTCTTCCGGGTTTTGAGCACCTCCAGGGTCACGGACCGGTCCACCAGTTTTTTTTCCACCAGCTCGGTCATGTGTTTGCCCACAACCTCGGCGGCTGTCAGCCCGATCATTTTTTCCGATGCCGGATTGACCCTCACCACCACCCCGTTGCCGTCACAGATCCACAACCCGTCATTGGAGCTGTCAATGATGGTGTCCAGCTCAATGGACAGCTGCTGAAACCCTTTCATGCGGTTGGTGATATTGGTCAGCGCGGTCATGTCTTCAAAAATGGCAATGATGCCGATGGCCGCGTTGCCATGGTGAACCGGCCCCAGCATCACTGAATACCGGCTGTCGTTTTTTTCCACGATCAGGCCGGTTTCAACAATCTGATCTGACAGGACTTTCCGGGCCGATGCAGTCAGGGAGGGAATGGTCGCCGACAGAAAAGCGCCGGGATACAGCCCCAGACAGTTTCTGGCCGGCGGGTTGGATATCAGGGCCTGGAGCGCATTGTCAAACACGGCCACCCCGCTGGGCGTGGCATTGAGCAATGCACTGCCGAATTCCTTCCAGTTCAGATCAATGGGTTCCTGCATATATCTTCCTTTTTTTCGTGACCGGATTCTCAAGACAGCCGATTTTTGCACCAAATGCGGTCAAAAGTCAAATCCTGTGATTTTCAAACGGGTAATACTTGACTCCGGAAAAAACAACCGATAATGTCAACTCTCAGATATACAATAATTTAGCTCTTTTTTTTAACCACGAAAGACACGAAAGACACGAACGAAGAACGGTGGATTTGCCTTTGTGTCCTTCGTGGTGCAATATATCAGCCAAAAACAAGGAAATGCATTCATGTTTGATTATCTTTTTAAATGAAAAAGCAAAAACAACTGAAGCAGGAGGCCCGGATTTTGTCAAAACCATCCCCGGCAGATGATCCTGGATATGGATGTGGATAAAATCCGGTTCCCGAGAATTTCTACAGGAAGCCGGCCGCCGGAACCTGATGGGGTGCCGGTATCCGGAAAATGGGGCGGAAGAGGCATGGACTGGTGTCCACCTGCATGGTCAGTGGAAGAGATCGGGGTGCTGGGATATATTTTTGCCTGCACCTTCGGGGTGGGCGCGGAACTGGTGTGCGATGCCATCATCCTGCACGGCACGGATGCCCAGAAAGAAAAATATGTCAAACCGTTGCTCAAAGGCAAGATCTTTTGCGGCGGAATGCCTGACCGAACCCCGGGCGGGTCTGATTTTTCGGCACCACCACCACAGCCGTGGACAAAGGCGATCATTTTGTTCTCAACGGCCAGAAACGGTTCATCGTGGGCGGTGAAGGGGCGGATTTTTTCGCGTATGCGAAAACCGACCCGGATGCCGAGCCCCGAAACGGTATCTCCTGTTTTATTGTGGACCGCACCGACGGGGTGGAAACCAAATATCTATACGGCCTGATGGGATGCCGGGCGGCGGGGCCGCCCGCATGGTGTTCAAGGATGAAAGTACCGAAAGAAAACCGGGTGGGCGGCCTGAACCAGGGGGTCAACGTGTTCAACACCATGATGATTCCCGAGCGCCTGGGCACGGCCGCCATGACTATCGGGGCCGCTGTGCCGGCCGTGGACACGCCACGGGATACACCTCAAAACGCAAGGCATTCGGCCGGCCCGTGGCCCAGTTCCAGGGGTGTCGTTCCAGGTGGCCGAGGCGGTGACGCTTCTGGATGCAGCCCGGGCCATGATCTACACCACAGCCCGGGCCGTGGATGCCGGTATCCACGACAAGCAGATCCGGCGCCTGGTGTCGGAGTCCAAGAAATTTGTCACGGAATCCCGCCAGAAAGCCGTGCACAACGCCATGCAGGTCATGGGCGGCATCGGGTACACCAATATCTATCCCGTGGAACGGATCTTCCGGGGACCTGCGCCTTGCATCCATCTGACCGGCACCAATGAGGTGATAACGCGATCATTGCCAATGAGTGGACAAGGCGTACTGGAAAGATAAACCAGCCGGAAAAATCCGACATGGAAGAAGACGCTCAGGAATCTTCGGCAGCAGACGAGAAATATTTGAATGACCATCCATCCGGCCATCCACCACCTCAACCGCGACCGGATCAAGAAACCGGCCCCGAAAGACATTACGTGCTCTACTGGATGCAGCAGTCCTAGAGGGCCGTGTTCAACCATGCCCTGGAATTTGCCGCAGATCAGGCCAACCGGCTGGGCCTGCCCCTGGTGGTGGGGTTTGGTCTGACTGGACGCGTATCCGAAGCCAACCTGCGGCATTACACGTTTATGCTGGAAGGGCTGGCTGAAACCCGCACCGCACTGGCGGACCGGGATTCAGCTGGTGGTGCTCAAAGGGAACCCGCCCGAGGCCCTGGATTTAGGCGGAAAGGCGGCACTGATCGTGTGTGATGCCGGATATCTGCGGCACCAGCGACTGTGGCGGGGCCGGGTGGCTAAAAATGCCGGCTGCCCGGTCATCCTGGTGGAAACCGATGTTGTGGTGCCTGTGGCTGCGGCCACCACCAAAAAGGAATATGCGGCCCGGACCATCCGGCCCCGGCTCCACAAGGTGCTGGCGGATTTTCTCATGCCGCTGCCTTTGAAAGACCTGGAAACATTCGTCTCTGAACCTGTCATTTGACAGCCTGGACATCACAGATCCCCAGGCCGTGTGCGACACCCTGTCCCTGGACAGGACCGTGCCCCCGGTCTCCCGGTTTTCCCAGGCGGCACCTCTCATGTGGAAAAGCGGTTTCAGACATTTCTGGCCAATGGTCTGAAAAACTATGACCGGCACAGCAACCAGCCCCAGACCGATGACATTTCGTACATGAGCCCGTACCTGCATTTCGGGCAGATCTCCCCATTGTACCTGGCCTTAGGGGTCATGAATGTGGATCCGTCCCTGTCAGATGCCCGGGATGCGTTTATCGAACAATTGATCATCCGGCGGGAGCTGGCATTCAATTTTGTGTACTACACGCCGGATTATGATTGTTTTGATGTGATTCCGGGTGGGCCAGAAACACCCTGGCCGACCATGAAACGGATCCCAGAAAATATATCTATACCCGGAAAGAACTGACAGATGCCGCCACCCATGATACTTACTGGGAACGCAGCCATGACCGAGATGACCTGCACCGGGTTCATGCACAATTACATGCGCATGTACTGGGGCAAGAAAATCCTGGAATGGTCCCCTTCCCCGAAACAGGCGTTTGAGACCACGCTGGCGTTGAACAACCGGTATTTTCTGGACGGCAGAGACCCCAACTCCTACACCGGCGTGGCCTGGCTGTACGGCATCCACGACCGGGGCTGGGCTGAACGGGCCATCTTCGCAAGATCCGGTACATGGTGCCGCCTCCGGCCTGGAACGCAAATCGACATCCAGGCCTATGTGGACAAAATTAAACAGCGCGTTGCGCCAGTAAGTGTAATTTAAAAATCAAGAGGTGACATTGTGGAAGTTAAAATGGCAGATCTGCCCGGTGTGGGCAAAAAATTTCTTTCCTGACTGCGGAACAACAGAAAGTCGTGGTCATTATCCATCACCTGCAAACGGGACCTGTATTTTTCAGGATACCGACGAAGATGAGTGGATTATTTTTCTGACATTGACATCCGAAGAAACCCGGGAAATGGGGGCCCAGCTTTTAGGGGCCACTATACCAGCCTGTGGATGACGATAAAATGCAGATCTTTCAGAAACAGCTGGTCATGGAATGGATCAAGCTCACCCCGGAATCCCCGTTTGTGGACAAACAGATTGCCGAATCCCGGATCCGGACCCACACCGGGGCTTCCATCATTGCCGTGATGCATGGAGATGACATGATCGTGAGCCCGGATATCCATGTGGTGCTCAAAGCCGGAGACACGGTCATGACAGCCGGGAAAGAGACCAGATCAGGCGGTTTGAAGCCATGGCCAGAGGAGCATCCACGGAAGGAGACAATTGATGGGGGACATTCATTTCCCTGTTCTGTTCATTGCCGGGAGCATTTTCATTCTCCTGTTTGCCGTGGGATTCATCGGCATGAAGATCCGGATCCCCGGGGTGGTGCTCTATATTCTGCTGGGCATCGGCCTGGGCGGGTATTTTTCCGGCAGCCACCCGCTGCACCTGGCCGGAGAAGTGGGGATTGTGCTGCTGTTTTTCATGCTGGGCATGGAGTTTCCCGTGCGCCGCCTGGCCGGGATCGCTAAAAGTGGCCCCGGCCGGTACCCTGGATGTGTGTCTCAATCTGTTCGTCACCATGGGCATCTGCCTGTTTTTCGGCCTGGACTGGATCACATCCTTTCTCATGGGCGATGGAGTGGTATATGCCACCTCCTCGTCCATCACCGCCAAAATTCTGGAGAGTTCAAAACGCATGGCCAATCCGGAGTCTGATTTCTGCTGGGCCTCTGGATCTTTGAAGACCTGGTGGCACCCATTGCCGTGGCCGTTCTGGTGGGCCTGACCGCGGGCACGGCCATGACCGGTGTGACATTCGGAATAATCCTTGCCAAAATCGTCGGCCTGATCATCGGTGCCGTGGTGATCGGGCATCTCATCTTCAGCCGGCTGGGCGGATTTGTGGACCGGTACAGGAGCCAGGACATTTTCATCCTCCTGGTGGTGGGCATTGCCCTGGCCTACGGGGGTCTGGCCCTGCTGCTGAACCTGTCCGAAGTACTGGGCGCATTTCTGGCCGGCATCATCCTGGCGGAAGCACAGCGCACCGAACCGCTGGAACATGCGATTCTGCCGGTGCGGGACCTGTTTCTGCCTTTGTTCTTTTTTTATTTCGGCACCACCATCGCCTTTGGAGACGGGGTTCCCATGATTCCTTTGCTCGTCGTTCTGCTGGTCTGGTCCATTGCCGGCAAAATCATTACCGGGTATTACGGGGCCAGATTCTACGGGCTGTCCAAAAAAGTATCTGTGCGGGCCGGGCTGTCTTTTACCCAGCGGGGGGAATTTTCCGTGATCATCGCCAGCATGGCCGTTGACACCATCCGGGTGCTCAGCGGGGTTTTCATCCTGTCTTCAGCCATGATCGGCATTCTTTTATTTGAACTGGCACCCAGAATCACCACAGCCCTGTTTCCCAAAAAAGCCAGGCCCCAGAAATACAAAGTTCCCGGCACTTGAGCCAACAAAAAAGGCGCCCCGGTTTTGTAACCGGATGCGCCTTTTTATGTCAAAAATTTATATAGAAACTTATTTTCTTTCCACGATCAGGGCCATACCCTGGCCGCCTCCGATACACAGGGTGGCCAGGCCGTACCTGACATCCCGGGCTTCCATTTCATACAACAGCTTGGTTAAAATAGCGCCGCCGCTGGCAGACACCGGGTGCCCCAGGGCAATGGCACCGCCGTTGACATTGATTTTGTTGATATCCATGTCCAGCTCCCGGATGCAGGCCAGAGACTGGGAGGCAAACGCTTCATTGAGCTCGATCAGATCAATGTCGTTCATGGTCAGACCGGCTTTTTCCAGGGCCATGCGGGTGGCCGGGATGGGACCGATCCCCATGAGGGCCGGATCCACACCGGCCGATGCATAGGACACAATGGACGCCATGGGTTTGATGCCCAGTTGATCGGCTTTGTCCTTTGCCATGACCACCAGGGCGGATGCGCCGTCGTTCATGCCGCTGGAGCTGCCGGCCGTGACCGTGCCCCCTTTTCTGAAGGCGGGTTTGAGCTTCTGAAGGGATTCCATGGTGGTGCCGAACCTCGGGTGTTCATCCGTGTCAAATATTTTGGGATCACCTTTGCGCTGGGGAATCTCCACAGGCACGATCTGTTCCTTGAATCTGCCTTCCTTGATGGCTTTTTCCGCGAGCTGCTGGCTTCTCAGACCGAATTCATCCTGATCTTCTCTGGATACATTGTATTTTTCCGCCACGTTTTCAGCGGTTTCTCCCATGGTGTTGCCGCTCAAGGGATCAAACAGAATCAGCTGATCCTGGAGCTGGCCATGGCCTAAACGGTATCCCCACCGGGCTTTCTTGAGCATGAATGTGGCATTGCTCATGCTTTCCATGCCGCCGGCCACAATAATATCCGCATCACCGGATTTGATCACCTGGGCCGCCAGGGTCGTGGCCTTGATACTGCCGGCACACGCCTTGGAAATGGTGAACTGGGGTTTTTCCTGGGGAATGCCGGCTTTCACCGCCACCACCCTTGCGGAGTTGATGGGCAGGTCTCCGGTACGATACCCGGACGCGTAAATGACCTCATCGATCTGATCCCCGGTGAGCCCGGCCCGCTTGATGACCTCTTTGATGGGAATGGGGCCGAAATCAATATCGCTCAACGGAGCCAGAGACCCGCCGAATCTGCCGATTGCCGTTCTGCACGCACTTGCAATAACTACTTCTCTCATGTAACCCTCCTGAAATGTGTTGTTTGCCTCTTTTATAGCTTCGATATAGCTGTATTATAAATACACCCCCCTGTCAATACAAAATAGGCACATGGCTTTGGACGTGATACCCTGGCGGTCGGATTTCAGATGTCTGGGAACAGCAAAGCCCCGTGCGGGGTGCCTTGAGGCTGTCACACATCCGGCATCACGACCGGGAATCCAGAATCTCCAGGACCTGCCCGCACATGTCCGCAGCCCGGTTCTTTAACGCATCCGCTTTTTCCAGGGTCTGTTTTTTGTAAATATCGTCCGTGATCCCCGCCATATTGATGACCACGTTTTTGTACGCCCCCCAGATGCCCATCTCCAAAGCCCTTGCGCCTACTTCCACGTCGGATTTCGAGGCGATATTGCCGTATGCCGCCACCGCGGCCAGGGCATCCCAGGCCGCATCCGCGGTGGCCATCACGGACAGCGGGGTATCAATGGCTTTTTTCAATCCCAGCTGCAGGTGTTCATCCCGACAGGCCCGGTCTGCCTCAGTGTCTTTCGGCAGGCCCAGAGCGGCCACATAATCGTTAAACGCGTGGGTGTCCGCATCGATCATGGGAATCAGGGCATGGGCGGCCTGGTGCAGGGGCGGGATCAGTTTTCGCATTTCTGCATCCACATTTTCAAATTTCCGCACCCCCAAAGTGAGTTTGGCCACCATGGATCCAAGACCTGCGCCCATGGCTGCAATGGCTGCGGACACCGATCCCCCGCCCGGCGCGGAACTGCGGGAGGCCACCTCTTCAATGAACTGCCGGGTGGTCAGGCCGGCCAGGGGTTCGTCCGGTGCTTCGGCAATGATATACTCGATGATTTTTTCTCTGGGGTTGAACGGGGCCACGGCATTGAGTCCCAGCCGCTCCACCGCCAGGCGCACCTTCTGGTCCTCGTCCAGGACAAACAGGTTCTCTTTTTCAATGTAATACTCGGCCGCCGCAAGAATGGCTTCCAGGGGCACCACGCCCACGATTTCCGATCCGGTCACAGCCACATTGAGCAGGGCTGCCTCTTTTTTCACTTCCTCATACAGGATGTGCGGCGGGGTGACCCGGTAATTGTTCAGGTTCACCGTGACCTGGGCCAGGTTGTAGTCATCCACATACCAGCCCATGCCTTTGACCTCCTTGAGCCGCCCGGGTTGATCCGGTCCCCGGCCCGCTTCCCGCAGGTTCAGCGCAATGCGGTGGGCCTGGTTGGGGGTGGACAGCAGGTTCACATTATATGCGATCAGAAAAAACCGGGCCCCGGTGACCGTGGCCCCCCACTCGGGAATGAATTGTGCCGGTCCGAAATCCGGTTTCCATTCCGGCTTCACGATCCGGTCTTTGACGGCTTCATACTGGCCTTCCCGGATCTGGGGCAGTTTTCTGCGGTAATCCTGTGCCGCCGAAGCTTCATACAGATACACCGGAATCCCCAGCTCGTCCGCAGCCCTTTGTCCGAACTCCTTTGACAATGCCACACATTCGTCCATGGTGACATTGGCCACCGGAATAAACGGGCACACATCCAGGGCCCCCATGCGGTGATGCTCCCCTTTATGGGTGCGCATATCGATTTTTTCCCGGGCCACCCGGGCGCCTGCCAGAGCCCCTTTTACCACGGCATCCGGTTCCCCCACAAACGTGTACACCGTCCGGTTCGTGGACCGCCCCGGATCCACATCCAGCAGCGTACACCCGGCCGTATTTCGGATGGCATCGGCAATGGCGTCAATGGTCTCTGTATTGCGGCCTTCAGAAAAATTGGGCACGCATTCGACAATCTTTTTCATGATACAATCTCCCTTTCTCATTGGGTCACTTTTCTGCGATTATTTAAAATGTCAAAAATGTACCACAATCAGACGAGGTTGTATATACAGGTATACATATTTTTATCGTCACTTCCAGTTTGACCCGGCAGGCAGAATAAGATAATATAATTATTGATTATTTTATATCTCCAGTCAAAAATGGGGGCTGATCGAAATTTTGCAAAAGGGGATTCTGAATGGAAAAAATACGCTGATAAAAAAATAAAGCAAGCCGTTCATGACGTGGAACCCGGGGCTGAAATCATTCTTATGGCTCACAATCCCGTGGATGCGTCCGCAGAGTCAGACTGGGACCTTTCTTATTCTGTCAATGGACCGGTGGATGATATTCGAACAGACAAACTAGACATCGTCTTTATGAAATTGAATGGGAAACCGGTGAAATTATTTCTTCGATTGTGAGAATCACAAAAAGAATGGAACAGCGATCTTTATCAACCATCCCTTTTCACCAGAGAATTGTTGAAGAAGGTGATCAGCCTGTGACAAAGAGCACGACAGCCTTGTGTTACATCGAATGGCCCGCTCCATGGAATCCATGGAAGATGCCCGTATCTTAGCGGATGCCAAAAGATGGAATGCCTGTATCAATCGACTCTATTACGCATGCTTTTATATATGGTTTCCGCCCTCATCAAACAATAAATTTTATCTACAACCAGATTCGGACTGATTAGTGGTGGTTCTCAAATTTCGCTGTTGCCGGACTGTCAGAACCGCGTTCTCGTCCTATAACAGGCACCGCCGGGGGCGGGTCATCGATTCAGACCTTCACGGACGGAAACCGAGAGGTGTCGGTATGTGGATAAACTCGGCCCCGGAAAACAGATTCATGAACCCTGATTCACGTTCGCCCGATGTAGGTGATGGTTTCGATACGCACCCGGTCAAAAGCCGCCGGATCAAAGTCGTCAATACCTGTTCCGCGCCTTGTAACGAGGTGTTGCCCAGCACCTGGAACCGGTCTAACGGAATATCAGGCAGCATGCCGATGGTGATGGCGGCATTCGTTGATGAACGACCCGAACGTGCCGGCCACATAAACCGCCAGATCGAAAACGACAGCCCGGCGGTCTGGGGGACACGATCACCTCTAAAATGGTGTACATGGCGGCTTTGGCACTGGTCAGAGAATTCAGGTCCACCTGGGACAAACAGATGGCTCGCCCAAAGCCGGAATCAGCCGCCGCCACCAGTTCAAACGCGGGAATGTCATCTTCATTTGTCAACCGATCCCCGCAGGCCGGCACCAGCTTTCCTGGATATCGATGCGGCCGGACACAAACAGGGCCGCAGCCAGGTCGATCATGCCGGACCCGCAGATACCCACGGCCGGTTCATCATCAATGGTGTGATGACGATCCCGGCCCCAGGATTCACGCGCACCCGGTCGATCACGCCCGGCTTTGCCGTCATGCCCATCTGGCTGACCCCGCTTTCCAGGGCCGGGCCGGCAGCCCCGGCACAGGCCATGAGCCAGTCTTTGTTTCCCTGTGAACGATTTCCGCGTTGGTGCCTACATCCACCATGATGCAGGGATCTTCCCTTCCCGGTCCAGATCGGTGGCCAGAACTAGCCAGCAGATCCCCGCCGAAATAGGACCCGATATTGGGAAACAGAACACCTTCGACTCCCGGGATGAACGGCCAGTCCCAGGTCGGCGGCATTCAGGTATCGATATTGGTGCAGGGAATATAGGGTTCCTGAATGACCCGGAACGCCGGCAGCCCGCAAACAGATGGGTCATGGCCGTGTTCCCGGCCCCGGCCACCAGGAACACCCGGTCCGGGGTCCGGTTGTTTTCTTTGCATAACCGGGCCAGGTGCTGATTCAGCGCGTCAACGGCCAGGCGCTGGAGTGCCTCCCGGCCCGCCGGGGTTTTTGCATGAAGAATCCGGGTGAGCACATCCGGCCCGATATCTGCCTGGGGATTGTCAAACCCGGTTTCCCCCAGTTTTTTCCCGGTCTCCAGATCCATCAAGGCAATCACCATGCGGGTGGTGCCGATATCCACGGCCGCCCCAGCACCGGGCCGGCATCTTCGGATCCAGCAGATCCACCACCGTAAAGACCGGCGGTCTCTTGAACAGCACCGCCTGACCTGCCAGTGCGCCATTGTCGCAGCCGCGTGGGCAGATCCCCGACCAGGTGCCGGGGAACATGGACATTTTGGGTGTTCAGCTCTTTTTCAACGCCTGTTCCAGGCGCCGGCATCGGCGGTGTTGCTGCCCAGGGCCGGCGGTAAGCCAGTTCAATGGTGCGGACATACCCGGATACACTCATTTGCGCAACGCTTCCAGCTTTGCCTTGATCCTGGGAAAATAATAGTTGAGTCTCGTAGCAGAAACAATGCCCCCATGTAATGATCCATATAGGACGGGGTGGAGGCCAGCTCAAAATTGGTCATCATGTTCACCACTCTGGGTCACTTCTGCTGAAGCAGGGAATTGGTCAGGCAGTTGATGCGGCATCCCAGAAGCGACCCGTTGCCCAGGTAGGTGACCTTATCCGGCCCGATCTCCGGCAGAAGCCCGATGGTGATGGCGGACGCCAGGTCCACATAGGATCCGAACCCGCCGGCCAGAATGATCCGCTCGATGTCGTTCACTTTGAGACCGATCTCATCCAGCAGGGTCAACGCTGCGGAATACATGGCACCCTTGGCCCGGATCAGGTTGTCCAGGTCCGGTTCGGTAATGGTGATATCCCGCTCGATCTGGGTGTCTTTTTCATACACCAGCACATACTCCCAGATCTCATCGGTCTGCCGGATCCGGGGGGTGTCCAGTTCCTGGTTGAACTTGCCCCGGGAATCGATGATCCCGGTTTCCAGCAACCGGGCCGCCAGGGTGATGAGCCCGGACCCGCAGATGCCTTTGGCTTTTTCATTGCCCACGGTGATGATCATGGGTTCATAGGTGGCCGGGTTGATGGATACATCCTCCACAGCCCCTTTGGCGGCCCGCATGCCGAACTTGACGCCGCCGCCCTCAAAAGCCGGGCCGGCTGAGGCGGCCGTGCACATGATCCAGTCCTGGTGTCCGATGGCGATCTCCGCGTTGGTGCCGATATCCATGTACAGGGTCAGTTCCGGGGACCGGTACATGCCCGAGGCCATGATGCCGGATATGATGTCTCCGCCCACATAGGACGAAACCCCCGGATACACCAGGGCCGTGGTGTGGTCAGCCAGTTCCAGGCCGATTTCCGTGGCATGAAACGGCGGGTACAGAATGGCTGCCGGCACATAGGGATCTCTTCGGATATAACTGGGGTTGATATTGAGCAGCAGCTGGGTCATGGTGGAGTTGCCGGCCATCGTGATGGTGGAGACTTCATGGGTGTCTATTTTTGCTTTTTTGATGATCCCCTGAACGATCTTGTTGATGGTTTCCACCACGCGTTTGTGCAGGGTGACCAGCCCGTCGCCTTTTTCCGCATACATGATCCGGGAGATCACATCCTCGCCATAGCTGATCTGGGCGTTGAACTCGCCCTGCTGGGCCAGGACTTCACCGGAGTGCAGGTCCATCACCTGGCCGAACACCGTGGTGGTGCCGATGTCCACGGCAATGGCAAAATTCCTGTCTGTGGTGTCTCCGGGCTCGATATTGATGATCTCGTTCTTGCCGTCCTCTCTCACCGGCCGTAAAATCGTGGCGGTCACTTTAAAATTTTCCTGCCGGATAATATCCGGCACCCGGCGGATCAGGCTCAGATCCATGGTCAATCTGTGTTCATCATGATGAATCCGAAGATGATGCATGATCCTGGCCACATCGGCCCGGTTGTCTCCTTCCGCCGCCGGATCCAGTTCCAGATAGATTTTTTCCACCGGCGGAATGAACAGCCCGTCCTGTTTGAGATCTTCCACATCCACGGTCATGGCCCGGGCCGTGTGACGGTCCATGGTCTGGGTGAGACGGCTGGTCTCCACTTCAGACTCCACGGGAATGCGCACGGTCAGATCTGAAGTCACATGGGCCAGGCAGGCCAGGCGATACCCTTTTTCCCGGTCCTGATCCGACAGTTTTTCCGAAATCCCGCCTTCCACTTCACCGGATTCGATCTTCACCCGGCACTTCCCGCACACGCCCCCGCCGCCGCAGGACGCATTGATGTGGACCCCGGCTTCCATGGCGGCCCGGATCAGGCTTTCGCCATTTGCCACGGTGATCTGTTTATTGTGAGGTAAAAACTGAATCGTATGTGTCATAGCAGGCTCTCCCTTTGATATTTGTCTGTTCATCCATATGAAACAGCGGTCTTAAAAAAAACCGCTGGATGTTTTTGACCTGAATCAAGTATACCTGCAACCCGGTCTTTTGCCAAGGAACAAACCCAAAATAGCATTGAATTTTATCCAGGTTTATGAAATTATGCAGGCATCTGAAATGGTAACAACCGGTCATCAAAGAGGGACAGCCTATGAAGACAATTGATGAATCAAAACTAAGGGAAATTTTTGGTGAAGAAAACATCAAAACAGATCCATCCGATCTTTACGCATTCGGATCAGATGCCTCGGTTCACCATGCCATGCCCTGGGCCGTGGTCCGGCCGGACAACACCCGGCAGGTCCAGCAATTGATGGTCTATGCCAATGACGCCCTGATTCCCGTCATTCCCAGAGGCGGCGGGTCCGGCATGTGCGGTCAGACCGTGCCCATCCGGGGCGGCATCGTCCTGGACATGAAACACATGAACCGGATTCTGGAGATCAACCTGCCCGATGTCTACTGCCGGGTGGAGCCCGGCGTGGTGGACGATGACCTGAACCTGGCTTTGAAACCCCACGGCATGTTTTATCCCCCCACCCCGGCATCCTCGCGCATTGCCACCATCGGCGGGGAGATTGCCAACAATGCCTCGGGCGTTAGGTCCGTGAAATACGGCGCCACCAGAGACGCGGTTTTGGGCATGAAAGTGGTGCTGCCCAACGGAGATCTGGTGACCCTGGGCGCCCACACACGGGTGGAAGCCTCGGGGTACCAGCTGCACAAACTCATGGTGGGATCTGAAGGCACCCTGGGGATCGTGGTGGAAGCCACACTGAATTTTGTGCCCATTCCCGAATACCGGTGCATGGGCATTGCCAATTTTGACCACCTGGCCCATGCCGGGGCGGCGGTGGGGTCCATCATGGCGTCCGGCGCGATTCCCTCCATGCTGGAGCTGGTGGATTCCGTGGCCATCAAAGCCGTGAACAAGACCATGAATTTAGGACTCAAGGAAGTGGCTGCCTCCCTGATCTTTGAAGCGGACGGCATGGTCAAAGAAGCCGTGGATTATGAGATCAACAAGATGAAAGAGATCTGCAAAAAGCATCAGGGCAGTGATATCACCACCAGCTACGATCCCAGGGAACGGGCCAGAATTTTCATGGGCCGCAAAAAACTGTTCCCGGCCCTGTCCAAATATGATGACAACCTGTCCTCCACGTCGCTGGCCGATGACATGGCTGTGCCCTATTCCAGGATGGCGGACATGGCCGGCAAGATCCATGAGGTGGCCAAGAAAAACAATATTATCATGACGGCCTACGGCCACTGCGGGTCCGGGTGCATGCACACCAAGATCCTCATGGACACCAAACAGCCGGAACAATGGGCATCGGCCCGGAAAGCCATCACGGAAATCTATGAATTCGTGCGGTCGGTCAACGGCACCACGTCGGCGGAACACGGCATCGGCCTGTCCAAAGCCGCGTCATTTAAAGTGGAAAAAGCGGATTCCCTGCGCCTGCTTCAAACCATCAAGCAGGCACTGGATCCCAACAACATCCTGAACCCGGGCAAACTGATGCAGGCCCCTGACGACTGGGTCACTGCCACCGGATTGAGATATGCTGTGAACAATTGAAAATAAGGGACTGCCCTATGGAAACAAAACACCCCACCCGGTTCAATCATCTGAAAAAATGGGAATCCACCCTGGCAGCCTGCATTCGATGCGGCTATTGTTTTGAACATTGTCCGTTGTTTAAATACACGGGATGGGAGTCAGATGCCCCCCGGGCCAAAATTATCACGGCCTTCGGGCTTTTGTCGGGTGAGCTTGAGCCCTCGGAAGCAGCGGCAGACAAACTGTTCAACTGTTTTTACTGCAAGCGGTGCGAGGCAGCCTGTTCATCCGGCGTGACCCTCACCGACATTTTTACGGATGCCAGAAAAGACCTGGTGGAAATGGGATATGCCGGACCCGGCACCACGGCTGTCACCGACCTGACCTGTGCCCAGTGCCTGCTGTGTGTGACGGCCTGTCCCCATGAAGCCCGGTTTCACGGGGAAAACGGCATTGAGACCGACCTGGTGAAATGCCAAAGCTGCGGTACGTGTGTGTCCATCTGCCCGGCCAACGCCGTGAACATTTTGCACACCTTCGGCACGGGAAAAGAGGATCTCACCCGGGCATCGGCCCGGTTTCTGGATACCCACGCGTCTGCCAAGGCCATCGTGTTTGCCTGCAACTGGTCGTATTACCCGGATCTCCAGGCGTCCCGGCTGCCGGAATCGGAAACCCATGACAAAGATTATGACATCTATGTCAACATGTGTGCCGGCCGGCTGGAACCCGAAACCCTGATGGCACCTTTTCTCAACCATGCCTGGGGCGTGCTGGTGGCCTGCTGCCCGGAAGATGACTGCCAGCACAAAAACGGCGGCAAACGGTCAAAGCAGCAGGTGAAACGGATTCAATCCATCCTGGAGAACCTGGACATCGACCCGGAACGGATTCAGGTGGTGGAGATTCCCGACGGCGACAAAACCCTGTTCCAGGCGGAAATCGATACATTCATCGACCATCTCAACGCCCTGGGTCCCATCAAATAACGACAATAAGGAAAGCCTGACCCCCATGAAAATAACTGTACCCTACGGCAAAAAAGACACCCTGACCGCAACCCTGGATGATGCGGTGCCGGTCCGGTTCCTGGAGGCCAACGACGTGACCCTGCCCGATCAGGACCGGGTCATTGCCGATGCGGTTGCCCGGCCCATCCACAGCACCCCGTTTGAGGCATTCATCAAAGACGCGGGCAAGGTCCTGGTCATCGTCAATGACGCCACAAGGCCCACGCCCACATCCAAAGTGCTGGACGCGATCTTTGAACCCCTGTCACAAACCGATTATCATTTCATCATTGCCACAGGCGTTCACCGGGGCCCGACTGAAGACGAATTCATTCAGATTTTCGGTGATTATTACGCAAGAGTCAAAGACCGGATCATTGTGCATGATGCCACCAGAGAACAAGACATGGTCTTTTTGGGCGATTCCTCCAACGGCACGCGTATGTATGTGAACAAGGCCGGGGTGCAAGCGGACAAGATCATCATCATCTCATCGGTGGAGCCCCATTATTTCGCCGGGTACACCGGCGGCAGAAAATCGTTTCTCCCGGGCATTGCCGGATATCAGACCATTGAGCAGAACCACAAACTGGCGCTTCTGCCCGAGGCCAAAGCCCTGGCCCTGGCCGGCAATCCCGTGCACGAGGACATGATGGACGCCATCAAAACCGTGAAACAGGATATCTTTTCCATCATGACGGTGCTGGACAAGCATCACCAGGTGTATGCCGCGTGCGCCGGCCATATCCATGATTCGTTTCATGCGGCCATTGACCGGGCCAACGAGGTGTTTGCCGCGCCCATGGGCGAAAAAGCCGACATTGTGGTGTCTGTGGTGAAATTTCCCCAGGACATCGACCTGTACCAGGCCCAGAAAGGCATCGACAATGCCAAGCTGGCCCTGA
>JAGYOW010000024.1 GCA_018399285.1 Desulfotignum sp.
TGGTTCTGCCGTTCATATGAAGATGGTCTGTTTCCAGTGTCACCCGGCCCTCAGCCAGGCCGAAGTCGTTATCCGGCACGGTTCCCGCTATGGCAAGCATTGGTGTTTCATCTCCTTGTATGCCAGCCCCAGGGCGTATCCGCACAGGGTATGGCCGATTTCCAGGGGGTCGGGTGCCGCATCCAGCTTCTGTCCCACCATCACCCCGGCCAGCCAGGGCACGTCCGGACATCCGCCGCCGGATACATTCACGATGACCCGGGTCTGTTTGTCCACGGTGATTTTCATGTTGGCGGCCCGGATCATGAGATAATCACCAAAATCCTTTGTCTGAAACAGGCTCACAGGTTCCAGGAGCGGGTCCGTCACGGGCACCACCTGGAGCGGTTCATTGTTGTTGGCGGCGAGCAGCCGGACGATCTCCAGCTGCTCGATCAAGGGAAACACGATCACCAGGTCGCACCCGGTCTGGATCTCCGGGGGCGGCCCCATGACCCGGACATCCCACCCGCTTTGTTTGAGCCGTCTTTCCGCCTGGATCACCTCGCTGGTATGTTCAAACACCAGAATCCCGTGATCCGTCTGAAACGCGTTTCTGTCTCTTTGTGCCGCTTGTTTGTCGCGTGCTTTTTTTAAAAATTTGAACAAAAGTGCCACCTGAGTCTGTGAATCATTATTTGACGATGGTCAGATGATATTCATCCCCGGATTCCCGGATATCCGTCACCTGGCAGTTCCGGCTTTCCGCGGCCCGGGATACATTTTCCTTGGACGCTTCCGTGTCCACCAGCACTTCAAATTCTGTATCTCCGGCAGATTTGACGGCCTCCAGAAACATGAGTACAGGCTGGGGACAGGACAACCCCCTGGCATCGATGGTTTTTGTCATGATTGTATCTCCTTAGATTATTGTTTGCGCATTGACATGCCAATGGCCAGGCACACAACGAATCCGACAATGACGGCGGCAATCCCATGGGGTCCCACCCCGGCAGGCGAGCTGGCCAGGCCGAAATTGTGGGCAAAACCGGCCCCGACAATCATACCGAACACAAAT
Organism: Desulfotignum sp.; assembly: GCA_018399285.1. Lineage (GTDB taxonomy): Bacteria > Desulfobacterota > Desulfobacteria > Desulfobacterales > Desulfobacteraceae > Desulfotignum. Next base: position 1,058 of record JAGYOW010000024.1, read on the forward strand.
ACGGCGGCATCTCCATCACCTTCTCCGGCCAGAAACAGCTGACGGCCCGGGCATCCGCCGGCCAGGGCAAACGCCAGACCGGCCAGGGCCATGCCGGCAAAATTCCACAGGTGCAGGGTGTGGGCCACGGGCTGGTTTTCAAACCCCATATTGAACTGACCCAGCACGAGGTTGGCAATGCCTGCCACCACCAGCAGGGTGATGACACCGGTGAACAGGTGCACCTGGCGGAACAGTAACAGATCCCGGAACGACCCCATGGTGCAGAACCGGCTGCGCTGGGCCAGAAATCCGATCACCAGGCCGGCGACCAGGGAAATGATCAAAGGCGCGCTCATGGCGCCCGGTCCTTTGAGGCTGTAAAACAGAATATCGTTTTTGGGCTCTCCGTCGATTTGCGGAAATATCAGCATCAAGACCAGGAACCCCACCATGACCACGGGCATGAGCAGGCCGGCGGCTATGTGGGTTTTCTGGGTCCGGCCCAGGTTGTACCCGTTTTTCAGAAACAGGGTCCCGATCCAGATGCCGAAAACCAGACCGGCCAGTCCCAGGATGGCATTCAGGTCCCCGCCGGCCAGGCGCAGCAATGCCCGCCAGGGGCATCCCAGAAACACCAACGCCCCGATCATGGCAAACACGCCCAGTACAAACCTCACAAACGGGGCTGACCCCGTTCGGGGCCGGAAATCCTTGAACGCCAGGGCCGCGGCCAGGGATCCCAGCACAAATCCGATGATCTCAGGCCGCATGTACTGAACCACGGCGGCCCGGTGAAATCCCAAAGCACCGGAAATATCTCTTTCAAAACAGGCCACGCAGATGCCCATGTTCCCGGGGTTGCCCAGTTTCTGGAGCAGCGGGGCCAGAACGCCGATGGCTGCCCCCACCACAATGATGCCTGTGCGGGTGGCCCAAAAATTTTTTGTCATGGATGTGACTCCTTTCAATGAGTGATTCAACACAGTCCTATTCGGAAAACATCGTTTTAGTACCTGATGGGCCGGAGCGCAGTCAAATTGTTAATATTGATATGTTTGGTAAGAAAATATAGAAAAAATGAATATCCGGCAGATGTGTCGGCTTTTATCGACGGATTTCAGCATGCGTTAAGCTTTCGCGCAGGTCTGGCCTTTGTTTCGTTTGTGAGAAAAGAGATTGAGGGACAGTTCAGAAGGTTGCCGGACATCATCCGGAAGGCGGATCTGGTCCTGGGGTCTTCCCTGATGTTCGGGCTGGCTTCGGTTGCAGAGACCCAAAATATCCCATACCGGTATATTGCCTTTACCCCGCACCTGGACCCGGCCTTAGAACAGGTTCCGGCTTTGGACCGATTTCTTGAAAAAGGGACAAGGCCTGTGTATGCCGGATTCGGCAGCATGCCCGTGAAAGACCAGATCAGCATCGTCCCCATTCTGATCAAAGCGGCGCGAAATCTTGGCCGGCCCATCATTCTGCCGCGGTTTCATGGGCTTTCAACAGAAACTACCCCGGGAGAGGATCTGTTTTTTATCCGCGATTATCCTCATTAACAAGATCAAAATGGCCAGAAACTGTTGTCCTCCCAGATCTGTTGTTTCAGGTCTTCCTGAAGGGTCATCAGCTTTTTCAGGTGGGTCTGTTCCCAGTCTGACAGCCACTGGTAGGCTTTTTTCCTCGGGGTCCGTGGTGGTTTCAGCCCGCTCCCCATACAGTTTGACCGCTTTTGTTCAAAGCCCGATCGCCGCTGTGATGGCCGTCGCTAAACCCGGCGGCGTTGATTTGCAATGCTGGGTCCTGATTGAGAATGGCCGGCGGGATATCTCCGGTCCCGTCGGTTTCATAGCTGCCGGCAGCGGCTTAAATTTTCCGTTTTGCATGATGGATTTGAACTGGGCACTCCAGCATTTTCATGTGCTGGGCCTCCTCGTTGCCAGGTCGTCGAAAAAATTTTTAACGGCCTCATCACCCGCCTTGTCCCGAGCAGTCTCCTTTACAGGCTTTTGCCCTGACGCTCATCAGAAGGCGTTTTAAGGATATTCAGTGCATTTGATTTTCCATGGGAGATCTCCTGTTACGTTCCGTTTGAACCGGTTAAAGGTTGTGTCCCGTGCCGTCCAGATTCTTCATAACATCTTTCATCGGGGCATTCCAACTTTAAAAACCCGGAACAAGGGTCCTCTCTGAGAATTTTCCTGAAATGGTATTCTTCCTGATAGCTTGATCACAGAAATTGTCAAACCGATTTCACTTTTACCTCGTTCATGGTATACTTTTTCCAAGAATTAATTGCGCAGCGGCAGCAGTCTTTGTGCAATAAAGGGGGTGAAAAATGACGACAAAAGAAAAAATAAAAGAGATCATTATTAACCAACCCGATGATGCCACATATGAGAAATTATTCGGGAACTGGCGTTTTCGGGGATGGTTGAGCGGGTCTCAAAGACGTTCGTGTTCAGCGCGTTATATCCAATGAAGAAATGGGAAACCGAATTCGGCTGTGGCAAAAATAAGATGGACAGAAGAAGCCGCAATCTGGCTTGAAGATATCCATAAATATATTGCTAAAGATAATCCTCAAGCTGCGGGACGCACGTTGTCGATGGGATATACGACAAAGTGCAAATTTTGTCCGGATTTTCCAAAGTGGGTACACCATTATCGCACGGAACAGGAAGGTGATGTTCGGGTCCTTTTATATGGCATTACCGTATTGCATATTTGTTATCAAAAACCGGATGTGGCTGAAATCCTGGGGGTCTTTCATGGGGCTCTCGATCTAAATCGTTATATTTAAATCAAAGAACGGATCAATAAACGAGAGTAGCCGATAGAGGATTATCGAATTGCCTTAACAAGGGTTGAGAGAAACCCCGGCAGGTCGATGTTGTATTTTGCCGCTACATCCCGGATCGTCATGCACAGAGAGGTACAGCAGATACATTCGCCGGGCAGCAGCAGGTCATTGTCCACCCCTTTGCGGGGAAAATCCCCTTGTATTTGATAAAGCTATGGGAAAAATACAATACATTAATATTATCAATTTGCCAAAATCCATGATTTTTACTAATAACACCAGGAAAAAACACGGATTGCTTTCCTGAAACCGAAGCGGTCCGGCCCATAAACCTGAAATGAGGAAGAAACCCATGCGGTATTATCCCGGCAGACCATGAGTGAATGAGAGCAGCGCTGCCCGTGTTCGGCAGCCGCTGAATGTTCCCGGGAAAAAAGGGGGGACCGTGACCTGACGGCGGATAAATCCTTTCCTTTGATTCCGGGTGATATGTGACCATTAAAATGATCACCCTGTGGAGGGAAAGATATGATGCCGGAAGTAATTCAATTGACCCGTTCGCGCAATGAAATGCGTAACGGAATCAGCGACAAAGTCAAACAACTCATCCCCGACGGCAATCTGTCGGCCTGCCTGACCTGCGGTACCTGCACCAGTGGCTGTCCTGCCACGGGTCTGATGGATATGGATCCCAGAAAATTTCTGCGTATGGCGGTTTTCGGCCTGGACCGGGAGCTGGAACGTCATCCCTGGGTATGGGTCTGCACCATGTGCAATCGCTGCTATGATGCCTGCCCCATGAAACTCAACATTCCCCAGCTCATCTTTTACCTGCGGTCCCAGTGGCCCAGGGAAGAACGGCCCAAAGGCATCCTGGGGTCCTGCGACCACCATGTGCGCTCCCGGGGCGGGGCCATGGGCGTGCCCCTGGAAGACTTTCAGTTCACGGTGGAAGATGTGGCTGAAGAGTGCCGGGAGCAGGAGGGGTTTGAAGAGCTTACCGTGGACCTGGACCGGGAAGGGGCCTATTTCGCTTTGAACCAGAACTCCCGGGAACCCGTGACCGAGCCGGATGAGCTCATGCCGTTGTGGAAGATCCTTCACAAGGTCGGGGCCGACTGGACCTATTATTCCGACATGTGGGGTGGAGAAAACTACTGCATGTTCCTGGCCGATGATGCATCCTGGGAAAAGATCGTCCGGGCCCAGGCCGAACATATCGACAAACTGGGCTGCAAGGTGTTTCTCAATACGGAATGCGGCCACTCTTTTTATGCGGTCTGGGCCGGTCTCCATCGGTTCAACATCCCTCACAAATTTGAATTCAGAAGCATTGTGGAATATTACGCCCGATGGATCCGGGAGGGAAAACTGCCCGTCACATCCGACTGGAACCGTACTGGTATCAAATTCACGGTCCAGGACCCTTGCAACGTGGTGCGAAAATCGCTGGGAGACCGGTTTGCCGATGACCTGCGGTACGTGGTCAAGCAGGTGGTGGGGGAAGATAATTTTGTGGAAATGGCCCCCAATAAATCCAACAACTTCTGCTGCGGCGGCGGAGGCGGGTCCCTCCAGGCCGGGTACACGGATGAACGAAGACAATACGGCAAGACCAAGTTCGACCAGATCCAGGCCACGGGGGCCAATTATGTGGTGACACCCTGTCACAACTGCCATGCCCAGATCGAAGATATGGCACATGCCCATGGCGGTGACTATTACACCGTGCATCTGTGGACCCTGATCTGCCTGTCCATGGGCATTCTGGGTGAAAACGAGCGGACCTATCTGGGGCCGGACCTGGCCGACTATGGGCTTTGATACAAATATGATTGAAATACGGAGTCATGAATATGAACGGTTTTGAACCCAGAATCATCACCTTTCTGTGTAACTGGTGCAGCTACGGGGCTGCGGACCTGGCCGGTGTCAGCCGGTTTCAATATCCTGCCAATATCAGAATCATCCGAATTCCATGCTCTGGGCGGGTGTCCGTCAAAATGGTTCTTTATGCTATCCGCTGCGGGGCCGACGGTGTCTGGATTTCCGGATGCCATCCCGGAGAATGTCATTACATCGAAGCCAACTATTATGCCCGGCGTAAATTTGTTTTGCTCAGAGAACTTCTGGAACATACCGGGCTGGGACCCGGCCGCGTACACTTTTCCTGGATTTCATCAGCTGAGGGAAGCAAGTTCGCTGATGTGGCCCGGCAGGTGATCGCAGATATCCGTGCTCTGGGGCCTGCCGAAAAACTGAATAGATTTAAAACTTTTGCCGGACAAAGGGCCGGCAGCAACTAAAATAACCAAAAGGAGAGACACATGATCACTGTGACCCCGGCTGCCCAAAAAGAGGTGGCCAAATATTTTGACGGCAAAGAAAAATCACCGGTCCGGCTTTTTATCACATCCGGATGCGGGGGGCCGTCCCTGGCCATGGCATTGGATCAGCCAAAAGAGACGGATACTGTTTTTACCCAGGGTGATGTGGATTATATCATGGAAACCGAACTGCTGAAAAAGGCCCAGCTCGTGACGGTGGATTATACTGGCATGGGGTTCAACATCTCATCCAGCCTGGAATCGGGAGCCGGGGGATGCAGCGGCTGCGGTACCGGAGGCGGGTGCTGCGGATCATAACAGGAGGACATGCATGCTTGAAATACTGCAAATCCATCCCAGAGTGGAAAAAACCCTGGACCAGATGAAAACCCTGGACAATGCGCCGAAAATCGCGGCAAAACGGGCAGAAGCCATCATCGATGCCCTGAAAAACGGCACCATCATGGCCCGGGCCGGCCGTCTGTCCAAAACCAAAGATGCCCGGATCAGAAAACTGTTCAAGTATGACCTGGGAAAAGGGTACCGCCTGATCAGCCTCAAGGACAAGTCGTCATTGTACATCCTTTTTGTGGGGTCCCATGACCAGTGTGACACCTGGCTGGATACCAACAGCAAGGGGAAACCCCACCAGACAGAGGTCCCCATGGTCTGTTATGAGATCACGCAAAAGAAACGGCGGCAAAGCGGTCCTGCACCCTTGTGCTTTGCAGAACCGGAGGAGGATCTGTGCGAGCGAATGCCGCCGGTTTCCCAGAAAGATCTGCGGGAGGTGTTCAGCGGGCTGGTGAGAAGCGTGCAGGCCCGCTAGGCAGTCCATCATCGCGGTTCCGACCGGGGAAAAGCGGCAATCCGCTGCTATGAGGGGGGTCTGGAGGAATAACCCGACAGTTACCCCCATAACCATGTTAAAAACAGGAGAATTGTGTATGCGAGTAAAAAAACGACTGGCCCTTGGTATTATTTTGTTTCTGACTGCAACCGTGTTTGCCGGTTCGGCTGTGGCTGAACCCATTCTTGAAAAGATTGAACGGACCGGTGTGGTCACCATGGCATTCCGGGAAGGGTCCGTTCCTTTCGGGTATATGAACCAGAAAGGGGAATGGATCGGGTTCGGTCTGGATTTGGGGTATGAAATCCATCAGGCCCTGGAAAAGAAATTCGGTAAAGAGATCCAGCTGGTCAAAAAACCCATGAACCCGAAGACCCGGATCCCCCTGGTGGCCAATGGAACGGTGGATATCGGTATCGGTTCCACAACCATTACCCTGGAACGGGAAAAAGTGATCGACTTCAGCCTGCCTTATTTTTTAACCGGAACCCGGCTGCTGGTCCCCAAGGACAGCCCGATCCGGGATTTTCCGGATCTTGCCGGGAAACGGGTCGGTATGGGCAGCGGCTCCACCGCAAATATCAAGGGTCTGGATTCGGCCATTGCCCAGGGACTGATCGAACCGGAATGCCAGAAAATGCTTTTTGAAGAACATAACAAAGGCTTTCTGGCCCTGCAGCAGGGGAAAATCCATGCCTATTTCACCGATGCCAGTATCCTGGCCGGCATGAAAGCCAAAGCAGAAAAACCCGATGACTGGGAAATTGCGGGCCGGTATCTGACCTATGAGCCCTATGGGTTGCTTTTGCCGGAAAATCAGGGGAAATGGCGTGATTTTATCAATGAAACTTTGGTTCAGATCATTAAAAGCGGAAGGTTCATGGGAATTTATGACAAATGGTTCGGCCCGGATGGCGAGGTGCCTCTGGAAATGGGCGACGAATACAAAGCATTGCTCAAGGCGTTGAGTTTTCCGGACTGACGCACTGAAATTCAAAGGACGGTGGGACGGATATGGGATTGTTGAACTATCAATTTGACTGGAGTGTCCTCTGGCGGGCCCCCTATGGGCAAATGATGATACAGGGCATTTTTACCACCGTCCACCTGTCTCTCATTGCCTGGGGCCAGCCCTTGTCCTGGGCATTTTGATCGGGGTGTTGCGGACCCAGCCATGGGTTCGGGCCGGATTGCAGGTGCGGCCTATGTACAGATATTTCACCGCTTACCCCGTTTCTGGTGCATCTTTTTTCTGGTACTATACCGCGCCCTTGATTCTGCCGGAATCCGGACGGCAGTGGCTGTATGACGCGGTGCCGAACTATGCGTAATGGGCCGGGTGGCCGGGCTCGGGATGTACACGGCATCGCGGAGTGGCAGAACAGTTCCGGTCAGTTTTTCTTCCATCCCCGCAGATCAGTATCAGGCCGCCTATGCCTCGGGGCTCCGGACCTTCCAGGTGTACCGGTGGGTCATTATCCCCTATGGATTCCGCTGATCCTGCCCACCATTACCACGGAATTTCTCACCTGTTTCAAAAAATTCCGCATTGACCATGACCATCGGTGTCATGGAGATCACCCACACGGCTTATTATATCGGGATTCTTTTACCTGGCATGGCCTGGAAACCACGACGGCTGCCAGCCTGGTGTATCTGACCATCGCCTGGACCGTGATTGCCGTCATGGGGCGGAGTGGAAAAACAGGTTCATCCCCGGCCAGATCCGAAAGGCTAAGGATGATCCGGTTATGGATGTGGATGTCATTGTCCGGAATGCCCCATTTATTTTCAGGGGGGCTTTACCTCACAGTACAGCTTGCCGTTTTCGCCATCGTCGGCGGGCTTGTCCTCGGCATTCTTCTGGGGGCGGCGGTTGTCAGCGGGCAGCCATGGCTGTATTATCCTGTCAGTGCCTATGTTCATTTTTTCAAGACTTTCGCTACTGCTGGTCATCTTCTGGCTGTATTTTCTGTCGGTCATCACGGGCCGCAATCTGAATGGATTTGCAGCCCGTCATCGCGTTCATTGTTTATGAAGCCGCTTATTTTCTGAAGGTGAGGCCGGTATCAATCGGTCTCCAGGGGCCAGCGGATGGCGGGACTGTCAGCGGCATGACCGGAATTCAAAGGCGGTGAGACTTATGTTATCCTGCCCCAGGCCCTGCGGACCATGGTGCCCTCCCTGGTTACGCCCGTCGTCATTTCAGGATACCTCGCTGGCCTATGTGATCGGATTGCGCGAGTTTCTGCGCCGGAGTCAATCTGGTGGATGCCAGGAAGCCCGTTCGCTTGAACTCCTATCTATTCCTTACAGGGGTCTGGTATATTTTATCTTATGCTCTGCCAGTACGTTCACCGGCAAACGGCTAGACGGAAAACCGGAAAAGGAAGGTGCGATGATCGAGATCGAAAATGTATCAGCCTATAAGTATTAAAAAACAGAGTGCTTTTCAATATTGATACCCGCATCGGACATGGCAGGAAAGTGGTGATCTGCGGCCCCAGCGGTTCAGGAAAAAGTTCGCTTCTGCGATGTATCAATGGGCTGGAACGGTTCCAGGAAGGCCGGATTCTTGTGGACGGAGTTTCCGTGCTGGCAAAACAGACCGATATCCATGAACTGAGGGCCGGCATCGGCATGGTATTCCAGCATTTTGAACTGTATCCTCACCTGACGGTTCTTCAGAATATCACACTGGCCCCGGTCAGGGTCCGCAGAAAACCCATTGCTGACGCGGAAACCCATGCCCGCAGCCTCCTGGAACGGGTCGGCATCCAGGAACATGCCGCCAGTTATCCGGGGGAGCTTTCGGGCGGGCAGCAGCAGCGGGTGGCCATTGCCCGGGCCCTGGCCATGGAACCGAAACTGATGCTGTTTGATGAACCCACATCCGCCCTGGATCCGGAAATGATTCAGGAGGTCCTCGATGTCATGACGGATCTGGCGAAAGAAGGCATGACAATGGTGCTGGTGACCCATGAGATGGGGTTTGCCAGAGAAGTGGCCGATGAAATCATTTTCATGGACAAAGGCCGGATACTGGAACATGCGGATACAGCATCATTTTTCGACAATCCCCGGCATGACCGGACCCGGCAGTTTTTGAGCCGGATTCTACGATAAGCGCCTAAGTAAAAGATGTGTCGTTATTTTTTGGTTGCCTTTGAAACCAGGGTCCTTTTACTGGAAGGGCTTTTTTCATAGGTTGAGTTCACGTCCACCAAATAAATTCCGCCTGTTTGTTATATGGGTGAATACAGTTGTTTCTTCGTCAGTCAAATCGCTCAGCATGCCTGCATAATTCAATATGTTTATTTTTTCAGCGGTTTCTTTATTGGAAGCTGTAAAAAATCCGTTTTTCATGAAATGGATCATTCTGAGAATCTTATCTATATCATCCTGATTCAGTCCTTTAATTTCCTGAAGCAGTTGTTGTTCATATTCTTTATCTTTGATCATGAACCCCCCCTTTTTTTTCTGCAATACATGCAATAGATGCGACATGTCAGACAGTTTCTATTTCAAAAGTCTGTATATACTTTATCACAGGTTCAGTCAATTTCAATCCCTGCCCGCTTTTTGGAAACGCTTTCCGCAAAAGAAGTCAGACAGGCTTTAACTTTTGAACGGTATCGGATTTTTCAATAATCAAATAAACATATCATTTGAACAATGAATTGGACGTCCCAATTCTGGGGGGGGTATAAGATGATCTTTAACAGAGTTCGTTTTTAATAAATTGTTAATTATCTATTTCAGGAGTAGCCATGAGAAATGAATTTGTTATGTTGGTATTGTTTTGTACCGTGTTGATGATCCATCCATTTCAGGGGATGGCAGCTGAGAAGCCTTCGGCACTCGGCAAGGGAATGACTATCTGGTTCGATACAGGTGGTCCGGTGGGCGGACCCTATAACACCATTGTCCAGAAAGGTGCCGAACAGGCAGCGGCAGATCTGGAGGTCGATCTGCGGCTGCTTTATTCCGACTGGAATCCGGAAAAAATGATTGCCAATTTCAAAGTTGCCCTGGCTGCCAGGCCGGACGGTATCGTCATTATGGGACATCCCGGTGACGATGCCTATGCACCGCTGGTGGATGAAGCGTTTGAAGCGGGTATTCTGGTGACCAGCGTCGATACCGCACTGCCGAAGCTCAAGGAAAGATATGCTGCCACGGGCTTTGGTACGATTGATACTGACCCGGAAGTACAGGGCAGGGTTCTGGCTTCTGAAGCCATAAATCGTTCCGGTGTCAAGCCGGGTGACAGGGCCTTTGTCTGGGGAGACAAGCGCCTTGAAGAGCGGGGACGTCGTGCGAGATCCATTCTGAAGACCCTGGAAGAGGCCGGCATCGTCGTCGATTATTTCGAAATCAGCCCAGAGGTGGCCAAAGATACCGCCATGGGCACGCCGATCATCACCGGCTATCTGGCAAGTAAACCGGACTGCAAACTCATCATCATCGATCACGGGGCACTCACCTCACAGATGGAGAATTTTCTCAAGGCTGCCGGAGTCGGGCCGGAACAGATATATGTCGCTGGTTTTTCCCTTTCCCCTGCAACGGCGACTGCGATTGAAAACGGATACGTTGATCTGGTTTCCGAGATGCAGCCCTATCTGCTCGGCTACCTTTCTGTGGTACAACTGGTACTGAGCCGGAATTACGGATTCACCGGCCTTCATATCGATACCGGTGGGGGACTGGTGGACAAACATAATATTGGTACGGTGGCCCCGCTGGCCAAAAAAGGCATCCGGTAAATGATGATGACCGGTTCATGCGATCAGGCAAGTGTGCCGATCCTCAGCCTGCGTAACATTTGCAAACGTTTCAGCGGCACCCAGGTACTGAATGATGTCAGTTTTGATATTTTCGCGGGTGAGACCATTGGTTTGCTGGGAGATAATGGAGCGGGTAAATCGACTTTGATCAAGATCCTTGCCGGAGTCCACCGGCCGGATTCCGGCGAGATGGATGTCGACGGACAACCGGTGGACTTTGCCACATACGCCATTGGTCGGGCCAGGAATTATGGTATCGAAACCGTTTTTCAGGAAAACAGCCTTGGAGAGCAGCAGCCGCTCTGGCGTAATATTTTTGTCGGACGTGAATTGCCGAACCGCTTTGGCCTGTTGAAAATCGGTGAACAAAAAAAAGTGACCATGCAAATTCTGCGGAAGTATGTGGGGCTTCAGGGAAAGGCAATTAATGCAGACAGCCGTGTCAGCACACTTTCCGGTGGTGAACGTCAGGGAGTGACCATCGGTCGGGCAATGTATTTCAATGCCCGGCTGGTCATCCTTGATGAACCAACCACAGCCCTTTCCCTGGGTGAGGTCGGCAGAGTCCTGAATTTTATCCGGCAGCTCAACTGCCAGGGCAGTGCCTGCATATTCATTTCCCATAATGTCGGCCAAATTTATCAGATTGCAGACCGGTTCATTATCCTGGATCGGGGACAGGTGATGGGTGAGTATAGGAAAAATGAAATTGCAGCAGATCAATTGAGTAACCATCTGCTGCAATTGCACAACCAGGTTTAAATGGTGGAAATAAAGACATGAATTCGCTGTTAAAAGAATATCATTTGCAACTGGGTATCACTGTCCTTCTCGGATGCCTGTTGGCACTGTTCGCCCTGCTCAGTCCGCAGACATTTTTGAACGGCCGGATCTATCTTTCTTTCCTATCCACGATTCCGTTTGTCGCTATTCTTGCCCTTGGCCTGACCCTGCTGGTGGTGGCAGGTGAACTGGATCTGTCGTTTCCTTCTGTGATGGCCATGTCCGGCTTTGCTTTTGTTGAAAGCTATCTGCATACCGGAAGCCCCTGGTTTGGATTTGCCCTTGCACTGGCCACCGGCGGACTGGCTGGTCTGATCAACGGGTTGATTGTGGTGAAGGTCGGTGTTCCATCCATCATTGCCACCATCGGCACCCAGTTTTTCTGGCGCGGGATGTCGGCGTTGCTGGCTGCAGGCCTGGCCCGGAATATCGCTGTATTACGTGACAGTTCATTTCATCATTTTTTTGTCGGAAGGCTTGATGGGATTATTCCTGTACAGGCGTTCTGGTGCCTGGGTTTTGCCATTCTGTTTTCTCTGCTGCTCAACCGGCATGTAATGGGGGGGAATATTCTTTTTGTCGGTGACAATATAAGGGCGGCTCGGCTCAACGGTATCAACACAGACCGGGTAAGACTGCTGCTGTTTGTGATGATGGGGCTTGTCAGTGCCTTTGTCGCCGTGTTGATCTCTCTGGAAATGGGCAACTGGTGGCCTACCCAGGGCGAAGGGTATCTGCTCCTGGTTTTTGCCGCCATTTTTATTGGCGGCACGTCGGTTTACGGCGGCCGGGGAACGCTTTACGGCACGCTGATCGGGGCTGTGATCATTGGCATCATCGAGGCGGGCATTATCAGTGCCGGATATTCCGGCTTCTGGACCAGAGTGATTCATGGATTTATCATCGTTGCATCCGTGTCCATCTATGCCTTGATTTTCCGGACCAGGCGTTGAGAGAACGGTTCCCCTGTGAGAACCAGCCTGGAAAATTGGATTATTAAATTGCTTTTTCAAGGGTTGAAAGAAATTGCGGCAGATTGAAGTCGTATTTTTTTGCCACATCCCGGATCGTCATGAACAGAGAGGTACAGCAGATACATTCGCCGGCCTGCTCATCAAAGGATTTGAACACGGCAATCGTGTTCTGATGGGTGGATACGATATCCAAAATGGTCATATCCGGATGGATGTGTATGTCTGTTTTTTCGGTCATGATATCTCCTTTGCGGCGAATATGGCGAAAAATTTTTATATCATCTCAATGAACGCCTGAATCCGGACCCGGAGCTGCTCCGTGTCTGATTCGGAATAATCGGTTTCAATGTGCAGGAACGGCAGGTTGAAGTCCTCCTGAACCAGGCGGGATATATGAAATGATTCGATATTATAGGTGTGGCAGGCCTGCCAGGTCAGGTCCACCACGCCGTCAACGGAAAATGCCGGGATCATTTCCTTGAGCATTTCCATACGGCCCGGGTTGGGACTCATGACGGAACAGGGAATAGCCAGATACTGCTCGGCCAGGGCCGTGACCGGGTCGATGGTGTCATTTACCTGAAAAGCCTGTTTGTATCCGCTGCAGTTTTCAAGGGCCACGACATTGGCACCGCACTGTTCCAGGATTTTCACCACCTTGTCCGACCCGAGACCCACGGGCACACCGGTCAGCAGAATCCGGGGCGTGGTGTTTGTGTAGGGACTCTGGTTTTGTTCAATCAGTGTCAGACAGACATCTGAAATTTCATCCATCAGGGCGATCCCTTTTTCCTTGTCGGCGAAGAATCCGGTTTTGAACAGGATTTCAACCAGTTCCATGCCCGTCAACGGAGAAGGCTTGGCTCTGGTGATATCCATCAGCCGCTTTTTTGCCTTTCGTTCCCGGTTCATCAGGCGGATGGCGGCGGTGATTTTTTCCGGCGTGATCTGACGGCCGGTCCGGTTTTCAAGTACCGTGATCAGGGTTTCGATTTCCGCTTTCCAGGGTAAAAGGGAAAGGGCTTTATCCTGGTTCTGCGGCAGCTGCAACACATGGACCGGTTTGAGGTCGGACATGATCTCGAACATCTTTTTTTTCCCGTCACACGTGGTATCCGCCACAATCATGTCCGAAAACCTGAAAAAGGGGCAGGTGTCTGTGGCGGCAAATCCATAACTGCTTTTGATCAGCGGACACAGGTTTCTGGGTAACACCTCTTCGGCCGCATCAATGGGGTCCTGGCGGGTGCCGCACAACGGCAGCGGAATGGCATCCGCTGCCACGGCCAGCTCAGTGGGGCCGTACAGGCAGTAAAATCCGATGACATGGTTGCCTTTTTCTTTATGAGCTTCGATGTCCATCAGGTTTTGTTCCGTGATCTGCTGAATTTTTTTGAACAGGGCCTGCTTCATTCTCAGAGTTCCTTGGGATGTCCGGCGGGTGAAAGGTCTTGAACAGCAATGGCGGCAATATCGTCGTGGGTCTTGAACCTGGGAAATCGGCGGCATTCCGGATCGGTTTTCTCAATCTGCCGGATCCGGTGTTTCAGGCCTGACAGACCCAGGTCCCGGTACAGGGTGACCAGGGGCGTGAAATTTTTCTTTTTTGCCGGTTTTTCCGATGGAATGGACAGGCCGTCCGTGAACAGCAGCACGGTGTTGACCTGATCCAGGGATTTACGGCCGTGAAGGAGGAAATCCATGGCATGGGGCTCCCCGTTCAACACCCCATAAGTCAGGTTCATCTCAGCCCGTTTCTTTCGGATCTGTTGGGAAATCCTTGCGTCCGTGCCGGATGGATCGGTTTTTTTCCGGGCCGGCCACAGGCACAGGGTGTCGTAATCATGATCTTCCCGGTCCACCAGCACTTCGTGGGTGTTGTCGTGATAAATCAGAATGATCTGGGCATCGCCGGTCTGGACCCATTCCAGGGTATTGTCCCGGATCCGGACCACTGCCGCGCTGGTACTCCACAGGTTTTCTTTCCGGGTAAGATCCACGCCATGGCGGACCATATGTTGGTGAATGGATTGGTTTGCCGTGTGTGCCAGTGCCTTTAAGGGAAAATGGTTGGTGGCAAAAACGGACCGGGCCGCGGAGGACGCGATAAATCCCCCGGTTTTTTCTTTTTCAAACACGGTTTTGTTCAGGCTGGTGGCCCCGTCAAACACCCCGAATAGATTGCCCTGAGCCACTAGGGTGTCTTCATTCAGACGGGCCGATCCTTTTTCAAGGATGGTTTCAATTTTCATGGAACGTCTACTATTCAATGGTTTCTGAATTTTCATGAGTTTTAAAATAGCCAGTGGGGGTATGTTTGTCTAATTCGTAATTTGGATGAAATATCGGGTTTCCTATTGAAAGGATCAATACCCGACCAAAAAATGGAAAACAGGAGCGCATGTATCGAAAAAATCGATGATCAGGTTCAAATTGATTCAGATAATCAATTTTACAGATAGAATTCGTAAATGTATAAATACTGGTTCAAACCCAATTAAAAAAATAAAAGGAGATACCATGACGACCGATTATACATCCATGTGGCAGGAACTGGGGCTTGACCTGGCCGGCCATGATGCCCTGCTCAATGTCCTGGGAACGGCTTACACCGATATTTATCTGTCCCAGAAGAACCGGCCCGAAGGCATGGGATATTTTGATTTTGTGATGAGCGAGGTTCATGGGCTGCGCATTAAAGAACTGATGGACGAAAAAGCTGCCGGCAGGAAAATCATCGGCTCCTATTGCGTGTTTGTGCCTGAAGAGATTGTGTTGGCAGCCAATGCCACCCTGGTGGGGCTGTGCTCAGGAGCGGATTTTGCCATGGAAAAAGTGGAGCAGCTTTTGCCCAGAAACACCTGTGCGCTGATCAAATCCTCGTTCGGGTTTAAAATCGGCAGGGTGTGCCCCTATCTGGAAAGTGCAGACATGATCGTGGGGGAAAACACCTGTGACGGCAAGAAAAAAGCCTATGAGACTTTGGGGCATCTGGTGGACAACCTGTATGTCATGGACCTGCCCCAGACCAAGACCGACCAGACCAGAGACCTGCTCAAGGCGGAATACATGAAATTCAAGGCGGCCGTGGAAGAATTGACCGGTGTCACTGTCACGGCGGAGTCCCTGAAAGCCGCCATTGATGTGGTCAATGCCAAGCGGGCCGCCATTCACCGGCTGTCTGCATTGAGAAAGGCGGATCCCGCCCCCATCTCCGGCCTGGATGCCCTGCTGGCCAACCAGGTGTTCTTTTATGACAACCCGGCCCGGTTCACCGAATCGGTCAACAAAATCTGTGATGAACTGGAAACCCGTATCCAGGAAAAAACCGGTGCATTTGCCGCCAATGCGGCGCGCCCCGGATCCTGGTGTCGGGATGTCCCCGGGCCGTTCCCAACTGGAAACTGCATGATTGTTGAAACGGCCGGAGCCGTGATCGTGGGCGAGGAATCCTGTGTGGGGAACGGGGCACCGGAACCTGACCGCCGATACGGGCACCGTGGATGAGATGATGGATGCCATCGTGGACCGGTATTTTCAGTGGACTGCGCCATATTCACCCCCAATCCCCAGCGCCTGGACCACATTCAGGAGATGGTCACGGCATACAATGCCCGGGGCGTGATCCATTACGGCCTGCAGTTCTGTCAGCCCTATCTCATGGAATCCATTCCCGTGGAAAAAGCCCTGGAAGAAAAAAACATTCCCTGCCTGCGGGTGGAAACCGATTACGGCATGGAAGATGCGGGCCAGCTCAAGACCGGGTGGAAGCCTTTATCGAGCAGCTCCGGGTAGGCATCACCATGACCATAGATGCAACAGCAGTGCGATATACCGATATCGTCAACCGCACCATCAAACTGGTGGTGGTGGATGGGTCCGGCGCCGTCCTGGAAACCTTCCGGGCCGACACGGGATTTGATCCCATGACCACGGCCAATGCCTCCATTGCCAGGTATCATTCGACAAAATCATGGCCACGGGATACGGCGGAACCTGTTTGAACTCTCCTTTGACGCGCCCACGGTCACGGAGATCAAGGCCCATGCCCGGAGCGCCTGGACAAATTCCCCGATGCCCGCACGGTTCTGGACATCAGGCCGGGACAACAGGCCATTGCCCTGTTTGACACGGGCAAAGGTGAAAAAGTTTGAAATGAACGACCGGTGTGCCGCCGGCACGGGCAAGTTCCTGGAAATCATGGCCGCCACCCTGGGATTTGAATTGTGATTTCGGTGCCCCAGGCCCTGGCGGCTGAAAAAGACCTGCTGATTTCCAGCATGTACGGTGTTGCCGAATCTGAAGTGACCTCCTGATCGCTAAGGGCGAAGACCGGAAAGAGATCGCCCGGGGCTGCACACCAGCGTGATCGGCGGGCGCCGGCATGATCAGCCAGAGTGTCTTCGGACCGGGCCCGTGTGTTCACGGGCAGGGTGGCTAAAAATCCCTGCATGGTGCAATTGCTGGCCGGCAGACTGGACCGGGAGATCCGGATTCCGTCCGATCCCCAGCTGACCGGGGCCTATGAGGCCCGCCCTTTTGGCAGCGGATCAGGGAATAAAGGGGCCGGATATTACAATCTGCTCCATGTATGAAGATGTGACCTTCTAAAATCCATACGATATCGTTTGCTTTGGGTTTCAATTTCTCATTCCTATCCCAGGTAGGGAACAAAGGTTTCCTTGGCCAAAATCCTTCGCTGTAAGTCCGGGCAGCAGTCAAATATTATTGTCATTTGGCACAGTTGCTATATCATTATGCCAGACTCAATTTGAATAATGGCTTGTAAACAAAGGAGAGTATGCCAAGAGTAGAAAAAGATTTCAAACACGGATGCCTTATCATGTCCACGAAAGGCTGCGCATGCCGCAGAGATATCGGGTGCAACGTTAAACCAGTTTGTTGTACAATCCGCTTTAGAAAGCCAATTTGTACTGGAAGAGAACAAATATTACATTTAACTTATCGTGATGCTGAAGCACTATTTCGACGCAATTGAAAATCCACCGATACCAAATGAACAGTTAATAAAGGCGGCTAAAAACTACAAAGGAAATTTATTGATGAACCAGTTTGAGGAACTGACCCGTTCACATAATCAGAGTTGGATTTGATTGTGGCGTGCAGGAACTCAATGTTTTCTTCATAATCTTGCTCATCCTTGCAGATGAAAATCAATACAAAATCATGGGAAAAGTGAGGATTGACCAGAAGCTTTTCGGTCTGAATCTAAAATCGCGGAAAAATAGTTTATCCGGGTTCCCTCCTTTGTTTTCCCATCCATCAGAGCATTTTTATCCAGGCCGGTGGTCAAATCGCCAGACGGCTCATTCAGGAAGGCATTCGTTTGGGCTGTTCGCAGCGCCTGAACATATTTTTGAAAAATGGCACTGGATGGATTTTCAATTTTTTACAACCCAATTTACGTGGCATTTTCCCGTTTGAGTTGTTTGATAATTTCCGTGGTGCTTTTGCCCAGTTCATGGTGTAGAAATGAAGGCCAAATCCCTTTCCAGAAGTTTGCAGCATTGATCATTGGCGACTTCAACACCGGTTCGCGCCGCTCCTGCCTTATCCTCCGGGTCAGGGCTGATAATTTTCATCCAGCCAGGCAGGGATGGTGGAGCCATGAACCCTGGACAGCATCCAGTTAATTTGACCGTAATATATCGGCATAATCCCGGAAGAATGGGTACCTGGATACCCTGGTCCCGGCATTTGTTTACAAAGTCAAAGAAGAAGCGGTTGTCGTAAAATATTGACACACGACATACTCAATACGCCATCTATCTTTTCCTTGAGATGTCTGATGTCGCTGTCCAGGCTTTCGGCCTCAGATGTCCCTCAGGGTAGCCGGCACACCCCAGGGTAAATTTATAACAGGACTTAATAAAATCGATCATCTCACCGGCATAAGAAAACTGTCGGGATGGGGAAGTAAACGTGTCATCGGCTTGGAGTTTGTCTCCCCGGATTACAAAATGGTCTCCACCCCCAGGGCCTCATAGGCATCCAAAACCCGGCAGATCTCATCCGGCCCCAGGCCATGCCAGCAATATAGGCCACCGTGGGCAGTTTTTTGATTGAACCAGATCTTTTACCGTCTGATAGGACCCATCCGGGTGGATCCGCCGGCCCCAGGAGTGACAGACAGGTAATCCGGAGAGAGATCCGCCAGGGTATCCACAGTGGCACTGAACTTCTCTGTGGCACTTCGTTCCTGGGAGGAAAAATTCCATTGAAATGACATTCTTTTTTTTCTTGTACAGATCTGTAACGCATCAGATTCTCCTTTATTTCTTATACAGTTCGGATTATCAGAAATCCTTTAATCATATAGCCCACCTATCAAAGCAATCCCTGTGCCAGAGTCGTGATCATGCTGCTTATATTTATTTTGATATTATTTCAATATGTTAGAATAAAACAAAGCCGGATCTCAAACAGCGGCCGTTGCTTTTCGATGCATTTTGCGGCTGCATTTAAGGAGAATTTTAGAAGGTTAATTCGGTTTCCGGTGTGTAACTATTGTCATTATTTAATATTTCCTTCTGGTATAAACTTTGCTCTCTTTTTTTGTCGAAAGAATTTTCGACCCATTATTTGCTGATTGATTAAGATGAATAACCGGGAGTTCAGATGACCAGGGTGCAGGATTATCCGATGCGAAAAAATGAAGGAACCTGTCCCTGACCAGTTGTTTTTAATACGATGATGAAGTGGGGCTGGGGCTTCAGCGCCTATGATGAATGCACCCCGGCCGGGGTATTTACCTGCAAGATGCCCGGGGGACAACGTTGCAAACACAGGTAAATTTTAAAGTCAAAGGGCGCTGACGTCATTCACCTTTGTACATGCAGCTTTGCCAAAAAAAAAAAACAGAAAAGGGCTGGGACAACAGTCAGGGCGGATTTTGCGACCATATTGAAAAAATTGCCCAAGACATTGCCGGGCCGCTGAATTTGCCCTGTGTGGGAACGGCTCACCCTGCCCAAAGGATACACCCCGTGACCGTTGAAAAATAGGCGTTAACCGGAGGCCGGCGGGTTCACACAAAGATAAGATCTGTGGATCCGCCGGCCCGGGATATCAGCAACGCCTTTCTGATTCATACTATTGGATCAGACGTTCAATTCTGACGGCCCCTACCTTGAATTCCGGAATCTTGGCCAGCGGATCAAATGCATTGGAACTGGTCAGGATGTGGTCGGGTTTCCCGAAATGAATTAGGTAAAAACAGGTTGCCGGGCATGACATCCGTGGTGATCCTTGCCGGCACCTCCATCACTGCCCTCTGCGGGAGGTCAAAGCACGGGGTCATTTGATTTTGCAGCAATTTTCATGGCATCGCCGGATGGATCTCCACATATCGGTTTTGTTCCACGTCAGGTGTCAGGACACCCGGGTCATGGTGCCAGTGCCCAGTGGCAAATGGGCGAACATCTGCCTGTTGTCAGCAAAAGAAATTATTCTTCACAGGCCAGTTCCGCGGGATCCTTGTATTCAATCGTGGAACTTTCCTTTGCCCCGGGCAAAGGTTTCCTTGTGCAGATACGGGGTGCCGGGATGATCTTTGCTTGGACAAGGCCATTGCAACCCGTTGATGCCTAAGCGCTTATAGGTCATGCCGCCGTAGCTTTTTCTGTGAGTCCCGTGATTTCATCAAATATTTCTTCTGCCGAATCATAATCCATGGCATATCCCATGGCAGTGGACAACCGTGAAATGATCTGCCAGTCCGGCAAAGGGATGTTGCCGACGGGGTCTGGGCTTTTCTGGCGCATACACCGGCGTTCCGTGTTGGTAAAGGTGCCGTCCCGTTCGCCTAAGGCGGCCGGCAAAAGATCACATCCGCTGACTGGGCCGTCTCGGACGGGAAAATATCCTGCACCAGGAGAAATTCCAGTTTTTCAGGGCATGATTCAGATGGTTCAGTCCGGGTCGCTGAGTTTGGGATTTTCGCCGATGATATACATGGCCTTGATTTTTTCTGATCAATAGCCTCGATCATATCCGTGATGGTCAGGCCCGGGGTGCTGGACAGTTCCACGCCCCCAGGCATCCGGAGAATTTTTATTGGCACCGGGATCGAATGCGGCTGATACCCGTAAACACGTTGGGCAGTCCGCCCATGTCACGAGCGCCCTGGACATTGTTCTGTCCCCTCAGGGGGTTGACTCCTCCGCCTTCAATACCGACATTGCCGCAGAGCATGGCCAGGTTGCAGCAGGACTTGACGTTGTCCACACCCGTGGTGTGCTGGGTAATGCCCATGGCATACAGCAATGCGGCCGGAGCATTCCGGGAATACAGTTCAGCCATGCGGATGATATCTTTGGGGTCCACCCCCGTGATGTCAGACACCCGCTTTGGGGTGTACGTGTCAATGACGGCCTTGAATGCGTCAAAGTCCTCACACCGGTCTGCGATATAATCGGGATTATGCCATTGATTTTTGATGATGACATGCATCATGCCGTTGAGCAGTGCCACATCCGATCCCAGCCGGTGGTTGACGGACAGGTCTGCCAGCCTTGCCAGCTGAATGTTGCGGGGATCCGCCACAATCAGTTTGGCTCCGTTTTCCCTGGCCTGGATAATCCGGCTGGCAATCAGGGGATGACAGGCCGTGGTATTGGATCCGATCACAAAAATGGCTTTGGAATCATGCTCAAACTCGGCAATGGAGTTGGTCATGGCCCCGCTTCCGAAGGCAGCGGCAAGACCTGCCACTGTGGAAGAATGTCACAGCCGGGCGCAGTGATCCACATTATTGGTGCCGATCACGGCGCGTGTCAATTTCTGGGCCAGGTAATTTTCTTCATTGGTAATCTTGGCAGACACCAGGACCCCGATTGAATCCGGGCCGTGCTCTTCTTTAATCCGGGTGAACCGCCGGGCCGCCTGATTCACGGCCTCATCCCAGGTGGCTTTTTCCAGGCGGCCGTTTTCTCTGACCAGCGGGCCTTTCAGCCGCATATAGCTGTTGATGTATTCATGCAGGTTCCATCCTTTAATGCAGAGTTTCCCCTGGTTTACAGGATGGGATTTTAATGGCAGCGTGCGGTTGATCCTGCCGTCAATGACTTCAAACAGGACCCCGCAGCCCGTGCCGCAATATGAACAGACTGAAGGTACAAATTCACAGTCCATGATCGATCTCCTCGTATTAAACATCCATAGGTGCAGGTGTCAGTTCAACTGTTTTTCCGATAATGGAAAAGGGTGATTTTTCAATATGATCTCCGGGCACGTACCCGAATATGTCGGACACGGCATCGTTCACTTCCCGGTACAGCATGCGCAAAGGAATATGTGCCGGGCAGGCGTCTTCGCACAGACCGCAGTCAATGCACCGCCCGGCCATGTGGGTGGCCCGGATCAAATGGAAAATCGGCACCTCGGCCGGGAGCACACCCGGCTCGACCAGGTTCGGATGCTCCAGGCTGCATTCCTTGCAGAAACAGACGGGACAGACATTCCGGCATCCATAGCATTTGATGCATTTTTGAAACTCATACATCCACCGGGACAAGCGGTCTTGGGAATCATGCTCTGCCATAAAATCTTTTGGGCTGTCATTATAGTCGATCCCGTGGGCTTTTTTATATTCACCCGTGGTTTTCGGTTTGAGATAGGAACAGTCCCCGTGGGTTGACAATGAAGACGGGCAGCAGTTAACCGTCAAAGTTTCAATATTTTCCGGGTTCAGCTGATCCCAGGTGTACAACAGATTCAATGCCCGCTGGCTGCAGTCCCGGGCCAGGATACCGATTTTCAGTGTCGGGTCCTTTTGGGCCAGATCACAGGCGATTTTTTCCAGAGGATACCGGTTGAGACTGATTTCAAGCTGGTCCAGATCCGCCACACGCGCTTTTGTAAACCCGTGGGGAATCTGGTGGCCGTCCAGTTTGTGATATCCCAGGAAGATGTCCACCCTGTCCTGCAACAGGAGCTCTTTTGCCGCTTTTACCATATCCATATATTAACCTGCCTTTTTCATCTCATTGATGGCCCGCAGGGGATTGGGGCCCATGTTCCGGATTTTTTCAGTGAATTTTGTGACCACATCCACATATTTCTGGGCTTCGGCGGAAGAGATCCATTCCAGGTGAAGCCGGCCTTCCAGCCCCATGAATTTCAGCAGTTCCTGGACAAAAGCGATGCGCTTTAACGTCATGTGATTACCATACAGGTAATGACAGTCACCGATATGTCATCCGCCCACCAGAACGCCGTCCACATTGTTTTGAAAGGCTCTGAGAATGTGATGGGGGGAAACGGATGCCGAACACATCACCCGCACGGGGATGATATTGGGCGGGTATTCCAGCCGGGACACCCCGGCCAGATCTGCGGCCCCATAGGTACACCAGTTACACATAAAGGCAATAATTTTGGGTTCAAATATATCTGTTTTCACTGGATTGATTCCTTTATCATTTATGCGCCCATGGCGCTTTTAATCTGGGCGTAAATCTGCTCATTGTTAAACCCTTCCAGGGTCAGGGCCTCGGATGGACATGCCGCGGCACAGGCACCGCATCCTTTACACAGGGCCGCATTGATATTGACCACATGTTTTTTTTCATCCATTTGGATGGCGTTGTACGGACACACCTCAATACATCCCTGACACCCGGAGCACAATTGCTCATTGACCCGGGATACCACGCCGCCGACACTGATGCTGGATCTGGCCAACGTGGTGATGGCCCGGGACGCGGCTGCTTTGGCCTGGGCGATACTCTCGTCAATGGGCTTGGGATAATGGGCCATGCCGCACAAAAATACCCCGTCCGTGGCAAAATCCACGGGGCGCAGTTTCTGGTGGGCTTCCAGCATCCATCCGTCACTGTCGCAGGTTATTTTGAACGCCTGGGCCAGGGACTGATTGTCCCGGGCTTGGATGCGTGATGCCAGGCAGAGGATGTCCACATCAATGGATACGGGCATCTTCAGGATATGATCTAAAATCCGGATGTTCACCCCCGTGCCGCTGGGGGTTACCCGGGGTTTGCTTTCCAGATCATACCTGAAAAACAGGATCCCCATGTCCCTGGCCTGCTTGTAAATCAGCTCCCGCTTTCCATAGGTCCGGATATCCCGGTAAAAAATATAGACATTGGCATTGGGATTGCGTTTTTTCACTTCCACTGCCGAGTGAATGGAATGGGTGCAGCATACTTTTGAACAATAGGGATGGGCCGCTTCCCTGGAGCCGACGCACTGGATAAATGCAATGTCTTCTGCGGCGTCAAGCATGGGGTCCTTTTTGTTCAGCCGGCCGTCAAATTCCAGATGCGTCATGACGGCATCATGCTTTCCATACAGGTATTCATCCGGTTTGGCTTCCACGGCCCCCGTGGCTAAAATGGCCACGCCGTGATCAATGGTCACCTTTGATTCCGGGGTGGCCAGTGTGGTGTTGAAATTTCCCACAAACCCGTCCAGATGTTCAATGACAGCACCCAGGTACGTGTGGATCATGGGATGGTCATTGACCTGGTGGATCATGGTTTTCACCTGGCCGGGGATATCTTCATCCATATAGGTATGAAAGAGTTTTCTGGCATTGCCGCCCAGGTTTTGTTCCCGTTCCACCAAAGATACGGGAAACCCCTGGCGGGCCAGAGACAGGGCCGCTGTCATGCCGGCGATGCCCCCGCCCACCACCAGGGCGGACTGGGTGACGGGCAGCTGGGTTTCAAACAGTGAATTGAGCAGCATGCTTTTGGAGACAGCCATGCGGACCAGGTGTTTGGCTTTTTTCGTGGCTCGGGCCGGTTCACTGGCATGGACCCAGGAATCGTGATTCCGGATGTTGGCCATCTCCAGTAAATGTTTGTTCAGGCCCGCATTGATCAGGGTCTGACGAAACAGCGGCTCATGGGTTTTCGGGGAGCAGGCTGCCACAACCACGCGGTTCAGCTTCTTCTCTTTGATCACCTGGGCCATTTTGTCCTGGGTATCCTGTGAGCAGGTAAACAGATTTTCTTCCGCATAAGTGACTCCGGGCAGGGTCCGTGCATAGGCCACCACGTCAGGCACATCGATCACGCCGCCGATATTGGTCCCGCAGTTACAGACAAACACGCCGATTTTCGGTAATTCATATTCCGTGTCCCGTTCTTCGGGGATCACGATCTCTTTTGTGAGGGTATGGCGTGCCGAAGAGATGTATTCCGTGGCGGCTGCAGCCGCAGAACTGGCTTCCATGACGGACTGGGGAATGTCTTTGGGTCCGGTAAACACCCCGCATGCGTATATGCCCGGCACGGAAGTGGACACGGGATTAAAACTGTCTGTTTTCACGAAATTGCCATGATCCAGTTCAATGTTCATGGTGTTTGCCAGGTCCACACAGGCGGCACTGATCTGGAGGCCTGTGGACAGGACCACGATATCAAAATTTTCGTTTTGAATGGTCCCGTCCGGATCTATAAATCTCATTTCGATTCCCTGGTGATCCTGGCTCGGTACCACAGAGTGAACCCGGGACTGGATGAACCGGACCCCGTTTTTCTTGGCCCCTTCCATGTACCGGTCAAAATCCTTGCCATGGGTCCGCATGTCCATGTAAAAAATGGCACAGTCCAGGGGATCATGGCTGTGCTCCCGGGCCATCACAGCCTGCTTGACGGCGTACATGCAGCAGACGGATGAACAATAGGCATTGCTGCACCGGTTTTCATCCCTGGAGCCCACGCACTGAAGCCAGGCGATCTTTTTAGGGGCTTTCTCATGGTCTTTATCCGACGGCAGGCACAAATGCCCGCCAAAAGGCCCGGTCGCAGACAATATCCGTTCAAATCCCATGGATGTGACAATGTCCGGGTGCTGCCCGAACCCCAGGGAATCGATTCCGGAAGGGTCAAAGGATTCAAATCCCATGGCCAGAATGATGGATCCGACGTTCAGGGTCTTTTCTTTTGCCTTGTCTGCAAAATTGATGGCACCTGAAGGACAGGTCTTTTCACAGATCCCGCACCGGTTTTTGGTCAATTTCAGGCAAATGGTATCATCAATGGCATATTTCAAAGGAACGGCCTGGGAATACGGCACATAAATGGCTTTCCTTTTGCCTAAGCCTTCATTGTATTCGTCATCCACTTTTTTGGGGCATTTTTCCGCACACAGCCCGCAGGCAATGCACTTGTCCATGTCAATGTACCGGGGATTTTCCGTTAAAGAGACCTTGAAATTTCCCTGGGTTCCCGCCACCTTCGTGACTTCGGTTAGAGTTAACAGTTCAATATTCGCATGCCGGCCGACCTCGACCAGTTTGGGTGAAATAATTCACATGGCACAGTCATTGGTGGGAAAGGTCTTGTCCAGCTGGGACATTTTTCCGCCAATGGCCGGTGATCTTTCCACCAGGTATACATAAAACCCGGAGTCTGCCAGATCCAGTGCCGCCTGCATTCCCGAAATACCGCCGCCAACAACCATGACTGATCCCTGGAGGCTGTTTTTAGTTATTTTTTCAATAGTCATATGATTGTCCATTGTGTCAGTGTGTTGTTGTGTCATTGTCATCGATTGTCTGAAAGGCATTCCTTACGGCAATGATGATGTCATCTTCGTTGAACGGTTTTGAAATATAGTCATTGGCCCCGAGTTTCATGGCCTTGACCGCATTCTGAACCGTTGAGTAGCCTGTGATGACGATCACATAGGTTGCCGGTTTGGCTTTTTTTACCTTTTCAAGGATTTCCATGCCGTCCATGTCTTTGAGTTTCATATCTAAAAGCAGGACATCATAGGAATCTTCCATCACGAGTTTAAGCCCGTTGGCACCGGACAGCGATTGATCGCACCGGTACCCCATCTCGCTTAAAATCATGGCACAGCCCTTACAGATTACATTTTCATCATCAATGATGAGTAATTTTTTGGATCGCATCATCAGCCTTTCGTGTTAGTTTGCTTTTGCCGTTCTGAATGGGAAGTTCAATGGAAATCAATGTGCCGGCTCCAGGTTCACTCAACACTTCAATGTCGCCCTGATGATTTTTGATAATTCCGTAACTTACGGCCAGGCCCAGCCCTGTTCCATCGGATTTGGTGGTGTAAAAAGGTTCAAATATTCTTTTCAACTTGCCTTTGGGGATCCCATATCCATTGTCCTGTATTTCAATCACGGCCAGTTTTTTCCCCGTGTCCATTTTCGTGGTGATACTGATAATTCCTTTTTCATCCATGGCATGAACCGAATTGAGCAGCAGATTGATAATCACCTGTTCAATCTGGTTGTCATCCATTAAAAAATTAACCATATCGGGATCCAGCCTTTTTTTGATCTGGATACGTTTGATATGAAATTCGTTATCCATCAGGACCAGCGATCTTTCGATCACTTCGTTCACGTTGGCATCTTTTTTTTCAGGCTTTTTTTCTCTGGAAAAATCCAGCAGCCCCTGGATGGTGTTCTTGCACCGCTGGGTTTCCTGCATGATAATTTCCAGTCCTTCCTTGAACGGTCCTTTCGGGTCAGCCTTTTTAAACAGGTTGGAGCTGTAAAGCAGAATACCGGTCAAAGGATTGTTTATTTCATGTGCGATCCCTGCCGCCATTCTGCCCAGAGAGGACAGCCGGTCGATTTTGGTGGCCAGCTTATTGTATCGGATGATATGAAATTTAATCCGGTCATTGTGTTTAATGGCGCAGGCCAGTTGCTCGGTCACAGCCGTGATAAAATCCAGCTCGTCTTCTGAAAAGTCTTTCTGTTCACCGAAATAGGTCCGGATGAAACCGAACACGATATTATCGTAGGTTAAGGGGATGTCCAGTAACATCCGAATCCCGATTTCCCTGGCTTCCTTAGGGTATTTGACCTGGGGGGCATTCATGATATCCGTGATAATGTGAATCCCCTTATCTTTGTCGGGCCAGGGGAAAAAATTCTCCCTGCACAGCGATTCCAGGGCCAGGTATTTTTCATCGATTCCATAGGACGCCTGAATCTCATACCGCTCCGTTTTTTTATTCTGAATGCACAAAATGGCACCCATGGCGTTCAACCCCCGGGAGGCACTGGTCACAATGAGCCGGACCAGTTCATTCATGTCTGTTTCAGTTCTGGAGTGAACGACTTTGGAAACTTCCCTGAATGATCGATAAAATATTTTAAATTGCTTCAAATCAGTCATAAGGCTCATTTCATTAAAATTAAAGTTAACACAGGAACCGATTTCCCATCATCTGTTACCAGGCTTCCCGTTCAAGGCGTTTGTAAATAAACATCAGCTGCTTCTGGGTCAGTTCGCCGATATTTTCATGCATCCAGTGAAGATCTCCGGAGGCAATGGCGGCTTTTGCCGCAGAATCCAGAGTATATTCCTTCAGGGCCTCACTGCTGTTTTCCATGAGCCGAATCCAGAATTTTTCATCTTCCGTTGTCCGGTTCAGCACTTTGAGCACTTCCCTTTTCTGGATGGAGGTGTTGTAAGATGAATCCAGGCCCTGTTTGAGCACCCGTTGTTTTTGCGCATCTTTTTTCAACGCGGTTGTAATGGCTGAACGGATCTGCTCTTCGGTAAACGGTTTGGCAATGAAATCCCGGGCACCGAGCTTCATGGCCTCGACAGCCAGCGCACTGGTGGCATATCCGGTCATCACGATCACCTCTGTTTGAGGCTTGGTTTCCTTGAGCTGTTTGACCACCTGCATCCCGTCAATATCCGGGAGTCGCAGATCTGCCATCAGCAGGTCGTAATCATATTGCCCGATGGCATCCAGCGCACCGGAACCCGTTCCCTCCAGATCCACATGATATCCTTGTTCATCCATGATCATTTTCAGGCCTTTGGCCACATTGAGGTCATCTTCCATCACCAGGATGTGGGGATGGGCCACTTCAATACGGCTGTCTGATTTCATTTCTTTTAACGCGGTCATATCTTACTCCTTTTATTTCATTGGTTGTTGTCCTGTGCCTTTAAAGAGCATATAACGTGCCACCTGGTCGTAAAAACGGCTTATCTTTAAAAAGACCAATAAAATAAAAATGTTACGATAGATTCATTTGATGATGGTACGAGGGGCGGTTTTTATAGACAGGGGTGTTTCGTATAATTAATTATACAATATAACTGGAGAGCTTGACCAAGCCGGGGAAAGGGAGGGCGGAAACGATATGTATAAAAAAATATACATTATATAAAAAAATATATGCCGGGTCAGTCAGATGATTTGTCGGCCACAATGCCGTATTTTTTCATCATTGCCGAAAAATTTGACCGCTGCATGCCGGCGTTTTTAGCAGCCAGAGTGATATTCCCGTCGGCACGGGATAGGGCCTGGGACAGAAAAGCCGCCTCAATTTTTCCGAAATAGACCGTTAAAAATTTCTTTTTGGCTGCTTTCAGCTCGTCAAGGGTTTTGGGAATCTGAATGTCGGGCACCCCTCCCTTTCGTTTGACCTCCAGATGGTCTGATAAAAAGCGCCGGCTCAGCTGACGGGTATCTGACATGATCACCAGGCGCTCCACCACGTTTTTCAACTGCCGCACATTTCCGGGCCAGTCAAAATTCACCATCATTTCCAGGGCATCATCGGAAAAACCTGATATCTGTTTGCCCGTCTCACGGGAAAAGCGTTTTAAAAAATGGTAGGCCAGTTTGGGGATATCATCCTTTCTCGCTCTCAGGGGCGGGATATAAATGGGAAATACATTTAAACGGTAGAACAGGTCCTGACGGAATTTTTTTTCTTCCACCCGTTTTTTCAAATCCATGTTGGTGGCCACGATGATCCTGGCCCGGGTCTTTTGCACCTTTCCCGAGCCAATGGCTTTGAATTCGCCGTTTTCCAGGACCCTGAGCAATTTTGACTGAATGTTCATGTCCAGGTTGGCAATTTCGTCCAGAAACAGGGTGCCTTCCGAGGCAATTTCAAAAATGCCGGGTGTGGTTTTATCGGCACCGGTAAATGCCCCTTTGACGTGGCCGAATAATTCACTTTCCATCAAGGCGGGAGAAAAGGTATTGCAATCCATGGCCAGGAACCGGTTTCCCGCTCTTTTACTATGGGCATGAATGGCATTGGCAAACAGTTCTTTGCCCGTGCCGCTTTCTCCATCCAGCAGCACGGTGCTGTCCAGGGCAGCCACGCGCTGAATTTTGTCAAAAATTTCTTTAATCAGATGGTTTTCCCCCACAATATTATCAAAACTGAACCGGTCGTAGAGCTGCTTTTTCAGCATCTCGTTTTCCCGGGCCAGGGTCCGGTTTTCCAGTGCTTTGGCCGTGGATTTGATGATCTCTTTATCATCAAAGGGTTTGGTAATATAGTCGAACGCCCCGTTTTTCATTGCATCCACGGCATTTTCAACGGTACCGTGACCCGTCATGATGATCACAAAGCAATCCAGCCGCTTTTCATTGATCTGCTTTAATATGTCAATGCCGCTGATGTCCGGCAGCCGGATATCCAGAAGAACCAGGTCATAGTTTTGTTCGAAAAGCTTTTCAATTGCCTCGCTGCCGTTCAAGGCAGTGTCCACATCATATCCTTCTTCAATGAGGATCAGTTTGCAGCCGTTGCAGATATTGGGCTCATCATCAACGATTAAAATTTTGTTCAATTGGCATCCTCCAGCAGGCATTGAGTCGATCAGTTTCTCAGGGTGGCCATGATTCGTTCCCGTGTGTCCAGCAGGGCAAAGACGTCCAGAATATCTTTGACCACCAGATCGGCGGCAGACAACGCACCAGTGGCCAGGCCTTCTTCCTGGAGCACGGCAATGCCGATGGCGGCCTGTTTGAGCATGAGCACATCATTGACCCCGTTGCCCGCACACAGGGTCTGATCCGCCCCGAGGGCGGCAATGAACTGCTGCTTTTGCCGGGCCTGGTCCCCGGGAGAGATGATCACCACGTCACAATCGATGTCTGACACCTGCTGGGTGACAAACCCGAAGGTGTCCGCCGTGATGACATGGCAGGCCACCCGGCCGGACAACGATTGGAGCGCTTCTTTGACCCCCGGGATCAGAACCCCGTCTATGGCAATGGTGCCGTTGTAATCAAAAACCAGATGATGGATCTGTTTTTCCCCTGCACCGGGGATATTGATATGGATCATGATATTTTCCTGTTATGTGTGGCGTTCATTGTTGTCATCCAATAGTGAACTATACCAAAACAGGGCGGTCTGTCCAGATTCAAAATTCAAAGGTGCCGGAAATATGATATCCATCAATGCAACCTTGGGACATGGGTTGACAGGGGCCGGTATTCGGTTTATGGGTGTTTTATGACAACATCGTGCGCACATGGAAATAAAACCGGTTTGCCGGACTGCCCGGAAATTCACAATGGATAACAAAACGGCCATTGTTGTCATGGTAAAATATCCCCGGGCCGGATCGGTCAAAACCCGGCTCGGCAGGCAGATCGGCATGAACAAAGCCTCGGAGCTGTACCGCGGATTTGTCAGAACCCTGCTGGCCACCTGCCGGTCAACGGGCTTTGACGTGGTGATCAGCTGTCATCCGGATCATCTTGTGTCCGATTATCAGGAATGGCTCGGCAACGGGGTTGGTTTTATGATCCAAAAGGGCCCGGACTTAGGCCATAAAATGCAGGATGCGTTTGAACAGAGCTTTGCCCTTGGGTTTGACCGGGTTATTCTGATGGGCAGTGATCTGCCCCATCTGCCGGGTGCCGTCATTGAAGCGGCCGCGCAAAAGACCGGGGCGTGCGATGTGGTGATCGGACCGGCCCTGGACGGGGGGTATTACCTGGTGGCCACGACAAAGGATCATTTTTTTCCTGACATGTTTGATGATATCCCCTGGAGCACGGCCAATGTGCTGGACATCACCCTGGAGAAACTGGCGGCAGCCCGGCGCAGGGTGTGTTTGCTGACCGCCATGAGAGACATCGATACCCTGGCGGATCTGACGGCTGTTTCTGCGGAAACCGGGCTGTTTGTCAAATCTGATCCCCGTGAAACCGGATAAGGCGGCCCGGGATATGAATATTTCCGTCATCGTGCCCGTATTTCAGGAAGCCAAAACCATTCACGCGTTTCTGAAAACCGTGCAGGCGGTTTTTCCCGCACCGGCCCATGAAATCATTGTGGTGGACGGCAGTCCTGCAGGCGATACCCTTGCAGCCGTTGCCCTGCCCCAGGTCAAGACAATTCATTCCCGTAAAGGCCGGGCCAGGCAGATGAACCACGGCGCTGCCATGGCCGGAAAAGAGATTCTGCTGTTTCTGCATGCCGACACCTTGTTGCCGAAAGATGCCCCGCAGTTGATAACAGATCTGCTTTCCGGAAACCCGCACCTGATGGGCGGCGCGTTTTCTCTGGGGATTGACGATGGCCGGATTTTTTTGAAGCTCATTGAATGGTTCGCCAATCTCAGATCCCGGCTGACCCAGGTGCCTTACGGTGACCAGAGCATTTTTATCAGAAAAGACTGTTTTGACCGGGTGGGCGGATTTATGGAGATTCCCATCATGGAGGACCTGGAACTGATGACCCGCATCAGAAAGCAGGGCCGCCGCATCCATATCCTGAAACAAAAATCCGTCACATCCTCCCGGCGGTGGAACAAAGAAGGGATCGCAACCTGCACCCTTCGCAACTGGCTGATCCGGCTGTTGTATCATCTCGGGGTTCCGGCGGACCGGCTGGCAGCATTTTACAAATAACAGGATCAGACAGTCAAACGCAGCAGTCTTCAAAGGTCAAATATAGCGCAAGCATCATTCCTTTCCCAATTGAAAATATCATTTTTTGGATTGTATGGGGATCTATAACTTATCCGGGCCGTGAACAATCACACATTGGATATTTTATGTGCAACTCATGGGATCAATATCGTACCGAATAGTTCAAATTTGGATACTGATTAACAATCAACGCTCAATGCGTACCTTCACCCGACGTCTGCCCCACCTTAGAGCGTCCTTGTGTGAATCAAAATAGAGATCGAGCCTTTCCGGGCCTTTGATGGCACCACCGCGATCATTTACTACCCCCCATCCATATCCGGGAATCTTCATGCGGGTGCCAAAAGGATAATATCTGGTATCGGCGGCAATAGTTCCATCTTCGGGTAACCAGAGCCAGGGTA
Organism: Desulfotignum sp.; assembly: GCA_018399285.1. Classification (GTDB taxonomy): domain Bacteria; phylum Desulfobacterota; class Desulfobacteria; order Desulfobacterales; family Desulfobacteraceae; genus Desulfotignum. Next base: position 33,648 of record JAGYOW010000024.1, read on the forward strand.
GCGCCACACGGTGGGGAATCTTCCAGGGATGGGTGACGGTATCCACCGACAAGAGACCATCATGCTCTCCTGCGGGTCCTTGCCGCTGGCTGTCTTACCGGTATATTCCTTTGCCTTTATTCTTGCCCTTGGTAATATAGCGATCCCAAAATTGAGTTTCAATAAGGCCCAACTGCCTCGATGCCATTCTCAACACTTTTTACAGCCGCAATAAGCGGTGGTCTCCATCATCGCACCTCATGCCGAGCACAACTGGAAAGCCCCAGCAGAAAGACAAGAGCACATAGTGTCAGAAAAAAATCGAAAAAGCCTGCGACGAATGATATCACCTCACAACATATAAATTCGTATAAACCAAAATATAACCGATAATCATCGGAAGGACAAGAGGGGGATTAATAAGGTGGGGTAATATCGTGCGATGCAAACGGTCTTTCTCTGAATAGGTTGTTACCGATAGCATTGGTATCCTGAAAGAATCACGCACCCCGGAGGTTTTGAGTAGGATAATGATGGTTGACTCAAAGAGGAACACATTTCAACGAAATATATTAAAAAACATTATGAGAAAATGTCCTTGATTATTGTTGTCAGGAAATAGTTGAATTTTAACGGTTGAGTTCAGGAGCAGCCGACCGCAGCGAGGAGTCAAGGCGTTTTGGCCGAAGGGTGTCCCTGGCAGTCCGCCGCAGCGACGTTATGTTTCCATTTTTATGATATTTCTACAATTATAGGTGCTTTTTATTTGTTTTTTCCGCAACTTATTGATTATGTAAATAATCACATATCCAATTATACCTATAAATCCAGCTATAAGCCCTTTTCCCCCGCTTCAAGAAGTTGATCTCTATCATAATTTGATTCCTATTTAGTTAGATCTAAAGGCATAATAGCTTTCCTATTGAGTTTTTGTTTTTATAGGCATTCTCCATCCATTTAGCGACACGTATAGCATCATCCATAGGAACGCCTAAAAGATGATTCTATCTTTTTTGACGAGAGATATGGAAAAATAATTTGCTTGTTTTCAAAAATCCCTTCCCACTGAAGAAGGTAGCTTTTTAATACATGAATCAAATTCTTTTTAATACAATCGGGACAAGACGTTTTAACACCATTCCAATGACTTTCATTTAGCTTTTTGGCCAGCCATTTATTTTCACATTTTTAAAAACTTGTTGAATTAAACCAGTATTTGGATCTTTGAATTGCAAAATGCGAAATAGTCGCCAATATGATTTGGATGATAGTAAAATAGAAAACATAAGAATTAAGAATAAATTTCTAACGAAAATTTTCATATTAACTCAACTTTCGGGATTCAATCAAAGAAAGTTAAAAAGGACATAACTCCTTGAAATTGTGACAAAATAAGTTGATGAGCCCTGCTATTTGATATATAGTGGATTTGCGAAAAACACAATAAAATCAAACAGAAAGGGCTCAAATGATACATACCAAGATTGACACGGAAACTCAAGCGGACATTAAAATTTTTGGCAAAATTGATGACTTTTTCAACCACTTTAAAATTGCTACTTCTCTGCATCAAAGCGGCATCAGAAAACGACATGGGCATAGCGTGCGCACCTTGATTTTGACCATATTCACCCTGCCTTTTGTGGGGGAAAATTTCTTCAGGGGCATAGCAACCAACGACAACCTGGCATTTGGTAAAGATGCTGCCTATGATGTTCTGAAGGGGTGTCAATCCAACTGGAGAAAGCTGTTGTTGGGTGTCGGCACCAAGCTTTACGGTTTTTTGAATCGGCTGACAGATAAAGACCGCGAATCTGTTCTGATTGTGGATGACAGCCCTTATGACCGTTCTCGATCCAAAGCGGTAGAGCTGTTGTCCCGGGTGTGGGATCATAGCAATGGTCGATTTATCAAAGGGTTCGGATGCTCACGGTTTGCTGGTCTGACGGATACAGTTGTCTGCCATTAGATTTTTCTGCTGTTGTCATCTGCGGATGCCAAAAACCGGCTTTGTGATAATCGCAAATCAATGGACAAGCGGTGTTGTGCATGGCAACGGCGCCAGGAAGCCGTAGTCAAAGCCCCGGAAAATCTGGAAGCCATGGTCGAAGGACGTTTTGGCGGCCGGTGTCCGGCCAGATATCTGCTGATGGACAGCTGGTTTGCAATGCCCGCGACCATTAAAGCATCAAAAATATCGATGTGATTGGCATGGTGAAGAAAACCTCAAAGATTCACTATGAACACAATGGCCATTCCATGGATGTGAAAGCAATTTATCGGCAGATCAAAAAACGCCGGGGTCGGGCAAAGATCCTGGCAAGTGCGTTGGTAAAGTTAAAGGGCGGATTACCTGCCAGACTTGTATTTGTGCGGGACAGACGCAAAACCGACTGGTTGGCATTGATTTCCACGGACCTTTTTAATCTATCAGATGAGGACATCGTTCGAATTTACGGCAAACGCTGGGATATCGAAGTGTTTTCAAAATGGCCAAACAGCATCTGAAGCTGGCAAAGGAAATGCAATGCCGCGACTATGATGCCCTGGTGGCCCACACCACGATTGTTTTTCCTGCGGTATATGTTTTTGGCGTACCAGCATCGGATAGAGACTGATGAGGACGTTTGGAGAATTGTTCTATGCCTGCTGTGACGAGGTCTCCGATATTTCGTTTGTTGAATCGCTTTACAGGATAATGGCGCTTGCCGGCAACAAATTGAAAAAGCTTGGCAGTTATTGTGAGAAAACAGCGGCAGCATTTTTTGATGCGGTTATGACAACAGCACTGCAATGTTCCGGTTTGTTAGAAAAACGAAAGTTAGCCAGTAATTTTTAAACCCGAAAGTTGAGATATTAATTAAATCCTTCTTTAAAGTGAGATTTCACCTATAATTTAACACCAGAAACATAACGAATAAGGTTCGCCTTGATTATTTGATCTTTCTTAAGTGTTCCGCCTCCATACGAAAGAACTGGAGCTGATGATCGTTGCCATATGAGGTGAGCAAATATTTCAAGTCTTGCAACTCTGGCTACTTCTGGTGCTCACAGCTTTAACGACTAATTGGCGTATTATGTCCCGCATCTCAACGCATAATTCCATTGCCATGTTGAGATCAGGAAAGAACACTCCCTTTTCTCGTAAATCCATTAGGAGCAGCATATGAATTTCTAAAATCAACAACCTCCTGCCTGAAAGCGGTATACTGGTCGGTCGTCAGGCCGATAGCTACGCAAAGCCGATCCCGAACGTTGTTGATTGCAAATTCCGTATCAATAGCACTGATTGTCGAATCGCCAAACAGTGGCAAAAGTGGTGCTGTCTTTATATTTGTTGAAGACATGGCACCACTGTATCGTCGCAATTTCCCCAAAACAGTTTTGTGAGAATATCCAAAGCTCGGGCGTCTTGCCTGTCACAGCATTGAAGTACAAGACGGCCCGTATGCCATTTGCGACAGGCTGTGTCTATCTGCCAGATCAATTTACACTGGCATCCGTCAGCATCGTTTAAACCTCTATCGAACGGTTGAACTGACGGGCCGCGCCACAGTGCTTGAAAAAGGCGATTGAGCGTCGCGGTCCCGTCCAGTGATTGTTATGCATTTTTTACCCCATTTGTAGGCAGCAAATTTTCACGTTGAGGATTTAGCTTTCGGTACAAGCCGCATTTGAAACACCAATAATGGGTTGCGCCAAACAGTGATACTGAATGTCAATTTCATCGGTACCAAACATTTGCTCTACCATATAATTACGATTTTGCATCATTCTATGATATTTATTTTGCGCTTCGGCGCTTAGCGTTTTTGATGTTGCAACTGTCATCCAGGAATGATGGCACTGCGCCTGTGACTTTACTTTACCATTTTTCGTATGCCCCCATGATGCACACCAACACTTTTTCTGAGGACTCTATTACCAACTTGATAATATTCCTGGCAAATCCCTGAAGATGTTTTCACATGAACGTTTAATCCTTCGCAGCGATAGCATTGATCTATGTATTTTTCTTTTCCGTCGTTAGTATCTTTGAAGAACTCATCCAAATGATTTTCTCTATTTAGGGCGGGAGATGTCTATGTGGACCCCAATGTCAAGACAGTTTTTCAACTAATTTAAGCGTCATTTTCTAATTTTTGCCAGTGTTCATGATGTTGTTCCACATTTAAATTTTCCCGGCTTGTTTCAGCTTTTAGCGGAAGTGAGCCAGGTCCCGGGAATGGGCACCTCAAAATCTGCCCGTCGGAGGGAATTGGTTTCCGCTGGGCGGGTTTCGGAACACTTGTTCATCCAACCTTAATTGATTTTTTCCATAATACATTTCAGCCGGGGTTTTGTCCGTTAAAACTCTGATGCGGCCGTTCATGGTTGTAAAAATCAAAATACTTTTTCAGCTTTTGCGCAGCTGCTCAACAGATTTGAATTCGTTTACATAGATCTCTTCATATTTGACACTGCGCCAGAGGCGTTCGGTGAAAATATTGTCCAGCGCACGGCCTTTTCCCGTCCATGCTGATTTTGATCTCCTTATCTTTCAGAACTTTTGTAAACTCATGGCTGGGTGTATTGGGCGCCTTGATCTGTGTTAAATATTTGGGGGGAGTCCATGACATCGAGCTCCCTTTCAAGGGCGGAGACACAGAATTCACTGTCCATGGTGACGAAATCTCCCCAGGAGAGGACATACCGGCTGTGCCAGTCCATGACGGCCGTCAAATAACAAACCCACCGGCCAGCCGGATATATGTCAGGTCTGAACACCACACCTGATCCGCCCTGGTAACATCAAAATTCTCAAAAGATACGGGTAGATCTTGTTTTGAGGGTGGAGCCCTGCTGGTATTCAGTTTTGGGGGCAATGGACTGAATCCCCATTTTACGCATCAATCGCTGAACCCGCCGGTTAATTTTATATCCCCTGCGTCTCAAAACATTACGCATCTGGCGGGTCCCATAGAAAGGATGGACAGTGTGTTCAAGGTCTATGCATCTCATTAGTTTCAAGATTTTTCGGGGTCTCCTGTTCTGCCGGTCCTTCTGTAATAGCTGGAACGAGGGCCCGATCAGCCCACATTGCCATCAATACTCAGATCAGGGTGTTCCGGCTGAATACGCTGTTTTTTCTCTTTAATGGTCATCAAAGGTGTCCGGTGTTTTTTTTTTAACCAGTCCAGCTCGATCTGAAGTTTGCCAACCTTCTGATACAGGCGCTCTCTCTCAATCTCTATTTCCTTGCTCTGTTTTTGCCTGAGTATCGCCAAATACCAAGGGAAGGGCTTCGTGCTTCTTTTTCCACCGGTTCAAAGGCTTGCATGAATGCCGAATTCAGAGGCAATTTCATGGCGGTCTGGTTGCCTTTATGGCTGCCAATGCCACCTTGGTTTTTAATTCTTTGCTGTAATTTTTCCGTTTCAAAATGATCCTTTTCTGAGTTCTGGACTGTTTTATTCTATCTTAACATATTGTCCAGTTTTCGGGGTCCACTATAGTCCAGCCATTGAGAAACTTTATTGAGTTTGCGCAAGATTCACAATATACTTTTTCTTCGTCAATGAACCGATCATTCAAGAGACACCGCACTTGTCACAGTAGTATTCTTCAATCGGCTTTCCCAAACCGAGAAACAGTCTTGTATCACCTTTCCCATGAGGTTCCTTTTTAATGCATAAGTTCATGTGTGATCATATACACTTTATGAAAAAATTATCTAATTGTATATTATGCTAATATGGAAGAAGTGCAGAAATCTTTAATATTATATCTGATTTCTTCCCAGTTATCAAATTTCAACCATCTTGCAAGCTTAATTCCATGAAAACTCAACCATAGTTTCGTTATCATGAAACCTGCCAACATTCAACCATTTTGGAATTCACATAAACAAACCTTTTCGGACATAGGCAAACATCGGATGGTGTATCCCCGGGCAGTGTAAATCTTTACAGGTTTTGTCCTGTGGGCAGTTCAGGGCTGTGTTTGGACTTAGATTCCCGGTGCACCTGGCCCACAAAATCGCAGCACGGTCAGGCACTTTTTCCGGGGCACGCCGCAACCCCGGCCCAGCTGCTGTAGGAACATAGTGAGGCTCTGGTGCGCCGCACTGAAACCGGACCGCGGGAACACCAGACCTGACATAATGGGCCGTATGGAAATAGCCGTGATAAATCTTGATGATGACAAATCCTGGATGAGTTACAAAATGCTGAAGCCATTGCAGTGCCTTGAACCGGCAAAATCATCGGCTTTTACCAATGCCTGTGACCAGACCAGAGATTCAGGCCAGCCGTGCTTTTGCGCCACCTGCGGGACGGTAAAACCCTTCGATAAATCCGTATTTACCCATTTGGTAAATTCTAACATTTTGGGTAAATACCGTGATATGGTCTGCTGGGGCACCCGTTTTTTTATACGCGCCCCACCCGTGCCGCCCATCCAGGATCCGGTACCTGACCTTTGCCGGATTTCTTCTAACAGAGGCCCCCGTTGACGCCAGAACCTGGCCCGTGATATATCCGGCTTCAGGGGAGCAGAAAGGTGACGGCGGCGGCCACTTTCGGGTTTTCTAAACGGCCCGCCGACGGACTGGACGATCTGTTCTAAAGGAAGACCGTCCATCATGTCTGTTTCAATGAAACCGGGCCACGGCATTCACCGTGATGTTGCGTTTGGCAATCTCTTTGGCCAGGGCCATGGTGGCACCGATAATCCCGGCTTTGGACGCCGAGTAATTCACCTGGGCCGGCCTGGCCCATCTGGCCGGAAGCGGAGGTGATGTTAATCACCCTTCCCTTGTGTTTGGAAAGCATTTTTTTGACCACGGGTTTGGTCAAAATTGAAAAAACCGGTGAGGTTGGTATCCATGACCTGCTCCCAGGTTTCCGATTTCATCCGGACCGGAGCATGTCGTCCTGAATCCCGGCATTGGACCAGGATGTCGATGAATCCTTTTTCTTTGTAGATGGTTTTAAGGCGGCGTGGGCAGCGGCTCCGTTGTGACGTCAAAGCACAGCAACGCCCCGTCGGAACCCGCGGCTCTGACCTGTTCAAGGGTTTTTTTTGCAGCATCGGCATTGGATTTGTAATTGATATATACAAACCGGCCGGACCGGGCCAGGTCCACGGCAATGGCCAGCCCGATACCCGCCGGCACCGGTCACCAGCGACTTCCCCGGGTGTCTGGATATCTGACGTCATGATCGCTCCTTCAGGGATTATTTGTCTGTTCGGGCCGTATACACCGCGTTTTCAGCCGTGCCGCCGGTGAACGGGTTTTGAAATTTAACGGTGTCCGGGAACACGCTTTCCAGCAAATCGGTGAACGCTTTTTCCGGGGGATCGTCAGACCACAGGGCAAACACCCCGCCGGGATTCAGGTGCCCGGCCAGTTCATTCAAGCCGTCGGGCGTATAAAACCAGGAGTTGGTCCGGTGCAGGACCCGGTTGGGGGTGTGGTCGATGTCCAGAAGAATGATGTCCATTTTTTTCCGGGAAATCCGGATCAAATCCCTGGTCAGTATCCCGGCTCCGGCGAAAAAATCGTCATGGATCAGCCGGCACCGGGGATCGGTGCACAGCTGGTTTTCCCAGGGCGCACCAGATTGTTTTGTGCCAGCTGATTACCGGTGCCAGGTATTCCACCACCACAGAGAACGGACCCGCGGGTCCGCCAGGGCCGCAGCCGCCGTATATCCTAAGCCCAGGCCGCCTACGACCACAGTCAGGTCGGATTTTTTCATCATGGCCAGGTTGATGTCCGCATTTTTGTTTCCGCTGCATGGAACAGGCTGGACATCAGAAAATCATCCCCAGCTTGACTCGTAAATCTGTCTGCCGTCCAGCTGCATCAGGCGGCGCGTCTCAGGCTCAATTCTCCCAGCCGGGTCTGCTGACAATCCAGTTCTTCAAACAAAGGGTCCATAGGTCTGCAAAATTTTTGGCACTGTTCTGCATGTCATGCAGTGCCTGTTGCGATCAAATTGATTTTCCGGGCTGGAACAGAACAGGTTTCCGGCAAACAGATTCAGTCTGCTCTGGACCATAGCACAGGCGGCCCGGGATGTGAATTTCAAATTTGCGGGCCCAAGTCTTTTCCTGTGATCAAAAGAGCGCTTGATATGCCGGCGCATGTGCTTTATTAATATGAAGTGAACATAAAATTCCAAAAAAGGATACAGGAACGCGTATGACCGATTTATTTGACACCACAAGATTAACAGCATGACACTGGCCAACCGGTTTGTCCGGTCCGCGACCTGGGAAGGTATGGCTGCGGATGACGGGGCTGTGACCCCGGTTGACAGACATTGTAACGAACCTTGCCGCAGGCGGGGTCGGCCTGATCATTTCGGGCATTCCTATGTGCTGCCGAAGGCCAGGCCGGACCCAAGCAGATGGGCATATACAAAGATGACCTGATTGACGGTCTGACATCCATGACCGATGCCGTGCATCAGGCCGGCGGAAAAATGGTGGCCCAGCTGGCCCATGCCGGCACGTTTGCCGCCGAAACCCTGACCCGGACCCCGCCCCATGTGGTGTCCGGGTCAGACGGACTGGCAAAACGCCATGAACTGACCCTTTCAGATATCGAAAATCTTGTGTCCGCGTATGTGCGGGCGGCTGAGCGGGCCAAAGCCGGGTTTGACGGGGTCCAGATCCATGCGGCCCACGGATATCTGTTCAGAAGTTTCGGTCTCCGTCTATAACCGGCGCCAGGATGCATACGGCGGGTCCATTGAAAACCGCAGCCGGGCGTTGTGCGACACCCGTGGCTGCCGTGCGGCAGGCATTGGGGTCCGACTTTCCGTGCTGTGAAAATCAATGCCCAGGATGATGTGGAAGGCGGCCTGACCCTGGAAGATTCCGTTGCGGCAGCCCGACTGCTGGCCCAGGCAGGCATTGATGCCATCGAGGTGTCCGGCGGGTTTCTCACCAGCAAAACATTGTCCCCCAGCCGGATGGGCATTAACAAGCCGGAAAGGAAGCGTACTTTGAGCAGGGGCTGCCGCATATAAACAGGCCCTGGACATTTCCCGTCATCTGGTGGGAGGGATCCGTTCCCTTGAAAAGGCACAAGAACTGGTTGCCGGCAATGTCGCTGATTATATTTCCATGTGCCGGCCTTTGATCCGGGAGCCCGGACTGATCAACCGGTGGCGCACCGGAACACCCGTCCGGCCCTGTGCAAATCCGACAACCTGTGCTTCCGTCCGGCCCTCAAGGGGGAGGGCATCTTATTGTGTGACCGGAACAGCGGGAACGCACTGAATAAAGGCCATGCATGCAGGTGGATCTGAACAAACTGAAAACCTTCCATACCCTGACAAAGGCTGAAAGCTATACGAGGAGGGTGTGCCCAGCGCCTAATGCCTGACCCAGTCCGCCGTCAGCCATGCCATCAGAAAACTGGAAGCGGATCTGGGGTATGACCTGGTGGACCGGGCCGGCCGAAAGTTCCGTCTCACCCGGGAAGGCGAATTTCTGTTTCAGCAGTGTGCCGGATTTTCGACCGATCGATGATACCCTGACCGTGGCCGCCGGCAAGGGCACCGGATCTCCCTCACTTTGGGGGGCCCCCGGAGTTCGGGTCCTCCGTGCTCATCAAGGGCATGGCGCCGTTTTTGAACAAACACCCCATGTTCATGTGGATTTTTTCTGGACCCGTATCTGCTGGCGCCGCTGCTGTCGGATGACCTGGACATCATTGTGGACTGCATTCCCCATGTGCATGAAACCCTGGTGTGTGTGCCGTTGATGAGAGAAGAATGGTGATCGCCAGCCGGTCGTATATGGATGATCACCGGATTCAATCCATTGCCGATTTGTCCCGGTGCCGCCTGCTGTCTTTGACAAAGATCTGCGCTGCTGGAAGAATTTTATCAATGCCCTGGCCGGCCACGCGGATTTCGGGTGTGATACCGTGATCCGGATTTCAGTGTCAGGGCATTATCAATGCGGCCCTGGCATCCATGGGGGTGGGATTTGTTCCCCGGTACACAGTGCTCAAGGAGGCTGGAAAGCGGTCAGCTCATGGAGCTGTTCCCGGACACGGAGGTGCTCAACGACAGATCAACATCTACCGAAAAGCGCAATTTTGAGAAACCGCCTTTCCCGGACCTGATCCGGCACATCCGGTCGCTGCGCCTGCACCAATTGGAAAGGTGAATCGTAACAAAGTGGAAGGAGACGATGCCATGGATCGACGAGATTTTTGAAAAACCATCACCAGCGGGATCGCAAGGGATCCACGCTGGTGTTCCCAAAATGGGCCGGCTCTGGGCTGCCTCCCAGGGGAGACGGCACCCCTGCCTGGGACCTGGTGGCCGTCCGGGGCGGAGAACCGGACCAGATGTTTGACAGTGCCATCGCCGCCATGGGCGGGGATCCAGACCTTTGTGCCCAGAGGCAGCAAGGTCCTGGTCAAAACCGAATATCGGGTGGGACGTGCCCCCGGAAGGGCCGGCAACACCCATCCGGCGCTGGTGAAGCGGATTGTGGAGCATTGTCTGTCCGCCGCGGACTGACCGTGTTTGACCACACCTGGGCAACTGGACCCGGCCTATCGCAACAGCGGCATTGAAAAAGCCGTGAAAAAGATGCCGGCGGCAGAATCATCTCCGGCGACAGCAAAGGGTATTATCAGCAGGTGGACGGCCCATGGGCAAACGGCTGACCGAAGCCAGGGTCCACCAGGCCTTCTGGAGGCGGATGTGTTCATCAATGTCCCCGTGTTGAAGCACCACAGTTCTCCATGGTCACCATCGGCATGAAAACCTGATGGGCGTGGTGTGGGACCGGGGCTACTGGCATAGAAACGATCTTCACCAGTGCATTGCGGATTTTGCATCCTTCCAGCCCGGACCTCACGGTGGTGGATGCACAATGTCATGACGCGCAACGGCCCCGAAGTGTCCGTCAATGATGTGGTTTCCATGAAAGCCCAGGTGATCTCCACCGATTTTGTGGCGGCGATGCAGCGGCCGCCAAACTGTTCGGCACGGAACCGGCCGACATCCGCCATATTCAGATCGCCTCGGACATGCACCTGGGGCAGATGAATCTAGCGGACCTGACCATCCACCGGATCCGGCTTTGATTGGCCCGGACTTTCACGATCCGATTGTCACAGAATCAGGCCCTGAATAGATGACGATTCGACATCTCAGACGGCTCCGGATATGGATCGCTCTGGTGTTTTTATGCTGACCCTTTTTCTGTTCCTGGATTTCAGGGATTTCGGGGTCCGGGCCATTGCCGGGGAAGTGCTGTATCTGCAGTTTTGTCCCGTCCCTGATTCAATTTCTGGACAATGCCACCCCTGGGAGCGGCAGGGTTTATCCTGGTCCTGATGCTCACCCCTGGTGTTCGGCCGGGTCTACTGCTCGTTTGTGTGTCCTCTGGGGATATTCCAGGACCTGATCAGCCGCCTGGCCTGGAAAGGATGGCTAATCCCGGGAAAAGCGCACCTCCGTTTCTCCGGGTCCCGGCCCCATTATTTTCCTGGTATGCCGTCTTATCCCCTGACCGCGCTGCTTTTTCTGGCAGGCACGGGGCTTATGCTCAACCTGCTGGATCCTTTCAGCAGTTCGGCCGGATCGTGTCCCATCTTTTCCGTCCTCTGGTTCGGTGCAAACAACCTGGGGGCTCCCTTTGCTGGAACAATTGGGAAGCCATGCCCTTTACCGGGTCCAGTGGCCGGTGTTCGTTCCCGCAGCCACAGGGATTGCCCTGGCCGTTGATGGTGGTGGGATGGTTGAGTGCCCGCCATGGCCGCCTTTACTGCAACACGCTTTGTCCCGTGGGGCGCTGTGGGGCTGTTTTCAAGAATATCGATGTTCCGGATCCGCATTGCCCCGGATGCTCAGCAGCCGGCGGTGCCAGCGGGTCTGCAGCCGGATGCATTGATCTCAAGAAAGACCGTGGATGTCAGTCGTTGTGTGGGCTGCTTCAACTGCCTGGCCGCCTGTCCGGGGCAGGGGCTTGCCATCCAGAACCACTGGCGGCGGCAGACCCGCCAAAACCTGGCGGAACCGGGCGCAGGGGTTTTTGATCCCGGCCTGGCCGCAGGCATGGGACTGGGGTCCAGCCGGGTGGATGCCGTCTGGTCAATCCCAGCCGATCATCTGATCTGGTCGATCCGGTCAATTCGGCCGATTCAGTGGTCCAGACCCGGCCCACCACCATTCCGGAAACAAGAACCGGCCCGATTTCGCCCCCCGGGTCTGTCAGCGTGGCCCGGTTTTCATCCTTGTGCACGGCCTGCCATTTGTGCGTTTCCGTGTGTCCATCCCGGATCCTGGTCCCGGCGTTGCTCGATTATGGTCTGTCCGGCATGCTGCAACCGAAAATGGACTTTCGATCCGGGCACTGCAACTATGATTGCAAGGACTGTCTGGAGGTCTGCCCCACGGGCGCCATTCTGCCTCTTTCCCGGGAAAACAAGCAGCAGGCCCAGGTGGGGGTGGCCCGATTCATCAAGGAAAACTGCGTGGTATATACGGACAACACCAATTGCGGGGCCTGTTCCGAGCATTGTCCCACCAAGGCCGTGGACATGGTTCATTACCTCACGCTGCCGGACCGGGATCTGTTGATCCCAAAGGTGACTCCGGATATCTGCGTCGGGTGCGGGGGATGTGAATATGCCTGCCCCACCAAACCCTACAAAGCCATTTATGTGGACGGGAATCCCGTGCACAGGAAAGCGGAAAAACCCGTGGAAAAGGCAGTGGAACAGCGGATCGATACCAGCGAAGAATTTCCTTTCTGAGTCACTTGTCTGAGGAAAAAAAATCCAGGGCCGGGATATGGCGGATTCCTTTTCGGGGCGGCAAAGGCAAGTCATCCATGGTAATGATGTGCTTGGGATAATGGTCTTGGATAGACAGCAGGCTTTCAAACTCCCGGCCGTATGTCTCACTGCCCGGATCATTGATCGTCCACGCCACCTGATAATAGGCCCGGTCTCCGTTTTTTTGAGAAAGAAAATCCACCTCGCCCTTGCCGGTCCTGACCGTGGATATGGTGAAGCCTTTTCTTTTCAACGCCATATATACCAGATTTTCCAGCTGCTTGCCGTATCCCCCGAATCGTTGGTCCTTTTTCATGAAAACCAGGTCATTGAGGTAGATTTTCCTGGGGCCGGATTTCAGATAATCGTTTTTCTTATGGGAAAACACGGGGCATTCATGGATGAAAAAAGCTTCTTTCAAACATTCCAGGTAGTCGGACACTGTGTGGACGGATGCCCGTTTGCCGGATTCATCGATCAGATGGGCCATCTTGTTCCGGGACACCTCGTCCGAAGCCGAAGCACTGACATATTCCACGATTTTTTTCAGCAGCCGCACGTTCCGGATTTCGTATCGGGCCACGATATCCCGCATGATAACCGAATCAATGGTGGTTTCGATCAGATTGTTCCTTGCAAAGTGGTTGTCCGCCAGCACGATTTCAGGCATTCCGCCGTGGGTGAGATAAGTCAGGAGATTTTCCCGGGTTCCATCCTGTTGGGTGAAGGCGCAAAATTCAGTAAAAGAGAGGGGAAATACCCTGAGTTCGTGGCTCCTGCCTGCCAGGTAGGTGGCCAGTTCACCACTGAGGAGCTTTGAGTTTGAACCGGTGATGATGATCTTGTATTCAGCCGTATAATCTTCAAAAAATGATCCCACCAGTTTTTCCCAGTCCTTGATCTCCTGTACCTCGTCGATAAAAAGGTACATGCGCTGGCCAGTATCCACATTCAGATTTTTCTGCCAGGATGTCACCGCTTCCTGGAACCGGTCCGGATCTCTGAGAAAGCCAAGCTCCCTGAGGAACAGATTGGCGTAAAAAATCTGGCAGGGAGGAACCTTCATCTGCCGGATCAGGTGATCCATAAACTGCCGGACAATAAAGCTTTTTCCCACCCGCCGCAATCCGGTCACAGTGACAATGGTTTTGCCGGTATTCAATCGGGCGAGCTGGTCCAGGTATATCGGCCGGGTGATACCCGTGCCCTTCACCGCTGCATCCCAGAAGTTGTATTTTTTCAGGGCCTTTATCATAAATTTTCTTTGTGCTGTGTATTGCAAAATATTATGTTAAAAATTGTCTATATGCAATGTAATAGAAATAAATAGATAAATCAATATAATTTTGCATTATATCGCATAATCATCCCCCGGCCAAAGGACCGTGCAGGATCAGGACACCATCGGTTTCCAACGGTGTGTCCACAGATATTTTCCGGTTGTCCAGAAAAATCAGGGGCACCAGCAGGGGGCTTATGTCCTGATCAATCAGTATCTGCCGGATCGGGATGCCGGGATGCACCCGGATTCGGCTGGTCGGCTGTCCGGGCCTGCCGGCATCCCTGAGGATGCTCAGCAGGCTTTCAGACATATTCAGCGTGATGGTGATCATTCCACGGCCAGGTTGAATTTTTCCAGGGTTTCTCTGGTGGGAATCCCGTTGGTGTCCCATCCCCGGGCCGCATAATATGCATCCAGCATCTCTTCGATCACGGCAAATTCCACCTTGTGCCCCTTGTTGGGGCCGGACGGGATGGGTTCCTCGTAAAACCGCGGGGGCGGATAATCATATTTGCGGCCGAAATCCGGGATTTCTCTTTTATTGAACATCCGGTTCAAATGCCAGATCTTTTCGGAAAGATGAAGCAGGTCTTTGTTGAAATCCAGCTTTTTTCCGGTGGCACAATAATACAGTTCCTCATAATAATGGGTTTCCAGGCCGATCTCCATGTACTGGAGCCGGCAGGTGCCCAGGATGTCGAAGGCCGGCCGCAAATGCTGGGACTTGAGCACCAGGGGCACCACGT
>JAGYOW010000025.1 GCA_018399285.1 Desulfotignum sp.
AAGCACCGCAACTTACAGCCCTTTGCCCGTCCATGGCGAGCAGGAGTGTACCGGACGGCGGGGCATATTTTCCCGGAAGATTTGCCAGCTCTGATTCAAACTGCTGGAAACATAGATCCACATTCAGGAAAGCTTCGTATTCCCGGAACAGCCTCCGGACTTCCTGGATCTCTTTGGGTGATTTTGCGTAAATGATGGGCAGGTACAGCTGGCGGGTGCCTGTGATGGCTGCCTCCTTATATGTGTTTTGCGATTAAAAGGTTTCGGCTGACGGTGTCCAGGATCCGCTTGTCCTGCATTTTTTTCACCAGGGTGCCGCTGAGGCGTTCAGATGACAGAGGGCATTCAATGCGGTGGGTGATTTTCCACCCTGTTTCTGACAAAAGCCGGTGAAAATCAAACAGGGTGATGGCGTGATCCGGAGATTCCTGTTTTGCCGGGCCGATTCCAGGAGCATGTCATCTTTGCAGGTGGCATAATCCAGGGGCTGTTCCTGCCAGAGCACGGCCTTGATTTCCGTCAGGCCCAGGACCTTGTACGCACTCCACCGGTGGATCCCGTCAAGGATCAGCAGCAGGATTTCGGACAGGCGGGTGCCGGATGCCGGATAATTGATCACGGGCTGGATGACGATGGGAGGAAATGTGGCCCCGGCCGTCAAAGCTTCGCCGTAGGCATCGATGGTCTGCTGTTTTCGGTCGCTCCGGGGATAGATGAAGTCGTCCCAGATAAGATCGGATATGTTGAATAATGGCATGAGAAAAATCGCATGGTTTTATGAGAGACAAAAGCTCCGCTCTGTCGGTTACAGGAGTAGTCGACCGATGGGGAGGCGAGACTGTGTCCCTGTATAGTAAAAGAGATGTGAAAAGGCAATAGGGGAAACTACCTAAAAAGCATCGGTAAAACGCCTTAAAAATACGTGATTTTCTTTATGTTGAACCGCCGTGTGGTGCCGACCAGCGAGAAGACCCGGGCCGTCAGCTGCACGCAAAGGTTCGCCTCTGGGTATTTTGCCCTATGCATTCAGTTCAAAAACAACCCTTAACGACTGGTTAATTTCCTGAACTTTGTCTACTGACAATCTCCCCCGGATTTTGACCAATCGATGACGATGATCGATTGGACGTGTCTGCAAACAGTCTGCTACCGATTTTTTAGATAAACCATTCTCTGATGAAGGAAAAATTTCAACATTGGTTTTTATTCGCGCTTTTTTTTCACTCCATTCAGTAATTGGAACCACTTGAATAACAGGAACTCTTTCATTATAAATATCGTTAGTCACAACGACACAAGGTCTGATTTTTCCAGTTTCAGACCCTTTTACCGGATCAAGATTGATGTCAATAATCATACCTCTTTTCAGCATTGTCATTCCGGCCATCCGTTTAATGCAGTTTCGGTCAATTCTTTTAACTCATCATCTTCAGAATAAATTTCAGAATATAATTCAGCGGATTTTCTTAGACTTTCAAGTTCAACTTCTTTCTTGAAATGCTCTATCGCCTCACGAAGCATAGAGCTTTTATCCTTAAATCCATAGAGTTTAAAATCATTCAAAAACTGGACTTGCGTTTCTTCAACGCTGAATTTTGCCTGTAACATATGCCCTCCTTTTGGGTACTCGGATTGGGTCCTTACTTGCAGGCCTATTATAGAGACCAATACACCCAAAGTCAATAAAACTATTGCATCCAAAACAGTGAAAGAGGCCGGAAGTCCGCTGGGTTCCGGTGTCGTGAATATGCAGGCACTTTCTTTTCCTTCAAGATTCCGACGTCTATGGTTTCTCTGATACAGCCGCAAAGTTGACAGGTTTTTTCAGCGGCAACCGCCTGCAAAACGGTGTCATCCAGCCAGGTGTTCACACACGCCCACGGCCAGGGCGTAGACAATATCCGATGCCAGATGACGGGCAATGGTGGCATCAAAAAGCAGTTTCGCTTCTGCGGGAAATTCTTCATCCCCCTGCCAGAACAGCACAGCCACTGGCACCCGGGGGGGGTGATGAAAAACGAAACCGCCGCATCCGCCAGGGCCAGCCGGGGGTCCACGGCATATTCTCTTCCCCAGACGGTCAGCCCATAGATCCCGGCAGCCGTATCATAGGTGCACACGGCCCGGCGGCAGACATCAGCCGGGTCCTGTTCTGCCAGCCGGGTAAATTACAATGGATCCATCAGATCGTTCTTCATCGGTTCATGCACCGGATCATTTCAGCCGGGGTGTCTGCCCGCAGGACCACGTCTCTGTGGGGGGCTTTGAGAAATCCCTGGGCCTGGGCGCTGTCCAGAAGGGCATCCAGGGGGGCAAAATAATTGTTGATATTGAGGAGCCCGAACGGTTTGGAATGGAACCCCAGAATGGACAGGGTATAGATCTCAAAAAATTCCTCGAACGTGCCGATCCCGCCCGGCAGGACCACAAACCCGTCAGACAGTTCCACCATTTTCATCTTTCGTTCATGCATGGTGGAAACCACATGCAGGCGGGTCAGCCCGGGATGGAAAATTTCCTTGTCCCGCAGGGCCTGGACCGTCACACCGATCACCCGGCCCCCGGCTTCCAGCGCACTGTCTGCCAACAGTTTCATCAGACCCGTGTTTGACCCGCCATACACGCAGGTCAGGCCATGTGCGGCCAGTTGCCTGCCCATTTCCGCCGCGGCCCGGGCATACACCGGGTTCACACCCGGGCTGGACCCTAAAAAAATACAGATTGATTCCACCATTTCATGAAGCTCCCCGGAATTTGTGTCAGATAAAGGGAAGTTATCAAACACAGCTGGAGATGACAACAGATAAACGGCTTTCAGGCCTGCTAATTTTTATAAGGTATCTGCTATTTATATTCCTGCTTTTGGGACATTTTTTTGAGTTCTTCCCTGGAAAACGGCTGTGCATAAACACCCAGCTGGATTAAAGGTTCCCGGGCAGGTTCAAACGGGACCCATTTGTCCCCCTTTTTTTCCAGGAATATCCATTCCAGAAGATCCGGGGCTAAAGGAATCACCCCTTTATAAAAATCAAGTTCGCCATCCCTGTAAACCGCGGGTTTGAATTTTTCAGAAGAAGACATCACATTCACTGCCTCCGTGTCATGGCATTGCTCGCATTTTCTGCCCTGGTTCATTATGGAGTGCGTAAAATAAGGGACATACGTAACAAAAGGCTCATTGTTCTTGCCCACCAGGGTCTGCATGGTGCCGCTGGTAAACGTATCATTGTATTTTACCAGAAGCAGAAAATCCTTGATGCTTTTGGCAAAACTGTCCGGTTTGCTCTTGGTTTCAGCCAGCACACCGAAATGACAATTGTAACAGGAAATGGTGTTCTGGACATGGCAGGCATTGCAGGCCAGCTTTCCTTTATGGACCGTATGTGATTTTGTCTCTGGAACCGCAGGGTAATCCATGGTGTCCTCGGTATGACAATCCCTGCATGCGGCCTGCATGGCTCCGGGCTGCCTCATGCTGTGATATGCCGTGCCATCGCCATGCACCTCTTCAGCCGTATGGCAGTCGACACACCCGAGATAAGCACAGGCGTGTGCGCCTTTGCATTCCATGATTTCATCGTATTTGATCGTGGCTTTTTCCCGGGAATGGCATTTCAGGCAGGTCTGACTGGATCTGGCCTTGTCCATGGAATAAGCCATCCTGCCTTTTTTTTTCTCAAGATGACAGTCATTGCAGCTTTTCACATGGCAGCCTTTACACCCCAACTCTTCATAAGGTATGCCCGTGATGGTCATGAATCCATCTTTGGCTTCATACCAGTAGCGCATCCCTTCTCCGGTGTGGTGCAGGCTTGATAAAAAGCATTTGTCTGCATCTTCCGCAAATACCGGCCCGGCACTCATCAGTAAAACAGAAATCAAAAAAATAATGCACTCATGTTTTATGCTCATCATTTTGCCCCTTCCTTTGATTAATAAACGGCATCACCTGGTATGACTTCAGGAGACATAGCAACATGCATGCCGGATAGACCATGTCTGTATATTGCTGAATTTATGGAAAATTTTTCTCAGCGTTGTTTACTTTTCAAAGAAATGGGGTGTAACTTCCTCATCGGACGGACGATGAAACGGGCAGCTGTTTGAAATAAAGCCTGTTTACGCCCCAGGGCATAAACACCCCGGATGGGGTATTTTTCAGAATTGTGTGATCTGGTAGTGATTGATCTTGTGATACAAAGTTTTGCGATTAATTCCCAGAATGGATGCGACCCGGCCTTTCTGCCACTGATTCTCCTTCAGGCAACGGGTGATCACCTCTTTTTCATACTGCGCAACCTGCTGCCGCAGACTGCTGTTTTCCCTGCCGGCCAATGACTCAACCGGTTTTAACCGGGTATCCCACCTGTTTTGCTGCCCCAGGGAATCAAAGATATCCAGGCGGTTCAGGATCACATACCGGTGAATAATATTTTCAAGCTCCCTGACGTTTCCCGGCCAGTCATATCTTTCAAGCTTATCCAGCGCTTCTGGAGGAATCCGCGGGATCGCCGCACCCGGGCTGAACTTTCGTAAAAAATGATAAATCAGCAAAGGGATATCGTCTCTTCTGTCCCTGAGGGGAGGCAGATGAATGGGGACCACATTGATCCTGAAAAAAAAATCCGACCGCATCTGACCGTCTTTCACCAGTTTGTCCGGGTCCTTATTTGCCGCGGAGATAATCCGGACATCCGGTTTGATCAGCTGGTTGCTTCCGATGGGTGTATAGCCGTCACCGTCAATCGCCCGGAGCAGTTTGACCTGCATGCCCAGGTTAATCTCTGCGAT
The DNA here is from genome assembly GCA_018399285.1 of Desulfotignum sp. Lineage (GTDB taxonomy): Bacteria > Desulfobacterota > Desulfobacteria > Desulfobacterales > Desulfobacteraceae > Desulfotignum. The sequence goes on from JAGYOW010000025.1 coordinate 4,792, forward strand.
CTCATCCAGAAAAATACTTCCCCCTTCCGCTTTTTCCAGAAAACCGGGCATATCCGTACCCGCCCCGGTAAATGCCCCTTTCCGATAACCGAAAAATTCGCTTTCGATGAGGGTGTCCGGGATTCCACCGCAGTTAATCGGCAAAAACGGTTTTTCCTTTCGCTTACCCATATTATGAATCGCATGGGCCACCAGTTCTTTGCCCGTGCCGGACTCTCCTGTAATCAACACACTGGCATCGGAAGAGGCAATATCAAGGATCAGGTTGTAAATGTTCTGCATTTCACGACTCTGTCCCACAATATTATCCAGACCGTAACGGGTGATCGCCGCGGACCGCAACAACCGGATCTCTTTTTTCAGATCATCGGTATTTTCCATGAGACGGAATTCATGCCGCTTTCTTTCATGGATATCGATGGAAATCAGCTGCTGGGCCGTCACCTGTCCATTTTCATCCAGTCGCGGGGTGCTGACGTAATAATACCAGCGGTTGTTTTTGGGACATTTGTATTCAAAACTGGCGGTTTTTCCCGAAAACACCTTGTCTCCCACACACCAGGGACATTGTTCGTCAAGGCCGTGTATGAGCTGATAGCAATGCGCTCCCGTTGCATTATATCCGATATGATCGATCAGCGCATCATTCATGAATTCGACCTTGTAATCATTGGACACGGTATAAATGAACCCGTTAAACCCGTTCACAATCAAATCAAGCAGGTCCGTGTTCTGAAATGTTTTTTCTCTGGACCGGCCGGGCGCATCCACCTCGCGGACGGAAACACAGCAGGCCCGGCACCCGCAGAAATCAAAGCAATTACCGGCAATCGCCGCGTAAAAAAGGGTCCCGTCCTTTTTCTGATGATACTGCAGTAAAAAAGTCCGGTCCTGATTTTTTTCATTGCTTTCAATTTTCCGGGCCAGTTCTTCGGGACGCAGGGATATATCAGTGAATCTTAAAGAAAGAAACTCATCAATATCATACCCATAAAGCTTAAACGCCGCATCGTTTGCATCCAGCAGTTTTTTGGTTTCACTGTCCACAAGAATGACGGCATCCGGCTGTGCATGGTAAATTGAACTGTATTTGTTTTCCGCGGGTTCACTCATGGGACCTGCTTTTTAAATAATGGTCTCATTGATCAAAAAAAGAGTACAATCCTGTTGCCTGCCATGTCAAGTGACAGGCAACAGAAACGCCGTCAGGGCTGGAGGGGGATATCCCATTTTTTCATATATTTCCATATGGCGGCCCGGCTCAGTCCGGTACGCCGTCCGACTTCCGCCTTGTTCCACTGGCCTTCCCGGAGATGATACAAAAGGCGTTCCCGGGTCAGTTTCTGATGCCGGGGCCGGGTATGTGCCGGCGTTGTCCGGGGGTTTTCAACATCAGATGCCGTCATGACCGCCGGGGTTCGAATTTCAAAAGGCAGATCTGAAACATCGATGGCCCGGCCGGAACACAGGACAAAGGCATGCTCGATGGCATTGGCCAGCTCTCTGATATTCCCCGGCCAGGGATAATCCATCAGGGCTTTTAATGCCGGTTTTGAAATTCCTTTGACGTTGACATCAGACTTTTGATTGTTCGTTTTGATAAAATGAGTGACCAGCAACGGGATATCTTCTTTCCGGTCTCTCAACGGCGGCAGGTAGATAGGGAAAACCTTGAGCCGGTAATACAGGTCTTCCCTGAAAATGCCGGCATCCACCAGAGATTTCAGGTCTTTGTTTAGCGCCGCGATCACCCGGATATCGATCTTCCGTTTTCTGGATTCCCCGACCCGTTCGATCTCTTTTTGCTGGAGTACCCGCAATAATTTCACCTGAATATAAGGAACAATTTCTCCGATTTCGTCTAAAAAAATAGTCCCCCCGTCCGCCTGCTCAAATCGACCGACACGATCCTGGTTGGCACCGGTAAACGCGCCTTTGACATGGCCGAACAATTCGCTTTCAAGAAGGGTTTCCGGAAGGGCGCTGCAGTTAACGGTCACCATGGGCTTGTCCCGCCGTTCACCAATGGAATGAATGGCCCCGGCCACCAGCTCTTTGCCCGTGCCGCTTTCCCCCTGTATCAATATGGTGGCATCGCTGGCGGCCGAGGCTTTGATAAAGGAAAAAACATTCTGCATGACCTGGCTTTTTGCAATAATGCCGCCCAAATGGTTCAATTCGCCTAACCGGCGCGTGGCTTCTTCCATTTTTAACCGGGCGTTTTTTAATTCCGTGAGGTCTGTGACGGCCTCAACAATACCGATGATCTCATCGTCTTTATTCCTGATAACCCTGGCATTTTTTGTGACAGAGACATTATGCCCGTTTTTATGCCTTAACAGGCATTCTGTGGGTTCAACGCGGCCCCGCCTTAAAATACCGCAGTCTTGAATACTGATGGGGCATTTTTTTTCAAAGCATTGACTGAACCGCAGGAATTGACAGCTTTTATATTTTATTTCATCTGCTGAATAACCGGTTATTTTTTCCATTGCCGGATTCCAGGCAAGAATGGTTCCTTTGGGATCAAGAACAAAGATACCGTCACCGATGGATTCAAGAAGCGACTTTACAAATTCATTGGTTTGAATTTCATATTTGATATTGATAATGACATCTCCCTGGTAACAGGGTTATTGCTACAGGTATCACTTGTAGTGCCACTTTATACCAAACAAAACGTCAAGTAAACCTTATATCAGCGGCTGAACACTGACCTGGGAAACAGGGGCCGGGGTGTGCAGGCAGAAACGGCCCCTGCGTGCGCAAGACAAAAAATTCGTGCCTGGCACAAATCTTGATAAAACGTTTGATGATTGTTTATTTCAAACAATTTTTCAAGGAGGCCGAATGATGAATGACAAAGACAGCGGGGTCACCGTGTTAACTCCGGATGATGATTTTTGTTTTGACTGTCACCCCGGGTTGAACTGTTTTACACGGTGTTGCAGAAATGTTCATATATTTTTAATGCCCTATGATATTATTCAGTTGAAACACGGCCTGGCCATGTCGTCCAAAGCGTTTTTACAGCAATATACCTATACCCTTATGGGGAAAAACGGATTGCCGGTTGTGGGATTAAAAATGAATGAAGATGAACAGAAAACGTGTCCATTTCTGGGTGATTCCGGGTGCAGCGTTTATGAAAGCCGTCCCTGGGCATGCCGGGTTTACCCCTTGCAGCCGGAGTCAACAAAGATCACGGAACAAAAAGGACTCGGGTATTATTCAATCATGGACGTCCCTTTTTGTCTGGGATTTGAATCCGGCGCGACGTCAACGGTCAAAGCGTGGCTTGATCGGCAGAATGTCCCGATTTATGAAGAGATGGAATCATTATTCAAAAATATTACCACGGCATCGTTTTTAAGTGATAAAAAAATTGAAAACAGGCAAATTCAGGAAATGTTCTTTATGGCATGCTATGATGTGGATCTGTTCAGGCAATTTGTTTTTGAAACCAGTTTTTTGCAGCGATTTGATATCAACACCCGGGAAGTTGACCAGATTCGTCACGATGATACCGCGCTTTACCGGTTTGCCATGAAATGGATAGAATTCGGGTTGCTCAAGCAGCAGGGACTGACGCTCAAACCCCACGTCATGGCCGCTAAAAAACAAGCCCTGGGCATTCACTGACCCAAAGGTTCAGTCCATGATATTTTCTTTCAGGGCATCCTTTGACCATGCCGGCAGGGGCATGTATCTGCCTGACGTTGGATCAAGCCGGCACCGGTATGAGGCACAGGTTTTTTGTGTTTCCCACATATATTGCCACCCTTCAATGAAATAGGGACAATTTTCATTGAAGCAGACATAGAAGAAGTCATTCTCCCAGGTCGATGTGACAGGGACTTTCCATTTTTTCATTTCCATTTTGCAATAGGGGCAAACAGGTCTTTGTTTCTGTGTCATGGCCGACAACCTCGTTGTGTCAGGGTATTAAAAATTTTTTCACATGCCTGGCCGAATCCTTGGGAATATGCCGAAAAATCAAAGGTGGGGTCTGTCAGAAACCGGTTTAACACCTCGGCCCTGAAAATATCCCAGTGAGCGGGGATGGCTTTTTCCCTGGATATGGCGGCAAGGTCTTCATATGTCGCCTCTTTGTGAGCAAAGGTTATGCCATGGGCATAGCCTGCGTCATACCATTTCTGATTCTGTCGATTCTCTGTGTGGTTGTGTTGTTTCATTTGTTTATGATCAACCGGGTTGGCAGGGGTGGTTACAGCCGGACCATTTTTTGTCCGGCTGTAACCTGGAGGATACTGTGAATGGCATTACACAAGTATCTCAAACAAGAAAGATATAACGCCCTGTCTGCCTACATCCCGATCACTTTATCGATTTGAACCAGACTGTGTTTGGTTCGTTTAAACACATTGAATTCATCTTTTTCTTCATCATAGACTGAATTGACAAACACATCCCCCCAGTTTTCCTGATCCAGTTTGGGGAAATCGGTCCGGTAAAAATATCCGGGCCACCGCGTTTCTTCCCGGAATAATTTGTGGCGGGTATGTGCTTCAGCCAGTTGCACTCTCTGGATATTTTCCCAGCACCGCATTAACTCATGAAGATTCCTTGCCGCCAGCTTGGAAAGGTCTTGTTTGAGCATTTCTAATTCTTTGAGTGCGATGTTCAGTGTCGTGGCCGAGCAATTGTACTGCGAACCGCAACCGCCCACATATTCATCCATGATTTTATTGAGACGGAATAACGCCATTTTCGGCGTGATAAAGTATGGGTTGACCTCTTCCACGGGCAGGTCATATCGTTTTTTCGCCGCCCCCAGGGTGGTATACCCGGCGTGTTCTTCATAAAATTTCAATGGCGCTTCGATCTGTGCTTTGAGTTTTTCAATGACATCCGCATCCGGTTCCGGGGTATTCTGGTTTTCGACACAGAATTTAATCGCTGCCTTGGCCGCAATCCGACCTTCCGTAAAAGAGCCGGATGAAAATTTATGGCTGGAGTTGGCAACACCATCGCCTGCGGCAAAAAGCCCTTTAATGGTTGTCATGCGGTTATACCCGAAAAAATAATCGTCTTTGGAATCCGCTGTCTGGATATCTTCCGGCCCGCTGGTCCAGGCACCGGACGCCCCTGAATGAGACCCGATAAAATACGGCTCTGACGGCATGATTTCAGAACTGCTTTTTTCCGGAAACACATCTTTGGACGCCCACAGAACGGCCTGGCTGATGGTCATATCCAGGAAATCCTCCCATGCTTCAGCTTCAAGCTTTTTCATTTCTTTTTTATAGGTTTTTTTATCGGGTGCCGCTTCTGCAATTTTGGCAATGGCTTTGTCCGTATGGATGAGTATGGGGCCGTCCCCTTTTTCATACATTTCTTTCATCATCAGGTGATTCCGCAGGCAGGTCGGAATGGGCTTGACTTCTCCATACGGCGGCCAGTTATGAAGCTCTCCGCCTTCGGCAAGCCCTTCTCCCATGTAATCAAACCCCGTGGCTGAGGTGGCCGTTGCCTTGAACAATAAAAACCATGCCCCCACAGGCCCGTACCCGTCTTTATACCGGGCCGGGATAAAGACCACTTCCTGGGAACTCATTTCCGCCCCCGCTGCCGTGGTCAGATAGGAGCTGGAGCCGGAATTCCATGGGGGATACCATGCCCGGCCCAGTCCTTCGCCCGTGGATCTGGGTTTAAACACATGGACGGCACCTCCGGCACTGACAATACAGGCATTGCACCTGAATACGTAAATTTTTTGTTCCCGGACACTGAATCCAATGGCACCACAAACCCGTTGTCGATCGTTTTTGTCCAGTAACAGCTTGATAATAAACACCCGTTCATAGATGTTATCCAGACCGATGGCGGTTTTGGCAGCTTCCGCCACAATGGCTTTGTAGGATTCCCCGTTGATCATCAGTTGCCACCTGCCCTCATGCACATAATTGCCTTCTTTGTCTTTCCAGATCGGCAACCCGAATTTTTCAAACAAATGGACACTGCCGTTGACATGCCTGGAAATGTCCATTACCAGGTCATCCCGGCAAAGACCCATTAAGTCCTGGCGGACATAACTCAAATAATCCACGGGGGTGTTTTCGCCCTGATATTGATTGATTGCGGAAAGTCCCATGCCGACGGCGCCACTGCGTTCCATGGCTGCTTTATCCACGACGGTGACTTTTAAATTATTTTGTCTGGCCCAGTGTGCCGCTTCGATGCAGGCGCCGGACCCGGCCATACCCGGACCAATGATCAAAAGGTCTGTTGATACTTCAATCGTTTCAAAATTCTGCATGATGTATCCTTTTCGCTTAAAGGGTCCAAAGTTCATCCGCTTTTAAAGATGCCGGCTCTGTAAACAACAACTGGTCATCCAATGTACCGGAACCTTCACCAAACCCGCCATCGGGCACGACATTTCCCTCCGCCACGGTCCGGATCGGGAATTTAAACCGTTTTATGGTGCCCCCCCTGAAACTGACTGTCCACATGATGTCATTGCTGCCCCTTAACGGCACAACATTTGCCCCCAGGGGCGTAAAGTCCGCATACCCCCTGACTTCGATGGCTTGAGACGGGCAGATTTTGACACAATTATAACATTCCCAGCACATATCCGGCTCCGCGTTGTAGGCTTTCATCAAGTCCTCGTCCAGGGTCATGAGATCGTTCGGGCAGATGTATTCACAAGCGGTTTTATCGCCTCCCTTGCACCCATCACATTTTTCATTAATGACATAACTTGGCATTTTACCTCCTTCTCGTATTTACACGAATTTGAATCGTTATCAGCATTCAAGCCTACATTATCATGACGCTGGTTGACAGACGGTAAGGATGCCTCCCTGTTGTTCACCCCGGGTGTTACAATAAACGCAGATTGTCAAAAGACAGTCCTGAAAGCCACCAAAAGAGGAAAGTTTTGCGCCTGTGAACTGAATGATCAAGTAAGCTGCCTGCCTTTCCAAACAGCAATATGCATGCCATATGGCAGGCCCTCCCATGACCCCGGGATAAAGTTGGCAATTCCTTAAATACCGGGGGTCAGGAGATATCATCACAGGCATTCCCACCACAGGTGCCGGAAAAGTGGCGCCACAATATCATTGGTGGCGCCACGGATTCCATATGATGTCAACCCCCCTGGCACCCTTTGTTTTAATCCCCTGCCTTGAAACAATTGAATACCCTGTGGCGCCACTTTGGGTGCCTTAAATCCCGTGCCATGAAAGTACAGACAGCAAACCCCTGCCATATTGTTGCCATGGCACAATTATTGATACTTGATTCTTCAGTATCCATCCGTTTCAGTTTGACCCGGCAATTACAACGGGTAATTGCCCAGTGTTTTTAATCCTAAATCAGGGGAAAATTATCATGGGAAAATTAAAAAAATACATGATGGTGCACAATACGGCGGGCGCTGACTGCCAGAAAGTGCAGGCAAACTGGAGAAAGCTGGCAAAGGTGGAAACCGCCACGTGGATAAAAACTTATTTTAATGAAAACAAAGGGGTCCGGTATTGTATCTGGCTGGCTCCCGGGGAAGAAGAGCTGAAAAATATTTTTACGGAAATCGGTGTCAGCTGGGATTCTATCACGCCTGTGGAAGAAACGATTCCTGATCTTTGGGGAGAAAAATGGGATGAGCATCTGGAAAAAGATGCGGTTGCCGATAACCTTGGCAATTGATATCTGATTTTTACATGCAATGTTGAATATCTTTTGCATACGTTTCAAAATCAGTTTCTAACAGAAATTTTGATATGACCTGGCTGACCTTATCGGCGGTATCTACGCGATAAATCCCTTTTTGATCGCGCCCCGCAATTTTTTTAGCATTTGCGACAATCGCCTGAAGCGCTGTGGCTGGTATTTCCACATTGACATTAATAACAAGGGTGTCTGTTCCTTTTTCACGGGTCATGATCTTTTATCCTTTTTTTGTTTTACCCTGTGTCTGACAGTCATAGAATCATTTTTTAAACATTTTGTCAAAATATTCAACAAGATCACGGCAGATTATGACATCAACGAATTAACCCGGGGGGAAACATGACGTATAATACCGAAGAAATCTGGGAAGACAAGTGGGTAAACACCACCTGCGGCGTCTGTTACTGCGGATGCGCCTGCAAAGTCCGGGTGGTGAACGGGATACCCATAAAAGCAGAAGGTATCAAAGAAAGTACCATGGGCGGTACGGGTGCCGGGCTTTGCGGCAAAGGCGCTGCGGGGGTGATGTACTATTATGATCCCAATCGTATCAAAAAGCCCCTTAGACGAACCAACCCGGAAAAAGGCTTTGGGGTTGACCCTAAATGGAAAGAGATTGAATGGGACGAGGCCCTGGACGAAATCGCCACAAGAATGAAAAAAATCATGGCGGATAACCCCAATAAAATCCTTTTCACCAACCAGACCATGCGCGCCAGTGATGGGCCTCACAATCACCTTTATTTTTATGCAAAGTCATTCGGCGTCCAGAACAACGGCAATTTTATTATTGGGGGCGGCAGTCTGCACTGCGGCAATGCAGCGCACATGCTGGGGGGCTTAATTCATGGGGCATGGTCCATTGCACCGGACTGGCGCTATACCAGGTATGTCCTCAAATGGGGGTCCAGTAAAGGAACGGGTTCCGGACACTCGGCCATGACAAATGCACGGCTGAGAGCCGACGGCATCCGACGCGGCATCAAAGAAGTGGTGTTTGATCCCATGGGTAATTTTGCCGGCGGCAAGGCAACACAATGGGTGCCGATTTTGCCGGGTACGGACACGGCCGTCGGACTTGCCATTGCCAATTATATCCTCAATACCAGAGGAGAGATCGATGTGCTTTATCTCAAGGCAAAAACCAATTTTGTCTACCTGATCCGGGAAGACGGGACGTTTGTCCGTGATGAAGAAACAGACAAACCCCTTGTCTTTGACGACAAAGCAAAAAAAATAAAGGTGTTTGATGATTCATCCATTGCGTTTGAAGATTTTTCTCTTGAGGGTGACTATGAATACCACGGAGAAAAATGCCGGCCCTGCTTTATGGCATTAAAGGAGCATTTAAAGCAATTCACCCCTGAATGGGCTTCCGACATCAGTACGGTGCCTGTTGCAACCATCCTTGATGTGGCAAAAACCTGGGTGGATAATGCCCAGATCGGCAGTACCATCACAATAGAAGGAAAAACCTTCCCATACAGACCGGTCTCTTCTGTCACATTCCGGGGGGCCCAGGGACATTCAAATGGAATTCATCAGGTTGCCGCCATCGATCTCATCAGCCAGCTGGTGGGTGCCGAAGACGTGCCCGGCGGAACCATGGGATGGCCTTCCCGGCGGCCCAGATATCCGGGCGGTCAATACGAGCGCATGCCAAAAGTCGGTAAAGACGGAGTTATTGTGCCATCCGTATTCTACTCACATGATCCATGGCCCGTGCATTCACCCAGCTATCCATGCACCAATTCTGGATGTGTTGAATTCTGGACCCATTCCACACTGTCTCATATCCCTTATGTGAAAGAAAAAAATTATATCCAGGAAAAATTGGGTGTGAAACAGGTACAGCCTGAAATGATTTTTGGCATCGCCGTCAATTTTCTTATCAGTCAATCTGACTGGGAGGTCGCTTTAGAAAATTTTAAAGATTGTTTTGTTGTGCAAATGGATATCTGGGTCAATGAAACAGACCAGGCCATCGGCGATATCATCCTGCCGGATACGTCGTATCTTGAAAAAGATAACTGGTCGTCTGAAATCGACGCGTTTTTCTTCTCGGGAAGCCCATCCTACGAAGACTGGTATGTCCATATGCAAAACCCCGTGGCAAAACCGGTCGGCGAATCCAGAGATTTTATGGAAGTGTATCTGGATGTTGCAAACCGGGTTGGCGTGCGTGATAAGTTCAATGAAAGCATCAACGATTATTACAGCATCACGGATGAAACGCTGAAGTTCAAGCCCGGAGAAGTCCTGACCTGGAAAGAGATGGGGGAAAGAGTGCTGACATGGGTGTATGGTGAAGATAAAGAAAAAATTCAACAACAGGGATTTGCCACCTGGCATAAATCCATTGAAGATGTCTATTGGAGATGGAACATGCCCACAAGATGCCCGGTTTATATGGAATTTTTAATCCATGACAGAAGGGCTGCGGAAAAAATTATCAAAGAGACCGGATTTGAGATCGAGATGGACATGGATCAATATAGCCCTTTGCCGAACTGGTTCTGGCCGACATCCCACAAAGAACTGGATGAAGAATATGATCTTTTGGCTTTTTCTTATCGTGACATTCTCCACACAAACAATTCAACCTTCCAGAATCCGTATGTGGATGAAGTCAGCCAGATGAGTCCTTATACATTTACCATTACGTTAAATAAAGAACTGGCTGATCAAAAAGGATTCAAAGACGGCGATACGATCTGGATTGAAAACAAATACGGCACCCGAGAAAACGGTATCGTAAAAACAATGGAAGCACAGCACCCAAAAGTGATTGGAATTTGCGGACAGGGCGGGTTATGGGCGACCGGCAGACCGATTGCCAAAGGCAAAGGAAGTAACTTCTGCAAGCTGCTTCCATCGTATTTAAGACATTATGATCCTATCACTGGAAACGTTGAAACCTCTGTGGCCGTTAAAATTTATAAAAAACAGGGGGGAGAGGAGGACGGATCACCGCGTTTATTCCCTTATGGCTGGCCTGCGTGACATAGACAGGAAAAAAGGCCGCCGTGTGAACGATAGTAACCACGGCTGGCATGGACCACAGATCAACAAGATATTTTCGGGTTTTGACAAGCCCTTCGGATTGTATTATAAAGCTGATTTTTTCATGTATTTTTTGGAGATATCATGCAGACAGGAAAAATCAGCCAGCGCATTAAAACCTATATGGATAAACGCGGCATGGACATGGCCGGTCTGGCGGAGCAGACCGGGCTGACCGTGCCGTTTCTGGAAACCATGCTCACCAGAGACGTGTACCCGCCCCTGGGACCGTTGATGAAGATCGCCAGAGCTTTGGGCGTGCGCCTGGGCACGTTCCTGGATGACCAGGGACAGGCCGACCCCTTTATTGTGCGGCACAGCACAAGAGCGGCCGAATTCAGCGTATCCGGGGTTTCCGGCAAATCCCCGGCCCTGAATTTCTATGCCCTGGGCACAGGCAAGATGGACCGGCACATGGAGCCGTTTTTCGTGGAAATCCTGCCGGAATCCGCCGAAGAAAAAACCTTGTCCTCCCATGAGGGAGAAGAGTTCATCGTGGTGACCCAGGGGCAGATCGAGGTGATCTACGGCAAGGAAACCCATATCCTGGGACCCGGGGATTCCATCTATTACAACTCGATTGTGCCCCATTACGTGAGCTGCCACGGGGACGAAAAAGCCGCCATCCACGCGGTCATCTATATACCGGAATAACAAAGGGGATTTCATGGAAACACAAACAGGTTTGCGGGAAATCACCCTGGGGGATCTGCTGGATGAAACCATCGCAAAATTCAGCGATCACGATGCCCTGGTATATGTGGACAGAGATTTCCGGCTCACCTACAGGCAGTTCGGGGACCTGGTGGATGAGCTGGCCAAAGGGCTCATGGCTTTAGGCGTGGAAAAAGGAGAAAAAGTGGCCGTCTGGGCCACCAATATTCCCTTCTGGGTGACCCTGCAGTTTGCCACGGCCAAAATCGGGGCGATTCTTCTTACGGTGAACACCAATTACAAAAGCGCGGAACTGGCGTATCTGCTCCAGCAGTCGGAAACGGAAAACCTGTTCATCATCGACGGGTTCCAGGACACGGATTACATCAATACCGTGTATGAGCTGGTGCCGGAGCTCAAAACCTGCCAGCGGGGCCGCCTGACAAGCAAAGAATTCCCCTGCCTCAAGCGGGTGGGGTTTCTGGGCCAGGAAAAGCACCGGGGCATGTACACCATTCCCGAGATCCGGGCCCTGGCCGTGATGGTGTCAGACGATGCGTATGCCCAACGGCAAAAATCCCTGTCCCCCCATGATGTGGTGAACATGCAGTACACCTCGGGCACCACGGGGTTTCCCAAGGGCGTGATGCTCACCCATTACAATATCGGCAACAACGGATACTGGATCGGGAAAAACCAGAAATTCACACAAAACGACCGGGTCTGCCTGCCCGTGCCCCTGTTCCACTGTTTCGGGTGTGTGCTCGGGGTCCTTGCCGCCGTGAATCATGGCACCTGCATGGTGATCCTGGAAGGATTCGATCCCGTGATGGTCATGTCGTCCGTGGAAAAAGAAAAATGCACGGCCCTGTACGGGGTCCCCACCATGTTCATTGCGCTGCTGGACCATCCCCTGTTTGACAAGTTTGATTTCTCCTCTTTGCGCACCGGGATCATGGCCGGGTCCAACTGCCCCGTGCATGTGATGGAACAGGTCATCGACCGGATGCACATGACGGATGTCACCATCTGCTACGGGCTCACGGAAGCCAGCCCCGTGGTGACATACACCCGCATCGACGACGATATCCGGCTTCGGGTGGAAACCGTGGGCCGTGCCCTGCCCCACATCGAGGTCAGGATCACGGACCCGGAAACAGGACAGCCCCTGGCGCCGGGACAACAGGGAGAGATCTGCTGCAAAGGCTACAATATCATGAAAGGGTATTACAACAATCCGGAAGCCACGAAAAAAGCCATTGATGACCAGGGCTGGCTCCACACCGGAGACTTAGGCGTCATGGATGATCAGGGCAACCTGTCCATCACGGGCCGGCACAAGGACATGATCATCCGGGGCGGGGAAAACATCTATCCCAGGGAGATCGAAGAGTTTCTCATCCGCATGGACGGGATACGAGATATTCAGGTGGCGGCCGTGCCCAGTGAAAAATACGGGGAAGAAGTCGGCGCATTTATCATTTTAAAGGATGGGGCAGATCTTGAGCCCAGTGATGTGACCGATTTCTGCAGAGGCAAAATCAGCCGGTACAAAATTCCCCGGTATGTGCATTTTGTGACGGATTATCCCATGACCGCATCCGGCAAGATCCAGAAATACAAACTCACGGAAATGTCCGAGCAGATCTGGCCGGAACGGCGGTAACATCATGACGGGAACAGGGTGTCGCTTTTGGCAACATTCGCCAGGCGGCCCTGTTCATGATCCATTTGAATGGATATCCTCAAAATATCCGGCCGCCGTGTCGTAAAAAGCAACACGGTCATGTGATCCTCCCATGACCAGCGGCCGGTTTTTTTCTGTCTGTATGAAAAAACTCCTTTTATTTCAAAAACATAGCATTCAATCTGTCTGCTTTTTTTCTCTGGCACCTGGTTTGCAACAGGAATAACCAAACGCAGGGGATCAAGCCCTGCAAAGGAGGTACATCATGAGATCCCGGAAACAGAGCCATGAGGTAAAAGGGTTCCAGGTCGTTGAAAATGCGTGTATCTGGATGAAAGCAGGCATTGTGCCGTTTAAAATGTGCGACAATGTGTATGACTGCCGGACCTGTCCGTTTGACAAGGCCATGCAGAAAAAAATGACGGCTATCCGGCATCTGGAATCCCGGGGTAACGGCACCGCCCTGGCGGAAAAATTACGGACCATTTACAAATGGCATCCCCGCCCCTGCCGGCATGTGCTCACGGGCCGGGTGGATGAACCCAGAACCTGTGTGCTGAACTATGAATGCTATCACTGTGACTATGACCAGATGCTGGATGAGGAAGACCTGAACGGTTTCAGCAGAAAACCGGCGTTTTCACTGGCGGCCGGGTACCGCCTGGCCCGGGGTTATTACTATCACAAGGGACACACCTGGGCACGATTCGGCCATGGCGGACGGGTGACGGTCGGGTTTGATGAATTTCTGATCAAACTGTTCGGCATTCCTTCAACCATCTCGATTCCGCCCATTGGCACGGGGGTGAAAAAAGATCATGCTGCGTTGTCATTTTCCCGCCGGGACAAGTCAGCCACAACCCTGTCTCCGGTCACAGGAACGGTGCTGGCCGTCAACACCAAAGCCCAGGCCCATCCGGAAATCGTTCATCAGGATCCCTACCATGACGGGTGGCTGTGTATTCTTGAGCCGAATATGCCCAAACGAAACCAGAAGGGCCTTTTTTATGAAAAAGAAAGCCTTGAATGGATAGACCGCGAAAGCCAGCGACTGTTATCTTTGATCGGGCCGGAATACATGGACCTGGCTGCCACGGGCGGAGAACCCATTGATGATGTATACGGCAGTTTCCCGGACATCGCATGGGAGACTCTTGCAGAAAAATTTCTGGGAACCTGAAGCCCGTAAGGAAAATCAGCTCACGGGGGCAGGCGCCTTTCGCAGTCCGGGCAAAGATAAAAAGGGATCTTGTCCAGATCCGTGATGGCACCGGAAAAGTGCATGATGCATTGGGTTTCATGGCAGTGGAACAGGCTGAACAGGTGCCCGAGTTCGTGGAGTGCGACTTTTGCCGCCCGTTCGTAAAACAAAGACGGCGGCGGCAACGATCCGTCGGCGTTCCTGTTCAGCCTGAACAGCGAAATCATGGAAAGATCTCCGCCCTGGACGGCGTACCCATATGCATAGTTGAAAATGGGAATAAAAATATCCAGGGATGTGACCCCCACAATTTTAGAACAATCCGGGAAATTCCATGCCCCAAGCTGTTGGATGATAATACCGGCATCATACTGGTTCCGCCGGTCATCAAACGCGGATTCAGGCACGGGCCGTTTGGGCAGAACAACGGCCGGACACCTGTAACAGGCCGTAATGTTGGCTGCGATCACCTTGAGTACGAGTGCCGGGACCTCTCCCACCGGCACCACCCCGATCTGCTGTGTCATCGGTCTTTTTTCAACTGATCCCGTTTAATGATTTTATGAAGTGTGGCCCGGTTGATCCCTAAAATTTCAGCGGATCGGGTAATGTGCCAGTCCTGTTCATCCAGTACCCGGAGAATATGTTCCTTCTGGACGGCTTTTAATGTCTGAGCCCTGGGCCCGGCGGTCCGGGCCGGCTGCAGAAATGAAAAATCCCCGGCCGTCAGGGTCCGGGATTTGCTTAGCACCACGGCCCGTTCAACGGCATTTTCCAGTTCCCGGACATTTCCGGGCCAGTCGTATGACGTCAACAGCCTGACGGCATCCTGTGTGATCCGGTCCACGGTTTTCGTGGTTTCATGGCTGTATTTTTCCATGAAATGCCTGGCAAGCAGCGCAATATCATCTTTGCGCTCCCGCAGGGAAGGCAGCCGGATCTTGATCACGTTGATCCGGTAATAAAAATCTTCCCGGAATGCCTCTTTTCGGATACGGTCTTCCAGGTGGTGCCGGGTGGCGGAAACCAGACGGAAATCCACGGCCACGGGTGTTTCGCTTCCCACACTGAACACCTGTTTGTCCTCCAGGACCCGGAGCAGGTCCACCTGCATTTTCGGGCTGATATCACCGATTTCATCCAGAAACAGGGTCCCGCCGGAAACGATTTCCAGAAACCCTTTTCTGGCATGGGTCGCCCCCGTGAACGCCCCTTTTTTATGCCCGAACAATTCACTTTCCATGAGCGTGTCCGGCAATGCACCGCAGTTGATGGCAACAAAGGGCAGCTCGGCCCGAAGGCTTTTGGCATGGATGGCCCGGGCCACCAGTTCC
The DNA here is from genome assembly GCA_018399285.1 of Desulfotignum sp. GTDB lineage: Bacteria > Desulfobacterota > Desulfobacteria > Desulfobacterales > Desulfobacteraceae > Desulfotignum. The sequence continues at coordinate 20,432 of JAGYOW010000025.1, forward strand.
TTGCCCGTCCCCGTTTCTCCGGTAATTAAAACAGAAGCGTCGCTTTGGGCCACTTCCGGGATCATGGCATACAGTTGTTTCATGGGAGATGACTGGCCGATGATGTTGTCAAACCGGGTGATCTGTTCCAGGTGACCTTTGAGGTACTGATACTCCTGGGTGATTTTCTGCTGGCACAGGATCCTTTCCATCACCAGAGACAGCTGATCCGGCTTGAAAGGTTTGAGCAGATAGTCGCTGGCACCCGTGCGCATGGCTTTGACCGCGCTTTCAATGGAGCCGTAGGCCGTGATGATCACCACCATGATATCCGGGTCATCCTGTTTTACTTTTTCCAGCAGTTCCAGGCCGTCCATCCCCGGCATTTTAATATCCACAAACATCACCTGAAACGGCTTTTGTTCCAGCTTTTTCAGGGCCTCCATGCCTGATGCGGCCGTGTCCACTTCATGGCCGTATTTTTTAAACCAGGTCAACAGAGACTGCCGGACAATCATCTCATCGTCCACGATCATGATGCGAATTTTACTATCCATGTCCTATCCTTTCCCAGGATCATAGGCAACCGGAGTTATCACGGGAAACGACAATATAAATGCCGCGCCTTTGCCTTCCCGGCTGTCGATTTTTACCGTGCCTTTATGGGTTTTGACCACCCCGTGCACAATGGACAGCCCAAGCCCCGTACCCTGGCCCACATCTTTTGTGGTAAAAAACGGATCAAACAGGTTATCCTGTATTTTTTCCGGGATCCCGTATCCCGTGTCCCGGATTTCCACACACGCCGTGTCTGATTTTGGGTCCAGCCAGGTTCTGACCGCCAGTCGGCCCCCTTCCGGCATAGCTTCACTGGCATTGAAAATCAGGTTTAAAAAACACTGCTGAAGCTGGTTGATATCCCCTTCCAGCATCAGCGGAACCGGGGACAGGTCCGTTGTCAAAGTGATATTCCCAAGTTCCAGCTTGTGCCGGGTCAGGGTGAGCACGGCATGCAGCACTTCGTTTAAATCAATATGCTGATGCTCAAGTCCGGATTCCCTGGCAAAAAACAGCATCCCGGAAACGATATTTCCGCAGCGCTCCAGTTCCGACGACATGAGCGCCAGGTGGTCTTTGAACTGTGACAGCTGATCATCTTCAGGACGTCCGGCATATAACATATCCAGCATGTAATCACAAAATGTCAAAAGCCCCTGGATGGGGTTGTTGATTTCATGGGCGCAGCTGGCTGCCAGTTTGCCCAGAGAAATCATCCGGTCTTCCTGGACCATTTTCTGGATATCGGATTTGAATTTTTTTTCCCGCTTCTTCCACCGGTCCGAGAACTCCGCCGTAATATCCCGCCAGAACTCAATCACCTGCACGACCTTTCCCTCGTCATTCTTGATGGGATAGGTGTTCAGGCTGCAGTACAACCGGTTTCCGTCCGGCCCGGGATGGTCATGGATCACATAGGCGTTTGTGCCGGTTCGCAGCGTTTCCAGCATGGGACAGTTCACGCCGGGAAACACGCTGGAACAAGGCGCGTTGATACCGTGGGAAATTTCATAGCAATAGGCCCCGATCACCTGGTCCTTTGTTTTTTTCACGGTATTGAGATAGGCATCATTCACATCGGCAATGGTAAAATCGGTATTGATGATGACAATGGCAGCCGTACTCTGCTGGATGAGCAGGCTGGAGAAGGTTTTTTCCGCCACCAGTTTCTTCTGGGTGGATTTGAGCTGCTGGTTTGTATGCAACAGGTTGCGAAGAATCCTGCTGATATTGTACTCGAGCACGCCAACGCCCTCGGGTTTTAACCGGATAATTTCAAGGAGCACTTCCCGGCTGCCCGTGAGCTCCAGGACACTGTCCAGATGCCTGATTTTGAGCAGATCATGGAGGTTATCCGTCGTATAAATCCCCATTTCCCGGGCAAGCACAACCCCTTCTGCCGTGTCGTTTCTGTCGCACACTCCCAGTATTTTAATGTCAAAAAAAGGCACGGGATCATTTTTGATCAGTTCAAGAAAAAACCGGCAGGTCCGGCCACCGCCCACAATGGCGATATTCAGTGAAACCGTCGGGTTCTCATGATTTCCGGGAGTATCTGTCTGGGTCTCCATGGGACCACCCCCCCAGTTGACCTGGATTAAAAGTCAACTTGAATTAAATTGGATTGCCCTGCATCCAGGGGACAAGGTCATTATATAATTTCAAGTTCGTTCAAACAATGAATTTTTCGTCTTGCTCATCCATCAGCCCAGCTCTGCGAACACCTCCCGGATCTGTTCCATGGCCCAGTCGATGTCCGGTTTCGTGATCACCAGGGGCGGGGCGAACCGGATGGTCCAGGTGTGGGTTTCCTTGCACAGGATCCCTTTTTCCTGAAGCGCCTCGCAGATGCCCCTGGCGCCGCCCGGGGTGTTTTCGTGCAGCTCCACGGCGATCATCAGGCCGATGCCCCGGATTTCCTTGACGGCCGGGTGCTGGATCTGCCGCAGCTGTTCCAGGAAATAGGCCCCCATGGCAGCGGCGTTGTCAATCATGTTTTCTTCCACCAAAACTTTGAGGGCAGCCCTTGCCACGGCACAGGCCAGGGGGTTGCCGCCGAAGGTGGACCCGTGCTGGCCCGGCTGGAGCAGGCCCAGTACGGCCTCGTTGGACAGCACGGCAGAGACGGGATAAAATCCGCCGGACAGGGCCTTGCCGATCAGGGTGAGATCCGCCTGGACCCCTTCGTGTTCCTCAGCCAGCAGTTTGCCCGTGCGACCTAAGCCGGTCTGGATCTCATCTAAAATCATGAGCACGTTTTTCCGGGTGCAGATCTCTCTGACTTTTTTCAGATAGCCTTTGGGCGGAATGATGACCCCGGCTTCCCCCTGGACGGGCTCCACCAGGAATGCCACGGTGTTGGGGGTAATGGCGGCTTCCAGGGCATCGGCATCCCCGAATGGAATCACGGTGAATCCCGGGGTGAACGGCCCGAAGTTCTGCCGGGCATTGTCATCTGTGCTGAACCCGATGATGGACAGGGTCCGGCCATGAAAATTGTTCGCGCATACGATGATCTCTGCCTGGTCTTTTGCCACACCCTTGGATTCATACCCCCATTTTCGGGCGCATTTGATCACGGTTTCCACGGCTTCGGCCCCGGAATTCATAGGCAGCATCTTGTGGGAATCAGTGATCTTGCACAACTCCTCATACAGCAGGGGCAGCTGATCATTTCTAAACGCCCGGGAGGTAAGGGTGAGTTTTTCAGCCTGGTCCTTGAGTGCCTGATAAATTTTCGGGTGACAATGTCCCTGATTCACGGCGGAATAAGCAGACAGGCAGTCCAGGTATTTATTGCCTTCCACATCCCAGACCCAGATGCCGGATCCTTTGCTGAGCACCACATCCAGGGGTTTGTAGTTTTTTGCCCCGAACCGGTTTTCTTTTTTGATCAGTTCCTGTGTTTTCATCGCAAATATCCTTCTGTCCAGATTGGTTCAAAACAGCTTCAATCCATACCCATCCGGGCCTCCACCTCAGCAATTTCCTTAAGAAGCTGTTCTTTTTCCTCCCGGGGCAGGTCCGGCGCAGCCAGTTTTTTCTGTAACGCCAGAAGAATCATCTCTTCCCTGTATTCCCGGCAGGTGTAAGGGCTGGTTGGGTTCTCAGATGTCATGAGTGGTCGTATTTTCCTTTTCAACAGGTTATCTGTTCTAACTACCATAATTTTCTGGAAAAAAAAACAGGCCGGATGCATCTAAATGCAGATGCTGAGTTTCAGGCCATGGTGGACACCCTGAGAAAAGAAGGGGGGGAGGGGCATTTGCCCTTCATCCTGACCCCGGAATAATATCACCGGCGCAGCACCGGCACCAGAAAGATAAAGCAGGCAACAAAGAAAAACAAAGCGCCCAGAAAGCTCATCCAGTCCCCGGCCTGAACTGCGGCGGTCAGGAAAAAGAGCGCTGAGATGATGAACAGACCCCACCCCCATATCTGGCATTTTTTTTCAAATCCGGTCACAGGAGTGGGGTCCTGTTTCTACTGCTTGATCCAGCGGGGAACCTGGAACTGGTAGTTTTTATAGGGTCTGGTGGGCGGGTCTGTGAAGATGGCCACCATTTCGCCGTTCTGGACCTGAAAATGGGCAATGGGTACATCCCCGCCGGCCCGCATCACATGGTCCTCATCCCATTTCCACCATCCGGTTTCTCCCTTGTAGCCGTGAGTGGCGATATGGTCGGAAACGGCATCATGTTTTTTTTCATCCCCGACCGCTTCCACTGCCGCAGCCCATGCCTTGACACCGGAATAGGCAGCCCAGGAACCGGCCTGGGGCAGATGGCCCCAGATCGATTCAAACTTGTCCAGCCAGGCCTGGGCCTCGGGGGTGGGGGCTTCGGGCGTAGGCATGGCCGTGGGCACTTCCCCCAGCAGGCCGTCGGCTTCCGTTCCCATGGTTTCCACCACTTCTCTGGGCACCAGGGAGTAGCCGTAACTCAAAATGGAGTTGGTGGGCCGCTGCATGAACTGCCTGAAAAAGGTGATCACTTCCTGGGCCGACACGATCTCCACATGGATGATGGCAGGCTTGATTCTACGGATCTGCGTGAGCAGCGGTCCCCACTGATTGGTGCCGTAGGGCACCAGCTCATGCATGGCCACTTCCCACCCCTTTTCCTTGAAATTCTTTTTCAAGGTCTCCCCCACCTCCGTGCCCCAGGCATCGTCCGCTGTGATGATCACCGCTTTGTTGTTGGGGTATTCATAGGGCAGAGCCATGAGAACGTTGAACATGGACTGGGCCTGATTGATGCCCGTGTCCGTGAGCTGAAAGATGTTTTTATATTGTTCTCTGTCCTCGTTGAATACATCCACGGCCGCCTGAGACCCGTCATCGGCAAAGAACGGGGCCGTGTATTTGCCGTAAGCCCGGACATCCTGGCCCCATCCGGCCCATCCCGCGTGCACGGAATCCACCTTTATCTGGCCGCACAGGTAATCCGCCCCCTGCATGACCCGTTCCGGGGCAAACTCCTGGGTGTCAAACCGGACCGGTTCCAGGGGTTTGCCCAAGAGCCCGCCGGCATCGTTGATCTCGTCTATGGCCATCTTGATACCTTTCCAGTAGTTGTCACCGGTGTCGGTGTAAGGGCCGGTCATGGCCAGGGGCACCCCCACCTTGATGGTTTCCGCAGCCATGAGGGCCGGGGCCGCCACAAGGCTGAGCATTAACATCAGTATGATGCTGAGTCTCTGTTTCATTCTGATTCTCCTTACAGTTTTGAGTTATATGAAAGAACTGTGCAGTACCTCGAATTCTTTCATGATTTATTGCGCCCGGGCAGGGCATGCCCGTTTATCTGTCATTCCGGCCTGAGGGCTTCAGATATGATTTTCCATGGCAGAAGCCCTCAGGGTGTGACATCAATCCATACCGGGTTGGAAATGGCCGGTTTTCCTGCCTTATCCCGGGCAATGAAACTGTACCAGATGGATGTTCTTGGCCCGGACATCCGGGGTGTGATAACCGAAGGGACCGAACATGTATGCGGCCCAGGCATGATTCCAGATGGCCGCTGCAACCATTAAAAACAAAAGGGACGAGAACAGCCACGTCTTGTCTGGAAACGATCTTCTTCTTTTCATACAGATCTCCTCTTCATTTTTAACATCAATTTTTCTGCACCGGCACAGCTGAGAATGGCAGCCTTTCCAAGTGGTGAAAACGGTACCGCCGTTTTCAGGATGAACAAGCGAATGTTCCTGAGCATTAATGCCCTTTGGGTGACAGGCGCCGGCTGCCGCTGAACAGTTTCTCAAACAGCCCCACAATGCCGTCGGGCAGCACCAGCACCAGGATCACCACCAGCGCTCCCATGGTGATGGGCCGGTAAGGCCCCAAAGGGGAGAGCAGCTCGTTGATGGCAATGGTGATGAATGCCCCGATGATGGCGCCGGGAAATTTGCCCACCCCGCCGATCACCAGGATCACCATCAGCGTCACAAACAGGTCGATGCCCAGCATCCTTGTGGAGAGCATGCCCACGTAATGGGCGTAGAACCCGCCCATCATGCCCGTGAGAAACGAGGTCAAAGCAAACACCATGAGTTTGTATTTAAAGGCGGACACCCCCAGACAAGTGGCGAATTCCTGGGAATCCTTCAGTGCCAGAAACGCCGTGCCCCAGTGGGACCGGATCACCAGAAGAATGATGACCGAACATGCCACAGCCACCAGGAAAAACAGGTAAAAATAGGGAATTGGACTGGCCGTGGTAAAGGTGTATCCGAACAGGGTCATGGGGTCGATGGACAGCAGTCCCCGGGTGCCGCCCGTGCCGATAGCCTGACCGATGTCTCCCTTGAGGACCGGTTCCAGGATCATGTGCACGGCAAAGGTGACCAGAGCGATATAGGCGCCCTTGAGCTTGAGGCAGGGCAGTCCCACCAGGATGCCCACCAGGGCGGTGAATCCACCGGCAATAAACACGGCAAACACGGGCGGGATACCGAACCTGGCGCTGACAATGGCCGAGGTATAAGACCCGATGACAAAAAACGCCACCTGGCCGAAGGAGAAGATGCCGGCAAACCCCATGATCAGATCCCAGCACGAGGCCACCACCGACCAGATCAGGCACATGATCAGAATGTGCATGATGAAATCGGTTCCCCCGAAAAACAGGGGCAGAACAGCCACAATGGCCCAGATACCCGCCAGCATCATCGTTATGCGCTTATGATCCATCATCTTGGTCTATCCCCATTTCCCCATCAGCCCCTGGGGACGGACCGCCAGGGTGGTCAGCAATACGGCAAACAGCACAATCAGGGTCCAGGTCATGCCGAAATACCACCCCACGAACGACTCGAGCATGCCCACGATGAACGCGGCATACAACCCGCCCCGGATGGAGCCCATGCCGCCGAAGGCCGTGATCACCCAGGCCTTGACCAGGATATCCCAGCCGCCCATGGGGGTGATGAAATATTTCTGTGCCAGAAGGATACCCCCCATGCCCACCATGACCGTGGAGATGGCGAATGTGGCGGCAAAAACGAACTCCTTGGGAATGCCCACGATCTGAGCCCCGGCGGGGTTCTGGGCCACGGCCCGCACGGACATGCCGGTGCGGGTGTTGTTGAGAAACCACCTGAACAGAAGGATGCCGCCGATGGACAAAAAAAAGATCCCCACATCCTGGTGGGACAGATAAAAATCCCCGGCCTCGAATGCGCCGCCAAGGAACGGGGGCAGCGATTTCATGCGGGCACCGAATATCACCTGATAGGCGTTGTCTAAAAGCAGGGCCAGTCCCAGGGTGATCATCATCACCTTGATTTCCCAGTCATCGCGTTTGCGCAACGGGGCCACCAGGGCTTTTTCCACAAAAAACCCAAAGAGCAGCAAAATGGGGGCTGCCAGCAAAAACACCAGAAAATAGCTGTTGATAAATGAAAGGCCGAACAGCAGAAACGCGATATAACCGCCCAGGCTGTAAAAGGATCCATAGGCAAAGTTAAACGCCTTAGACACCCCGTAAATCAGGGTCAGTCCCACGGCCATAAGGGCATAGACCGATCCGTTGATCAGGCCGCTGATAATGACATCCGCAATTTCAAAAATCATGGGGAAGTCTCCTACATGCCCAGAAAAATTTCTTTTAAATGGTCATTGCCCAAGGCATCTTCCTTGGATCCTTCAAAACTGATTCGTCCTTCCTCCAGCACATAGAGTTTGTCAGCCAGGGTAGTGATCTGTGGGATGTTCTGTTCCACCACCAGCAGCGTGATCCCCTGGTCATTGATCTCCCGGATAATCCTTGCCACCTCGTCCCGCAGGTTGGGTTGAAGCCCCAGGGAAGGTTCGTCAATGGCCAGAAACCTGGCATTGGACATCAGTCCCCTGGCAATGGCCAGCATCCGGGCTTCCCCGCCGCTCATGGTGGATGCCAGCTGGGAGCGGCGGTCCCGAAGCCGGGGGAACAGATCAAACACCTTTTCCAGGTTGTCTTTTTCAGAGGCCCGGGCCGACCGGGAATAGGCCCCGAGTTTGAGATTTTCCAGCACGGTCATCTGGGGAAACAGCTCCCGATTTTCCGCAATATAGGTGATGCCCAGGTTCACCAGTTTTTCCGATCCCAGGCCAATGATGCTTTCCGATTCATATTCTATGATGCCGCTGACCTTTTCCACCAGGCCGCAGATGGATTTTAGCACCGTGCTCTTGCCGTGTCCGTTGGGTCCCAGCATCACTACGACCTGGCCTGTTTCCACGGTTAAAGATACGTTTTTGAGCACGTGAAAATCCTGGTACCAGGCGTTCAGATCCTTTATCTTAATCATGGCTGTCTCCCAGGTAACATTCGATCACCCGGGGATCGGACGTCACTTCCCTGGGATCGCCGCAGCAGATCTCAGTACCGGTTTCGATGATCAGCAGTTTCTGGGTCAGTTCCGTGAGCACTTTCATGAAATGTTCGATAAGGATGATGGTCACCCCCAGATCCTGGTTGATGCGCCGGATCAGGTCCATGAGCCGGAGAATTTCCTTAGAATTGGACCCGGCCATGGGTTCGTCCAGCATGAGAATTTCGGGCCTTGTGGCCAGGGCGGCACCTATCATGAGCATTTTCTTGTCCAGCAGGTTGAGGCTGCCGGTCAGGACCTGTTTTTTGTCGGACAGGTTAACAAAGGTGAGTACCTCCTCCACATGGTCCCTGTCAAATCCGGCCTGGCTGCCGAAATAACTGCCTACCTCAACGGTTTTGGCCACCGTGAGGCTGGGAAACGTCTGGGGGATCTGAAAGGTTCGGGCAATGCCCAGCCGGGCGATGCAATGGGCAGGCATGCCCGAGATATCCTGATCTTTAAATGAGATGGACCCTTCAAAATCATACAGCCCTGTGATCAGGTTGTACACGGTGGATTTTCCGGCCCCGTTGGGTCCGGCAATGCCGAACACCTGGCCCTGCGCGACCTCGAAGCTCAGATTGTTGACAGCGGTCAGTTCCCCGAATTTTTTGGTGACTTGGGTCACACGCAGCATATGTTAATCTTTCCCCCTGTATGGCCCCGGATTAGGGACCCGCTATCACATAATATGTAATATGTTATCTCGGGCTATACCATGGCTGATGAATGAAATCAAGAAAAAAATATTTACATAGTACATAATATGTGTTATTTTCATCCATCATTACCAACCCGATGGATTCATTGAACCGAAAGGAGAGACAGCCATCAACGCCTTTATCCATATCCATTTTGACAAATGCACGGGTGCCGCATCTGTCAGCTGGCATGCAGCCTGCCCTGACCGGTGGATACAATCCCCGGCGGTCCCGGCTAGCCCATCCTCCCGAAAACCGAGCACCTGTATCACCTGCCCGTGGTGTGCAGCCAGTGTGAAAATGCCTACTGCATGCAGGTGTGTGCCCCGTGGGTGCCATCACACAGACGGGACGGTGTCGTGTCGATTAACACGGAAACATGCGTCGGATGCGGCCTGTGCGGCAAATACTGCCCCGTGGACATGATACACCTGGACCCGGACAAGAAAGCCGTGAAATGCGAACTGTGCCACGGGGAACCCGCCTGTGTGGCCGCCTGCCCCAGCGGGGTCGCTGAATGGTGACACGCTGCCACGGCAACTCCTGCCGGGAAGGAGGCGCTTCATGAGTAATGCCTATGCCGGCCAGTTTCTCTTTATTGACCTGACCCGCAGGGAGGTCCGCACACAACCAGTGCCAGACACCCTCAAGGATCTGTATATCGGCGGCAAAGGGTTCGGGGCAAAACTGCTGGCCGAATCCGTGCCTCCGGGCACAGACCCCCTGTCGCCGGACAATGTTCTCATGTTCATGACCGGGCCTTTGACCGGCACGGCCGCCCCGGCCATGCGGGGGTGCGTGGTGTTTAAAAGCCCGCTCACCCACCTGTTTTCCGACTCCTATTTCGGCGGCAGCTTTTCCCATGAAATCAAGTATGCCGGGTATGACGGCATCATCATATCCGGCCGGGCCGACACCCCCGTGTACCTGTGGATCGATGATGACCACGTGGAGATCCGGGATGCGGCCCGCCTGTGGGGCAGGGATATCCTGGAAACCGGAGCACGCATCAAGGCCGAACTCAATGATGACACGGTCAAGACCGCGGTCATCGGACCGGCCGGGGAACACCAGGTCCCCTTTGCTCTGATCGGATGCGAATTTAACCGCCAGGCCGGCCGGGCCGGGGGCGGGGCCGTGATGGGATCCAAAAACCTGAAAGCCGTTGCCGTGCGGGGTTCCCGCCTGGTCCGTGTCCATGATCCCCAGGGGTTTGCCCGGGCCTGTGAAAACGCCCTGGCAGAACTGGCTGCCAGCCCTGATATTCAGACCCTCAAACAGGGCGGGACAGCCGCTTCCGTTGAATTTGCCAGTGAAACCGGGCTTCTGCCCAGTCTTAACTATCAATACGGCACATTTGAGAACGCCTCTGCCCTCGGGGACCAGGGCCAGGGCAGACACCTGTGGCTGGGCACCAACGCCTGCATGGGATGCCCCATCGGCTGCGCCAGAATCGGAGCGGTTCGTACCGGAAAATACAAGGGACTGGTTTCCGATATCGTGGAGTATGAATCCGCAGCCCTTATGGGATCCAACCTGGGAATCTCCGATGTCCGGGCCGTGGCCCACTTGGTGAAATTATGCGACCGGCTGGGACTGGACACCATGTCCTGTGGCGGCATCATCGGATTTGCCATGGAGGCCTGCCAAAAAGGGTTGCTCCCTTCTCCCGCCGGCATTGATCTGGATTTCGGCAATGTGGGGGCGGTCCAATACCTGATCCATGCCATGGCTCACCGGACAGAGGGCCTGGGGGAACTGCTCGCCAAAGGGGTCAAAGCAGCTTCCCGGGAGATCGGGGACCGGGCCGAAGATATTGCCCAGCACACCAAGGGACTGGAAACCCCAGCCTGGGGCCCCAGAGGGATTTCCGGCATGGGTCTGGCCTACATGACTGCCGACCGGGGCGGATGCCACCAGAGAGGGTTTACCGTGCCCCATGAACTGGCCGGAGAATGGAACGGCAGAAAAATCGATCCATTATCTCCAGAAGGCAAAGCGGACATGGTGATTGCGCTGCAGAACTATTCCGCCGGCACCGATACCCTGGTGAAATGCGATTTCGGCACCTTCGGTATCAGTACCGCCACCTATGCGGACCTGCTGTCCGCTGCCACGGGCAGACAAGCGGCCCCGGATATTTTCGACCAGGTGGGGGAACGCATCTGGAACCTGACCCGGCGGTTCAACCTGGCCCAAGGCATGGATCCGGCCGAAGACACCCTGCCCCGGCGGTTTGTTCAGGAACCGCTGCCAGACGGACCGGCCAGGGGGCATAAAATCAGTGAGGCCGATATGGCGGTCATGCGGTCTGCTTATTATGCGACCCGGGGGTGGGATGGTTCCGGAATCCCGGAATCGGCCACAATGAAACGCCTGGAGATAGATCCATGACAGAACCGGTGAACAAAAAGGAGGTCAAGCGCATTGAAACCCGGAAACGGGTCCTGGCGGCCGCCACCCACCTGTTTGCCCGGCTGGGGTATCACAAAACCACGATTCAGGACATTGCCTATCACATCGGCATGACCACGGGTGCCGTATTTCACCATTACGACTCCAAGGCCGACATCCTGGATGATGTGGTGATGGAACTGGACCGGAGTTTCGAGCAGTACACCGACTATCTGGCACAGCCCCTCACGGATTACGACACCATGGTGCACGGCATCATGGATATTTTCATTGACCGGTTCTACCACCAGCCGGACACCATCATCGCCCTGGCCTCCCTGGCCGCAGAATTCAGTGGGATCCGGGGACCGGTGATCGTCAAGGTCCAGGCCGCCTATGACCGGTTTGTGGATGCGTTCGAGGCGGCCTTGAACCGGATCGACCCCAGACCGTCCAACCGGGCTGCTGCCATCTGTTTTATCTCGGCTCTCCAGGGGCTGGCCCTCCAGGCCCTTGTCCGGGACGGGCAGATCGAAGTTGACGACCTGGTCCAGGGTTTTCTCAGCCTGGTGACTTCCAAAAAAACATGATGAAAAGGAATATGACCCCATGAAACAAACCTATGACTATATCATTATCGGCGGCGGGTCCGCCGGATGCGTGCTGGCCAACCGGCTCAGTAAAGATCCCTCGTGCAGCGTGCTGGTGCTGGAAGCCGGCCGGCCCGATTATATCTGGGATGTGTTCATCCACATGCCCGCCGGCCTGACCTTCCCCCTTGGCAACAAATTCTATGACTGGTGCTATGAAACCGAACCGGAACCGTTCATGCACCAGCGAAAGATTTTCCACGGCCGGGGCAAGGTCCTGGGAGGGTCCTCCTCCATTAACGGTATGATCTACATCCGGGGCAATGCCATGGACTACGAAAAATGGGCCAAGGCCCCGGGCATGGGACACTGGGATTATGCCCACAACCTGCCCTATTTCATCCGGGCGGAAAACCGGCTCAAGGGACAGGACCTGTACCACGGCACCCAGGGCCCGCTGATCCTGGAAACAGGCCCCTGCAAAAACCCGTTGTTCCAGGCATTTCTGGAATCAGCCCAGCAAGCCGGGTATCCGTTGACCGATGATGTGAATGGATATCAGCAGGAAGGGTTTGGGGCCTTTGACCGAAACATCCACCGGGGCCGGCGCCTGTCCGCAGCCCGGGCCTACCTGCATCCTGTCCTCAAACAGCGGCCCAACCTGGACCTGGTGTGCCGGGCCTTGACCACGAAAATCACTTTCAGCGGGAAAAAAGCCACCGGTGTGGAATTTGTCAAAGGCAAAGGCAACCGGGCCCGAACCGTGCAGGCCGGAGAGGTGATCTGCTGCGGCGGGGCCATCAATTCGCCCCAGATCCTCCAGCTGTCCGGGGTGGGCAATGCAGACGAACTGTCCGCCCTGGAAATTCCCGTAGTCCATGACCTGCCAGGTGTCGGCGAAAACCTCCAGGATCATCTAGAGGTGTATGTCCAGTATGCCAGCAAAAAACCGGTGTCCATGAATCCGGCTCTCAAATGGTGGAAAAAACCGTTCATCGGCTACAAATGGCTGTTCCACCGGTCCGGGGCCGCCGCCACCAACCATTTTGAGGCGGGGGGATTCATCCGGAGCAACCAGGATGTGGGCTATCCCAATATCCAGTTCCATTTTCTGCCCCTGGCCATCCGGTATGACGGGTCCCGGCCCAGCCAGGACCACGGGTACCAGGTCCATGTGGGCCCCATGTACTCCAATGCCGTGGGGTCGGTGAAGATCACCTCCACAGATCCCCGAAAACACCCGGTCCTTCGGTTCAACTACCTTTCCACGGACCAGGACCGCAGGGAATGGGTGGAGGCGATCCGGTGCGCCAGAAAAATCATGAACCAGCCGGCATTCAAAGATTTCAATGCCGGCGAGACCTCACCGGGAAACCACATCCAGACCGACGAGGATATCCTGGACTGGGTGGCCAAAGATGCGGAAACCGCGCTTCACCCCTCTTGCACGTGCAAGATGGGCACCGATGCCATGGCCGTGGTGGACCCCGCCTCAATGAAGGTTCACGGGGTGGAAAACCTGCGGGTGGTGGATGCCTCGGTCATGCCCTGCGTCACCAACGGCAACATCTACGCCCCCACCATGATGGTGGCGGAAAAAGCCTGCGACCTGATCCTTGGGAACACCCCGGAACCCCCCTCTTCCGCGGCCTTCTTCCGGCATGAAAAGGAACAGGCATCTCTGCCCATGCCCCCGAAAAAGTCAGATTAATCCATGACCCTCGGCCCGGCCTGAATGTATTCACCCTGGACCGACTGGGGCCGAAAACCACGGCTGCTTCGTCCCGATCAGATCCTGGCCGTCAAAGAGGCATCGGTGTCCCAGAAAACGCCCGCACCCCAGAACAGTTTCTTGTCCAGGGCTGAGGTCATGATCTGCACTCCCATATTGCGGTCGGGAGAAAAGACATTGGGCAGACCCCGCTCCAGAAAGGTGATGTATTTGGAACTGGTCTGCTCCTCCAAGGAGAAGGGCTATTTCTGATGGCTGATGCGGATTTTGTCAACGACCGGAATATCGGTCAGACCGGGACAGAGATCCTTGGCCGTGACCTTGTCACCGGCAAAGTCGAACTGGGCCTTGTACTCGGCCACCCAGCTTAATGGAGAAATTGCCGTCCGGGCTCTCCGCGCTGAGGCTGTTTTTCCATATGACTTGATATCCATAGTGATATTGACACCTTTGCCAGTGATGATAAAGTACAGGCCTATTATCCCAATGTAACAATCAACCTGGCCCCGGGCATATTTTTGGTACCGGAAATCGAGTGGTTTGACTGAAAAAAACCAATGATACACAAACCACCTATTACTGCACCAAGTGACAGATCAATTTTTAATCATAACTATTTTATGCCACAACAATATCTGAATCCATGCAGGACTGACTGTAACATGTTCTGCATGGATAATCATCCCTGTTTACCGGTCATCTCATGGATAGTCACCTGGACCACGGCAGTTTTTGCCAGCTTATCTTCCGGATAGTCAAAGGACCGGCCTGAATAATGGGCCATGATGATATCCAGGCCGGCTTTTTTTTCCGCCGGGGTGTCCAGAATCCGGGCCGTCCCCGTGCCGATGACGCTTTTGAACGATACATTCCAGTCACAGGGGGAAGCCGCCTTGTTCATCTTTACCATTTCGTCCACTTCAAAACAGACATGAGGATCTGCCTTGAGCACATCGATTTTCCGTCCCTCCGGGGCACTGTGAAAATACAGAGCTCCGTCCCCGTAACCGAAATTCAACGGCACCACATAAGGGTGCCCCTGGTCCACCATAGCCAGGCGGCAGATCTGTGCCTGTGCCAGGATCTGTTCCATCTGTTTTTTATCTGTGATCTGTTTTTCCTTTCGCCGCATCCGCATTCCTCCTTTGCTCATCACATGTTCTGGAGCAGAAAAAAATTATCACACCCTGACATGAACTGCACACAAAAAATGGGCTTCAACCACTTTTTTTCAGCAGCATCAACGGCCGTGTTTTCAAAATTTTTCCGGCAGCGGCCACGGCCGTGGCCATGCAGATCAACGTGGTCAGTATCAGAATGCCCAGCAGATACCCGATGTCCAGGGCCCAGAGGCTGTCAAAAAAATACCAGGCAATGGCCCGGGAAAACCCGGCACTGAGTATCACGGCCACCAGGGCCGCAGCAAAGCCCAGGCTGCCGAATTCCAGAAGACTGATGCGCCGGATATCGCTGAATCCGGTCCCCAGCACCTTGAGCAGGTTGGTCTGGGCCGCCTGGCGCCGGGCCTGGTGCCGGGCAATGGAAAAAATGGATACCAGGCCGGCGGCAATGGCCAGCCAGGCCATGAACCGCACAGAAATGGACAGCCGGTCCGCAATAAAGGTCAATGTGGTGATCATCTGGGTGACATCGATAATGGAAATATTGGGAAAGGCCTGCACAATTTTGTTTTTCAAACCAGGCCGCTGATCCGGCGGCACCTGGGCCACAGCTCCCAGCCAGGTTTTGGGCGCATTGTTCAGAACCCCGTTCTGGAACAGCAGAAAAAAATTGGGCTGGAAACTGTTCCACCGGACCTTGCGGATATTGTGAATCCGGCCTTCCAAAACCATCCCCTGGATGTCGAACCGCATGGTATCGCCGATCACCAGATCATGGTCCTGAGCAAATGAGTTGGCCACGGAAATTTCAAACAAAGTTTGTGATCCGTACTTCCAGGGGTCTGATGACAGAGGCGGTCCCTGCACAATGGTTTCAGACGGGTCCAGATCGGCCCGATACGAAAAATTATGTTCCGTCCGCCGGGGCCGACCACTGGATTCCCGGTTGTCTTCCCGGGTATGAAAAGGAGTATCATTGACCGCAAGAATCCGGCCCCGGACCATGGGGGACAGATTTTCCAGGTTCCCCGGGTGATCCTGCATGAAGGTTTCCAGATCGCCGGTCTGGTCATCCTGGATATCCATGAGAAAGAACACCGGGATCTTCAACCCTTCCGGCCGCTGGATCTCGGTCTGAAGTCCTTTTTGCACCTGGGGAATCAGGCTGATGAGAAATACGCCCATGGCAATGGTGACAAAGCAGGCCAGGGATGCGCCCATGTGGCGGTACAGATTCAGAAACGCCAGTTTGCGCACCAGGTGGCGGGTATGGGCCAGGCGCCGGCACCATCCAGCCCCCAGCCATCCGGCCAGGGCAAAAATAACAAGGGCCAGGGCAAATCCGGCCGTGAACACCAGTCCGTTGGCCGGCGATCCCCCCACCAGCATGGCCCCGGCAACAAACCAGATTCCCCCCGGCAGGAATGCCGCGGCCCGCCACCACGGGTTCACCCCTTTGTCAGCCGCACTCCCCTGCAACAGCAGCAGCGGTTTGATGGACAGCAGATTCACCAGCACGGGCAAACAGAACACCAGGCTGCCCAGACCGCCCAGCCCCAGGGCCATGCCGGCGGTCGCCAGATCCATGTTCAGGACAATCCCTTCGGGCACCAGGCCTTTGAGCATCCACGGGAAGGCCGGCAGCAGCAGCCATGCGCCGGCAAGGGCCATGACCGCAGCCAGCAAACCCAGAAAAATCAACTGGGCAAACAGAAATGCACACACCCCGGACCGCCGGGCCCCCAGGCTCATGAGCACGGCGATCTCTTTGTGTTTTCCCCCCAGAAACCCCCGGAACAGAAAAGCGGCAGCCATCCCGGCCAGAAACAGGGCCACCAGGGAAACCAGGGCCATGTACCCGGCAAAATATCCCGTGACCCGGGACAGGCTCTGGCTGACATCCCGGCTGTCCCGGACCCGGATCCGGGGCTGATCCGGGGACAGACCGGCAAAACCTGAACGCAGCGCCTGCGTCAGGGCCGGCACATCCGTTCCCGGCGGCATCCCGCAATAAATATGATACCGCACCCGGGCCCCGAACCCCAGCAGTCCGGTGTCTGCCACCTGATTCGCCCCCACATAGATTTTAGGCGCCAGTTCCAGGGTGGTCAGGGCCTTGTCCGGATCATCGACAAAAAAACCGGCCACGGTAAACGGGGTGTTTCCCAGGGTCAGGGTTTGGGGTGAGGGCGGGGCGGAATCGCCCGGCGGGACGGCTTTCCGGCCGGAATCATCCTGAAGACCGTCCCTGGGATCGGCATGATCCCGGATGCCCAGGGTCACCGCCGTATCCCGGGACATGAACACGCTGGGGGACTGATGAATGGCACTCCGATGGGTGCCGGGGTCCAGGGCAAACCCGCCGTAAAGCGGATATCTGTCATCCACGGCCATCACCTGCACCAGCCGGGTGGTGTCCCGGGTCTGCACCATGGTGAAAAACCGGATCACTTCCGACACCTGCACATCCGGTCCCAGCACCTGGTGCATCACCTCTTTTTCCGCCGGGGTGAACGGGGCATTGGCCGTGACCACCAGATCGGCCGTCAGAATATTGCGTAAATTGTCATCCAGATGCTGATTCAAAGACCGGCTGAAACTCTGGACGGCCACAAACCCGCACAGTCCCACAGCCAGGTTGGCCGTGAAAAACAAAGAAAATCCTTTGTTGCGGAGCAGTTCCCGAAAAGCCAGACGAATCCACAGCATCAGGCAAGGGTTCCCCGGGACAGAATTTTTGTTTCCCGGCACCGGGCTGCCAGATCCTGATTGTGGGTCACCACCACCAGGGTTTTGCGCCGGGTTTCCACCAGGTTGAACAGCAGATCCGCCACTTTTTTGCCCGTGTCCGTGTCCAGGTTGCCCGTGGGTTCATCCGCCAGGATCAGGGCCGGTTCCACGATCAATGCCCTGGCAATGGCCACCCGCTGGCATTCTCCGCCGGACAGCTGGCCCGGCAGATGACGAGCCCGGTGGGTGAGCCCCACCTGTTCCAGCAGGGACTGGGTGCGCTCGTGAATCCGGTCCTGCCTCAGAATCTCCAGGGGCAGGGAGATGTTTTCAGCGGCTGTCTGATGGGGCATGAGGTGAAAGGATTGAAAAATCATGCTGATGCTGGCAGCCCGGTACCGGGTCAGGGCGGCTTCGTCCAGGGTGCAGATATCGATGCCGTTCACCCGGATTTCGCCGGCATCCGGGATGTCCAGGCCGGCGATCAAAGACAGAAGCGTGGTCTTGCCGCTGCCGGAATGGCCCGTGATAGCCAGGGTGTTGCCGGCTTCCAGAGAAAACCCCACCTGGTTGAGTACCATCACCCGGCCCGTATCCGGCAGGTGAAAGGATTTGTCCACGCCTGACAGTTCCAGCATCACAGACACTCCAGGATGTAGGGCAGGACCGTGCGGGCGATCTGCTGATGGCCGGCGGCATTGGGATGAACCCCGTCCGCCTGGTTCATGGTTGCCTCCCCGCCCACCTGGTCCAGCAGAAAAGGGATCAGCCGGATCTGATGTTTTTCAGCCAGGTCCCTGAAGGTCTCCCGGAACTGCCGGGTGTAGTCCGGCCCGTAATTGGGCGGGATCTCCATGCCTGCCAGGATCACGCACATCTGATTTTCCAGGGCCAGGGCAATGGTGTCATCCAGGTTGTCTGCCATATTTTCCAAAGACAGGCCTCGCAAACCGTCGTTGGCTCCCAAAGCCAGCATCAGCACATGGGGCGTGGCTGCCAGGTGCCATTTGAGCCGGGATGCGGCCCCGGCCGTGGTGGCCCCGCTGATGCCGCCGTTAATGATCTTCACATCCGTGTGGCCCTGCTGTTTGAGGCGTTCTCCCACCAGAGCGGGATAGGCCTGGTCTTTTTCAACGCCAAGGCCCGCAGTCAGGGAATCGCCTAAAAACAGCACCCGGATGTCATCGGCCCGGGCATGGGTCAGTCCCAGCGCCAGCCACAGGCAGATCCCTGCGGTCACCCCGTACAGCCACTTCCTGTGTCTGCATTTACTGCGGTATATCCATCGGCTGTGCATCATTGATATTCGCTCCGTCATCATTCATACATATGCCATTAAAATGCGCAACAAAACGCGGGGTGTCAAATAAAATACCGAAATAATGTTCGGATTTTCCGAAAAGGCCAGGGCCGGTTGGCATCAGGCCGCCCCTGGCTCGGTTTTACTAAACCCCCGAAACCCAATACCCAGTCCATGTCCGTTCTTGTTTTCCCCTCTTACCTGTGTTACCAGTAAATTGTTCAATCGCAGGAACAAATCATTGCCGGAGGCCGACATGGCAGAAAAAGACATCCGTTGGATACAACGCTACAGCAATTATTCAAAAGCCCTTGGGCAACTCGCCAGATTCATCGAAAAAAAAGAGTTGAATGAACTGGAAAAACAGGGCTTGATCCAGGCGTTTGAATATACCTATGAACTGGCCTGGAACACCATCAAAGATTATTTTGAAGACCAGGGTGAAACCGGCATTCACGGCAGCCGGGATGCCTTCCGCCTGGCTTTCAGGCGCGGCCTGATTGAAAACGGCCAGGCATGGATGGACATGATCAAAAGCCGCACCCTGACCACACACACCTACAATCAGGAAGTGGCGGATGCCATTGCAGATGCGGTTTTCAACACCTATTATCCTGAATTCATCCGGCTTGAAAAGACATTTCAGACACTGAAAGACAAGGCTAACTGATGTCCCGCTTCGGACTCAAACAGGCAGATTCGGATCAGATACGCGCGGTGTTTTCCCGATATCCGCAGGTCAGAAAAGCGGTGCTGTATGGATCACGCGCCATGGGAAACTACAAAACCGGCTCTGACATCGACCTGACCCTCTGCGGTAAAGACGATCTGACGCTGGATATCCTCTACGGCATCATGGAAGATCTTGACAACCTGCTTTTGCCTTACACCTTTGATCTGTCCATTTTCAACCATATCAATGATCCGGACATGATTTCCCACATCAACCGCGTGGGCTGTACATTTTACAAACAAAAAGACAATCGATCATTCCAGGCCGATTGACAAAAAGGACTGACGCTTTCGTCCCATACAATTTTTGCTTGACATCGCCGGAGAATCCAATTACTTAATCATAAATTTGATTATATTTTTAATCAAAAAGATTCTTTTTACCAAAAGCGGAGGCAGATGCCATGCATGGCTGGATGGAAAAATACTGAGAGTGGTTTGACAACGCAACAATGCAGCACACAACCCTGGACGAAAATCCTCAAGGATTATATCGGCGGCCGGGGTATAGGGGACTTATTTTGAACAAGAAGGAGATCCCCAGGCGGATCCGCTGTCTGCCGGCAATCCGATGATCATGGCCACCGGTCCTTTGACCGGAACCGGAACCTTCCGAAGGGCGCGGTACATGGTGATGACAAAATCGCCTGACCGGAGCGGTCACCTGTTCCAACTCCGGGGGCATGTTTCCACGGAGTTCAAGCGAACCGGGTTTGATGCGATCATTTTCACGGGAAAATCCGATAAACCCGTATATCTGTGGATCGATCACGGCACAGCCGGAACTGAGATCCGCCGACCATTTATGGGAAAGACACCCACAGACCACAGACCAGCTTTTGGCTGAAACCCATGCCCAGGCCCGGGTGGCGTGTATCGGCCCGGCCGGGGAAAACAGGTCCTGTTTGCCTCCATCATGAACGACAAGAACCGGGCCGCCGGCCGGTCCGGCGTCGGGGCGGTCATGGGGAGCAAACATCTCAAGGCCGTGGTGATCAAAGGAAAAGGCCGGATTCCTATGGCAGACCCGGACCGGTTCAAACAGGTCAACAAACAGGTGCTGGACACGTTCCGGGAGGGGGTTGAAAAAACCCCGCTGGGACTGACCGTCAACGGAACCGCCGGTGTGGTCATGGCCACCCAGAACTTTGGCGTGCTGCCCACCAAAAACTGGCAGCAGGGCACGTTTGACGGATGGGAAAAAATTGACGGCCAGGAACTGACCCGGCGGTATCTGAAAAAAAATTCAGCCTGCTATGGATGCCCCATCGGGTGCGGCCGCCTGACCCGGGTGACGGACGCCGGATTTGAAGGTGAAGGTGAGGGCCCGGAATATGAAACCCTGTACGCCATGGGTTCCAACTGCATGATCGACAATCTGGGTGCCATCACCAAGGCCAACTATATCTGCAATGAAATGGGCATGGACACCATCACCATGGGGGCCACCATCGCCTGTGCCATGGAACTGGTGGACCGCGGGTACCTCAGTGAAGACCGGGTGGGCCGGTCTCTTCAATGGGGAGATGCCGGGGCCCTGGTGGAACTGACCCGGATGACGGCCGCGCGGGAAGGATTCGGGGATGAACTGGCCCTTGGCAGCTTCCGGCTGGCTGAAAAATACGGTCATCCGGAACTGGCGCCGGTTTCCAAAAAACAGGAATTTCCCGGGTATGAACCCAGGGGGGCCCAGGCCATGGGGCTGGCCTATGCCACTTCCCCCATCGGGGGTTCCCACATGCGCGGCGACCCCGCCTATTTTGAACTGTTCAGCGTGCCCCAGCCCATGGATCCCCATATCTGGGAAGGCAAAGCCAAAGTCACCGCAGCGTTCCAGAATCTGTCCGCCATTATCGATGCCGCGGGACTGTGCATTTTCTTTGCCGTCCGGAACCTGGCGGCAAAAGACCTGGGCGTGGCCCCCACGGGCATTCTGGAATACCTGAACGCCGCCACGGGCAGTGACTATACCCTGGAAGAACTCATGCAGGCAGGAGAACGGATCATCAATGCGGAACGAATTTTTCTGACCCATGCCGGGTTTTCCAGAAAGGATGATACCCTGCCTGACCGGCTGACAAAAGTTCCCATGCCGGACGGTCCGGCCAAAGGCCTGGTCTGCCATCTGGAGGAAATGCTGGATGAGTATTATGAGGTCCGCGGCTGGAACCGTGACGGCATCCCGGAAACAAAAACCCTTGAACGCCTGGACCTGGCGTGACGGGCTGACCCCCCCATGGAGATTGAACTCAGGCTGTATGGCGGGCTGAACCGGTATGCTCCGAACGGACAAACCTGTTCAGCCTGCCTTGTGGCCCCGTCTGCAACGATCAGCGTTGCGGTCACCCGCCTGGGTATCCCCGGCACCGTTCATATCACCGTCCTGCGTAACGGCCGGCGGGAGGACATGTCCACCCGCCTTGAACCCGGAGACATCCTGACCCTGCTGCCGCAAATCGACGGCGGTTAAACACCGACCATTCCTGGAGCTTGAACACGCAGTGCTTGAGGATGCCTGTTTCATCGCCCGCCATCTCTACCCGAGCATCGATTTTTATTCAGGCATCACGCTGCGGGTCATCCGCATCCCCAAACAGAGTAGAAAATTCAGTCAAGCCCGGTTCTGCAACCGGGTGGCTTCTTGCGGCCACCCGGTTTTTCGTATTGACTTTTCGTCATTTCTGCACCCGACCCCCCTTTTGCTTTATGTAATTATTGGTTGATTATTGTAATTATTAATCTATATCTATATATTATAGATCAAAAATTACAATTATTCATTGACAATAACAATAAAAACCCATTACATAAGGTCCTGGTTTTTTGAGAAGGGGTGTCTTTGCCTGCACCGCAGGCAGGACATCAGGGTCGTGGCATGAAAATTTTTCAAGTTAAAGGAAGAAAAAATGAAAAAATTCCGGTATTTCATAGCGGTTTTATGTATCTTTTCAGCTGTTTCGATCCTGCCGGCCCTTGCTCAGGAACCGGCAGGCTCAGGAGAGGTGTATGATCTGGGCGATGTGCTCATCATGGAAAAAGGCGATGAAGTGAATGCCATCACCAGCATCGACACTTTGTCCAGCTATGACATCGAAATGCAGGGAAGCCAGACCGTATCGGAAGCCCTGGAACTGATCCCGGGCCTCGATGTCCAGACCGGCGGCAAAGGACAGTCCTATGTCACCCTTCGGGGGTTTGACCAGAAAAATATCAAGGTGCTCATTGACGGGGTGCCGGCCAACCCGACCTATGACGGATCCCTGGACCTGTCCCAGATCCCCGTGGATGCCATTGCCAGAATCAAGGTGATCAAAGGGGCGTCTTCCGTACTTTACGGCCCCAACACCATGGGCGGGGTCATCAATATCATCACCAAAAAAGGCGGGGAAAAGCCGTTCACCAGCGTGAGAACCTCCTTTGGTGAAAACAGCACCCAGAATTATATTTTCAACCATGGAGCCGGCAAAGGCAATTTCAACTACTGGATCACGGCCAGCCACCGGAAATCAGACGGGTTCGAACTGTCCGACGATTTCGATCCCAACAACCCCGTCACCGGTATCGGCACGGACTACAACGAAGACGGCGGAGTCCGGGATCTGAGCGATTATGAAAAAACCACGGTGAGCGCCAAATTCGGATATGAATATGATGATGATTCCAAGCTGTATATGACTGTGGATTACCATGACAACGAAAGAGGCATCCCCACGGAAAATTCCAGATACTGGGATTTTAAAAACTGGGAACAATGGCATGTCAGCCTGGCCGGAGAGCATGATGTCACGGATCTTTTGTCCATGAAAGCCCGGCTGTATTACATGAAACACGATGACACCCTGGAAGATGTGAGCTGGGATGCCGCCCACACCTCCAGCAAAAAATGGTTGAACAAGCTCCTACATTGATTATTCCATCGGCGGTGAAGTCCAGGATATCTGGATTTCGGCGATATCAACCTGAGTAAAGATGGGTTTCAGCTACATGAAAGCCAGCAACATTCAGCGGGAATATCTGGATGCCACCAGCATGCCCGTCGTCGGTTCGGAGATCCCATCGGATGGGCTCCGGAACAGGAATATGAAGTGGACATCTATTCTTTCGGGCTGGAAGACGATATCAGGTGACCGACAAAATGATGACCTTGACCGCCGGGGTGATTCTATGATGGCCCGGTCAAAGCGTTTGACGGCGAGGAATCCATCGAACGGGACAAAGCAAGCTGGAACCCCCAGGCGGGGTTTCCTATGACTTTACCCAGGACTTCACCATGTATGCATCCGTAGGGGAAAAAGACCCGGTTCCCCAGATGAAGGAGCTGTACGAGTGACCTGGCGGGAGAGCGACTCCGATCTGGATCCCCAGCAGACCATTGCTATCGAGGTGGTGCCACGAAACGGTTCAACCATGGGGTAGAGTCTTTCCGGAGCGGTGTTTTGTGATATCACCGACCGTATCGATTATGATGTGGATGACAACCCATACAAACATCGGTGAAACCGAGATCAAAGGAGTTTGAAGCCCAGCTCAATTACCGACCCCTGGAACCTGGATCTGGGCACGGGGATACACCTATCTGTCCGCCGCAGCCAAGGCGGATAGTCAGACCGGAACTGGATGCCGCGAGAGAGATTCCGGAGCACAAGTTTTTTGCCGATGCCAGGTATTTCTTTGATTTCGGCCTGACCGCCGCCTGCCAGGCCGACATACCCGGCGACCAGGTGGAGCCGACCGGGATTTCCAGCCCGGGGATATCGATGAGTTCTGGGTGGTGAACGCCCAGACTGAACCAGGATATCAAGTTATTTGAAAAAAATCTCCACAGCCGTGTTCCTGGAAGTCAGGAAACCTGTTTGATGAAGATTATGAAGAAGGCAGCGGTCCCTATCCTGGAAGAAATTTCCTGGCCGGGATGCAGTTCAGCTTTTAATTAAACAACCATGACAGGGCGGCAGTGAGATTCCGGACGGTTCCGGACACTGCCGCCCTGCCTGTCTGGAAGATCCTTACCATCATGACTCTCAAAAAACTGCTGTGGCCGGTTGTCTGTGTGGCCTGCCTGATCTTTCTGTTCAGTATCTATACGGCCGGCCAGAAAAAAAGCAGGCACCGGTGCAGGGGAAGCACCACAGCATCACGGACATGAAGGCCGGACCTTTGAGGTGGCGGACCGCTGGAACGGATCGCCCTTTTGGGCGGCCCCACCGGCCAGATTGCATTTATCCTGGGGGTTGAAGACCAGCTGTGCGCGGTCACCAAAACCCTGAAAATGTCCGAACTGGTCAAGACGTTTTTTCCTCAAATTGCAAACCTGCCCGGTCCCCGCTCCACTTCGGGCTCCATCAACATCGAGGAACTCATCAAATCCGATCCGGACATCGCTATTGCCGGGGACATTGACGGCGGCATTGTCCTGGAAAAGACCCGGATACCCGTGGCGTTTCTGGAAGACAGCATGGGTGAAGGGATGAAAGATATCAAAAAAGAGGTCCGGTTCTACGGGGTTGTGTTCAATACACCGGACCGGGCCGAACGGTATGTGGCCTATCTGGAGCGGTTCACCGCACTGGTCCTGGAACGGACCCGGGATATCCCCGAAGATCAGCGCAAAAAAGTGTTCCAGGGATACAACCCCAGCCACCTGGTGACCCTGGGGGGGGACACCTTTATGCAGGAACGCATCGAGATCGCCGGATGCCTGAACGCCGCTGAAAGCGTGACCACCATCGGCCAGCGCACCGGGCTGCATTCCGGCTTAGGAGAGGTCTCCATGGAGCAGGTCCTGGCCTGGAACCCCGATATCCTGGTGATCAATTACGGCACCCCGGATGACGTGTATGCCGATCCCCAGTGGCAGCAGATCCGGGCCGTGGCAAACCGGCAGGTGTATCCCCAGCCGGCCGGCGTGTTCATTTTCAACCGGCCCACGGCGGAGTCCGCTGCCGTTTTCCCGTTGTGGCTGGCCGGGATTGCCTACCCGGAAAAATTTTCAGATGTATGCATCCCCTGCCTGGTCAAGGAATTCTACGGGGAGGTGTTTGACTTTGACCTGACCGATTCCCAGGTGACCCAGGTTCTTGACGGCACCTATGAGACCCGGATCATGAAAGGGGCCAGGCATTAAAGATCAACGGTTTCATATCCAGGGCATGTCCGGCCGCATTTCTCCGGATGCGTGGATCAAAGTGTTCATAGGCCTGCTGGTCCTGGTGATGATCTTTTCCTTAGGAAGCGGCCGGGTGGACATCTCATTTGTCCAGACCCTGAAAATTCTGCTGTCCCCGGTGATTCCCCTGGCGCCAGATATATCCGACACCCTGTCTTCCGTGATTGTGGATGTGCGGCTCCCCCGGATTCTGGCCGGCATGATGGTGGGCGGGGCTTTGGCCGTTTCCGGGGCGTCCTTCCAGGGGGTGTTCCAGAATCCCCTGGTCAGCCCCCATATCCTGGGGGTGGCAGCCGGCGCCGGATTCGGGGCCGCCCTGGCCATTCTGCTGTTCGACAACATCTGGCTGATCCATCTCACCTCGTTTGTGTTCGGCCTGGCCGCCGTGGGCATGGCCTATGCCCTGTCCCGGGTGTACAAAATGACCCCCGTGCTGATGCTGGTGCTGTCCGGCATCGTGGTGGGATCTTTGTTTTCCGCATTGACCTCTTTTCTCAAATACATTGCCGATCCCATGAACAAGATGCCGGCCATCGTGTTCTGGCTGCTGGGATCCCTCAACCATGTGTCGTTCAGGGACATCCTGATCACGGCCCCCGTGTTCATCGTCTGCATTTCCGTGCTGCTGCTGGTCCGGTGGCGCATCAATCTGCTGGCCATGGGGGATGAGGATGCCCGGACCCTGGGGGTCAACACCGAAGCCCTGAAACTGACCATCATTGTATGCGCCACCATTGCCACGGCATCGGCCGTGTGCATCAGCGGCATCATCGGGTGGATCGGCATCATGATTCCCCACATCGGACGGCTCATCGTGGGACCGGACCATAAATACCTGCTGCCCATTTCCCTTGTGATC
>JAGYOW010000026.1 GCA_018399285.1 Desulfotignum sp.
TTAACATGCCGGATATTCCCAGCATGTGCGGGATATCCGGACCATGCAGATCCACATCCAGCAATCCCACCTGATGGCCCATACCGGCCAGGGCAATGGCCAGGTTGACAGACACGCTGGTTTTTCCCACCCCGCCTTTGCCGCTCATAATAATAAATTTTTGTTTGATTCTTGTCAAAGACTGTCTGGCTTGTTCATCCGGGTCCGGACCCGGCATCTGGCCGGCAATTTGACCCTTGTTTTTAGTAGGTGTTGCCATGTTGGGTTTCCTTTTGGTTGAGCGATATTTGATATGTCATGACCTTTTTAAAGTCGGTTCAGTTATTACTAAAGACTGAAAAGCAAGGTTCGTACCATCTGGCATAAAAAAGAAAATCAGCTGAAATCCGGATTTTTCGGGGCACCGACGGATACGGGCACACGGGGCCCGGCACAGGCAGGTTGCATTGCTGCGATATTTTTGTATAAAGTCGCATTATTGCCTCAAGGCGTGATTCCGAACTAAGAATTGACAATCCAGCCATGTTGTGTGCATATTAGCAGATCAAAATTAACGCTGAAAAAAGGAGTCAACAATGGCGGGTTTGAACAAAGTGATGCTCATCGGAAACCTGGGGCGGGACCCGGAAATCCGGTATTCCCAGCAGGGGTTGGCAGTGGTGAATTTTTCAATTGCCACCAGCGAACAATGGACGGATAAAAATACCGGAGAAAAACAGGAAAAAACCGAGTGGCACCGGGTGGTGGCGTTTGGCAAACCAGCTGAAATTCTGGAGAAGTATCTGTCCAAAGGCAGCCAGGTGTACATTGAGGGCCGGCTTCAGACCCGGAATTATGAAAAAGACGGCCAGACTCACTATATCACGGAAGTGGTGACCAGCAATTTTCAGTTTCTGGGGGGCCGGTCCGACAATCAGGGCAATGATCAGTCTTCGGGCGGATATCAAAAAGAGCCGTCCCGTGGTGGATACCCGCAGCAGGGGGGGGCAGCACCCAGCCAGCAGAACTTTCAGGGGTCGACCCGTCCGGGTGGAGGCCAGCCGCCGATGCAGGATGAGGACATTCCATTTTAAGACCGCTCAGTTTCTGGGGTTTTCCTTTCGCCACTGCCGGGGACTTTTATACTGGCTGCCCTGGACCCACATGCCGATCCGGCGTTTTCTGGCCTGATCCTGGGCTGCCAGATAAGGGGCGGCATCAAATGTTTTGGGCATACTTCCCTGATACACTTCTGCCAGCCCCGTTTTCACCATTTCCAGATTCATGTTGATGTCATTGATGAACACCTCCGCCAGAATCCGGTTATAACCGCCCAGACCATAGGTTTTCAACGTTACAGACCGGTCATGGATCTGGCGGCTCAGGTACTGGTGTGCTTTTCTGCTGTATGGCTGGCCCGGTTTTCTGCTGCCTCCGGTTTCCGGTGCGTCAATGCCCACCATGCGGATTTTAAGAGTCAGATCCAGACCCCTGACCAGCAAAGAATCCCCATCATACACCTTGATCACCTTGAACTGCCGCTCGGATGAGACCTGGCTCCGGATTTCTTTTACAAGCACCTTTGCATTGTCGGCACTCCCCGGCGGGGAAACATTGGAAAAATGCCGGACCCCGTCTGAATCGATCCAGGTGAACACATCCCCTGCTACCGGCATGACAAGGCCCAACAGCGCCAGAACAAGGATCAGATATTTAAGCAATCGACTCATAAAGGTCTCATTGATCGGCAAAAATCAGCCCAACCCAGTTTTTATCCGTTTTTTCCCAGACAGGGGTCAACCCGTATTTTGTGAAACAGGCCTTCAACGCGTCCGCTTCCCATGTCCGGATGCCGGAAAAAATGAGAAACCCGCCGGGGTTCAGACGCTTCCGGAAAAGCGGTGCCAGGGTTTCCAGCGTCGGGGTTCTCAGATTGGCGCAGACAATTCCCAGCCCGGGACCGGTTTCCGGCATGGGATGTTTTAATACGGGTATTCTGCCATAAAGATCGTTCAGGTCAATATTTTTTTTGGCTTCACTCACGGCATTGGGGTCAATATCATAGGCCAGACATCCGGATACTCCGGCCAGGCACAGGGCAATGGCCAGAACCCCGGAACCCGTGCCGATATCCGCACTCGAGGCCTGAAAAATGGATGCATGGGGCCGGAAGTGAAAAAAAAGATGGTCCATGGCAGCCAGACACAGCCGGGTGGTGGGGTGATGGCCGGACCCGAAAGAGATGCCCGGTTCCAGACGGATCACATGCAGATCCTGACGGCCTGACCGGTACGAAATGTCCGGCGGTGTCAGCACAAAATGGTCCGTTACTTGGACGGGTTTCTGAAAATTTCTAATGACACTGGTGGTGCCGAAAATTTCCTGATAAGTGACATCCTGATGGTTGATCAGGGTTTTGAGAACGGTTTTGGCTTCTGACACAGGGATGTGCATGGCAGCGGCGATGTCATGCACATAGGCCCGGGCCGTCAACCGGGTGTCGGCATGGTCCAGGATGGCCAGAACAGCCTCCCGGTCAAAGAGGATCATGTCCTTCTGTTTTGAGCAGGTTTTTGTACCAGCAGGCAAACTCGAACATGCCCCGGATTTTTTCCTCTTCATTGATGATGCCCAGACACATTTCCAGGGCCCCCTGGGCAAAGGAGTTGGTGTAGGTGTCCGGGTCGGCCTGGGACAGAAATTCCCGGATCAGCATCTGGGAGGTCCGCTTGGTCTTGTCTTTCCGGATATCGATGGGATCTTTGGGTTCCTGGAACGGGTCCCATTTGTCATACCCTTTTTTCAGGATCTGACGCTGGCCTCGTTTGCCCATGGCATCGAAAATGGCTTTTTTCTTTTCCTCAATCTGCTCTCTGGTGAAATTATCCATTCTGGGGCACCCCTAAATAGTCTTCGTTGAAATCCGTGATCAGGGCCATGGAAACGGGTATCAGCATTTCATGCATTTTGATGTTCCGGGAATGGATGTCTTTGATGAGGTGTGCGGAAATCAGTTGGAGCTGGGTATAGATCTTGTCCATATTCAGCGTGGGATAGGCGTTTCCCTGGATAAAATTGGTCCGTCCGCAGATATGGCTTTTACCGGCCGTGGACGTGGGAATGCCGTAGATGCGGCAGGTAATGGGCCGAAATTCATACAGGAGGCACAAATTGTCGGATCCCAGCAGGGGGCAGCGCACCCGTTCCTGGGACATGCGGCCCACAATTTCCAGCTGATCCGCGCCTTTTTGCACTTTCTTATAGGCATCCCGTTTGAGTTTGACCAGGGCCCGGTCGGTTTTGTCGGCAATTTCCAGCAGATCGTTTTTTTCTTTGCCTGAAAATTTTTCCAGAAATTTGGATTTCAGGTAAAGGGCTTCGATCAGGGGCATATCAAAAATGGCGTAACAGCAGTCGCTGCATTTTTCCCGGCAGAACACTTCTTTGGGAAATTCCTGTTTCACCCGGTCAAATATCCCGTCCACCACCTGAACCAGGGCTTCATATTGTGTAAAATGTTTTTTCAGATCCAGTGTCATGGGTGTAATCCTTTATTTTCCGATACAGAAATTGTTAAAAATCGTATCCAGTATATCAATTGATGCAGTTTCACCGGTAATGCTGCCCAGCAGGTCAATGCTGTTTTTTAAATCAATGGCCAGGGTCTCTTCCGGCTGCCCGGTCAACAGACCCTGTTTTGCGGATTCAAGAAAAGACAGCGCTTTTGTTAACGCGGTTTTGTGCCGGAGGTTGGGAATCACGGCCGAACCGTCCATGGTCAGATCACCGATGCAAAGCTGCATGATTTTGTCTTTGAGTGGTTGAATCCCCTGGTTGTGAAGCGCGGAAATATGAATCCTGGGGATCTGATCGCAGATTTCCGGCAGTTCAGGCAGCCCGGGTCCACCGGGTTTGGCCTGCCCGTTCGTGTCCCGGGTCAGATCGATTTTGTTGACCACCACAAGCATGCGTTTATCCAGGGGCACCATTTTTTTAAATTCCATTTCAGACAGGGCCGTTCCGGGTTCCACCATAAACAATACCAGATCCGCTCCCCGGATATGATCTTTGGCCCGTTCAATGCCGATGATTTCCACCAGGTCGTCCGTGTCATGAATGCCGGCCGTGTCTGTGACCACAAACGGGATCCCGTTCATGGTCATGGCTTCCTGGATGGGGTCCCGGGTGGTGCCGGGAAGGGCCGTGACAATGGATTTTTCCCGGGACAGCAGCCGGTTCATGAGACTGGATTTTCCCACATTGGGTTTGCCGCAGATGGCCAGACAAATCCCTTCTTTCAGAAAACAGGCTTCTTCATGCTGCCGGATGAATTCCCGGCACCGGTCCATGACAAAATCAATGTCCGTAGTTCTTTGGGACGTGTCAGTTTCCTGGGGCGCATCATCGGGGAAATCAATGCTCACTTCCACCTGGGACAGCACCTGGATCAGCTGGTTTCGCATTTCCTGAATCTGCTGTTTCAATACCCCTGTGTTCTGGGCCGCAGCAAATTTCAGGGCTGCGGTGGACCGGGCGTTGATGATGTCTGCCACGGCTTCCGCCTGGGTCAGATCAATGCGCTGATTTAAAAAAGCACGCCGGGTGAACTCGCCGGGATCTGCCAGGCGGGCCCCGGCGGAAAGCAGATATTCCAGAATTTGTTTAAGAACCACGGTGCCTGAATGGGCCTGGATTTCCACCACATCCTCGGCTGTATAGGACTTAGGTCCGAGCATGGGAATGAGCAGCACCTCATCAATAACTTCTCCGTTGTCCAGGAAATATCCGTGATAGACCTGATGGGTTTTCAGATTTCCGGTAAAAGGGGGACCCGTCCGGGTTCTGGAAAAAAATTGTGCCGCAATGGCCACGGCATCAGGACCCGACATCCGTATAACGCCGATACCACCGCTGCCAAAAGGCGTTGCAATTGCGGCAATGGTGTCATTCATGGATACCTATCTTTTGAATCTTTTTTTGCCGGCAAAAGAATTCTTTTTTTTGGGAAAAATTACCAGCCGCCGGTAATAGCCGTCTCCCATGCTCTGGGTGCGGACCCGGTTGTCATCTTTGAGCGTCAGATGAACGATTCTGCGGTCCTGGGCGCTCATCTGATTGATGGTGGCCGGTTTGCCGGTTTTTTTGGCTTTTTCCGCCATTTTTAAGGCCAGATGCCGCAGGTTGGATTTCCGGGTTTCAATATACCCTTCCACATCCACTTTGACCCGGACCCGGGCCTCGCTTTTCCGGTTGATGATTTTGTCGGTGAGAAACTGCATGGCATCCAGGGTCTGGCCTTTTCTGCCGATCAGAATACCGGCGTTGCCCCCGGTTATTTTCAACGTGAGATGATCCCGTTGGGTCTGGGCTTCCACATTGGCATCGTCCGTGATCAGATCCGCCATTTTTTGCAGGGTTTCTATGCCCAGATCAATGGATTCCTGGGTGACATCCACCGCAGGCGGCGGTTCCGGCGATACGGTTTCCTTTTCAGGTGCCGGTTCAGGTGTCTGAGAAGCGGGTGCCGAAGCCGAAGCCGCCGGTTCTTCTGAAGCGGGTGCCGGATGATCGTTTGAATTCTCGGGTTTTGATTCAAGCGGTTGGGGATCCTCCTGTTTTTTCGGGACAGATACCGGCTTGTTCCGGGCCGGCGGGGGTGTGCGTTTCACCGGAGAATCACTGCCGGCAGCACTTGATTTTTCCCTGGAAGGCGGGGGGCTGACCCGGGTTTCCTGCCCAAAGGCTTCATCCACCATGGAGCGGATACCTTCCAGTTCTTTTTCAGAGGATTCTGCGCGGTTTGGGGGGAGAACCACTTTGATCACGGCATCTTTTCGCCCCACAATTCCGAATATGCCGGATGCACCCGTGGAAATGACATCATATTTAAGCTCTTTTTTGGAAATGGAAAGGGTGTCGCAGGCGGTTTTGACGGCGGTATCGACGTCTTTCCCGCTGAATTCCTGAGTTTTTTTCATGAATGACCTCCTGCTATTAGGAAAATTTCTTTTGGGTGTAATACTGTTGACCCATGGAGATGATGTTGTTCACCAGCATGTACAGGACCAGTCCGGATGGAAAATTGATAAACAGCACGGTCATGAAAACAGGCATGAGCATCATCATCTTTGCCTGCATGGGATCACCTGCCGTGGGTGTCATTTTCTGCTGGAGCAGAAAGGAAGCACCCATGATCAATGTGAGAACGGGAATACCGTAAGGCGCTTCCATCAGTGGAATGGCAAAATCAAAATGAAACAGCCGGTCCGGCCCGGACAGGTCCTGAATCCATCCCACAAATGGGGCGTGACGCAGTTCAATGGCCTGGTAGAGCATGCGGTACAACGCAAAGAAAATCGGCATCTGAACCAGCAGGGGCAGGCATCCCGAGGCGGGATTGACTTTGTATGTCTTATACAGCGCCATGACTTCCTGGTTCATCCGCTGTTTGTCATTTTTGTATTTCTCCCGGATTTTCATCATCAGGGGCTGGACTTTTTTCATCTCATTCATTGATTTGTAGCTTTTGGTGCCCAAAGGCCAGAAAATGAGCTTGATCAGCACGGTCAACAGGATGATGGCCACCCCGTAGTTGGGAATGATTTCATGAATAAAATTCATGGTGATGAGCAGGGGTTTGGCAAGAATATCGAAAAATCCGAAATTAATCGCTTTTTTCAATGTATTGTCATATTGGCTCAGCACCTTGTGGCTTTTGGGCCCCAGATAATAAGTGAACGGATATTCCCCCTGCTGGCCCGGATCGATCCGGTCCATCTGCCAGATCAGCCGGCTCTGGGCCAGATCATTGTCATAAAACAGCTTGAGATGGCCCTCCCCTTCGGCCCGGGGCAGGACCGCGGTCAGAAAATACCGGTCCGTATATCCGGTCCAGTGGATATCGCCGTTGAATGTATCCTGTTCTTCGATTTTCTTGGGTTTGATGGTCAGATATTCATCGTTGATATAGGCCACCGGGCCTTCAAAAGCGAACCGGGAACGTTTTTTGGTTTCGTCATCAAAAATGCCCGGGGTAGTGATCTCCAGAAGATCGGTCACGGGCATGTCCGACCCGTTCTGAATCACGACATCACAGTCGATCAGATAGGAATCCGCTCGAAATGTGTAGATTTTTTGAACACGGATGCCCCTGGGACTGGTCCATGAAAATGTCAGGGTCTGGCTTCCCTGGGTCAGGTTCAGGGCCGACATATCCGTGTCAGCGGTGAAAACCGCATTTTCAAACCCTTCTATGATGCCGCTCCGGGTGCCGGTGATCAGGGTTCCGTGGGGCAGCCGGGGATCCACCATCTGCTTCTGGTCGGAAGAGGACCCGTTACTGGCTTTATAATGTTTAAGCAGCTGACTGGTGACTGCGGCCAGATGTTCGGATATGACCATGTCATATAAAGGGGTGGACACGGTGATGTTTCTGAACTCCATCGGCTCAGTCCGGTCGGAAAAAGCCGAAGATTTCCGTTCCACGGGTGTATAATCGGTCACGGTGGAATGGGAGTCATCGGATGACGGGTCCGTTGACGGGACGGATTCCCGGGATTCCCGGGTCGTCTGGGGAAGATTGGGGTCAGGCGGGGTGACAAAAAAGAACTGATAGCCCACAAGGACTACCACAGACAGTAACACCGCTAACAACAATCGTTTTTGTTCATCCATTTTCTCTCCTCAGTTTGAAATTATTTTTCAAACAAATGTCTACAAGGAAGAGGAAGCAGTCGGGCGCATGGATCAATTATGGAACCGGATCAAATCCCCCTGCATGAAATGGATGACAACGCAATATCCGTTTTACCGCCAGCCAGCCGCCCTTGAGGGAGCCGTATTTCTGAACCGCCTCGACCGCATAGGCCGAACAGGTCGGATAAAATCGGCAGTTTGCTCCTGTCAGCGGTGATATAAAAAATTGATAAAATTTAATCAATATTAACAATAGCTGTTTAATCATTTATTTTGCCAGTGCTATTTTTGTAAAAAGTTTATCAAGGTTCTCAATTATCTGCCTGTTGGATAGCGAAGTCAGACCCTTTCTTGCAATGATATTAATATCCCTGGTTCCCGGGATCGAATGTTTCCTGTGTCTGAAATATTCTCTGATAAGTCTTTTGATCCTGTTGCGCGCTACTGCATTCCCCACTTTTTTTGATACGGTAATGCCGATTCGGTTGTGCTGGTTCGACCGGTCACAGACAATGGCTAAAAAATAATCCGAGTATATCGGTTTCCCTTGTTTCGAAAGCGTCACATATTCGGCCCGTTTTCTGAGCCGAAACTCTTTGGGTAACGAAAAATCTTTCAATCCGTCACGTTTTTACAGTGCCAGTCTTTTTCTGCCTTTGGCCCGTCTGGCCCGGATCACCCGTTTGCCGCCCGGGGTGGACATTCTTTTGAGAAATCCATGCTTTCTGGTTCTTTTCCGGTTACTTGGCTGAAATGTACGTTTCATAAAATTTACATCCTTAACTGAATTTGATTATCGTCTGGAGTTTTTCAACTAATCATCATAAACACAATATAATATTTTTTTTAGGTCAAAAAGTCAACTATGGAATCATTATTTCACCAGGGATTCAAAAATATGATATTCCTCCAGGTGATAGTGGGGTTCCGGATAAATGGCAATGGGTTTGGAGAACTGGGTTTCCAGGGCAGCGATCAAATGTTTTTCCCGGCCGTGAAGCAGCTGGGCAATGTCCGGATGGACCTTGACCGTGAACCGGTTGCCCATGATATCCCCGGCTTCAGACACCAGATCCCGGTAAATTTTGTGGCAGATCGATTTTTTTGACAGCAGATGCCCCGTGCCGTTGCAATAAAAACAGGGCTCGCACAGGGTCCGGGTCAGGTTGCGCCGGGTTCTTTTGCGGGTCATCTGAACCAGTCCCAGCTCGGTCAAAGGCAGAATATTGGTCTGGCTTTTGTCTTTTTTCATGGCCTCGTTGAGCAGGGTCATCACTTTTTCTTTATGGGACTCTTTTTTCATGTCAATGAAATCAATGATGATGATCCCACCGATGTTGCGCAGCCGGGTCTGATAGGCAATCTCTTTGACCGCTTCCAGATTGGTTTTTAAAATGGTTTCATCAAAGTTGTGTTTGCCCACGTATCGTCCGGTATTGACATCAATGGCCACCAGGGCTTCGGTCTGCTCGATGACAATATATCCGCCGGATTTGAGCCACACCTTTTTTTTTAAGGCCCGGGCCACGTCCCCTTCAATGTTGTAGGCTTCAAAAATCGGTTCCCGGCCCTGGTAAAGCACCACACTCAGGTTCACATCCGGCATCAGTTTCCGGAGAAACTGCTGGACCCGTTCATACTCCACGGGAGAGTCGATGACCAGCTTGTCCGCCTCGTTGGCCAGAAGATCCCGAACCGCCCTGAACGTAACGGTCAGGTCTTTGTAAACCAGGGAAGGGGCCGAGGTGATTTGGTTTTTGTTCTGAATTTCTTCCCAGGTTTTGGTGAGAAATTCCATTTCTTTTTTGATGGTATCCGCGGTCACACCCAGCGACTGGGTTCGTAAGATATAGCCGAAACTGTTTTTCCGGATGGAGAGCAGAAGCTCCCGCAACCGGGTTCTTTCCGCCTCGGTTTCAATGCGTTTGGAAATACCGATATGATCCACGGTGGGCATGAGTACCATATACCGGCCGGCCAGAGAGATATGGGTCGTGACCCGGGGGCCTTTGGAACCGATGGCGGACTTGGACACCTGAACCAGGATTTCCTGGCCTTCAAAAAGCAGGTCTTCGATGATATTGTCGGAACTGGGGGCGGGTTTCCAGGTCTGCTTGTCCATGGACAGCCCGTCTTCATCCTCTGTGTCCGTGTCCGTCTCCAGATCCTGGTCCTGCTCGAATTTGGTGAACATTCTGTGGCTTTCCGTGTCCAGCACATCATCCACATAAATAAAGGCGGCCTGTTCAAAGCCGATATCCACAAACGCGGCCTGCATACCGGGCAACACCCGCTGCACCCGGCCTTTGTAGATATTTCCGGCAATGCTGGTCTCATCTTCTCGTTCAATAAACACTTCCACAATGGTGCCGTTTTCCAGCAGTGCCACCCGGGTTTCATGGGGGGCACAGTTTACGACCAGTTCTTTAAGCATGCATTATCCTTGTCTGAGTTTTTTGATCCGTGTACGACCGATGACCGGGTCTGACAAACCAAAGCATTGTTTCAAAACAGCGGTCGGCCGCAAATGTCTTCCGTCAAAGGGCCGCAGAGTCATTTCAAGGATATCAGATCCCTGCCAGGCGATGTCTGCCACAGCCTGCCGCAAATCGGTTTTTCGGATTTTGCCTTTTTTGGTGAGATCTTCAATCATGAATGTGTCTTGTGCCAGAAATTCGTCCACAAAGCTTTTTTCCAGGGTTTCGGCCGGCAGTTGTACCTGATAGACACAGATACCGGGCGGATCCGGCTGTTTTTTACCGGCAAGGTGACAGTCGATGACCGTGAGACCGGCGGGCAGTTGTTGATTCAATTTTTTTTGAATGGACATGGCAGACAGGGTCCGGTCCAGAAAAATGGTAAAAAATTCTTCTTCACTTTCCATGCCCACGGGCAGTGCATTGTCAAACGCCATTCGCATGGCCGGGTTGAATCCCTTGGAATATTTAACGGTCAGTCCGGCTCTTTTCACGGCCCGCTGAACAATGGTCGCCAGTTCCAGGTGTCCGAAAAACCGGGCTTGTTCCAGTTTTGAAAACCGGATCCGGTACCGGACAAAATCGCTGTCCGGCAAAGCGGACGGGGCTGATGTCTCAGCGCTGGACAGGGAAGGGCTGTCTGGGGTTTGATGGAGGATGGGCCGGATCTGCTTGAAGTCACAGACCCCGCATCCCGTGCAGTCGTGATCCCGGCAGTCCGGAGTGGTGGCCTGGTTGACCGCGTTTTTCCATTCCTTTTCCAGGAACTGTTTTGATATGCCTGTATCAATGTGATCCCAGGGCAGGGGTTCTGTCAGTGTCCTGGCCCGGGAGGTGTAAAAATCCGGATCGATCCCGGTCTGATCAAAGGCTTTCTGCCATTTGTCAAAATCAAAATAATCGTTCCATCCGTCCAGGCGGCATCCGTTTTCAAACGCGGCCGTCAGCAGGCCGGACAGCCGCCGGTCCCCCCGGGAAAACACCCCTTCCACCAGGCTCATTAAAGGATCCTGCCATTTGAGATTGGTTTTTGGGTGGGACATGTTTTTTTTCAGATATCCCAGCCGTTCCCGGGTGGCTTCCAAAGTAAGCTGGGGGTGCCGCTGGAACGGGGTGTGGGGTTTGGGAATAAAGGGGGTGACATTGACATTGATCGCCTGTTTCCCTTTGGCACAGGTGGCTGCCAGGTGCCGGGACAGATCACAGATACCCTGGATGTCGGCAGGTTCTTCAAAAGGCAGACCCATCATGAAATACAGCTTGATATGTTTCCACCCCAGGTCAAACGCGTTTTTTACCGTGTCGGTGATGTTTGTTTGGGTGAGATTTTTGTTGATAATATCTCTGAGCCGCTGGGTACCGGCTTCCGGAGCAATGGTGAATCCGGTTTTGCGTACGGTTTTGATCAGATTCATCAGTTCCGGGGTGAGGCGTTCCGCCCGGATGGAGGGCAAAGAGATGGCATTGCACTGGTTGTGGCTGATGGCCATCAGCCGGGCCATGAGTTCAGCCAGAGAGGAATAATCTCCCGTGCTCAAAGACAACAGCGAGATATCGGAATATCCCGTGGCGGCCAAAGACGCGTGGGTGATTTCAACCAGATCATTTAAAGACCGTTCCCGGACCGGGCGGTAAATCATACCGGCCTGACAGAACCGGCACCCCCGGGTACAGCCACGGGCAATCTCCAGGCGCAGCCGGTCATGCACGGGTTTGCCAAACGGAACAATGGGTGCGGCGGGAAAATTATCCATGGTCAGTTCCGGCAGAAACGCCCGTTTGACAACAGTGTAATCATCATAAACGGCGGAAACTGTCTGGCAGCCGTTTTCATCAAAGGATGCATTGAAAAACTGCGGCACATACACCCCGGAAACGGCAGACAGTTCTTTGAGCAGAGTGGCTTTTTTGCCGTCCCCCTGTTTTTTGAACCGGATCACGATTCTGGAGATTTCCAGGACGGCCTCTTCCCCGTCTCCGATCACAAACGCATCAAAAAAATCAGCCAGGGGTTCCGGATTAAACGCACAGGGCCCGCCGCCGATGATCAGCGGAAACGCGTCCTCTCTTTCTTGGGCCGCAAACGGGATTTCGGACAGGGAAAACAGGGTCAGGATGTTGGTGAAATTGAGCTCGTACAGCAGGCTGACACCGATGATATCGAATTCAGACAATGGGGTTCGGGATTCCATGGACAGGCAGGGAATATTTTTCTGCCGCATCAACGCTTCCATGTCCGGGGCCGGTGCAAAAAACCGTTCTGCGGCAATGTCGGGTTCCCGGTTTAAAATGGAGTACAGAATCTGAAGTCCGAAATGGGAGGTGCCGATTTCATACAGATCCGGAAACACCAGGGCAAACGTCAGATCCACCTGGCGATGATCTTTTTTGATCGAGTTGATCTCATTGCCGGCATATCGGGTCGGTGTCTGGACTAAGCCAAGGATGTCTTGATAATTTTGTTTATGCATGATACTGGAATTAAAACCAATCGGCTTTCTTTGTTTAAGATAAATTATTCAAATTTTTTAATATATTATTTTTTCCAGGATAAGGCAATGAAAAGAATAAAAATCAACCGGTTGACAGAATATGACACCTCTCCGGGACAGGTACTGATCAAAGGATGGGTGAGAACCCGCCGGGATGCCAAGGGGTTTTCCTTCATGGAAATCAATGACGGGTCCTGTCTTGAAAACATTCAGGTGGTGGCAGACAGTCAATTGAGCAATTACACCGATATTCAGGGGATCACCACGGGGTCGGCCGTGGCCGTGACAGGGGAGCTGGTGCCGTCTCCGGGCAAGGGGCAGAAATGGGAAATCCAGGCAGCCGGAGTCGAGATCATCAGCCTGGCACCGGAAACCTATCCTTTGCAGAAAAAGCGGCATACAGATGAATTTTTGCGCACCATCGCCCATCTGCGGCCCAGAACCAACAAATACGGGGCTGCGTTTCGGATCCGGTCTGAAATGGTCCAGGCAATTCACCGGTTTTACCGGGAAAAAGGGTTTTATTACCTGACCTCGCCCGTGATCACGGGATCGGACTGTGAAGGGGCCGGTGAGATGTTCCGGGTCACCAGCCTGGATCCGGCACAGGTGGCAAAACAGGGAAAACTGGATTTTTCAAAGGACTTTTTCGGGCAGGAATCCAATCTGACCGTGTCCGGACAGTTGTCCGCGGAAATGTTTGCCCTGGCCCTGGGAGATGTGTATACGTTCGGGCCCACGTTCCGGGCGGAAAATTCCAATACCAGCCGGCATGTGGCCGAGTTCTGGATGCTGGAGCCGGAAATGGCGTTCTGCGACCTGTCCGGCAACATGGATCATGGGGAGGAACTGGTGAAATATCTGGTGACCCATGCCCTGGATGCCTGCGATCAGGATCTGAGCCTGTTTTTCAAGTTTGTGGACAAGGGTCTGCCCAAACAGCTGGAAATCCTTACCAGCAAGACCTTTGAGCGCATGTCCTACACCGAGGCCATCAGGATTCTTGAAAAATCGAGTAAAAAATTTGAATATCCCGTTGAATTCGGTATTGATCTCCAGTCCGAGCATGAGCGGTTCCTGGCGGAAGAATATGTAAAAAAACCGGTGTTTCTGTACGACTATCCCAAAACCATCAAGCCGTTTTATATGCGGATCAACGATGACAACACCACGGTGGCGGCCGTGGATCTGCTGGTTCCCGGCATCGGGGAGCTCATCGGCGGCAGCCAGAGAGAAGAACGCCTGGATGTCCTGGAATCCCGCATGGAAGAGATGGGTATGGACAAGGAACCCTATTGGTGGTACCTGGATTCCAGACGGTATGGATCCGTGCCCCACGCCGGGTTCGGCTTAGGGTTCGAGCGGTTTCTGATGATGATCACAGGCATTAAGAATATCCGGGATGTGATTCCGTTTCCCAGAACCCCGGGCAGCATTGACTTTTAGATAGGCAGAACAAACAATGATAACCTTACTGGATTATGGGGCCGGCAATGTGCGTGTGAGAAATGCCGTGGAAAAACTGGGGGTACCTGACCACGGTGACGTCCCCTGAAGATATTTTATCTGCGGAAAAGATCATTTTTCCCGGAGTCGGCAATTATGAAAACATGATCGAGGGTGCTCAACCGCAGGGTTATATGGCACCCCTGCCCGGGAATACCGGCCTCCAACCGGCCGTTTTTCGGCATCTGTCTGGGTATGCAGGCATTGTTTCAAGGCAGTGAAGAAGATCTTTCCAACAATGAATCCATCGGGGTTTTCTCAGGCCGGGTGGAACGGTTTAAAACCAGACTGTCCGTGCCCCACATGGGGTGGAACGGGATCCATCTTAAACAGGATTCCCCGCTGATGGACGGGATCGGTCGGATGCCCGGTTTTATTTTGTGCATTCCTTTCACCTGGTGCCCCATGACCCGTCCGTGGTGTTGACCACCACCACCTATGATTATGAATTTGCCAGTGCCATCCAGCAGGGCAATATCATCAGGACCCAGTTTCATCCGGAAAAAAGCGGAAAACACGGGATGCAGATCCTGGAAAATTTCATCAGACTGACGGACTTCACGCCGGCCGGCGGGTGGATATTTTGGGCAAAGGCCTGGCAAAACGGATCATTGCGTGCCTGGATGTGCGGTCCAATGACCAGGGGACCTGGTGGTGACCAAGGAGACCAGTAATGATGTCAGGGAAAAAGCCGGATCTGCGGACAAAGAAATGTCCGGAATTTAGGCAAGCCTGTGGATCTGGCAAGGCGGTATTATGAGGAAGGGGCGGACGAGATCACTTTTTTGAACATTACCGGATTCCGGGATTTTCCCTGGCGGATCTGCCCATGATCACGGTGCTGGAACAGACCTCCCGAAAAACGTGTTTGTGCCCTTGACCATCGGCGGCGGGATCAAGGATTATACCGATGCTAGGGCCGGTCCTACACAGCCCTGGAAGTGGCGGACCGGTATTTCAGATCCGGGGCCGACAAGATCTCCATCGGCAGTGATGCCGTGCACATTGCCAAAGTCTTTGTGGATACCGGCAAAAAAACCGGGAGAAGTGCGATCGAGCAGATTTCCCGGGTGTATGGGGCCCAGGCCGTGGTGATTTCCATCGACCCCAGGCGGGTATATGTGGCAGCACGGCAAGAAGCGGCCGGGCATCATGTGATTGAAACCGGGATCCCCGGTCCTGAAGGGGAACGGTTCTGCTGGTACCAGTGCACGGTCCAGGGGGGACGAACGGCTGTGGACCTGGATGCCGTGACCCTGGCAAAAGCCTGTGAAGCCCTGGGGGCCGGCGAGATTCTGCTCAACTGTATCGACCGGGACGGCACAAAATCAGGATTTGATCTGGAATTGATCCGGGCTGTGAAACAGGCCGTGACCATTCCGGTGATCGCTTCTTCCGGGGCCGGCAGCCCGGCGCATTTTTCTCAAGTGTTCACAGAAACCGGGGCAGATGCGGCCCTGGCCGCCGGGATTTTTCATAGAAAAGAAGTGCCCATCCCTGAGGTAAAGGTGCATCTGGCAGAGCATGGGATTCCGGTGCGCCGATCCTAAAGACCTTGAAACCCAAGGGTGCCAGGTTATTGTTTTAATTCAAAGGTGATCGGAATTTTCACCCACATGCCCGTGGGAACCCCGTTGGATGTTCCCGGTTCAAACCGCCAGGCAGCCACGGCTTTTTCAGCGGCGCGATCCAGGGTGTCATATCCGCTGGATTCAAAAATACGCAGTTTTTCCGCTTCACCGGTCTTGCTGACAAACACCATGAGCATGACCGTGCCGGTAT
This sequence comes from Desulfotignum sp., assembly GCA_018399285.1. Classification (GTDB taxonomy): domain Bacteria; phylum Desulfobacterota; class Desulfobacteria; order Desulfobacterales; family Desulfobacteraceae; genus Desulfotignum. The sequence continues at coordinate 15,932 of JAGYOW010000026.1, forward strand.
GCCCCCGGCGCCGGGCGATGCCGGGGTACCGGGGCCGGGGGTTTTCCCTGTAAAGCGGCACCGCTTCTTTCCGGACTTCCGGTGCAGTGGACTCTCTGGAAACCGATGCGGGTTTCTCCTGAAAAGGTTCTGACGCATCCATGAAATCGGAAAGATTTTGATCCGGCATTTTCTGAGCGGTTTGACCGGTGTTTTCCACCGGTGGCACATCAGGTTCCGGTTCCTGAGTCACGGATGGGGTGACATCCGGCTCAGGTGCCGGAAGTTTTGGTTTCGGGGGGGATAGTGTTAAATCGTCTTTTTTGGGCAAAAGGTCTTTTCGGGGTATGATTTCAGTTGGCGCCGGCTCTTTGGGAGGATCCGGCAGCGGCGGGTTTTTTTTTATGTCAGGAACAGGTAAGAGGTCTTTTTCAGGCTCGGGCGTCTGTTTTTTTTCAGGCTGGGGTGCGGGGGGTGTTTCAGGTTTTGGCGCCGGGGCTGTTTTTTTTTCAGGAGCCGGTAAAACATGGGTGATCTGAATGGCAATCCCGGTGTCTTTATGAGAAATCGGGGCATAAGGCGCGGAGAAAAACGCAAAAAAAACAAGCACGGCCCCATGAATCAACACCGCCGCCAGCGCTGAAATCAAGATCCGCCGCATCTATTTTTTCAGTTTCGCCTGAAGGGATATATCATGAATCCCGGCCAGGGTGATCTGATCGAGAACAGTGAACAGGGTCTGGTATGACACGGATTCTTCGGCAAAAAGAAGCACCCCCGGGGCGGCCTGGCCGGTTGACTCCGATGCCAGCTTGTGGGACAGATCTGCCAGAGAAACCTGCACATCATCCACATAAAGTTCGTTTTCTCCTTTGACTGTCACGGAAACCGGGGTTTGTTTTTCTATATCAGCCACAGATGATTCCGGCAACATGACGGACAGGCCCCGGTGAACGGACATGGACAGCATGGAATAGATAAACACCACCAGCAGAAGAAACACGATGTCAATCAAAGGCAGCATTTCAATTCTGGGTTTGCCGGGTGCGGGCAGGTTAATTTTCATGGGTGTCTTCCCGGCAGGGGTCAAATTGGGTCATTCGCCGTTCATGCATGATCTCAAAACTGGTGGCATATTTTTCAATGATCTGGGCGGCCCGTTCGATCCGGGCATTGAAAAAATTGTAGGGAAACACGGTGACAATGGCAATGGTCAGGCCGGATGCCGTGGTGATCAGGGCCTTGGCAATTCCGCCGGTCACGGCCATGGGATCTTCGATCCCAGAAGACCCCAGCATGTCAAAGGATTCGATGATGCCCACCACGGTCCCCAATATGCCCAGCAACGGTGCAATGGTGATGATGGTGTCCAAAGCGCCCATGAAACGGCGCATTTTATAGATTTCATCTGCGGCTGCTGATTCCATGGCTTTGACCGGGGAATAGTCCCGGTGAAGAATTCCGCTGATCAAAACCCGGACCACACTGTTTTTCGATCCCTGGGTGGCCTTTCGGATTTCCTCCCAGTTTTCTTCAGCAGACAGTACCAGCACCCGGTCCATCAGAGGCCTGTCCCGGTCAATGCCGGACGCGGCCCAGAAAATAGACCGTTCAATGATTAATGTCAGTGCGATGACAGAGCATAAAAGCAGCGGATACATCAAAAATCCGCCATGGGTGAACAAAAGAATCATGTGGATATGCTTTCCTGTGAATCGGTTTTAATGAAAATGCCCGGCCGCCCGGAATGGGGATTGGGCGCCACCACCACATCCGTGTGGTATACGGCCCGGATATTGTCTCGGGTGATAACGGTTTCAGGGGTGCCGTATTTAAAAACAGTGCTGGTGTTTTTGTCCAGCAGCAGCACCTGATCGGAATATTCCGACGCCAGGTTCAAATCATGCTGCACCATGACAACGGTCAGGCCGTGCCGGTCTTTCATGGTTTTGACCCGGTTCAGGATCTGGGCCTGGTGGGAGATGTCCAGGTGAGAGGTGGGTTCATCCATGAGCAAAAGGACGGGTTCCTGTACCAGGGCTTTGGCGATCCCGGCCAGCTGGCGTTCACCGCTGCTGATACAGTTCAACGGGGACCGCCTTAAGTGATCGATGTGGGTGAATGCCATAAAAGACCGGGCAAGATCTCGGTCTGCCTCGTTTTCAAGAAACTGCCAGGAGGAAAAATGGGGCAGCCGGCCTAAGAGCACATATTCTTCCACGGTCATGTGGATGCTTTCCAGGGTCTGCATGACCATGGCAATGGTTCTGGCCCGCAAGTCTCTGGGCATCTTTTTCATGTCCTGCCCCTGCATGTTCACCCGGCCGCCCAAAGCGGGAATCAGACCGGGCAATGTCTTTAACAGCGTGGTTTTTCCGCACCCGTTGGGCCCGATAATGGTCACGATATCCCCTTTTTGAACGGGAAACGAGATCTCCTTGAGCACCACCTGGCTGCCATACCCGCAGGATAACCGGGCAATGTCCAGAAAGGGGGGTGTCATAACGCCACCTTTTTTTTGCCCAAAACATAGATGAAGACCACGCCGCCGATAATGCCGGTGATCACCCCCACGGGCAGCTCCAGCGGGGCGATCACCATCCGGGCCACAATATCACAGAACGTGAGAAAACTGGCCCCGCCCAGAAAGGAACTGATAATCAGAATGCGGTGGTCTGATCCGGCCACCATGCGCATGAAATGAGGGACGATGAGTCCTACGAACATGATGATGCCGCCGGCGGATACGCTCAACCCTGTCAGCAGAGAGGCCGTGACAAACAGAATTTTACGGGTCCGGGCCGTGTGGATCCCCAGCAGGGCCGCTTCATCATCGCCTAAAACCATGGCGTTGAGGGCCGGGCTGTGATACAGGGCAATGACAAGGCCGGCAATGGAACCGGCCAGTACCAGCCGGATCAGGACCGGGCTGGGTTCATCCAGAGACCCCATGATCCAGAAAACAATATTTGCTTAAATCATCCTGTTCCGACACGGCCATGAGCAGCATCACCAGAGACGAGGACACAAAGCTGATCATCACGCCGATGAGCAGCATGGTGTTGGGCTGGAGCCGGCCCGTGCGCAGCCCCAGTCCATATACCAGAACAATGACGATCCCGGCCCCGGCAAATCCGGCCAAGGGATATGCGGTCACCCCGAGCAGGGCCGGAAGGCCCGTGAGAATGGCGATACACACGCCCAGAGATGCGCCGCCGGAGATCCCCAGGGTATAGGGTTCCACCAGCGGATTTCTGAACAGGCCCTGAGCAGGGTCCCGGCCACACTCAACGCCCCGCCCACGGCAATGGCCAGAATCACCCGGGAGCCGGATGCCCAGGATAATGCTTGCGGTCACACTGTCTTGATCATGGAACAGGGCATCAAAAATCTGGGCCGAAGACAACCGGGTGGATCCCAGGCGTAATGCTGTCAGGCACATGCCGTCAGCAGCATGGACAGGCTGCCGATGATCAGTGCCCAGCGTTTTGTCCCGTGTCATTCATGAAATATTTCCATGGATATCAGGTCTTGTGCGACTTTGGGATGGATGTGAGAGAAAAACAGCATCAAGGTTTTGGCAAAGGTCCGTGGTGTGGGGCTGAACACACTGTCGTCGGCCAGTACATGCACCTCATTGTTTTTGACTGCGTTCAACGCGGTAAATTTCATCCAGGCGTTTTTCTGGGCAATGCCCGCTTTGGTGGCCGTACCCATGGTGGCCACGAAAATCACATCCGGGTTTCTTTAAGCACATGTTCCCGGCTGAAGATACCGGATCCGGTATGGCCGGCAATGTTGGTGCCGCCGGCCAGCTCGATATAATTGTTGATAAAGGTGCCCTGTTCCGCTGTTTTCAATGGTTTGATTCCGATCTGGATAAACACTTTTCTTTTTTCAGGGTTTTTGCCGTGTGCCGGACAAGGTCCACTTTGGCGGCAGCGGTTTCAACAATATCCATAGCCGCCTGTTTTGCCCAGTAAAGTGCCTAACTCCAGAAGCATGTCACAAAGCGTATCAAAATCCGGTGGATTGTCAAACTGAATCACCCGAAGCCCTTGATTCCTGAGCGCCTGCATCTGTTTGACCCGGGTCAGGGTGCTGGCAAACACGGCATCCGGCCGAAGCCGGACAATTTCTTCCACATTGATCTGGATCACCGTGCCGATGACCGGCTTGTTTTCTTTGCCTTCAGGAATGGTGCAGTAGCTGGTCACGCCCACCAGGTGCGAATCCGCACCCAGCTGATAGATCATGTCCGTGATCAACGGGCCTGAAGACACCACCCGGTTCAACGGTGTCTGTTTTGGCAGCATGGCCTGTCAAAACCCAGGGGCCGGCCAACAGACAGATCAGTACCAGTGCCAGACCGGTTCTTTTCATAACGGACCTCCCTGTCCGACCGCCCCGTTGAACAGGGCATCCAGGGCCATGGCAATCACCGGGGCACTTTTGGACGGGTGACAAAAATCTGCCAGGTCTCCAGGGGTTTTCCCGCGATCATTTCAGCTGTTTCCCGGCAGGTTTGCTCAAAGGCACCCAGATCCTTTATCAGGCCTTTGTCATACGCATCGCTGAGTCAGGGCCGTGGCCATGAATCCCCGGTAAAACGGATCCAGCAGAAGGGTCTCCACTTTCTGAATCAGCATATTTTCCGAAATATGACACTGGCAGGGAAGGTCTTCGGACAAAAAGCTCATGCAGGAAATCCCCCTTTTTTCCAGGCGCCGGAAAATATTGAGGTCGGACGTGATGCCGTTTTGCTTTTTGACGGCCTCTGTCACGGCCCGGTGAACCGCTTTGCCGATCAGTTCCCCCAGCGGGTGTGCCCGCCGGCATTGTCCAGGACAGCCGGGCCGTGGCCCTCCACCACCAGGATGTTGTCTGTGCCCGTGCCCGTGGCCCGGTACCGGCCCTGTGCATAACTGGACCGGATATCCAAGTCCAGCAGGGCTGCGGTTTTTCCTTCCGTGGCAGTGATCATGGCCCGGGCCATGGCCGGGGGTCAGGCGGTGACTGGTCATGATGATCACATTGATGGTGCCGGGTTCATAGAACTCCCCGGAATCCCGGGAGGTCCGCATGGCATTGCCGTCCACCCCGGCCGTGGCAAACACCGTGACCGCGATCTCTTTGAACCGTTCCTGTGCCGCACTCAAATGATCCATGTCTGCGCCGGTGAACAGAAAAGCCGTGGTGTCCGGCGCCAGACCCAGCACATCAAACACCTGGGTTTTCAAAACTTCCAGCCCCTGGTCATGGACCAGAAGCCAGGTTTCCGGAGGGATATAATGATTTCCGATGGCGGTAACCCCGTGCTTGAATCCCTCCAGCGTGGAAAGAACCGACATGGGGCGGTCCAGCTGGATCACCAGAGATTTGTTGATAAAATCAAGGATCCGGCTCTGCTTGACCGCCGCCGCCTGCACATAGGAAATATCTGTTTGCATGGGATTGCTTTGCGTCACCTGATTTTTTTGAAGCAGGGTGGGCTCATCTGCCAGGGAACTGCCGTGGATGGTGGCAAAAAGCCGTTTGACAAACTGTCCGGAATGGATGGATGCCCGGCAGGTCAAATCACAGGGGAAATAATAGATTTGGTTGTTTTTCACCGCATCCACATCCTTCCATCCGGGAAGGGAAAAAAACCGGTCCGCTGCTTCCCGGTCGCTGCCGCATCCATAAATCACCTGGGGATTGAAATCAGTCCACTGATCTTTGGATACCGGCACCACCGCACCGGTGCCAAAGTCCGGGGGAATGCCCCCGGCCAGGGAGATCATATGATTCTGGAATGAATCCCTGCCCGGGGTCATGATCTGTTCTCTTCCCATGAGCCGGATCACCCGTTTGGGGGAGAGATCCGCTTTTCTCATTTTGGCGGTGACCCAGTCCAGGTCCGCTTTGATTTCAGCCACAAGGTGCCGGGCGTTTTCCTGTTTTTCCACCAGGTCTCCCAGCCGCAGCACCGTGTCCAGACTGTCCTGAAGGGTCTGTGTTCCGGCATGCACCAGAGGAATATCCCGGGGCAAAAAAGAGGACAATGCCTGTAATTGAAACGGGTCATAAAAGACCAGGTCCGGTTCCAGGGCTTCAATGGCGGCCGGGGATGGAAAGGAAAATCCGCCCACCAGGGTTTTCCGGGCTGCATACCAGGGCCGGGTGGTATGATAGGTAATGCCCTGGACCGAATCCTGTGCGCCCAGTGCAAACAGCATTTCCGTGATTGACGGCACCAGGCTCACAATGCACTCCGGTTTTTTGGTGAACTGAACCTCATTGCCGGTGCCGTCGGTAAACCGCAATTCATTGCAGAACCCGGGGGCAGATCCGAATATCCATGCGCTGATCAGGATTCCCAGCAGCGCGGTGAGGCAGACATGACAAGATCTCATAACAATCGCCATTTCAGACCGATATATCCGGAAAGGCCCGGGGTGGCATAACTGAAGGCATCTTCGTAATATTCGTCAAACAGGTTGTCCACCCGGGCAAAGATCTGGAACCGGTCCGTGATGTCACAGGATCCGGACAGGTTCACCACGGTATAGTCATCCAGGGTGTTTGCCGGAAGGCCGTCCTTGTCCATGGCATAAGGAGAGGCATCCCGTTCGCCCACCCACCGGGCATCCATGCCCACCTGCCATTTTTCCAGAAACCGGTAGGACGCCGTCAAACCCACCTGGTTTTCAGGACGCCGGACCAGGCGGTTGCCTTCGGGGTCTTTTGTATGGGTATAGGTATAATTGAGGTTGAAAAACAGATCCTTGACCGGTGTCCAGGCAGCCGACACTTCCACCCCCCGGGTTTCGGTGTCCCCTTCAAGCTGATTGTATTTTGAGATGAGCATGTCATAATCGATGCGGTTTTCAAAATCCATTTCCCAGTAGCTCACGCCCAAAGTCAGGTGATCATCCAGAAACCCCTGTTCCACCCCCAGGTCCCAGCCCCGGCTTTTTTCAGGTTCAAGATCCGGGTTTCCATATTCGGAATAAAGTTCATACAGGGACGGGGATCTGAAACCGGTGCCGAAACTGGCTTTGAGACGGGTATCGGTGGACGGAATCTCATAGGCGGGTGCGATTCGGAACGTGGTCTTTCTACCAAAAGACTGGTGATCATCCAGCCGGGCTCCGGCGATTAACACCAGGTTGTCTCCCAGAAAGAGCTGATCCTGAAGCCAGTAGCTCAGGGTGTGGGTGTCAATATCAGACACCCCGCTGCTCAGGCTTTCCATGGCTTCGTTGTAATATCCGGCGCCCAGAGACAGCACATGGGTGTCAAAATTCATGTTTCCCTGCCAGGAAAATTCGTCGGAGTCTCCTTTGTAGTCATACCAGGGCAGGTTGTCGTTGTCGTATGCCTGACGGTCATTTCTGGTAAATTCATAGGAAAAAATAGATTGAAAGAAGCCTTTGGCAAGCCAGTTGTTGATTTTGAATTGTCCGATCAGTTGTTCTGATTCAGACCGTTTATGCGTGGGGCCGTCCGGATTCGGAATCGGATCCTTCCACCATTCATCAGTGGGGATGAAGTTGTCTCCAGTATATCCCCCTGCAGAATCATCCAGATCCACCTGTGCATCCACATATCTCAAGCTGGATGACAGGGTGAAATCGTCATTGAATTCGAATCCTAAGTTGCCGGAAAGCGTGAGGTTCTCGTACCCGTCTTTTTCATCGGTGTTGCCGTCCTGGGGGATGCGGGGGTTGTCTTTGTCGGCAATGGAAAACCCGTCCCGGGACAGATAGGAGCCGGATACGGCATATGTGAGCTTGTCTGTGGCACCCGAGGCATGGCCGCCGGTTTTCCAGGTGCCGTAGGAGCCGCCTTCCACGGAAGCAATGATCTCAGGGGCTTTGCCGCCTTTTTGGGTGATGATGTTGACCACGCCGGCCGTGGCGTTGCTGCCGTACATCACACTCATGGCACCTCTGACCACTTCGATGCGTTCCACCTGATCCAGGTTGATATCGGAAAGATCAGCAGACCGGTTGGCACTGGACGGATCATTGAGAACAACGCCGTCCAGCATCACCAGTGTATTTTTTGAGTCCGCTCCCCGGATGAACACGGATGCGGAAGTTCCCATACCGCCGGTGGATGTCACAAATACACCGGGCACAGTTTTGAGAAGTTCCAGCACGGTATGGGGGTTTTTTTCTTCAATCTCTTTGGCCGTGATCACGGTGACGCTGTTGCCGCCGATTTTTGCTGAAGTGGTTTCGGTCTGGGTTACTGAAACCACGACCTGATCCATGGTGGTCACCGCTTCATCTTCTGCCTGGCCGGCGGAAACGCCGGTGATTGCCGTCATCCAGAAAACAGCGATGATCACCAGGTACATCCCTTTTTTTTTCATTTGATTCTCCTGTGTGCATTAACCAATTGCCGGTCCGGAGAAACCAAAAACCCCGGACCGAGTAAATCGATCCAGGGTTTCCCTTTTTAACACAAGATCTTGAACAGATTTTTTCTTGTCCGCGGAAAAAATCTTCAATCACCCAGGCAGGTCTTCTGACTCACGGATCATCCTACTGGCCGCGTCTTCCCATACCATCATGGCACAGTGACATTATTGCGGCGGTGGTCCCCGTTTACAGCGGCGGGCCCGTCCCTGACTTTCACAGGGTTCCCTTTCAAGCTCAAAATGAGCACCTTGATGCTGGATGATTATCTATTGTGTCATGTTTTTTTTGTCAAGCGTTTTTTTGCCCGGTTTGCAGCAGGCCTTGACCTGGGTGGAAACGGATTTTTATTGCATGATACCCAAGGCACAAACCAGGATGTTGTCAAGAAAAAAAAGTGTTTGAGGGTTGACACCGGCAGCCAGACATGTCATCGTTAAATGCCGATTAACGATTAAAAGGTTTTTGCCAATGGAATCAGCACAGCTTGCCAAAATTTTCAAAGCCCTGGGCCATCCCACCCGGATCAGAATCGTCCAGCATTTAATTGAGATTGACACCTGCATCTGCGGAGAGATCGTAGGTATTTTCCCCTATTCCCAGTCCACCATCAGCCAGCATTTGAAGATACTCAAGGAATCGGGCATTGTCTGCGGCGAGGTGGAGGGGCCTAAAACCTATTTTTGTGTGGATAAGGCCGTGTTGAAGCGGCTCAAACAATTTGTAAACGCGTTATAAACAACCCGGGAACCGTTATGAAAATACTCCCAATGAACACCCTGTCAGCCAATCCAACCCGAGATCCTTTTCAAAAAAAAGGCACCGGCCTGTCAACCAACAATGTGCAGCTCATGCCGTCAATAGATATGCCGGGCCTGTCGTGTGAATCGGAACAAACCCGCCCGATGGCGGCCTATGACAGACCCGGATATGAATTGTGCCGTTATGTGGACCATTTCATGGAAACCGATGCCGGTCCGGTGCCGGTGATCCGGCCGGATCTGGATAAAAAAGACCGGCTGTCCACCCTGGCCGTCCGATGCGGCATCCGGCGGGACAAGTATCTGGTGAGCCCCGGCATTTACGGCATCGGATCACCGGATCCGGATTCAGACGTGCTGGTGACCGCTAACTATAAGCTGACTTTTGATCATCTGCGATCTGCGTTAAGGGGCATCAGCGCCTGGATTCTGGTGCTGGATACCCGCGGGGTGAATGTCTGGTGCGCAGCAGGGAAAAAAATTTTTTCCACTCAAGAACTGGTCAACAGCATCCAGGCGGTTCATCTTGAAAAAGTGGTGGCCCATAAACGGGTGATCGTGCCCCAGCTGGGTGCCACCGGGGTATCTGCCAGACAGGTGAAGGCCCAGTCCGGTTTCCGGGTGGTGTATGGGCCGGTGCGGGCCTGTGATATTCCGGAATTTCTGAACAAGGGGAAAAAAGCGGACAAACCCATGCGCCAGGTCACGTTCACTTTGTTTGAACGGTTTGTGCTGACCCCGGTGGAACTGCACGGGGCTTTGAAGATATCCGGTATTGCCTCCCTGGTGCTGTTTGTGCTTTCAGGTATCGGCCCGGGGATATTTTCGTTTCACGGGGCCTGGGAAAGAGGACTTATGTCCCTGTCCGCCCTGGTCACTGGACTGATTTCCGGTGCGGTGTTGACCCCGCTGCTGCTGCCGTTTATCCCGTCAAAAAAATTTGCTTTCAAAGGCATTCTCATGGGAAGTGTGTGCGGCCTGTTGCTGCTGCCTTTGATTTGGGATCATATCGGCAGCATGGCCGGTGCCGCAGCCCTGGTTATCTTCAGTGTGATGGTCAGTTCCCATCTGGCCATGAATTTTACCGGTGCCACTCCGTTCACCTCCCCGTCCGGGGTGGAAAAAGAGATGAAACAATATATTCCCGTGCAGGTGACCGGCATACTGGTGTCTGCCGGGTTTTGGATTTACAGTGCATTCTGATGATTCGGAATGAAGCTGAGAAAGGAGAAAAAGATGCAGGATTTCAGATATCTGGAAGATGTGGCCACCCTGGTGCTGGATGAACAAAAATGTATCGGCTGCGGGTTGTGCACCGAAGTTTGTCCCCATGCCGTGTTTGAGATACAGGAAAAAAAAGCGCGGATTGTTGACTTCAATGCCTGTATGGAATGCGGGGCCTGTGTCAGCAACTGCCCGGCAGATGCCATATCGGTCAGTCCCGGGGTGGGGTGAGCCACCTATATTATCCAGGTCTGGATAAAAGGTAAGGAAAACGCCTCCTGCGGGGACGGCTGCTGCTGAAAACAGTTGACAAGGCAGATTATTTGTGAGAAAAGGCTTTTATTGTTATATTGAGCTAACTATTTCATTTACAGATTAAAAATGACAAAAAAAGGAGAAAGCCATGCTGGAAACAATTATTGTCGGTGTCATGGTTGCCGGTGCCGATATTACCTGTACCGTCAATTCAGACGAACCGCCTCTGCGGATGGGATGTCGCAGTTGGGGGATGTGACGGTTGCTCCTGCGGCTCAAAACGGATGCGAATCCTTTGTACCCAAAAAAGTGTTGAAATAAGACCGGCCAAAGCAATTGAATTCCAGGAATTGCCTGTCAAATGCTTTTTTGAATTTTTAAGATAATTGATAAACCGTGTTTAAAACCATGCGGTTTTTCAGGTTCCACTGTTGTGGATGAAAAGGGAACCCGGTGCAAATCCGGCGCGGTGGAAGGATATCCGGAAGATGAAAGCATTTGGTAACTGCGCTATTCTTTCATGATTTTTATGACCCTTTCATCTAAGCAGGAGCGTAGAAAGGTATTCATTGGTTTTTGATTACCTGTTTGATAAAAATCGAGCATCAATTGATTAAACTCCAATTGTCTTTTCGCAGGAAGATTGATCGCAGGGTATCCGCAACTCAACAAGAGTCCATTCATGATAAAACGCCCCATACGCTTATTGACATCATAAAAAAATTGGCATCTTGCCATGGTAAGAAAAAAATGGATCGCACGATCGTAAATATCGGGCATGCTGTGTGAGTCATCCACCATTTTTTCAAACAAATCCGGTAGCGAATCCGCCTGGGGGGGCATATAGTCTGTCCCTGCTATGGTAACCCCGCCAGATCTAAATTTTCCCCAATCCAATGCCTCGTCCTTACCCGCGATGCGATGGAGTGCACAGACTTTTTCACAGGTGATTTCAAACTGATTTTTATCAATCCACCCAAATAACGTGCGCCATGTATCGGCTTGGTTCAATGCTATTTGCTGGTCAGATAATTTATGTCCTCCAACGGTAATGCCATCAAGTAATGTCTGGATTTCCGGAAAGGTTAAATGAATCCCTTCCAAATTAACTGCGTCACATACAAACTCAGTTAGTTGGCGCTTCGCAAGCATTATTGCTTTTGCTTTATTTGGTTTCATGTCCCATTTCGTTTCATTCATTTCACACACCGACGTAATTATGGAGTATAGGTTTCGAACGGCTGAGGTCAGCCGCGATATCCGGATGCAACCGGATTGTTCCCGCCCAGCATAGGCAGCTGCCTCGCCTCGTAGGGGCTGCTGACCCGGGCTGTTCCCGCCGCATTGCTGCGGAAGTAATGAAGTATACAATTTTTTTCTGAATAACTCCACCTGATAAATGAAAACCTGAAGATGAGGCCCTCAGGGTCGGTGGTCACGATGGAAGTAAAGCTGTTTTTCTCTGAGCAGCGCAACCGAAGCAGCTGAAGTTCCGTTTTTTTTAACACTCATTTGCAATATTTTTCGGCATGGATGCAGTCGGGTTTTCCCCCGGTTTTTTTTCCTCCCGGCGGTATATCAGCCCTGAGAAATCATCCAGCACCATGAACAGGGAGGGAACCAGGGCCAGGATGATGAGTGTGGAAAAGAGTACCCCGAAGCCAAGGGATATGGCCATGGGGATCATCATTCTGGCCTGAAAGGAAGTTTCCATGATCATGGGCATAAGACCGCCGAAGGTGGTCATCGTGGTCAGCAGGACAGGCCGGAATCGCTGAATGCCTGCGGCATGGATGGCCTCCAGGGGGGATGCCCCTTCCCGGGCCCGGCGGTTGGCAAAGTCGATAAGGACCAAGGAGTCGTTGACCACCACTCCGGACAGGGCCACGATCCCGAAGATGGAGTTGACGGACAGGGAATATCCCATGATAATATGGCCCAGCACCGCCCCGATGATGCCAAAGGGGATGCTGACCATGATGATCAGAGGCTGGGTATAGCTTTTGAACGGAACCGCCAGCAGGGTATAGATGCCGAAAAGAGCCAGAAGGGAGCCGGTGACCAGGGCGTTCAGGCTTTTCTGCATCTCGGCCTGGTGGCCTTCAAAGCTGTAGGTCATCCCCGGGTAGGTTCCGGCCAGGTCCGGCAGGACAGATGCGGCCAGTTCCCCCTTGATGTTCTCGGCCCGGGCAGGAGGATTGACATTGGCCGTGACGGTAATATTCCGGCGGCCATTGGTCCGTTCGATCGTGGTATAGGACCGTCCGGCGGTCATCTTGACGGCATCCCGCAGATAGACTTCCCCGGTATCGGACCGGAGGACCAGATTTTCCAGGGTGGTTTCGACCGTACGTTCGGATTCAGGCAGGCTGACCCGCACCGTGACCTCGTTCCGGCCCCGCTGCTGTTTAAGAGCCTGGATCCCCTGGAAAGCGTATCGCAGCTGCCGGGCCACGGACTCTGAGGTCAGGCCCATTCGTTCGCCCAGGGGCAGCAGCTGGATATCGAATTGCCGCTTGCCCCGGGCAGACCCGTCATCGATATCGTGGACAATGGCATACTGTGACAGAGACCCGGCCAGGTCTTCTCCGGCTTTTTCCAGAGTCTGGGTGTCGGCGTGGCTGAGCATTACGGTGAGATTCTTTCCGGATCCCGGGCCGCCCATGTTGGATTCGAACCGGATATTTTCCAGGCCGGCCATGGATCCCACCCGGCTGCGCCATAATTCAGTGATTTGTGAGGTGGACAGGGGACGCTTGTCTTCATCTGCCAGGAAGATTCTGACAGTGACCACATTCTGGGAGACATTGCTGAGCACCCCCTTGGACAGGAGGTCTTTGCCGTTTTCAGCCACCACCTCCCCGGCTGCGGCCACCAGGCGGTTTTCCACGGACTTGAGCCGGGATTCCGCAGACCCGTAAGGCAGTGTAGCGGAACAATAGGCAAAGTCGGACTCACTCCTGGGAAACATTTCCAGGCCCATCCGGCCTGAACTCACATACCCTCCCAGGGCCAGCATCATGGCAAAGCCAAAGGCAATAACCCCGTACCGATAACTGATCATCAGGCGCAGCAAGGCCCCGTACCGGATCCGGACAAACTGTTCAAAAGCCTGGCTGAATTTCCCCTGCCACCGTTCCAGATGGTTCAGGGGCCAGACGGCCCGGGTTCTGTTGCGGCGGCTCAGATGAGCAGGCAGGATGAAAAGGCTTTCGATGAGGGAGACCAGGAATACCGCGCCTACCACCAGGGGAATGACCCTGAAGATCTTGCCCATGAACCCCGGCACGAACATCAGGGGCATGAAGGAAACCAGGTTGGTCAGGACGGAAAAGACGACGGGCAGGGCCACCTCCTTTGTCCCGGCCACAGCGGCCTGGAGAAAAGACAGGCCCCGGGACCGCCAGTGATAAATATTCTCTCCCACCACCACGGCATCGTCCACCACAATTCCCAGGGTCACAATAAAGGCAAACATGGAAATTACATTAATGGAAAAATTTCCTGCTGACAGAAAGAGGAAAGAGCCCAGAAATGAGATCGGTATGCCTAAACTTACCCAGAAGGCCAGCCGGGTTTCCAGAAAAACGGCCAGGAGGATAAAGACCAGAATCAGGCCCTGGAAGGCGTTTTTCATCAGGAGCTGGGCCCGTTGCTCAAACACGGAAGACCGGTCCTGGAGGATGGTCAGATGAAGTCCTTCGGGCAGGGTCTGGTTCAGCTCCGCTACCACGGTCTTGCCTGCGGTCGTCACCTGGGTGGGGGTCTGGTCCCCGACCCGGAAAATTTCGATCATCACGGCAGCATGCCCGTCAAACCGGGCCCAGGTGTTACTGTCCTCAAAGCCGTCTTTGATCTCTCCCACATCCTCCAGCAGGATCCGGGAACCGTCCGCTCCGGTGAACAGGGGCAATCCAGCATATTCCCGGGCATATTCCCGCCGGTCCTTGACCCGGACCAGGATATCCCCGCTCTCGGTTTTCAGGCTGCCTCCCCCCAGTTCCACCGACGCTTTGGCAATGGCCTGGGCAGCATCCTCCAGGGTCATGCCGTATCTCCGCAGGATATTCTGGGGGATCTCCACCTGGACCTCGTAATCCCGGACCCCGGTTAGGTCCACCTGGGTGATATGGCTGTTGCGCAGCAGGGTATCCCGGATACTGTCTGCCACCGACCTCAGGGTCAGTTCATCCACAGCACCGTGCAGGACCAGGGCGAGTACCCCCCGCTTGTGGCTTCCCATAGAGACCAGGGGCTCTTCCGCTTCGTCCGGAAAGGTGGAGATGCTGTTGACCTCGCTTTTGATCTCCTGCCACAGTTTGACCACATCCTCCCCTTCCATAAGTTCCACAGTTACCGAGGCACTGCCTTCCGATGCTGAGGCGGTCACTTTTTCGATTCCCTCGATATCTTCGATAGTCTCCTCCAGGGCCAGGACAATACCGTTTTCCACCTCTTCCGGGCTGGCTCCGGGATAGGCCACTGTAATGGAAACACTGTCAACGGTGAAATCCGGGAAGACCTCCTTCTTGACGTTCCAGGCCGTGATCAGCCCGCCCACCAGGAAAACGAGCATGAGCAGATTGGCGATGACCGAGTTCCCCGCCATCCAGGCCATGGCACCCCGGGGTTGTGAGTCGCTGTGTTTCATGGGGATGTTCATTTCGGGTCTCCGTCGGGTTCAGGCCTTTTTTCAGGGGTCTCAGGTATTGCAGGTTGATCATTTCCGGTTTTCAGGGGCATGCCCTGCACCGGGGCGGCCAGGCCCGAGGTGATCACCTGCTCTCCCGGGGACACCCCCGAGGCGATATAAACCGTTTCCCTGTCCTTCCAGGCCAGGGAAACCCTGCGGATATCCAGGGCATTGTCCTGGTTGATCCACAGGGTATCATTGTCCTGAAGGGCTGCTCTGGGCAGGGCCACCACCCCGGACAGGGCCCGCCCGGTAATGGTGACCCGGACGTAGTCATCCAGCATCAGGGCGCGGCCCCAGGGTGGACCGATGTGTCCAGGGGCGCTTTCACCGCCACGATCACTGTGGCCACACGTCCGGAATCATTCACCTTGCCGGCCACCTGAATCACCCGTCCCTCCCGGGATCCTGCACCGGTCTGGGAAAAGATGGTGACTGGGCATCCGCCGGGATACGCTCTGTCGATATAGGAAGTTTCGGTCCAGGGGCACCATGGCTCCTCCACCCAGAATTCGTCCGTCCCCACCAGGGGTCACCAGGCTTTCCTGGGTTCCCACATAAGCGCCTTCATTGGACGCCCGTCTTAATGATCATCATGGCGTTGAAAGGGGCAACGACAGTGGTTCTGTTCAGCTGAGCAGGGGCCTGGTCCAGGTCCGTTGGCCGAAGCTTTCACCTTGCCCGGGCCCGCCAGCTGGTTTGCGCAGGGCCAGATCGGTCTCGTCCACCCCGTCCGTTGAAACTTCTGTAAGCAGCCGCAGCTCTTCCTGAAAGTAATGGTCTGGCTGCCCTGTTCAATGGCCAGTGCAGCCGTGTCGTCAGTCAGGGCGGATCTGGCTTTCTGGACACTGATCTTGTAATCGGCCGGATCCAGGCGCACCAGGATCTCCCCTTGTACCCAGGGCTGCCGGGCAGGAAATGCTCTGAAACTGCCTGGACCACGCCGGAGACCTGTGCCTTGAGCGTCACCTCCCTGGCTTTCGCTGTCACTGTACCCATGGCCGTCACCCGGGTCCGGGGTATCGGCAGCGCTGCGGTCATGGTCTCCACCATGGTGATCTTCCGCTGGGGCAGGTTTTTTTGAATGACCGGGCTGTGGCCTTAGTAGTGACCAGAGGCTCCGCCGACCAGTATCAGCAGCAGGGGCAACAGCGCCCGGAACACTTTGCCGGAAAAAGTGAGTTCTCGTTGGATATTGTCAGGCATGTCGGTTTACTCCGTGTGAGATATGAGGTTCCGGGTCCAGTCGCCGCCCAGGGTCCGGTAAAGGTTAATCCGGTTCTTGATCTGGGTGGCCTGTTCTTCCCACCAGTTGACGTTCCAGGCTCTGGGCACTGGTCCAGGCAGTGAGGTAGGACAGGTAGTTGTCCTGCCCGTTCATGCAATTGAATCCGGGCAGCCTTCACGGTCAGGCGGAGGCTCCCTGCCGCTCTGGTGAGCAGAAGGAGATATTCGCCTGACGTTTTTCCGATATGAGGCTGTCCTCCACTTCCCTGCACAGCCTCGGCAACGGTCCGCATAGGCGGTCAGGACCTGGTCAGCTTCGGCCTGGGCTCATCCACCTCCGTTCTCCCGGCGCTCCCCTCACAAACAGGGGACCGGTGACTGCGGCGGCAAGTGGGTGGCAACCCAGTTGGAAAAGAGCAGATCCAGGAACTGTTGAAACGGCGGCCTCTGCCGACAGGGTCAGGAGGGCAGGCGGTTCGCCCGCCGCGCTCACCTGCCAGTCCACCGCCTTGAGGCGAAGGCTGGCCGCCCGCACATCGACGGGTTAGCCAGAAGATCGGCCGGCAGCCCGGCTTTTGGGCAGAGGGATCAGTTTCCGGCAGAGTGGCCTGGGAAATGTAAGGTTGCCGGCCCCGGCCCGGCTCCAGCAGAACGGCCAGGGCATTGGGTGTTGTTGTTCCTCGGCCTGTTGCAGGGGTTTTGTTGGTGACAGCCCGCCTGGCCAGGGCCTCCGCCGCTGGGGGACACGGCCAGGGTATCGGCCTGGCTGCTGAGAAAACCGCAGTTCCTGGAGTTTGAGCATCTGCCGGTCTATCCGGATTCGATTTTCCAGGATCGCAATCTGCCGACGCAAAGACAACACCGCCACCCAGACGTGACCACATCCGCAGCCACAGTGACGGCCGCAGCCTCCAGGTCTTCCCGGGTGGCGTCGTATTCCAGGATTTTGTGAGGTAAGTGCAGTGCCTGAAGCCGTCCCCACAGGTCCAGTTCATATCCGGCAGAGAGGTTGGCGCTGAATGTCCCGGACTGGTCACTGGCACTTCCGGCAGCATCGGTCTCTTTTGTCTTTTCGCCGTTTTTTCCGCACCACCGCTGTAGTCCAGAGACGGCGAAAGACCTCGCTCCGGCCTTCCGGGCGGTAGTTTCTGCCTGCCGACCTTGGGCTGTAGTGCCACCTGATATCAAAGTTGCCGGATTGTGGCACGGCCCACCAGGGTGTTCAGTTCTTCGTTGCCAAAGTTTCGCCACCACTTTCCCGGCCCCGGGTCAGCTTTGGGGTGTACAGGGGCTGGTGAAAAGTTCGGCAGAGCTAGCGGGGTCCCGCCGGGTCTCTGGTTCAAACAGGCTGCATCCGGTGAAAAGCACGCTGGCCGCCATGGCAATGGCACAATAAGGATTTAAATGGTGAGAGTAATGCATTCAATTGATTTTCCAGATTCACATAATTGTTTCTGCCACGTTTTTCATGGCTTGCTTCCCTTAACGGACAGGATGGCAAAAACCTGCGGAAAAAAAAAAAAAAGCGTTTTGTTTTTTAGAAAAATTCTGGGACAGGCCAGGCGCAGGGTTTTTCGGGCACGGACCAGAGGATTCCACTGCGCCTGGGACAGGTCCATGACCTCGCAGATTTCTTTATAGGTCATCTTTTCGGTGCCGCAACAGCAGGGCGGTACGCTGGTTCACAGGCAGTTTTGCCACAGCGGCCTCCAATGCTTTCAGCAACGGCCCCTTCCAGCAGGTCCAGGGGGTGTCCGGTTCACAGGGCTCGGGCAGTCCGGTCATGGGTTCGTTTTTCTTTTGCGGTAAAATCAATACAGAGGCTCTTCATGATTTTCAAAAGATAGGTGCGCAGAGATGCCCAGGCCCGGTACCGTCCCGCAGCCTTGAAAGTGTTCTTTAAGAAAGTCTCCTGGGCGGCATCTTCCGCTTCCTGGGGATGGTGAAGCATCCGAAGGCCAAACCCGTATACTGCGTCTCCAGTGGCGCTTTCCAGGATTTCGGCAAAGGCTTTTTTATTGCCCCGGGCCGTGAGCCCGCCAGCTCCTCATCATTGAGGCGGGAAAACTTAGGAAACCAACATTATCTATGGGATGTTTTTTTCTGCGTTGCCGCGGATATGCTCCTCTGACACGGCTGAAAAATTCAGCGCCCTTTTCGTTGCCGAGTTCCCCGCATGATCAGGGGACATGAGATTCGAACAGTTCCTGCTTTTTCTGAAACATCTGCGTCGAGACCTGCATGCATTCATGCATATGATCCGGTCCAGGGGCTCCGCCAGGTCAGGCAATCATGGGCTTCCATGTAGCGGTCTTGTCGGCCTCTGTCCAGGGAGTTCATCTCTTTCCGGAAATCGGCCATGATTTCGATAATCCGCTCTGATTCGGCTTCGGTCAGGTTCAACTCCCGGACAATGGTTGTCAGCTCCTCCCACCGGCGCTCATCTCGGGTCATGGCCCGATCAAACGCGCGAAAAGGGCCATGACCATAACCAAATCCGATGTTCAGGGCCACAGAAAAAAAAGATCAGGGTCCGTTTTGTAAACCAGTTTCATGGCAAAGCCTCCCGCTGTCATACAGGATTTGGTGTAAGGGGTGGACGGGAGACCCCATCCAGACGGCAGCCGTGTGCGTGCCCATGACTGCCCGCAGACTAGGCTCGCTGTGGTGGCTCCGCAGACGGCGCCCGCCAGGCCAGTGGGTGAGGTGACGCCACCACTGGGCCAGGCGGGTCTGGTCAGGGCATGAAGGGCCTCGCCGGATCTGCCCGGAGAGTTTTCGGGGGTGCGGTCAGGCTTGGCTCGTCCAGATTCGGGCCAGTGCTCAGAGACTGTGCTTCTTTCTGCATGCCGGCACTGGTTAAGGTGCTCTTCCAATTCCTGAAGCCCTTCAATGGGAAGCTCCAGGTCCACCCAGGCATCCAGCCGTTTTAAAATATTATTGCATCTTCATGGATTCCTCTCCGGCAGACAGCCACGCTGGAGATCGCCTGTGTTCTCAAAAATTCTCTGTTACTCTTTTAACGGAACAACCTTCTTTTTTCCTGCGTATTTTCTTCTGCCGGAGCTTTCAGTTGTCTGTTACTTGATGACGTGATGAAACGATGCCGGACTTAAGGGTATTGTTTACACTCCGAACTGAAGATGAAAGTCCATCTCCATCAAGGCCAACGCAAGTAACCATTCTGAACCATATGACTAGAAGACATGGACATTTGCCCCAGATCGCTATCGGGCTGGCCGTCACCAGTGGGAAGGTATCCTTGTTCGGTGTGATGAAACCGGGACCTCGAGTCCTGAAGGGGGTGAATTCCCGGGATGGCAGAAACCCCGGAATCCAGGAGTGACAGGATGCAGCAGACGCTAGAATTCAATGGCCAGCCGTATGGTAATGTGGTCTGGTCTCTACAGTGGGTCATCATCGAATTCCGCTCTCAGATATTCCAGGGCCAGGTTGGCTCTGTCGAAAATGCCCCAGTTGGCCACGGCCCCATACTGTGTTTCAGGTAGAAAATCCGCTCCGCCGTCATCGGATCCGCCATAACCGATGGCCAGTTCCAGATTTTCCAGCACGGAAACCCCCAGCTCCATGTTCCAGACAGCCGGTTTCCGTTCCCGGGTGTCGGCGGACTCATAGATCTCTCCGGCTTTGAAATGATCCATGGCTGCGGCATATTCAGCGATAAAGGTAAACCGTTCCAGAAAAGATGTCGTGATGAATGCACTCCATCCCCCACCATGTCCGTCACAGTGCCGGTGCCGGTGACGACAGCGCGTCGGAAAATCCGTCCGAGGAGATCAGGTTCGAGGTGTATGACACGCTATCATGACCGATTCAAACGGTTGGAAGGATACGGCTGCCACCACGCTGTCAACCATGTCATCCTCACCGGTTTCATCAACAGCTCCGTTGAACAGGCCGGCCGAGACTTCCACCGTGTCGCCGGCAAAGCTGGATCCAACCACCACGGCCCCGTCATTGGTCTCCCCAGAACCAGGGTCAGAGGATCGGTCACAAAATGAGAGTCAAAGTTGCCAAAAGGCAGATACTGCCGGCCGGCCGTCAGAAAGATCGAAACCTTTCCTTTTCCTGACAGGGTGATGAATCCCTTCATCCACGAACAGATCATCCCTCTTCGTATTTGAACAGGACATGGCCGTCCACAGATCGGAGATGCCGGCATCCATGGCCACCTTCCAATGTGGCCAGGTCGATATCGCTTTCATCTTCATCCGCCTGGGCCGGGTCGGAAAAATCAATACTCTGGTGCATGGCCTCAATCTCGATCAGACCAGAGATCTCAATCCGGTCAAACCACCGGTTGCTTTCGTCTCCTGAGCCGATGGCCTGTTCCAGGTGCCTGACCCGGTCTTCCATGCTTTTGACACCACCCACCGTCCGCGTGGATGCGGCATCCTGGGCCATGGCAGGGGAAACAAGAAAGGTGAAAAGCATCAGGCATAATGTCGTGCGCAGTATTGCAGAATTTTTTTTCATTTTTTTCCTTTTCCTTTTTTCTTCGAATGCTTTTTTTCCAATGAGCGGGGCCTGACCCCCTCATTTTCCATGAATCATCAGGAAAATGAAAAGCGGCCCCTTGTCGCGTTTTTTCACGTTAGATGAGACCGCTCACATGTCCACAGCCTTGATCCAGATCACCGCGTCTTTGGAGCAGGGCTTGCCTTTATGGGTGGCATCTTCATCCAGTCCCAGGGCTGCGAACCCCCACCATCCGGCTTTGGGAATGCCGAAAGTGAAGATGCCGTTGTCATCGGCAAATATGGTCTGCAGTTCAAACGAACTCTGGGGTGCTTTGACCGCCGGTTTTCTGGCAAAGGCATTGCGGTCGATCAGGGGTTCGTGGTTCAGGTATTCGATTTCAATTTCAGCGCCGGGCACCGGCTGGCCATTGTAAAGCACCTTTCCCTGGAACACGTTGCCGGTCCACCGGTCATAGGGTTTGCTCAAAGGCACGATCTCCGCAGGCAGGCCCGCAGGTTCCATCCAGGCCCCGGGGATGCCCCCCACATTGATGATCATCTTGGTCATCTGCTGGATATAGGAGTCCTCTTCCGCTTCAAAATAGGGATCCGGCACCAGGCAGAAGATATGGTCCCCGCCCCGGGCCGTGTAATCGGTTTTGAAGGCCTTGCCCGAATTGGTCAGGCTCTGCCAGGAAACCGGCACCAGGGTGTCCAGCAGATCCATTTTTTTGACCGGGTTTTCCCCCCGGGTCTGCAGCACGAAGAACTGTTCCGGGGTCCCCATGTCCATGGTGTGTCCCGCATCAAACGGATGGGTGAATACCAGGGCAAGAGGAATCTTCCCTCCGTTTTCCAGGGCCGCATCCGGGGTATAGATCAGCTGAAAATGGGCAAAAGCCTGGGCTGACAAAATGAGTGATATCAAACTTACAAGCACAGCAATCCGTTTTTTCATTGTTTTTCTCCTTGAAGTTAATTTGAATCGGGATGAAAGATGATGTTCAACAACAAGGGTTGAACATCATCTGGTCTGACAGACACAATTGAATCAGAAGATTTCCCTGCCGGGAACCTTGATTTGATGCCCCTCGCCGGCATCAAATATGACCGTAAACTCCTGAGAAGGCTTTTTCACGGTGTATTCGCTGAATTCATCCAGCTTGTCCTCCATCAGTACTTTGCCGTCCTTGTCCACCACCCGGACCGCGACACCGGCGGCGGAAGATCCATCGGAAAATCCGCCTTCGCAGGTGATGGAACCGTCTCCGTTGTCAAAGCAGGAAAACAGCGGGGTGTGGGCCTGGCAGATGCCGGTGAATAACAGCCCGAGGGCAAGAACAGCCAGCAGGGTTTTAAAATTAGTCATGGGTTTTTTCCTTTCATCAAAAATGGGGTTTAAAAATAAATGGGTTAATGGTTGAATCTGCCGGGCCGTTCATCGGCCCGGCAGTGGGTCATGTGGCGCCTGATCTGGCCGGCGTGATGAACCCGGCCGCAATGGTGATGGCCAGCGCCAGCAGGTAAAAGGCGGCCATGGCCTGGAGCCCGGAAAGACCCAGGAGACTGCCGCCGGTGAATATCAGGCTGGCCACCACCAGCCCCAGCAGCATGGGATAGCCCATGGCAAAAAGCATCCATTTGACGGAACCGGACTGGAGTTTCACCGCAATGGCGGTGGCCAGACACGGGGGATACAGCACCATGAACATCATCAATGCCAGGGCATGGAGCGGGGTGAAATCCTGTTCTCCCCGGGCCATGCGGCTTTCCAGGGATTCACTGGCATCCCCTTGTTCATACAGAGCCCCCAGTGTGGCCACGGCGCTTTCCTTGGCGGCAAAGGCCCCCAGCAGGGCCACGTTCACCCGCCAGTTGAATCCGGCCCACTGGGTCAGAGGCACCAGGGCCTTGCCCGCATAACCCAGAAAACTGTTGTTGATCCGTTCGGCCCGCATTTCCTGGAGCAGCTGGCTCCGCTCCCGGATCAGGGTTTTCAGGGCACGGTTCACCTGTTTGGCTTCCCGGTCCCTGCCGGGCTTTACCAGGGAGAAAAACCGGGCATTGGCCGCCTCGAATTCCATGTCGATGGCCTGGGCTTCTTCCGGACTTTTGACACGCATCTTTTTGTTCCGAAAGTTTTCCCAGAAATGGATCATGGCCATGAGGCGGTTGTCAGCCAGGTCCGCTTCATACCCGGTGCCGGTGATCTCTTCATAAAAAGAGCGGACGGCGGCATGTTTGCGTGTTTCATACTGGGCCATGCGATCCGGGCCGATGCCGGGAAACTGGAGCAGTACGAAAATCACCACGGCCAGGGCCACCACAATGGTGGTGATTTTCCGGATGAACAGCCACACCCGTTCCAAAGCCCGTCCCAGCACCCCCCGGACGGTGGGCAGGTGATAGGGCGGCATCTCCATGACGAACGGGGCGGTCTCCTTGTCCTTGAGCACGGTCAGGGTGAGCAGCTTGGACACCGGCAGCACCATCAGCATGCTGATGGTGGAGATGAAGAACATGGCCCATCCCTTGTGCGGGGCAAAGTAGATATTGATGAGCAGGACATACAGGGGCACCTTGGCCAGGCAGTTGAGCATGGGGATGATCAGGATCGTGGCCAGACGGGACCGTTCGTCCGGGATACCTTTGCAGGACATTACCCCGGGGACGGCACAGCCGCCCACATATATCCCTCCCAGCACCATGGGCAGGGTGGACTGGCCGTGCAGCCCGTACCGGCTGAAGAGCCGGTCCATGATGAACGCCATTCTGGGCATGTATCCGCTGTCTTCCAGAAAGGCGATGCAGGCGAACAGGATGAAAAAGATGGGGATATAGTTGAGCAGGGCGTTCACCGAATCCACCAGCCACAGGAAAAAGGCCCGGGTCAGGGGGACATCGATGAACCCGGATACCGGAAGGATGTCCGACACCAGGTTCCGGAACCCTGCCAGCAAAGGCCAGGTATAGTTGGTGATCTGGTAACCCTGCACAATGGACAGATAGTACAGGGTCCACAACACTCCCACCATGAACACCGGCCCGGCCAGCTTGTGGCAGACCAGGGCATCGATGCGGTCGGACAGAGTTTTTCGTGCCCGTTCGGACTGGGTGACACAGGGCCGGGCGATCCCTTCGGCAGCCCGGTACCGGCAGGTGGCCACATGCATGTCCGGGACCGTATCCATGGCCGCCTTGAACTGTTGCCTGAATTTGTCCACCTCCAGCAGCAGCTGGGCGTATTGGTCGGTTTTTTCCCGGATCAGCTCCCGCACCGCCTCATCCCCTTCCATGAGCTTGATGGCCAGCCACCGCACCGGATACCGGTCCCCCAGGTCGGTGAGGGCGGTCACCCGCTCCTGGACAGAAGAGATGTAAGGTGTCATTTCCCGGTAATCCACCCGGGCCGGTACGCTGGAAAGCCCCTGTCCGGCGATTTCCAGAATCGCTGCCTGGAGATCGGTTTTGCCTTTGCCCCTGGTGATGGCGGTGGGTACCACAGGAACTCCCAGGCTTCGGGACAGGGCCGTGGTATCGATGGTCATGCCCCGGTTTTGGGCCATATCCATCATGTTCAGGTTCAGGATCACCGGGATCTCCATTTCCATCAGCTGAAAGGTGAGGTACAGGCAGCGCTTGAGGTTGGATGCGTCCATGGTATTGACCACCACGGACGGGGCCTGGTGCAGGATAAAATCCCGGGTCACCCGCTCTTCCGGGGAATAGGAGGTCAGGCTGTAGGTGCCGGGCAGGTCCACCACCGTCACCCGGACGTCCCCGTACCGGTACCATCCGGTCATCTTTTCCACGGTGACCCCGGGATAGTTGGCCACATGCTGGCGGGCCCCGGTCAGGGCGTTGAACACCGTGGACTTGCCGCAGTTGGGCTGGCCCGCCAGGGCCACGATGAGCTTATCAGTCCCCATCCGCCTCAACCTCCACGAACCGGGCCTCTTCATGGCGCAGGCTGATGGAATATCCCTCGATCTCCACCTGCATGGGATCTTCGAGAGGGGCGTTGCGGATCACCCGCAACGTCAGGCCCGGAAAAATTCCCATGTCCAGAAGGCGCTGCCCCAGCATGTTGGCTGCAGACAGCCCGGTGATGGTGCAGCAGGTGCCGGGTGTGAGCTGATCAAGTGTGATTTGAATTGTCATAGTATTTTAGTCTTAGCATTTAAATTGAGTCTATAATTAAATAGTTTGGGTAATAAGATTAAGTTAGTCAGGACTTAGAATTGAAGCCATATATTTCACAGGGTTGTTCCTTTGTCAAGGGGATAATGAAATTTTTTTATGTCTCTGAAAAAAAGAAAACTGGGGTCAGTTTAAAGTAACCCCTTCATCCGGTTGAAACAGGGCCTGGGTCACGGCGGAAAGACTGGAGCTGCTCAGAATTTTCAGGGGTTTGTTGCAGTGGACCCGGGCGCAGTGATCGCAGGAACAGCTGCCCGGGTCGCAGGAGGATTTGGTGCAAATGGTCTCGGAGCAGGCGGCACCAGAGAGGGCAGAACCTGTGGCATTTTCAGCCGGATGGGGACAGGGTGGGGTGCCGGAGGGCCGGAGAGCAGATATCAGGGACTGGAACTCTTTTTTGATCAGTTCCAGCTCATTTTGATGGCTGAACAGCTCAATCTGAAGGGCTTTGTGCTTTTGCATCAGCGCCTGGTGCGCGGTTTGTTCCAGGGCAAGGTCCGCAGTCAGGGTCTGGATGGTTTCCTCGAATTGTTTTTTTTCATCATTGTTTTTGGCCTGGGTGGCAGTATCCGGTCGCAGCGTCTGCACCTGGGCAGCCAACTCCCGGTTCCGGGCTTCCAGGTGCCCGATGGTTGCGGCATCCGCCTTACGCGTTTTGCACATCTCCTTAAGTGCCCGGTTTTTTTCGTTCAGTTTTCTCTTTTCCCGGTCAAGCCGTTCCGTCGTGCCGGCCACCCTGGCCATCTGTCCGGCGGACTGGGTCCGGATGAAGTTATTCACCTTTTGGGAGACATTGTTCTCATCCCCCAGCTTGAGCATGATTTTCTGGTGGTATTCATAAGGCTTCATGGACTTGACATCATAGCCGCATTTTTTCAGGATGGACCGGTGTTTTTCCACAGTGAGCATGGCCCCCGCCACCGGGCATTTCAAATGATCCGGAATTTCCCAGATGGGTAAAAACCGGTGCAAGGTGTCTGACATGATGGTTACCTCCATGGTTGGATTGCGATAAATTTCACGGAAACATATTATAACAAACACTGGCTTGTCAATAAAAAATGTTAGCTTTAACTAAATTTATTCATTATTGACAAACCGTTATTGCATCATACTTTTAGTATTAATTCTTATCATCTGAGAGGAGGATCTTGTCATGAAAATTCTGGTTGTGTTTTATTCCACGTATGGTCATGTGTATGAAATGGCCCAGGCGGTTGTCGAGGGCGCAAAAAAGGTACCGGGGGCTGACGTGGATATCCGGCAGGTGCCGGAAACATTATCTGATGAGGTGCTGGAAAAAATGGGCGCCATAGAGGCAAAAAAAGTGTTTTCCCATGTGCCGGTGTGTACGGTGGAAGAGCTGGAAAAAGCAGATGCCGTCATTTTCGGCACCCCCACCCGGTTCGGGAACATGTGCGGGCAGATGCGCCAGTTTCTGGATGCGACCGGTCAGCTGTGGGCCAATGGGTCTCTCATCGGCAAGGTGGGCAGTGTGTTTGTGAGTTCCGCCACCCAGCACGGGGGCCAGGAATCCACCATTCTTTCCTTTCATATTACTCTGCTGCATCACGGATTTGTCGTTGTGGGTCTGCCGTATTCATTTCAGGGACAGATGCGCATCGATGAGATCACGGGAGGGTCCCCCTATGGCGCATCCACCATTGCCGGTGGAGACGGGGCAAGGCAGCCTTCTGAAACGGAGCTGGAAGGGGCCCGGTTTCAGGGCAGGCATGTGGCGCAAATCACTGCCAAACTGGTTGGCTGATCATCATTTGGGCGGATCCACCAAAATCAGGGAAGAGTTATGCATCTAAAATCAGTGATCCTGGCTGTGTTTATCACGCTTTTGCCGGGTTTCGGCCTCGAGGCTCAGGAAACGTTGAACATTCATGTCAGTGTGCTGCCTCAAAAATTTTTTGTTGAACAGATCGTGCAGGAGCTGGCTGACGTGGATGTGCTGGTGGCGCCCGGCAAAAGCCCGACCACCTATTCCCCTACCCCGGACCAGATCCGGCGGCTGGCCCGGGCAGATGTGTATTTCAGAATCGGTGTGCCTTTTGAGAATGGATTTTTGCACAAACTGGCATCCATGGCCCCGGACATCCAGGTGGTGGATACCCGAAAAGGGATCCAACTCAGGGACATGCAAGCCCATATTCATGAAAAAGAGGATCCGGACAAGACAGATACCCATGCGCACCTTCATGAGCCGGAT
>JAGYOW010000027.1 GCA_018399285.1 Desulfotignum sp.
ACGCGGTCAGGTCAAAGGCATCTTTGGTGATATCATCGGTGGTCAGGGGTGCCAGACCGCAGTCGGACAGGGCCCGGTTCATTACCCCCAGAATCTTTTCCGGCACCAGCTCCCCTTCCATGGGCACATGCCCGGACAGCCGGCCCAGGGTTTTGCGCCGGTCCCCCAGCAGGTATTCGATCACCGTGTCGGTCTCCTCGATCACCAGAACCCGGTCACAGGCATCCATGAACGGATCGGCCAGGGAGGCGGGAAACGGATAGGGCGCCCCCAGTTTGAGGACCGGGATATCGGTACGTCCGAACTCCGCCAGCAGGTCCGCCACCACGGCCGACGGCACCCCGGCGGCCACAATGCCGAGCGGATGGGTCTGTCCCGGCTGGATATCATGCTGGTTATAAGGCGCCAGGGCAGCGAATTTCTCTGCGATCCGGACATGTTTTTCATTGAGGGCCTTGTGCTGGAGAAACCGGAACTTGGGCGTGGAAGCCCACCTGGTGGGTTCCCGTTTGAACGAGGCTTTTGTCTCATTGCTTTTCAGGTCCCCGTAGGAGATGTTCTGCCTGGCATGGCAGATGCGGATGGCCGGCCGCACCAAGACCGGCACCTGGAACTCTTCGGAAATCTCGAATGCGGTCTGGATCATGCTCCTGGCCTCTTCCGGACTGGACGGATCCAGTACCGGCACCTTGGCCATGCGGGCCATGAACCGGGAATCCTGCTCGGTCTGGGAGGAGTGGGGCCCGGGGTCGTCGCAGGAGATCACCACCAGCCCCCCGATGTTGCCGATATAGGCGGCGGAAAAAAACGAATCCGCGGCCACGTTCAGCCCCACCATTTTCATGCAGCAGGCAGCCCGTTTGCCGGAAATGGCGGCGGCAAACGCGTTGTCCAACGCGACCTTTTCGTTCACTGACCACTTGATCACGGTGTTAAGATTCGCTTGTTTTGCAAACCGGACAGTTTCCGGCAGGATCTCAGAACTTGGAGTCCCGGGATAAGAGGTGAGCATCTGGCAGCCCGCTTCCAGCAATCCTAAGGCCATGGCCCCGTTTCCCAGTAAAAACACCTGTTTCATAAATTTTCTCTCAATATATAGCGGCCCACAATGGTTCGGCCGATAATCATTTTTTCGATCTCCTTGGCCCCCTCGTAGATCTCCAGGACCTTGGCGGCCCGATAGAACCGCTCGATATCATAATCGCCAAAATACCCGTATCCCCCGTGGAGCTGCAGCACCTCATCCACCACCTCCACAGCGATGCGGGATGCATACAGCTTGGCCATGGTCGTGACATGGGTGTCCGGGACACCCGCCCCTTAATTCTGCGCATTATATCTGATGGGGATAAGTTCGGTGGAGCTGACACCAAAATATGTACATGGTCCTTGCTGACAACGCCACGCAAAATATGCATCTCAAATCGCTCACATGTTTGGCGTACAAGCTCTCCTTACTCGTAAGTCTATATCTCCTTGCAATATATGATACCTATATTTGATCACCCATACAAAATGATACTGAATTTTAAACTTTGTATGGCTCCCTCTCCGATATTTCATGCTTCGGATTATAGCCCATCTGCTAGCAAAATGCTACCCGCCTGAAGGCAAAGGTTTTAACCTTTTGCAGAAACAATAAAAATCCACGAATCTGTCTCCTTGAGAAATAATTACAAAGGAATGTTGCCATGGCGCCGAAACGGTGCCAGCCGCTGTTTGTTCTTGAGCATGGAAAGCCCGGCTATGATCTGCCACCGGGTGTCTGCCGGGTCGACCACCTTATCAACCAGCATGTTGGAGGCTGCATGAAAGGAATTTGAATATTTGTAATCATATTCCTGTATTTTTCCTGTCTATACGCCCCAGGGTCTTAGGCGTTCATGATCTCTTTGCGGTAAATCAGATTGATGGCCGCTGCCGTGTCCAGCACCACCAGCCGGGCCACAGGCCAGGCCAGCATCAGGTCAACGCACATGCCCACACAGCCCATGGCCATGACCGCGCCGCCTTGTCCGAGGAATGGTAATCCAGACATCCGGCCAGGACCTTTGGCTGGTTGAGCACCATCCCCACGGTGCTCCCGTTCATGCGGGCCAGCCCGGTGATGATGTTAAAGGCGAATTCCGACAGCACTTCCAGAAACGTGTGATGGCCCACAACCTTTTTGATCACCTGGTGCATGTCATAGGCTTTTTTGAAATCCGCAGGCACAATGGTGGTCAGAGAAAAAGTTTTGCGCTTCACATCATCGTCACAGAGAAAATCGGGCGGGGATTCTTCGTGACTGGCCGGTAATTCTGCTGTGCACTTCGGCCCCGCCCAGTTCCTCCAGGGTCACCTTTTCCCCGGTAACATCCTGAGCATAAGCAAACACCCGGCGGCCATCAATCAATCCATGCTGGTCACAACGCCGTCGCCCATGGCTGCCTGATGCTGAAGGTTCCGGAGCCTTTCCAGCTCCTGTTCATGCGATTTTACAGTCATGAATATCTTTCGAAAATATGATAACTGAGAGGTGCCGTCATGATCCGGTTTCCCCGCATTCATCCGGATCATCATCCTGTTTGCATTTTCTTGTGTAATGCACTACCCCAGACACATGGTCCCCATTTGTCTGACAGATACGTCCGAAATTTTATGCCGGATGACAAGATAACTTCTGGATCTTTTGATGCATTTGACGTATAAAACATACGCATGCAACCGCCTATTTTTCCAGATAGACTGCGAGGCTGCTCATGATCAAATCCATGAACATTGCCTGGTGGGTCCAGCGATGGGCTGAACTGACTCCGGACAAGCCGGCCCTCCTGTTCCAGGACCAGGTGATCACTTATAGTAATCTGTCCCGACGGTCGGACCGGACTGCCTGCTGGCTTCAGTCCCTGGGAATTGAAAAGGGAGACCGGGTGACGGTGATGCTCTATAACTGTCCGGAATTTCTGGATCTGTTTCTGGCCTGCTCACGGCTGGGGGCGATTTTTGTACCCATCAACTTTCGGATCACGGCCCGGGAGCTGGATTATTTTCTGACAAACTGCCGCCCCAGGCTGTTTGTTCATGGGGATACCTTCAGCG
This sequence comes from Desulfotignum sp., assembly GCA_018399285.1. GTDB lineage: Bacteria > Desulfobacterota > Desulfobacteria > Desulfobacterales > Desulfobacteraceae > Desulfotignum. The sequence continues at coordinate 3,082 of JAGYOW010000027.1, forward strand.
CCACAGTGAATGCCCTGAATCTGGCCGCCTATCTGCCCCCCCTGATGGTGGCGGTCAAGGGACAGCCTTCCACTGACGACCGGATTTTTCAGCTGGACCCGGGTGTGGCCCGATTTGACGGAAAACGGCCCTTTCTCACCCGAAGCCTGGGGCCTGCCGACCCGGAGGAACCCCAGGTGATCATGTACACGTCCGGCACCACTGGCCGGCCCAAGGGAGCCGTGCTGTCCCACCGGAAAACCTTTTTCAACTGCCTGAACGCGGACATTTTTTTCAAGCTCCATACCAGCGATATCATGCTCATCTTTCTGCCTCTGTTCCACTCAGGAGGGCTGTTTATCCAGGCAGCACCGATATTGCAAAGGCGCCACCATCGTACTTCATGAAAATTCAAACCGGAAACTGTGTTCCGGGGATATTGTGCAGTTTAAAGTGACTAATTTCTGGGGTCCCCACCGTGTCTAGAGAACTGCTCAAGGTGCCTTCCTGCCCGGCGGGGGATCTGTCCTTTGCGGATCTGTGCCGGCGGCGGGGAACGGGTCACCCAGACTTGGATTCCAGGCCTGTGCCGATGCCGGCCTGCATTCCGCCAGATCGTCATGGGACAGACTGAAACCTCCATTCTGTTGTGGGTAAAATCTGGAAACTGATCCTTTGAATAAACTCGGTGGCTATGGAAGGTTGTGGTTCCATGTGCTGGAAGTGGAGTATCATGGATCTCAGGACGGCCTGCCGCTTTCGGCCAGATCGGAGAAATCGTGGTCAGAGGCTCCACTGCCGAAGGAGTACTGGCAGGATCCAGTGAAACCGAGCAAACCATTAAAAACGGGCATCTCTGCCACCGGGACATGGCCTGGAAAAAGATAAGATGGTTTTCCTCTTCCTGGCAGGTGATGGCTGGTGATGTTCACTTCCGGCGGAATGTACCCGGCTGAAATTGAAAACACCTCAAGACTCATCCGATTCAGGATGGGCGGTCAGGGGGAACCCTACGACACCCGGGGGGAGTGCGGCCATGCGTTTGTCATTCTTCGACCCAGCTCCTGTCTCACCAAAGCCGATGTTCTGGCATACTGCGAAGGGGCGCTGGCCCGTTACAAATGGCCGGTCCGAATCTCATTCCGGCAGGCTTTTCCCAGAACCTCCCTGGGGAAAGTGCGCAAAGCGGAGTTAAAATGATCCCACCCGGATGTCTGATGTCGGGGCGGTTTCATCCATGTTCAGGGTCCAGGAAAAACCGCCATTTACAGAACAGGTCCTCCGGATGAGGGTCGGGCGGCGCAAACTCGCAATGGACCCGGATACTGTCATCGACCACCCGGGCAAAGCTCTCGAACTCTTTTTTGTGCATGTGCTTGCACACATATTCATCCAGCCCCCTTTTCAGACGGGCTTCCTGGGTGGGACAGGACGGCACGGTGATGATGACCTCGTCCAGTGCTTCCCGGATCTGGTACCCCACAAGGATGCACCAGGGAAACAGTTTCAGGGTCCGGACAAAGCCTTTCAGACCGGGCCGGCCGTCTACAGTTTCAGGAACGGGAAATTTTTTTATCAGGTCTTTGGCCGCATATCCGGCCACGGTATCCCATACCTCTTCATTCAGCTTTTCTGCGGTTGTCTGGTCGAATTTTTCAGCGATTCGGATGAACCAGAATGCATCCATGACCCGGTAGTTCCACAGCAGAAACCGGATATAGGCCAGCAACTGATCCCTGTCCATGTTTTTGAATACGTTCAGATCCATTTCCCCTCCTGATAACGGATGATTTTATCGGCTCTTGAATGCCTCAGCATTGAACTGTAATTTTTTCCAACTGAATCGGGCAGAATTTCTTGAAAACTCCTGGTTTTCTATAGCACACCCAAATAAAATATGCTATGGCTGGAAATAAAAGGAGATCTGACATGCCCCTGTCTTTTGAATCCCATTCCCACGGCCCGTTGGCATTCGGTTTTTTCAACATTGAATCGGACATGCTGTTACTGGACCGGTATTTTTTTTTCTGTGATGATTTCTGCGACTGGATCGCGACTCTGGTGGAAAAAGGACCTCCGGCCTTTTTGGATTGTGAGGTGTTTCACATTAATAACCCGCAGGATATAGGAGATCTGATGGGCGCCATCCACGACATCCGGTTTACCGGATTTATCGGCCGGGTATACCAGCAGTTTCCCTTTCCCAAAAATCCTTCCGGGTTCCGACAGAATCCGGAAGGAGGAGAATCACGACAGTTGATAAATGAACTGATCGCACCGTTTTCAAAAATTCAAGCCGTTGAGATGGGTGTAGATGGATCCGGTTTTTTCAGGTTCGGGCCATATGAATTCACCCGGAACGTATGCCACGAATTGATCCGGTATGTATGGCAGGGCGGCTATCCCCGGTGGAAAGAAAATATCCGACCGGCATGTGTCATTGCCATGGCCGACCGGATAACCCAGGGCACAAACCATTTTTTTTCCGGGGTATTTGTATAATCGATTTTTTCACGTATCCTGTTCCCATCCATAACCAGCTAAAAACACAACACTTTTTGAAAGGACAGTGCAATGCCCTATCTGGCTGTGATTTTTCTGACTGCTATCTTTTTTCTGAACTTCATCATCCGCATTATCATTTCTCCACTCATGCCCACTATCCTGGAGGACATGGGACTGACCCCGGACCAGGCCGGGTCATTTTTTCTGGTATCCGCATCCGGCTACTGCGTGGCACTGCTGTGCTCCGGATTTGTGTCGTCCCGGTTCCTGCATGTCAAAACTATTGCGTTTTCTGCTATTGCCACCGGCCTGATGATGGTGCTGACCGGACTGTCCCACAATCTGACCCTCATGCGGTGCACCGTTTTTGCCGCTGGCATGGCTGCCGGGCTGTATCTGCCGTCAGGCATTGCCATCCTCACCACCACTGTTGCTGAAAAAAACTGGGGAAAAGCCATGGGTATCCACGAGCTGGCCCCCAACCTAAGTTTTCTGCTGGCTCCAGTTTTTTGTGAAGCCCTGCTGTTGTGGATGACGTGGCGTCAGGTGCTGTTTTGTGTGGGGACCGCCTCCATCTTGATGGGATTATCTTTTCTGCGGTTTTTCCGGATCCGGGATTTTGCCGGAAAAGCCCCGAACTTCAAAGCGTTAGCTCCCCTGGCCGCCATACCGTCCTTCTGGTTCATGATGCTTCTGTTCAGCTTAGGGGTCTCCGGAACCCTGGGGATCTACGCCATGCTGCCGCTATTTCTGGTAAATGAACACAGCATGACCCAGGCCCAGGCCAACACCCTGATCACCCTGTCCCGGGTGGCCACGCTGCCCATGCCCCTGGTGATCGGTTGGATTTCCGACCGGTTCGGCCTGAAACCGGTGCTGGCCACCGTGCTGGCAGTGAACGGTATCCTGGTGTTGGGCATCGGAGTGTCCAATGGATTTCTTCTGCAGGTATGGGTATTCTGTCAGCCCGTAATGGCGGTGTGTTTTTTCCCGCCTGCATTTGCCGCATTGTCCCATATCGGCTCCGAAGAAATGCGCAGCGTTGCGGTGTCATTTACCATCCCGGCAGCCTTTCTGGCGGGCGGAGGTCTGGTGCCCAGTCTCATCGGTATCCTGGGGGACAAAGGATGGTTCGCTACGGGATTTGTGGTGGTCGGAGTCCTGATTCTGGCAGGGGCAATAATTCCTTTTTTTCTAACTTTCAAAAAACCAGAAAACTGAATCCGAAAAAAAATCCGGAACCGCATACTCTGGAACCTATCGAATCCAGTTAAGTTCGTAAGCGTTTCCCATTTGTAGGCCTGTGCTCGACAGAGCATAGAATCATTATTTCAGATTTTTGTCAAAAATATTCAATAAAATCAGGGCGAATATTGGTTCTGAGCTCAAAAAATGTAGGCAAAGGATGGGTCAGAAGTCGAGTATATTCAGTTGGTCCACAACATCCGGTAGCCCGAAAAAGACTACTACCAGGCCGAGGTTGCCTACTCCTTTGATCGGCAGGACTCGTTGGATGCAGCGACTTTTAAACGTCTGATGTATAGCCTCAGCCTCTTCATCAGCCTTGAAGATGTTCAGGAACTTGAAGCTTTTAAGCACCGGCATCAAGTTCATCTCCAGTCAGCTGGCCGGAAGTGCGCTGCTTCTCAGATATCTATCTGGACATTGAACAGCTCATCCAGGTTCAGCCCCTGTATTGGAGCATGGATTTTATGCTTGAACATAAAGCAGTCATCCAGGAAAAGGTTTTCTGGGTCATCGCTCACTTGATGAATATCACCGTGGATTTAATATTTTCCAATACCACCAACACCTACTTTGAAATGGAGGACCCCGGCGATTCGGACCTACTGGCATATGGCAAGTCCAAACACAAGAGAGATGATCTACCACAGGTTACCAACGGGCTGTAGTGACCAGAGAGGTCGGTTTAAAATCATCAGTAATCTGCATATCAAAGAGATCTTCGTTGGTGAGGGTACAGGCAGACAACGGTTTGTCATCACCTATAATCCGAAGCAGCCCGAACATGACCACCATGGCCCGCGAAAAAAATCTGGAAACGAATCAAGATTCGAATTCGAAGTCGGGAAAGCAATCGAAAAGCACATCTCAAAAGTAAATACGCGCTTCTGGCCAATAGATCCATGGCCGGGCAAAGTAATTGACATTTGACATCTTACAAATATTTTTTCGGATTATATTACCCTGCTGATCTCATCGACCTTGCTTATTCATACGTCATCACTGTTAGGGATCAAAGCTGATTGACAGCATGCGACATTGTGTTAGAAATCCTGTCAAATAAATGGGAGGCTGATCATGTCACAGTTACGGAGATTCCGTACAAAAAAGAGTTGGACCCCAGGCAGAGCTTGCCCGCCGTGCAGAATTTGTGCTCCAGCGTTGCTGCCATCGAAAACAGCGCGCTTGTCCGTCAGTGCACACGGCGTTGGCCCTGGCGCGCTCTCTGGATTGTACGGTTGAGGAATTATTTAGTGATGAAAGGAATGGAGCCATTACCTGGGCATGGCATTCATCCCAGAATTCCCCTGCCTTCTGGGAGGCATCTTTCGAAGAAAAGGTGCTTGCATTTCCGGTGGAACCACTGCCTTTCAGCATTTTGCCGCCTGACGGGTGGATCGATGGGCAGGTATGTAAGTCGCTTGCGGCGGATGTTTCCAATATGACCCTGATTATGGCATCTTGTGACCCTGCGGCCGGACTTCTGGCTGCCGTGATGGGATCACGGACCGGCGTGCGGGTGCTGCCATTTCATCGGTCCAGCAATGAAGCGCTTTCTTTGCTCAAGAAAGGCGTGGTGCATGTGGCAGGTACCCATCTTCGGGAAATCGATGATCCTGGAGGAAATGCAGCCGTAGTTCAGGACCTTCTGGGCAAAGGATTTCGACTGATAAGAGGCGCTGTTTGGCATGAAGGTGTAGCGGTTCGCCCCGGAGAAGGGCTGACCGCCCTTAATAAAGTAAAATCAAAACACGTTCGCTGGATTGGGCGCAAGGAAGGTTCCGGTGCCCGGCGCTGCCAGGACAAGATTCTTTCAGGCAGCAGGATGGTCGAAAGTATAGCTCAGAATCACTGGGAGGTAGCCACGGCCGTCCGTCAAGGATGGGTCGATGCGGGTGTTTGTCATCGCCTGACTGCAGAACAGGCCGGGCTTGAATTTCTCCAAGTCAGTCAGGAGACATTCGACTTGTGCTATCCGGCACATCTGGAATTTGATCCGCGTATTTCAGCGCTGCGCAGAGTGATTTGCAGTGCCGATTACCGCAAATGTCTGGCCAGCTTGAGAGGGATAGATACCCGGACAACAGGCGATGAAATACGCGTATAAATAAAAAACTAATACTCAAAAGAGCAGCGAATGTCTCTGTTAAACATGGAAAAACCGACAACTCAAAACAATCCATTCAGGGAAAAAGATGAAATATTACAAAAAACTGAAAACTGAATTGCACGCAATGGCCGGTCAAATGATGGATGAACCCGTAAAGGTTGTTTCGGCAAGGCCGCTTTCACCCCAGGAAGCCATTGGCACACCGGACCGCACCGATTTTCCGATTCTCAAGGGCAAGGAAGTGATGGTGGAAGCCGTTTTTCGGAATTCCCGAGGTCATGCTTTTACAGACATGCCGGGAAATTTTCAAGGGTCTTTGCAAGCAGTCATGGATCTCAAACTGCAGACCCATTTTGAACGTGCTGTGTTCATCGCAACCATCAATGCTGTTATGCGCGATGCCGGTAAGGTCTCAAATACCGTTCATTGCAGGGACAGCGATCCCAAAAGTTGCGCAGAACAGTTTCCGGGTTTTATTACTGAACATTTCGGAAACCCGAAAATCGCTTTTGTTGGATTTCAACCGGCAATGCTTGAACAGCTGTCTCAATCGTTTGCACTGCGTGTTATTGATCTGGATGAAGACAATATCGGCGCGAATCGTTTCGGCCTGACAATCGAAGGACCGGAAAAGACAGAAGCGGTATTGTCCTGGGGAGATATCATTGTCGCTACCGGTTCAACCTGTGTCAACGGCACGATCAGCGTTTTTCTGGATAAAAAACCGATTGTTTTTTACGGCGTCACCGTTGCCGGACCTGCCGCGCTTTATGGGTATCATCGTTTCTGCCCCTGTGCCGGATAGCGTGGGATCAAGAATGGTAATGGATATTGTCAAAGGAGAAAAACGGTTATGATCCAAAATACTTTTACCCGGCGGGACTTTCTTGTCAAATCTGCGTTAGGAACGGTTGCTCTGCTTACGGCCCCCTACTTTACTATGAATGTCCGGGCGGCCGGAACCGATAAACCCATCAGAATCGCGGTGGAATTTAACAGCCACGCAGTGCCGGCCTATGTGGCCATAGAAAAAGGGTTCTATAAAGAAAAAGGGCTGAATTACACGAGCTATGCCAGCTACGTCACCGGCGTATCTCTGGCCGCAGGATTGACCAGGGGTGATGTTGACGTTGCTTATATCTGTCTTATTCCCGCCATAAACGCCCATGCCAATGCCGGTGTACCGATAAAGGTGTTGTGCGGCACCCACCTGTATGGCTACGGTCTGGCTGTAAACCCCGAGAAGATCCAGTCCATTGAAGATCTTGAAAAACCCGGTATCCGGGTCGGTACGTTGAGAGAGGGGGCAACAGTGGATACGCTGATGCATCGTGTCATGGAACAGTATGATCTCAACAAGCAGACCATCTTGTCAAAGGTACGGCGGATGAATCCTCCCAAATCGATTTTTGCCCTGAGAACCGGGCAGCTGGATGCGGTGTTTCTTCCGGAGCATTGGTTGACGATGACCGAACGCGACGGTTTCTCTGTGAAGCTGACCGCCAGAGACGTATGGCCGAACATGATTGGCAGTGTTCTCGTAGCCAGGGAAGAACTGATCCAGGCCAATCCTGACATTGCAAGCAAGCTGGTGAAGGCCACAAAAAAAGCAACGGTCTGGATGAATGAAAATCCTGCTGAAAGCGCCGAAATAGCGGCCCACTATCTTTCGTTCGAAAGCAAAAATACGCCTTTAGCGGATGTGCTGGAAAAAGAAAGCGAACTCACGGTAACCAGTGCATCCATTGCCCGTTCCATGAAAAATCTTGAATATATCAATTCCATCGACACAGAGCAGTTTCAACATACCATTGATAATGCCGTACGTTTGGGAAATATCAAAAAACCATTTTCGGCAGACATGATGCTGGATCTGCAATTTTTACGATCAATATGAAAACAATGACCTTTATTAAAAACGTCTGGTTCGGCAATCTGAATCTGTGGAAAATCGTTCCAGTGATCCTGTTTTTCACCCTGTGGGAGCTTGCTGCAAGATATGGTCCGTTTGCCGGTTCCGCAGTTTTTCCCCCTTTCAGCGAGGTACTCCTGGAAATGGTGGCGCTTTTCAAAAGCGGGGTGATGATGAAAAATTTTGCCAGCACCCTGGGCAGGGTCCTGGCCGGCCTTTGTATAGGAACGATCTCGGGCATCGGCGTCGGCATACTCATGGGTTGGCAAGAAAAGGTTTATCAATCATTATCACCCATTATCAGCCTGCTTTATCCCATACCGGCACTTGGGTGGCTGCCTTTGTTGATGCTCTGGATCGGCATCAATGAGACATTACCGGTTGCCATCATCAGTATTGGCGTTTTTTTCCCGCTCTGCTACAACACTGCTGCAGGCATACGCAGTGTGGAAAAGAAGATGATTCGAGCCGCCCATATCCTTGGGGCATCGGAGAAACAGATACTCTTCCAGGTGATTCTCCCCAATGCCGCGCCGCAGATATTCACCGGCTTGAAGCTCTCCTCCGGGATGTCCTGGCGCATGGTTCTTGCTGCGGAAATGGTGGCGATCCCGACAGGACTCGGAGCGCTTATCATGAAAGCGGAAAGCCTGATAAGAGTGGATATCATTATGTCCAGCCTGGTTGTTCTCTCCCTCATGTGCTTATCTTTCGAAAAAATATTAGGCATCATGGAAAGAAAGTTGATCGGAGACTGGACTGACAATGCCTGAGATTCAACTTCGAAACGTCACTATACGGAACTGCCGCAATTTGAATCTTAACATCAAAAATGGTGAATATTTTGTCGTTGTTGGTGAAACAGGTGCTGGGAAAACAACGCTTTTGAATATGATTGCGGGCGTTGAGGCTTACACCGGCAGTGTTTTAATCGATGACGTCAATGTCAATCCACTGCCGCCTTTTAAAAGAGGTGTTGGTTACCTGTTCCAGGAATTGGCTCTATTCCCCCATCTTTCCGTAATGGCGAACATCGGCTTTGGCCTGAAGGCGCAAGGATATTCAAAGAAGGTCATGGCCAAAAAAATTTCATTTCTTTTGGAATTGATGCAGATCCGTCATCTGGCCGAACGCTATCCACATCAGATTTCCGGTGGCGAAAAAAAAAGGGTTGCTCTGGCCCGCTCGCTGGCACCGTCCCCGAAAACGCTTCTTCTTGATGAACCGACTTCCGGCCTGGACCCACGGACGGCAACACATTTAAGCACCGAACTGCATGACATCCTGAAAAAAATGGGCGTGACAACCGTACATGTCACCCACGACCTCAAAGAAGCGGAAAAAATTTCAGATCGGATCGCCTTTATGGTCAACGGCAGCATTGAGAAGGTGGCGACTCCCGCAGCCTTTTTTTTTGATCCGGCCAACACCACCGTCGCTGAATTTATCGGAATGCCAAATATTCTTGAATGCCGGCAAACCCGACCCCTTGCTGCCGGCCTGGTGGAAGTTGTGTCAGATGACCTGAAAATCATCTTGCCCTGCAACTGCCGCCGTATCCGAAAAATAGCCATTCCGCCGGATGCAGTTGATGTCTTTGATACCAAACCGTCCGAACCATTAGTGAACCCTTTTGAGGGGACGGTTGAAAAGATTGACCGGCATAACGCCACGGTCAAGGTACAGGTTTCCATCGGCAAAAACAGACTCACTTCGGAATTACCCGCAAACGCCTTCATGAACATGTCCATTGCAAAGGGAACAAAGGTGTATGGAGCAATAAGAATGAACCGGTTGCACCACATTGAATAGTAAAACTGAATGACGCTCACCGGCGTGCAATTGTCCGCTTCTTATTGGCCATGTAGTCGACAATCAAATACTGCCCCAGGGTGTCAGGACTGGTAAAAAAAACTCGTCCTCTATTAATACGCGCCATCTTAGTGACAAATGCTGTGAGAAACTTATCTTTCTCAAGCATGAAAGTGTTGATCACTATCCCTTTCCTGGTACAGTTCCTCACTTCCTGAAGTGTTAATTGGAGGGAACGAGGACTGGGAGGCGCCTGACAAAAAAAATGGGTTTCATCCTCAAAGTGGGCCGTTGGTTCTCCATCGGTGACCAGTATGATCTGCTGATTGGTCTGTCGTTCTTTACAGTCAGAACCAATTTCGGAAATGGTGAAATGAAATTGTGTCCTCGGATCCGGTCCAGGCCTTGGGGAGAACTGGCCATCTATGAAGAACAAGGCCGTGCTGAAATTATAGATGACCGCAGGAAGCATTGATGGATGTGGGCAGACAGCTGCAACGCATGGTCTGTCTCTCCACTACTGCAGAATATGTGATGAGTCTGTTCACTGTGGCCTTGTCGGTGTGGAGCAGACCAACACCGCCACAAGAGCATATAAAAAACGGTGGAAAATTGTAAGGTGGTGAAAGAAAAATGGCTGGAAGAAACCGGTGGCAAAGGGCAGACCTTGCTGGAAGCCATCGACGAAAGCATTGACAAAGTATCGGAACTTCAAATAGTTCAATATAACCGGTCTGTTGAAAAAATCGACAGGAACTATGATGATGGGAAAACCGGGCATCTGTTCGGTCTTCCCATCCTTCAATGAAGTGTTTTAAGGAGGAATCATGACGATGCTGATCCGGATCATCGAGACGGTGACGAATGTGTAAGTGGCTATGTTCAGGCCTGGCTGACTCTGGGGCTGATGGTCACGGTAATGGTGGATGTCGTTTCCCGGTATGTGATGAAGAATCCGCTGGCTGTCTCGGATGAATACGGCGGTTTTGATGGCCATTCCTGTATCGGCACGGCAGATGCTGAAGTCCGTATCCATGTCAGGTGAATTTGTCATCAAAAAACTTTCGATCTGGAGGAAACAGCAGTGGCTGCGTTTTTACCATAATAATGGGTGAGGATACCATTTTTGCCATTGGACTCCTGACCGGGCTGCTGTTTCTGCTTTTCATCGGTCTGGAAATTGCACTGGTCTGTTGGAGTAATCGGACTGATTGGGCTGATGTTTTGTCCAACCAGTCCGTCGACAATCGCCTATACCATGTGCAAGTTCACTAAACTCCTTTGCGTTGACTGCCATGCCGCTGTTCATATTGATGGGAAACATTCTGGGCAATACCGGTATCAACGAAAAATTGTTCAGCGCCGTCAACAAGTAAACCGAGGTCTGCCAGTCGGTACTTAGTAATTTGCGGCAACGCAGTTTTGCTGCTATGTCCGGTTCTGCAATGGCTGCTGGCTACATTCCGGAAAAATCGCATTTCCCGCCACCGGAAAAAGGTCGGAGGCTCTCATCGGTGATTTTCTACGGGGCTCGGTACTGCCCGGTCCCATGTTTATGCTGGCTGATATTGATGATGTACCGGTGGCGTGCCCGGATGTGTCATGTATTACTGTGCCTCAATTTTTGATCTGGTGGTGCCCCGGCTGCTGGCCGGAAACCGTGACCCACACCGATATTATCCAAATGGGACACGGCCCAGTTTGTTCATCCTGTAAAACATACCGATATCCCCGGTGCAGTTTTGGGAAGGGTGATATGGAATTGTCAAAGATCCTTGGAGTACTGGACTGTCTTGAAACAGGGACGCCCCCCTTTGCCCTGACCGCCATTCTTTCTCATCGGGGGTCCACACCCAGAACGTCAGGCTCCCGCATGAGGGTCGTGATGCCGGATGGTACAGTAACGGGATACTGCCGCATCCCGAAACCCCTACTGGATGATATTTGTGACAACCGGTTTTCCGGCGGGTTTCCAACCGTTCATCCTTTAAATCTGGAAGATTCATCATCCAGCCCATACTTACTTTTTAGGGATACCTTGTTTATTTTCGGTGCCGGGCATGTTGGGTTTGTTCTGGCCCAATTGGCACATCTTATTGGATTTTCCACCGTGGTGACCGATGATCAAAGGCCTTTGCCAACAAAAACCGCCGAAGCGGGTGACGGTTCTGCGCTTTTATATTCGTCGATTAAAGGCTTATATTCTTCATATGCGCTTTTGGCCACAGAGTTGTTCTTCAGACGGTCGGCCCTTGATCATACCAGGGCGCCGAACGCGCGAGGAATAATCAGGATGATTTGCCCGGCACCCACCAGGGCAGCGGCACCGATGGGGCAAAAATCACCGATACAGGCTTCATGCAGCGGGGTGGCGTTCGTACCGATGAGCACATAATTGCTTGATGGACCGGCGGTTGAGAATCGCCCCATGGCCGATACACCCGGTCGCCGATCATGACATCCCCGTTTCTGCCTTCGGGGCACCGGCAGTAGATCACGCAGTTGTCCCTCTACAATGCTTTGTCTGCCGATGGTGATTTTCCCCAGATCGGCCCGGATCACGGCCCCGGGCCACACACTGGATTCCTCACCGATTTCGACATCTCCGATAAGCACGGCAGTGTCGTCCACATAAGCAGACGGCGCGATGCGGGGTGTTTTGCCTTTGAACGATCGTATCATGAGTGGGTTGACCTCCTTGTTTATCTTGACAAATTATGAGGACACCGGTTTTACCTGTTTTTCTGATCCCGGACAATGGCTGCGTAATCTTCCGGTGTATCCACATCCATGACGATACCGGGATCTATCGCATCGGGCAATGCATCCGGTGTCTGAATTCATCGAACAACACCCGGGCCCCTGCATCCCCGGCCGGATATGTCAGCCGATGGAAACAACTGCGCTGCCACCAGCACAGGATTCCCCCGCTGCCCTTTGTAACAGGGAGCCACAATCCAGTGGCCTGTTTTCTGAAATTTGGAAACCAGGCTGTTAATGGTCCGGATCTTAATCAGAGGCTGGTCTCCGAGCAGAAACAGAGCCCCGTCGATTTCCGGCGGCAAGGCCTTGAGACCGGCGGCCACGGAAAAAGACTGACCTTTGTTCCAGTCTGAATTCTCGATTAGATGAATATCTGTCAGATCCAGAGAATGGCGGATCTGATCAGCCTCGAATCCCAGAACCACACAAATTTCGTCCAGCTGGGATTGTCTGGCGGTCTGAATTACTTGTCCAAGAAGCGTTGTCTGTTCAAAGGGCAGCAACTGTTTGGTAACGCCCATACGAATGCCACGCCCGGCCGCCAGAATGATGCCGGCTACCGGTTTTCGATTGTCCCCTGTATTACCCGTCGTCATAGAATAAATACGTCTTTGACCGGGTCCGGGTCAGCCAGGCTAGCAAGGACCACCCGGGAGGGCCCCGGGAGGACCACATCTGAATGATGTGAAAAATTCTCAAACACCGGTTGGTTCTGGATATTTTCAAACATGTAGCGATTATTTTTCAGCAAATCAACAACAGCCCGACTTTCCGCCATACGACCAGGATCATCGGCCTTGTTGAGCAATGCCACCAGATCCGGGCATGACGGAACCAGATTCCGTGCTTTCCAGAGTTCCAGAACACAGGAGGTAGCCACGGCACGGGCATCCACATTTTGGCCCATGGCCAGACCGGTGTTGGAAGAAAACAAGGCAGCCCGATGCACATGATATTCGTCCAAAGGCGTTCCCAAACTATCCAGGCCAGTAACATGGACAATGGCATTGGTACATGAAGGGATCACCGGTTCATGAACGTCGCTGGCCTTGATGGGCAGCTGCCGGGCGCCGTCCGCCTCTACAATGATCCAGTCAATGCAGGCACTCTCCCACACCGCATCAATAACGGCGGCTTCAAATCCTTTGAGTTTCCCAAGCTCTGGTATCTGGCGGCTACCGGCCGACAGATGGGGGTATTTTCGAGCAGCGGCAGCGCCAGTCAACAGATCCCGAGCGGTTTTCACCAGGCAAACCGGCGACTGTTTTTTGGAAGGCACCCAAATATGGGTGGTGGTGGTGGACAACTGAGTGTATGACCTCCGCCGCCAGTTCCCGGGCCAGGCCAAACATCCATTTCCGTTTTTGCCGCCGGCCCCAATGAGACTGATAACTTCAGGGAGGACAGACCCAAAGCTGTGCGAATAGAAAACATATACTTTTTTCCCGCCGAGTCATGAAAAAATCTTATTTTTGTTGTTTGCGCAGTTCTGTGACCGGAATGCCGCCGACGCCCCAGTTGTCCGTGTCCACTTCATCAATGGTCACAAACGTGGTGGCGGGATTTTTTCCCAGCACATCTTTGAGCAGCCGGGTCACCCCCTTCAATAGGCTCGGCTTTCTGTTCCTTTGTGGCGCCTTCTCTGGTAATTTTAATGTTCGTATGGCATAAGACCTCCCCAGTTGTTACAACACCCGTCCAGCTCATCTTTAGAGAGCGGTTCATCAGGCGCTGTATGGTTTCCTCAACTGGATAAATTCTCAAACAAAACATGATAAACTTCATTGCAGATGGAGCAGATCTCCCCAGTTTTCTGAACCAGGTTGTACACGGACGGTGGTTTCACCCTTCGGCCACCATACGCATTTCGAGATGATGTCATCCAGTTTTTGCCCCTGGCCGATCTGCATCCCCACCGTGTAATTACGGCTCAACGCGCCAGTACAGGTGAGCAGCAGGTCCCCGACTCCGGCCAGGCCGGACAGGGTCAGCGGATCTGCTAATCGGGTGCCCAGGCGGTTCATTTCCGTCAGTCCCCGGGTGATCAGGGCGGCTCTGGGGTTAAGCCCCATGTTCATGCCGTCGCAGATGCCCGCAGCAATGGCCGGGGACATTTTCATGGCCCCGCCGATCACAGGTGCCGACAGGATCATGGTTGACATACACCCGGAAGGTGGGGCCTGCAGGCTACTGCCTGGACAAACCCGGGCCACCCGGTCGTTCACAGATGCCGCCGCCACCACCGTGGGAATCTTTGCCGCCACCTCCTTGGCAAAGCTGGGACCGGACAGCACCGCCAGATTTTCCGGGGGCAGAAATCCAGAATTTCTTCCAGAATACCGGTCATGGTGAGATAGGTTTGTTTTCAATCCCTTTGGACACTGACCACCACAGCGTCTCTGGCAATGAAGGGTTTCATCTGCATGGCCACAGACCGCATGCAATGGGAGGAACGACAACAGTACCAGATATTGTTTTTTGACTACGGTTTCAATATCATTGAACGGATTAAAGATAGCATCGGGAAGCAGAAACCCCGGCAGAAACACCCGGTTTTCCCGCAATGTTTAAATCTGTTCCTTCACTTCGGATTCAAACACCCAGAAATCAATATCAAACCCTTTTCAGCCAGCGGTTTGGCAAGTGCAGTTCCCCAGGAACCGGCCCCCACGACCCCGATGGGTCGATTGTATGTCATCTATTTGTTTCATGTATCTTTCCTGACGGTTTCAGACCTGAAAAAGGTCTGACTAAATTTTAAATTTTGAAGGCCAAATATACAGCAACCCTTTGGAACATTCAATGCCCGTTTTTCCAGTGATAAAAAACCGGGTGTGCGGTCTGAGTTTCCAGAAACGAGTCGATATCGTCAAGCAGGTCCAAACGGCAGGTATCAAACAAAGCAGAGGATATCTGACGGCTGAAACGGGTTTTCAGCAGCAGTATCCGGGAAAGTGTCTGTTCTTGAAACAAAAAATGATTACATTATGAAGTTGCGGTATCGGGCGATCCATACATCGCTGGCATCCAGTTCCGGTGTATGGGTGAAATGACGCCGGGTCAAAGCGTCGGTCGGAATCCGGCGTGCAGGTGATCAGGGTCCGGATGGCAGGCACCCGGTTGATCTCGGCCAGGATTCGCTGCCTGGGCGCACCGATCTTGAAATTCCGGTACCCGGTCAAGGTATAGGAATAGATACCGGCCGGAGAGATCGCCAGCACTTCCACCAGGATGACAATCACCAGCATGCCCAGTCCCAGAGATATCTGCAAGGCACGCTGCCGCTGTTTTTTCATTATCTGCACCCGCCGGTCCGGCCGAAACAAGCCAACCTAAAGGGCCAGACCTCCTTTGACATCCGCCAGGACCTTGTCGTCAAACAACTGGCGGACCAGGGTCAAGGCGAATTCCAGTGCCGTGCCAGCGCCTTTGCTGGTGATGCAGGGTCCGTCAATGACCACGTTGCGGTCCTGGACCGTGCCTCCCTCAATCCGGTCGGCAAATCCCGGATGGCAGGTCACGGCCCCGGGCGTGACCAGTCCCAGGGCATGGAGCACCACGGCCGGAGACGCACAGATAGCCCCATATAATTTTTTCTGTACTGCCTGTTTTTTGAGGAGTTCTGCCAGCGCTTCTGATTTTTGAAGATTTTCCGCACCCGGAATACCCCCGGGCAGGACAATCAGGTCAAAACTTTGTTCCCGGCAGTCCTTGATCAAACAGTCTGCTTTAAATTCAATGCCCCGGGCCGCTTTGATGGTCAGATTATCCACCGATGCCACCACCACCCGTGCTCCGGCCCGCCGAAGCACGTCAATAATAGTAATGGCCTCCATCTCTTCAATTCCCTGGGCCACCGGCACCAATACAGTTTTTTCCATAATCACACCTCCGTCATAAGATGCCCGGCCATGCTCAGGCACTGTCCTGATGACCCAGCAACTGGTTTGTATACAAAGACGCGGTGATTTTCACCACCTTGATGATATGGTTTCTTGTGGCGGTTTTGTCTGTCACAGGCGAATTGCGGAAAACCATGAGAATCCCGGTGATGGATGCCACAAAC
The DNA here is from genome assembly GCA_018399285.1 of Desulfotignum sp. Taxonomy (GTDB): domain Bacteria; phylum Desulfobacterota; class Desulfobacteria; order Desulfobacterales; family Desulfobacteraceae; genus Desulfotignum. Next base: position 19,474 of record JAGYOW010000027.1, read on the forward strand.
GCGTGGGAATAGATACGGGCCTGTTCCTTTGCCACACCGTGGCGACACAGTAATTCAGCAAACAGATCAAAAAATATTTTGGTGACTGAGTCGAATTTTCCCATGACCGGATGGGACAGGTTGTTTTTGAGCATCAGATAAGCCATCATCTGAAACGTGGATTCGTTATTGATGAGATGATCCACAAATTTTATGCCGAACTGCTCGATACTTGCGGGCTTATCCGTTTCAACCATGGTTTTGAACTCTTTGCTGGCAGCGGAGATATCCTGAAGAAAGGCCTCATTGAACAATGCCTGCTGACTGGGAAAATACCGGTAAATGGTAGCCGCGGATATACCGGCCTCGTCCGCCACTTCCCGCATGCCCACTTCATAAAACGGTTTTTTTGCAAACAATGCCAGCGCAGATTCAATGACAATCTGCTTTCTTGCCAGTTTTTCCTTTTCCTTTAATTCCGCAAATCGAGACTCAGCCAATAATGGAGTATCCTTCATTTAAAATGGTTCAAAAAGGTGTTTTGTGATATTTCCCTTATCATGTGTTGATCCGTTAGACAAGGCAAAAGACCTTTCTAATTTTTCCCTGTTGTATTGACGGTACCGCGCCATCTCTGGTATAGTGCGCCACTGTGAATGACCAGAGAAAAAATGCCATGAAAACACATACCAACAGAGATCGGTTCGATTTTGAAATTGGGTACCTGACCCGCAGTCCCTGTCTAACCTGTGAAAACAAAAAAAATCTGCCCGGATGTCATCAGGATTGCGCGGTTTTGGACATCATCCAGACCACCCTGGCCCGGGGCATCTCTTCCCAGGCGTCCGGTTATGGAAACTGAGTCCGGGGATGCAGGGATTTTTCGTGAACATGCCGTTTCTCTGGCCCATCGTTTTTTAACCCCGGCTCTGTTTGACCGTCTGTCCCGGCTGAAAACCGACACCGGCTTCACCCTGGAACAGGCGATCCGTTCCGGCCGGGAAAATCCGGATTCCCATATCGGCATCTATGCCGGCGATGCACAAACCTATGCCCTGTTCAAGGAAATACTGGATCCGGTGATCCGGACATATCATCAAATCACCGGTCCCATCCGTCATGTGTCACGCCTGGATCCTCTGGATCTGCCGGATCTGGATCCCCACAACCGGTTGATTGTTTCCACCCGGATCCGGATGGCCCGAAACCTGTCTTGTCACGCGTTTTCACCCAACATCACCACCCAAAACCGGCAGATCGTGGCCCGACAGGTACAGCAGGCCCTGGATGCCTTACCTGAATCGGTCCAGGGACACTTTCACGCCATGGATGCATTGACCCTGGATCAGATCCGCAACCGGGCATTTCAGGGCACGGCATTTTTACCCGGTGACCGATTTCAGGCATCTGCCGGCATCAACCGGAACTTTCCTGTATCCCGGGGGGTGTTCATGAGCCATGACAGGACCTTTCGTGTCTGGGTCAATGAAGAAGATCATCTGCGCATTATCTGTCTTGAAAAAACCGGAAATCTGTCAAATGTTTTCAACCGGATGGTGTCTGCGTTGGCACACATCAGCGACAGGCTTGAATTTGCATCTGATCCCAGGCTGGGATATCTGACCGCCTGTCCCACCAATATCGGGACCGCCATGCGGGCCGGCGTGCATATCCGGCTGCCCAATCTGGAAAACCACCCGGACCGGCTCAAAAGACTGGCATCCACCCATGGATTGCAGATCCGGGGAACTCAAGGAGAAAAAACCGCTGTGGCAGAATCCGTGTTTGACATCAGCAACCGCTTCCGGCTGGGAACAGGCGAAACCCAACTCATTCAGACACTGCATACCGGCATTGCCGCCATCATTGAAGCGGAAACACGGTTGGCAGAATCCGGTCCAGAATCCCCAGAACCATGAAAATCAGCATGGACAGATTAAGGGTGGTGAATCCGCCGGCCCCGGCGTGAGCCGGAAATCTGGTGAGAAACAAACCCATCACTCCGGGCAGGACAAAAGCCATCCCGGCCAGGCTTGCTGAAAACCCCGGCAACACAATCCCGCCGTTTAGAAGAAACCAGAAAATCCCCAGGCTGTAAACACAGACCCATACCAGAATCTGAAGAAAAAGTTCTGTTTTCGGCCACAGGCGGATAAAGCTGGGAAACCGGTCCGCCCCCGGATCACAAACCGGCTGGGCCGCGGCCAGTATCAGAAAATGGGGCACCTGCCAGTGCCCATCACCAGCATCACCCGAACGCAGCTGAATGCCTGTTCCATGGCACAGGGCCTGGGGTACTGCTGTCACCCCGATGGCCGGAGGCGGCATGCCGCAGATCACACCGGGCCACACGGCAAACAGGGTTTTCTTCAGCGGGGTGTACAGGCCGTTGTAGCAGACCAGGAGCCAGAACCCCAGAATCAGGCAGATGTGTATCAGTCCCCCGGCAAGAAACGCCAGACCGGAAAAAACCAGACCTGATGCCACCATCCGCCGTCTGCACACCCACCACGATTCTGTACCAGGCACCGGTGCGGGCGGCAAACCAGCGGTCGCCACTCGCCGCTGAGCGTGAGCTGTTGCTGGCGGGTGTTGCCGTTAGGCGACCATTTCCAGACCAGGTCGGCGATATAGAGATTCTCGCCGGTGTAGGCGGCTGCCAGGATATGCCCGAACATGGCGGACAAAGCGATAAATCCGGTGAGCCGGAACTTGGTCAGCTCGATTGCCGCACGGATACCCCCTGTTTCTACCATCCGTCATCCTCTTCCACCCATTCATCAAACGCATCTTCAGACACCACCCGGACCACGCCGGTCATGTCCGCATGCCCTACTCCGCAGAACTCCGTGCATTGAAGAAAATACTCCCCAATGGTTTCCGGCAGAAACCAGGCATAGGTGCTCAGGCCCTTCACCGCATCCACTTTGACCCGGAACGCCGGAATATACAGACTGTGAATCACATCCATGGAAGTGATGTTGAGTTTCACGGGCGTATTCACGGGCACCCGGAGTTCGTTTTCCGTTTCCTTGCCCGTGGGATAGATGAATATCCAGGAAAAAGACTGGGCAATGACATCCACCTCCAAAGCCCCTTCAGGCACATTGCGCAGCCCGGTATAGGCCTGCCACCCGGACACGAACATGGCCAAAGCGATGAGGGTGGGAATGAATATCCAGGCGGTTTCCAGCTTCCAGTTTCCCCGGATATCCGCAGGCACCGGGTGCCGGGATCGACGGTACCGGATCACAAAATAGATCATCACCAGGGTGATGGCAAACAGAAACACAAAAGAAAATCCAATGATAAAATAAAAGGACCGGTCCACCAGGGCCACGGGATTGATGATATCAGTCATGGGGTCTCCTCACCTGAACGCCACGTCCCAGAAAATAAACCCGATCATGACGGCCAGAAACAGCACCGTGGCCAGAAACGACCATTGCAGAGTCCGGCCTTCCCAGCGCATGTGCATAAACACCAGCAGCACAAATCCGGCCTTGACCGATGCGATCATCAGAGCGATCCAGACATTGACCCAGCCAAGGTCGATGGATGTGGCCCCCACGGTCACGCCGGTCAGCACCAGCAGGGCTGCCAGGGTCAGCCCCAGGGTTTTGTATTCAACAATATGGGATTCAGATGCCATAGAGGACTCCTTGTATCAGACCACCAGGTAAAACAAAGGAAAAATAAAGATCCAGATCAGGTCCACCAGGTGCCAGTACAGGCCTGAATTCTCCAGCATGGCATTGTTTTGGGCCGTGATCTTTTGCCGGGTGACCAGAACCAGACTGACGGCCAGCAATGTCATGCCGATGATGATGTGAAGCCCGTGAAGCCCGGTGACCACGAAATACAGGCCGAAAAACAGATTTTGGCCGGCCGGGCCGTCCACCAGCCGGTCCGATGCCGGATAGATGTCGTGCGCAAATTTGTGCCCCCATTCAATATACTTGTTCACCAGAAACATCGCCCCGCAGGCCAGCCCCCCCCCAAGCCGGCCAGAGCGATTCGGTTGTGGGTTTTCTGCACCGCTGTGACGCCGGCGGCCACACAAAAACTGGAAATCAGGAGGATAATGGTGTTCACCACCCCGAAAAACAGGTCCAGCTCTTTGGCGCCGGCAATGAAATCTTCGGTGTATCCGGCAAAATACACGGCATACAGAACAAACAGACCGCCGAACAGGACAATCTCCGTATACAGAAACAGCCACATGCCCAGTTTTTTACCGGTGGGGTCTGTCTGAGCCGTCATTTGCCCGTCTCCGGATCCATGGACCCGGCACCGGGTCCGGCGTCCGCCACCTTTGTAAAATCGTAAGGATAATCCATCACTTCCGGGTCTTTGTCAAAATTGTGTAAAGGCGGGGGCGAGGGAATGGTCCACTCCAGAGTGACCCCGCCCCAGGGATCATCCGCAGCAGCGGTACGCTCTCTTGCCAGAGAGCCCAACAAATTCACCATCATCAGGCCGATGCCGGCAATCATGCACAACGCCCCGAATCCCGCAAAAAAATTGCCGGCCGCATACTGGGGGAGATAGTCATAATACCGCCGGGGCATGCCCTGGAGTCCCAACACAAACATGGGTACATAATGAAGCATGAACCCGGCCGTGACCAGAATGGCGGCGATATAGGCCTTTTTAAAATCATACATCTTTCCGAACATCTTGGGCCACCAGTAATGCAGGGCCGCAAAAAAGGCAAACCCCGTGCCCCCGAACATGGTAAAATGGAAATGGGCCACCACAAAATGGGTGTCATGCACATGGATATTGGCCCCGGCCGCCCCCAGCACCAGCCCGGTGAGTCCGCCCACGGAAAACAAATAAATAAAGCACAGTGAAAACAACAACGGCGGGGTCATCTCAATGGCCCCTTTGTACAGGGTGGCCACCCAGGAGAACACCTTGATGGCCGAAGGGATGGCCACCACAAAGGTGAGCAGGGAAAACACGAACACGGCCGTGTCGCTCATGCCACTGGTGTACATGTGATGGGCCCATACCAGAGATCCGGCAATGGCAATGGCCAGAGACGAGGCCACAATGGCCTTGTATCCGAAGATCGATTTTCTGGCAGATACCGGGATGATCTCTGAAATCACGCCCATGCCCGGCAGGATCATGATATACACAGCCGGATGGGAATAGATCCAGAACAGATGCTGGTAAAGGATGGGGTCACCGCCCCGGGCCGGGTCAAACAGCCCCACATTGAAAAACCGTTCCACCACCACCAGCACCAGGGTAATGGTGATCACCGGGGTGGCCAGCAGCTGGACCCAGGCCGTGGCATACAGGCTCCAGGTGAACAAAGGCATCTGAAGCCATCCCATGGTTTTTGCCCGCAACTTGTGAATGGTGGTAATGAAGTTGAGCCCGGTGAGCATGGAGGAAAATCCCAGAATGAATGCGGCAAACACGGCCGTGGACACATTGGTGTTGGTGGAAATGGAAAACGGAACGTAAAAGGTCCATCCGGTGTCGGGAAATCCGTCGGAAAACAGCGACACAATGGCCACGATGCCGCCGGCCATGTACAGATACCAGGACAGCAGATTGAGTCTGGGAAAATACACATCTTCGGCCCCGATGTGGATGGGCAGAAAAAAATTGCCGAAAATGGCCGGCAACGCCGGAATAATGAACAGAAAAATCATGATCACACCGTGCAGCGTGAACACGGAATTATACATTTGGGCACTCAGAACGGTTTTTCCCGGAAACATCAGTTCCAGGCGGATCAAGCCGCCCAGTGTCACGGCCAGCAGAAACCAGAACAGGATGGAAAACAAATACAGCAGGGCAATGCGCTTGTGATCAAAGGTGATCAGCCAGGACCGGATCCCGGTAAATCCTGCCGGTTCAGGGGTTTGGTAAAATGATGTCATGCCTGAATCTCCTTAACCCCCCGGCCGTCTGTGCCCGGTTTTCTTTCCCGGCCGAACCAGAAACACCACAAATCCGGCCAGCAGAAGCAGAATCACCGTTCCCGTGATTCTGAACAGCCGGAACACATAGGTGTTGTTTTCCGAATCATAATCAAAGCAGAAAGAGAGCACCCGCCGCTTGATGGACACCCCGGGTTCCCCTTTTCGGGCCTCGGTCAATGCCATGCCCAGGTCAAACGGCAGAAATCCGGGGCCATAAAGATAGCGGATTATTTTTCCATCCCCTGCCAGCACCACCATGGCGTTGGGATGGATATATTCATGGGGCTTTTTCTTGACAAAATAATATCCCAGAGAATCGGTTACCCGCCGGATATTTTCCTCATCCCCGGTGAGATAGAACCAGTTTTCCAGAGGAAAATCGCGCTGGATCAGGTTGGCATAATTTTTTTTGGCGGCCAGGGCATGGGAAGGGTCTTCATCATCTGAAAAACTCAAGGTAATGATATTGAACGCTTCCCCGGGCGGCTGGTCCACCCGGTTCAATGCCTTTGCCAGATCCGCCTGGAGAAACGTACACACCGACGGGCAGAAAAACCAGATGGGCAACAGCACCACAGGCTTGTCAAATATTTCCCGGATGGTGACTGACCGACCCTGGGCATCCAGAAACCGCGCCTCCAGGTCGATATATTGACCCAGTCGTTCCTCGACTTTCACCTGACCTGCCAGCGCGTTTATGTCCGTTTCGCCATCCATGACCATGGCATCATGGTCATGGTGGGGATCTGCCAGATTCACCCGTATATCCCCGGCAGGATCATGAGGGGCATGATCCTGTCCGCCATCCTGTGCAAACCCGAACACCGCAAAAATAAGCATCAGGCAGCCAACCCACCCTGCAATGACCGGGCCCGCGGTTTTCCTGCAAAACATCATTTGATTTTGACAGCCTCACCCGTGGCAAAATCAATATCATATACCGTCCGAAACTGATGTCCGGCGATAAAGGAATCCCTGCCGGTGCCAAAGGCAAACATGACCCTGGTCTTACCGCTGGTCTGGATGGGCTTGTCCCATTCTTCCGACGCGGTCATCAGACGGGTGAAGGAAATGGTGGTCACACCGTTCTCTTCTTTTCCTGCCGGATCCATGACCTGATTGGTCCCTCCCAGCTTTTCATCCGAAGAATGACCCCGTTTTCTATCTGCAAAATGGTCTTCGATTCTCACCTTGCCGTTTTTAACGGCCCCGATAATAATATCGCCACCGCCCATGGCATCTTCCGGGTCGATACCCACAGAAACCCAGCCTGTGGTTTTGGCACTCAATTCCATGTGAACCTGGTCTCCGTCCAGGATCCAGGACACCGTCATGCCATCGAGTACCAGTTTGTGAGCATACTCTGAAGCAAACAGGCTGCCCGGCAAAAGAATGACCATCGTCAACACCAGCAATCCGATTTTACGTATCATTTGTGTTCTCCTTGTTGTTTATCTTTCATCCACCATGGATTTATGGACTGTGAATCGGCAACCCCCTTTGTCTCATCCATTCCGTCTTATCCATACTGCAGTTCGCCGCCGGAAAATCCCAGTCCGATGGCCACTAACGCCATGAGCATATACCATCCGGTGAGCCGGTTAAATCCGCGGTTCTCAGGATCATCCTTGATGGCGGTCACCAGCAGCAGCACGATGAGAACAGCTGCCAGAAACATTTTCAGGACAATCAGAAACTCCCATCCCCCCCCGAACCGGTGCTGCCAGTCCAGGTAGCCGGTGAATATGGTGGGGATAACCCCCACAAGTGCCAGAATCACACAATGGTATCCGGTTTTTGCCAGCATTTTCATTCGGGGCAGAAAAGATACCAGCCGAAAGACCACTGCGCCGATCACCATGCCCATGGGAATATGAGTAAACGCCGGATGAAGCGGATGGGTAAAACCGATACTGTTCAGGAAACCAAAAATAACATCTGTCATGGAATCACCTTTTAAAATTATTCATTTTGAATTGACTGAAACGATTTCACAGTCATTGCAATAAAATTAATTTACCTTTACTATAATCTTGGCGATATCACAACCGATTCCTGATGTTTTACCATGGTGAAACCTGGAAGAAACCCATCCAAATGCAAAAGGAAGGTATGTATGGAAATCAAAATCACCTATTGTTCCGTTTGAAACTACGAACCACGGGCTGCCGGTCTGGCAGACCTCATTGAAAAAGAACTGCACATCACTCCGAAACTGGTTGCCGGCAGTAACGGCATATATGAAATCACGGCCGGTCAAACCACTGTTTTTTCCAAACGCAAGGCCAAACGATTTCCTGACAACCAGGAAGTGATCGATCATTTACGGCAACTTCTGCCATGAGAATCGTTTTCACGGTTAGTTTGATCACCCACCTGGTACAGATAATCAAAATTTCAGCATCGATGCCTGTCACATCCACCAAAACTGAAAAAGGCTGCCCTTTGGGGGCAGCCTTTTCAGAAAAGGAAAAAAAGATGAAAAAACTAATTGGCGATTAGTTGTAAATGATTAATGCAATGCACATGCCAACCAGAATATTTTTTTACAGATATAATAAAATTGCCGCCATCTTCCCTTTTTACAGTGCGTTTCAATGGGCCGGAATCATGGCTGGGTCATTTGATCCATACCTGCACCAAAAAACAGGGCCCCGCCTGTTCACAATTTTGGCGGAGCTTTTCAATGCAACCCCACCCGCTGATTCATGAAATAAAATTCTCCAACCTTTTGAAACCAAAGAACATTACAACCCAAAGCCCTGATATTCATAAATTTGAACCGCTATTTTTTGGCTGTTTTCGGTTTCGGGGCCGGGGCCGCATCTCCGGATTTTCCGCTGGTTCTGTGGTTTGGCCGATGTCAGATGCCTGTTTTTTGGGGTTGATTCCCCTCAGGATCGGCATCACCACATCCTTTTCTCAACCAGGAGCAAAGAAATTTTTCATCTGATCTTCAGGCAGCTTCCAGTTCTGATTTATGAATTCAAACAATTATCAGCAATATCAAAGCATTTATATAAGCGTCTGCTTCCTTTTGTCGCAAATGTCATTTTTTCCTCTCCGTTCCTGACCACAATGTATTTGACTTGACTGCCATACTTCTCCTTATATCGAAATAACTGCGTATCCACAGTGACAAGCAATAAAACCAGGGCGGGGAATCCCATCCACCGGCCCTGTTTTTCATTGTATCTGAAAAGGTCCGTATTTGTCTATACTTCGAGCCTTGGATAAAGCCCGCTTTTTTCAACTATTTCCGGCACTTTTTCTTCCCATTCAATGGCCATGATGTGAAACCCCGCGATTCCGGGCGCTTCCAGCGAGTTCCTGGATAACGCTCCACACAGATCTTGATGCCTTCTTCCGCCTGGTGCTTTTTTCCCACGCCCGCCAGCCCGCTGGATAATTTCATCGGGCACATCCATGCCGGCACCTTGTTTTTCAGCGGCGCCAGCCGCTTCCACGAACTGTAGGCATCTCATGCCGGCCATGATAAATCTTTTCGTCAATCCCCGGTCAGAAGCCTGTGCATCCATTCCTTGAATTTGTCGATATTGTAGATGCACTGGGTCTGGATGAATTTCCACCCACAGGCAATTTTCTTGGCCAGCTGGCGCGGATCTCAAACGGATCGGCAAACGGCCGCCGCTCCACCGCAAAGAGTCACCAGGCGGGCGCTTGACCATCGTCACCGCCCAGAAACTTGTTGCCTTCATCCCGCATATACCGGACGGTCTGCACCAGCTGCATGGGTCCAGTCATGCACATTCTGGCCCTGGGCACAGTCCCAAAACTCCTGATCGCCTGACAGACACAGCATGTTGGAAATATCAAACGAGGCAGCCCCCAGAATATCGCTTGCAGCGCCACCCGGTTTTTCTGTCTCTTGTCACCCATCACCCGCAGCACCGGTTCAATACCAGCAGTTTTAAATTGAACACAGGCGGCCAGAGAGGACATCCTTGTCATGGCGGTCTGGTTGTCCGTGACATTCACCGCATCCACGCAATCCTTGATCAGCATCCCTTTTTTCGTCTCTTCCGGATCATGCACTGCCCGGGCGGCCCATTCAGATGTCACGCCCGATGTCCGGCCTTTAACACGCGCGCTCAGTCTGCTGTCGCTCACATATTCGCTCATATCTTCACATCACTCCTGGTTACGGTTCTCGGCCGCCGGCCCGTCAGTGGACCAGTCTTTCTGGGGCGACTATTTCGTAATCATCCATTTTACCGAATGGGGCTTTGAGCCGAGTCGATGATCAGCTGCAGGCACAGTCCGTGTCCTTTGGAAATTTCACGCGTTGGTAGAACCGCCGCAGGGCCGTTAAGCACCGTTTGGCACACCGGGACACCGGGCAGATACCGCCGGTGCGGGCCAGCACGACCCGCATGCCTGACGCCGTTCCGTCCCACAGGCCCGGTCTCATTGGCGCCCAGGCAGACCGTGTTGACGCAGCGGCAACTTCCAGTGTGGTCATATATATTTTTCCGCAGCAAACTGGACTACACCGCAGGCCAGGGATACAATGGCATCATACTTATCCACCACATCCCGGATGCTCACTCTCTTAAATATTCATGAATCACACTGACGCTCAGGGTCCGCTCATCAGCGGTTTTCCCGATCCTGGCCATAAAATTCATTCAAACTTTGATGCCAGGACCTCCTCTTTTTTACCCCCCGGCCTCCTGAACCGTGACATTCATTGCATCCCCGGCACCAGAATGCGGTCATAGGCTCCAACTTCCCGGATAATCTCTTCAATGGGTTTTCTCTGCTATTATCATGCTCACCTCTTGTAGGCGGTTAAAATAGTTCTTGTTCAGGCAGCATCGGCCTTTTAGGTTTTGCGTTGTTTTGCCAGTCTGATGGGGCTGGGCCCCATTTAATGAATTGACCATTCCGTGGAATACTGGGCAAACGGGGGACCTTCACCGGAAGACAGGTTGTACATCCTCACCCGGTCTTTGCCGACTCCGATTTTTTCAGAACTTTACGGCAACCTGTTCCACCCGTTTTCTCGCTCTGAAATTGCCCTCGTTAAAAATGACAGTCCCCTTCCATGCATCCTACGCCCCCCGTCAGCCCCTTTTCAAAGCGCGCAGAATGTGGATGATATCAGCCTTTCCGGTACAGGGGGACCCGGATAATTCTGAAATTTGTCCACGGTATTTTCAGCCTCATGGAACCTGCCAGGTCCGCAGCGGAATACCCTCAGTAGTTACAGCAGAATGCCAGAATGACCGGTTCAAATTCTTTGTCATATCATACCTCCTCCAGCGGGGATTCCACCTTGCTGAGCAATGAGTCATCTTCATACCAGTTGAGCTTGATGGCTTTGGCCGGGCGCATTCGAGGGCGCATGTACGCAACCCTGGCACAGGGCCGGGTCGATGTACGAAACCGTTTTCATCCATTACCGGCACATGATATTAGGGACAGGATCGGACACAGACCAGGCAGGAAGCGCATCGATCCTGATCCACTTCCGCCACCACCGCAGACAGAGGGTCAAGAAACTCCTGGGACAGATAGGTAGCGGCCCGGGATGCGGCAGCCATGTTTCGGGCACACGGTTTCCGTGATCAGCTGGGCCCGTGGGCCGTGCACCAGATGAACACCCTTCCGTGCCCCGTCCACCGGCCCGAGAAGCTTGACATGGGCTTCCATGAAAACCCTTCCGCGTTGCGCTGGGCCTTGATAATATGGGACAACTCCTTGGCAGTATCTGTGAAAGCTGTGACCCCGGCGGACAATGCCTCCATCGGCATCCGCCTCAATATACTGCCCCAGCACATGATCCATGAACGTGACGGTGAGCCCGCCGTCAGCCGATTTTTCCACCCGGGGCGGATCATCTTTGCTGAACCGGGAAAAGATCACGCCCATGTTCCGGGCTTTGGTGTAATACGCCTCCATCATGGCATAGGTTCTCATATCCCGGTACAGGATAAACACATCCGTATCCGGGCTTTGTTCCTTGATGGCAATGGCGTTTTTCACGGCATTCTGGCAGCAGATCCGGGAACAGTTGGGATTGGTCTCGTTCCGGGACCCCACGCACTGGATCATGATCACCCGGTCCGGATTGCCGAATGTGTTGTCTGCCAGGCGGTCCGCCAGTTCCAGCTGGGTCACCACGGCATCGCTGTCATTGTACAGATATTCCGTGGGCTGATACTCGCCACCGCCTGTGGCCACGATCATCACACCATGATCGATCTTTTTCTGCTTCATGTCCGGCCCCACCAGCACTTCGGTCTTGAAATTGCCTTTGTATCCGCCGAATTCCACCACCAGGGCCTGCTTGAGCACGTCGATATGCTCATGGGTTTCCACGGCATCCGCCAGTTCCTTGACAAAGGCCTGAATGTCGTCGCCCTCGATGGTATGGTGCAATCGCCGTCCCAAACCGCCCAGGGTATCTTCCTTCTCCAGCAGCGTGACATGAAACCCCTGGTCTGCCAGAGCCCTGGCCGAAGTCATCCCGGCGATACCGCCGCCGACGACCAATGCCTTGTCAATAATGGAGATCTTTTTGTCATGCAAAGGTCCCAGAATACTGACCCGGGCCACAGCCATGCGGATCAGGTCTTTGGCCTTGGCCGTGGCTTTTTCCGGTTCATGAAAATGCATCCAGGAATCCTGGTTCCGGATATTGGCCATTTCAAACAGGTACTTGTTCAAACCGGCTTCCTCCAGGGTGTCCATGAAGATCCCCTCATGGGTCTTGGGGGTACACGAGGCCACCACCACCCGGTTGAGCTGGTATTCATCAATGATCTCTTTGATGGACACCTGGGTATCCTGGGAACAGGTGAACAGGTTTTCACCGGTATACACCACATTGGGCAGATTTCCCGCATATGCCGCCACATCATCCACATCAATGACTCCGGCAATGTTGATCCCGCATTTACACACAAACACCCCCACCCGGGGGTCTTCGCCCAGCACATCCCGTTCCGTGGGCAATGTCACGGTTTTCGTCAATGAATGACGGGCCGGGGCCAGATGCCGGCCGGCGGCACAGGCCGCGCCTGAGGCTTCGGTCACGGAAGAAGCGATATCTTTGGGTCCTTGAAACGTGCCGGACACATACACACCCGGCCGGCTGGTCTCCAGGGGGTTAAAGGTGGACGTTTCCACGAAATTGTACGGATTGAGTGCCACGCCGATGCGGTTGGCCAGATCCACACTGTGTTTGGGGATGACCAGCCCCACGGACAGGATCACCATGTCAAATACTTCCTCATGGATCTTTCCCTGTTCATCCGCGTATTTCAGAATCAGGTTGTCGGTTCCCGGCTCTTCGATCACGGAATGGATCCGGGATTTCACAAACCGCACCCCGTCCTGTTCCAACGCTCTGAGATAATATTTTTCATAATCTTTGCCGAATGTCCGCACATCCATATTGAATATCACGGTATCCAGCTCTTTTTCCGAATGCTCCTTGGCGATCATGGCATCTTTGATGGCATACATACAGCACACCGACGAGCAATACCCGTTGCCGCACCGGTTGGTGTCCCGGGAACCGATACACTGAAGCCAGGCGATCTTTTCCGGTTCCTTGCCGTCGGAAGGACGTACCAGATGCCCCATGGTGGGGCCGCCCGCAGACAGAATCCGCTCAAATTCCAGAGAGGTCATGACATTTTGGGATCGTTTGTACATATAGGTGTCATCCTGGTCCGTGGGATCAAACGTATCCGCCCCCGTGGTCATGATCACCGACCCCACTTTGACATCCCTGACTTTTGGCACCTGATCATGCTCCACGGCCCCGGCCAGACAGACCTCCACACACTGGTAACATTCGGAACAGATGCCGCAGGACAGGCACCGGGCCGCTTCCTGATCAATGAGTTCCCTGGCAAGGGCCTGGGTGACTTCTTTAAAATTGCCTTCCCGCCGGGCCGGCGGCAGTTTTTCCGCCTGCATTCTCGGGACATGGACAACATCCGTGATTTCCGGTTTGTCATATTCCCAGGATTTTTCCCGGCCTTCGGCCAGGTCCAACCCATTGATGAACCGGTGAATACTTTCCGCCGCAGTCTTACCCGAAGCCACGGCATCCACCACGGACTTGGGTCCGTAAAATGCATCCCCCCCGGCAAACACCCAGTCAATGGGCGTCTGCAATGTGACCGGATCCGCCTCATACCCGCCAGGCCGGGTCAGTGAGATGCCCTGATCTTTGGCAAACCCGGTTTCCCCCATCTGTCCGATGGCCACAATCACATTGTCCGCCTCATATGAGGTGAGTTGACAGTCATCGTACTGAGGATTGAACCGCCCGTTTTCGTCAAATACCGAGGTACATTCCTGAAAAGCGACTTCCGTCACCCGTCCGTCGTCATTGCCGTAGAACCGCATCGGTCCTTTGCTGTTTACGATATTGACTTTTTCTTCAATGGCTTCTTCAATCTCGTAATCCCAGGCCGGCATTTCATCGCGCTTTTCCAGACACACCATGGTAACATCGTCCGCTCCCAGGCGCCGGGCTGTCAACGCCACGTCCACGGCCACATTACCGCCACCGATAACAATGGTTTTTCCGGTCATTTTTTCCGCCTTGCCCAAAGCGGCATCCTGCAGAAATGTCGTGCCCTTGAGAATGCCTTTCAGATCTTCGCCCTTCACGCCCAAAGCCCTGGACCCATGCAGCCCAGTGGCCATGAAAACGGCGGAGAAACCGTCTTTTTTCAGGCTGTCCAGGGTGATGTCTTTTCCGAACTCCACGCCGGTCTTGATCGTCACCCCTAAGGCTTCGATCACGGCGATCTCTTTTTCCAGTTCCGCCTTGGGCAGCCGGTATTCCGGAATCCCCACGGCCATCATTCCGCCTTTGACCGGCAGTTTTTCGTACACCGTGACGGTATACCCTTTCTGGGCCAGGTAATAAGCCGCCGTCAGGCCGGCCGGGCCGGAACCGATAATGGCGATTTTTTCTTCGCGTTTTTCACCGACTTCAGGGACCCAGGGTGATGCTTCTTCAAAATCCAGATCCGCCAGAAACCGGTGCAGGTACTGAATAGCCAGGGGCTGATCCGCATCGCCTCTGGTACACACGGATTCGCAGGGATGGTGACACACCCGGCCACAGGATCCGGGAAACGGATGCTCCTGTTTGAACAGCTTCAGCGCTTCCGCATATTTACCCTGCTGCATCAGGGCGATAAATCCCTGAATGGACACATGGGCTGGGCAGGTGGCCTTACACGGGGCCACCGACCGCTTGGAAATGCCGTACGCCCCGGGAATGGCTTGTTCATATTGTTTAAAAATGGCTTTACGATTGTTCAACCCCTGGTTATGTTCACTCACAACATCGACGGGACAGACTTTGGTACATTCGCCGCAGGATGTACATTTGGAAATATCTACAAATCGCGGATTTTCCCTGACTCTGGCCGTGAAATTCCCCTGTTCTCCCTCCAGTTCCAGAAGTTCGGTATTCGTCAATAATTCAATGTTCAGATGCCGGCCGACCTCGACCAGTTTGGGTGAAATCACTCACATGGTACAATCATTGGTTGGAAACGTCTTGTCCAACTGAGCCATCATCCCCCCGATGGCATACGATTTTTCAACCAGATAGACATAATAGCCGGAATTGGCCAGATCAATGGCGGACTGCATACCTGAAATCCCGCCACCCAGAACCATGACAGAGCCGACAAGGTCACTGCTCGGTGTCACCTTTTGCGTCATCACAAACCTCCTACCTTAAGATTTCGCCTCAGTCGTGCATGTATCTTTCCCCGCTTTTAAGTAAAAAAAAGGATTTTTTTTGTCAACAATTATTTATTTTGCCACGTCCAGATGCCGGCTGCAATAGCCTACCAGAATCAGGACCGGCAGTCCCATCAGAAACGTGACAAAAAAGAAGGCCGGATATCCCATCGCATCCACCATGGTGCCGGAATACCCGCCGAACAGTTTGGGAACCAGGGTCATCAAAGAGCTGAACACCGCATACTGAACTGCGGTGAAACGGATGCTGGTCAGGCTGGACAGAAACGCGACAAATGCGGCCGACGCCAGCCCGGCCGCCAGGTTGTCCGCCGCGATCACCACATACAAAAGAAACAGGTTGTGCCCGTAAAAAGCCAGCACCATGAACAGCAGGTTGGTGGCCGACGCCAGCAGGGCTCCCAGAAACAGGATCCGGATCACCCCGAACCGAATGGACAGCAGTCCCCCGGCAAATCCCCCGGCAATGGTCATGAAAAGGCCGAAGGTTTTCACCACGCTGGCGATCTGCGATTTTGAAAATCCCAGATCCTGGTAAAACACATTGGATATCACACCCAGAACGATATCGGAAATACGATACAACCCGATCAAAGCCAGTATCAGCCAGGCCAGCATCAGCCGGTACCGGCTGAAAAAATCCAGCACCGGTGCCACATAACTGTCAGTCACCATTTTTTTATTGACCAGACGGAAGCACAGTCCCAGCCGGCCCACCAGAACCGCCGCCAGAATGCCTGCGCCCAGGCGGACACATTCCACCATGAACCCGCCCAGGGTCGCATTGTTCATCCATTGTCCCAACTGAATTCTGATATCCTCAAGAAATATGCCGGATGCATAAAACACCAGTCCGAACGCAGCCACTGCTACGCCGAACAAGGCCAGACCGGCCAGATAGGTTTTTGGGCCTGATATGCATCCGCCGGATTGTATTCCGATGCCGACCATCACCGAGACCAGGGCCGTGGTCATGCCCACGGCCATCATCCCGCCATGACTGTAGATAGGTGGCCTGCCAGGCCTCAAAACCGCATCCGCCTTTGGTGGACCTGAACCACCTGCCAGAACCAGTAATTCCCGCGCCGGCCACAAGACGCCGATGTACGGTATCCACCGATATACGCCGAAGCCATCATGGGCCTGGAAGATCCACAGACGCGGATTCAATGCGATAGGCATCGATGACGATATCCTGGTCGCCGAACCCCAGCACTACGGCGGCTGCACATGAAACCAGGATGCTGACCGGCGGCCGGATCGGTACATGCCATCCACACAATGGCTGCGGTAATTCCCGTCTGGGCCGCCAGAATCCAGCTTCTCCCGCGGCCCAGTTTCCGGGTGAGCCAGGGAATGGGCATCTGGTCCACCAACGGTAAGCTCCACACAACTTGAATGAATATCCCACGCGGCCTGCAGGGCACCGCCGACCGTTCCACGCCGGCCTCCCTGGAGCCACAGGGACAAAGAGGAAAAATCAATAAAAGGGGCATGCCGGCGGAAAAGCTGAAAAAGCATGGTAATCACTCCGGGAAGGATGACAAAATGCCCTGACAGCGGTCTGCTGGTCACTCTTGTGAAAGCATGTTTTCCCGGTTTGAAGCCGTGGAATCAAAGGACGATTTCAAGGTCGCAGGTCACTCCGAAGCACCGGGTTTGACTGTTTCTGGATGAAAAAAGCCGGTTGCCCTCTTTGACAATGGCATCCATTTATATATCCGTGCGATCCTGGTTCAGATGCGTGAGTCCCATGCCCGACCGACGTCAGCTAAATGCCAGATCCAGCACATGGGGAATGGAGGAATGCCCCCAGCCTTTGTGGCGCCGATACTCATCCTGAGTATATTCCGCATCATGAATAAGCACATCCGCATTCATGGAAACTGTCGGCATGCATCCACTCTTCGCCCTGGGGATGATCAAATCCCAGCTCATTGTCCGTTAAAAACACGAACGTACTGCCGTTTGAAACCGGTATCCAAGGGTGCCGGGTGAATGACTGTTGGGAATGGAATCGATTCACGCAGCGACCCGATGTTGAAACTATCGCTGAGCCCCGGAATCAAATTGAATATCCGCTTGTAGGTCTGCTAGCCGATCGAAACGCGGTGACATCATTTGCTCGAATATGTCTTTTAAGGTGGCTCCGGCCAAAGGCCCCGGTTCTGAATAATCAGTTGATTTTGGCCTGTGAAGCAAGGGTTCGAAAACGGAAATCCCAGCAGACGATCCCCAGTGGCAATGGGTTTGCAGCATATAATGTCGGTGATATTTTTTCCAGAAGAAACTCTACCTGTGCGCCGGATTCCGGTTCCGGCATCGACAATCACGGTCTCGCCGGATCCGGCTGTGATCTGAAGGCAGGTGGTATTCCACCATAGGCAACATATTGCCTGCCTGATACCGAACATCGATCCCGGGAACCCCAGCATCTAACAATCATGGCTCTCCCAAAGGTCATTTTATCCGCCACCCTATTCCTGACAATTTTATTTTTATACCATCTTATGAATCCATCAATAAATCATAATCTTTTTTAGCATTTCACATAATCATGACAAACCCTGGTTTTTGCCTAATGAAAGAAGGCAGACAGACCGGTTAAACTATATAAACACCTATAGGAAAAGGGACACATATTCACATGGGGAGTAATAAATTAGATCGCCCGACCGCAGAGATGTTACATTTTGTCCTCCACGAACAGATCGGGCAGGTGGATCATAAAATCTGCTGGAATTCACTAAAAAACCGTTGGATCACTTGTCTCCCGAAGCCCGGAACCTCGCGGGATAAAAAGAGATTCGTTCCACCTTGCAAGAGGTGTAGAGACGAGCAGGGCTGTACTTTTGGAAAACGGCAAGGTCACCGCACCCGAATCCTTTAAAGAACGGCCTTCCTGGCGGCTTTTCTGTGAAGGCGAATGGCTGGCCATGTGATGAACCCGGATGTGGGGGGGGTCAGGGCATGCTGAAAACCAGCGGCACGGCAGCCCTGGAATAATATATGGTGGGGGCCAATTCCGCTTTTATGCTGTATTACGGCATGACCCACGGGCTGCCAAACTGGTGGAAGCATTCGGGGATGAGACCCAGAAACGGCTGTACATGAAAATGTTTGCCGGGCGTCTGGGGCGGCACCATGCTGCTCACCGAGCCTGAAGCAGGATCTGAATGGGCATCATTCACCACTTAAGTGGAAAAAACTGACACCTATTCCATCAAAGGAGCCAAAATTTTCATCTCCGCCGGAGAACATGATCTGTGCGCAACATCATCCATCCGGTCTCGGGCAAGGATCCCTGGGGGAAGACTGTCAACCGGCACTAGAGGTATCTTTGTTTCTGGTCCCCAAATATCGGGTGAATGATGACGGTTCTTTAGGAGTCTAACAACGTGGTATCGCCGCCTGGAAAAATGGGGATCCACGGCAATGCCACGGCATCATTGGCTTTAGGCGATAAGTGGCCCGTGTATCGGTACGTTGCTGGGGGAAGAGAACAAAGGCATGCCGGCCATGTTCAGGATGATGAACGAAGCCCGGGCCTTTGTGGGACTCCAGGGATTTGCCGTGGCTTCCGCGTCTTACATGTATGCCCTGGACTATGCCAGAACAAGAATCCAGGGGCGGCATCTGACGGCCGGCAAAGACCCGGAAGCCAAAAACGTTCCCATTATCCAGCATCCGGATGTCAAACGGCAGCTGCTCAACATGAAGGCCTGTACCGAAGGCATGCGGTCTTTGCACTATTATTACGCCTGGTGCAACGATGTGGTTCACACCACGGACGACTTCCAGGTCAAAGCCGACACCGCCGCCATGGTGGAGGTGCTCACCCCCATTGTCAAGGGCTATGTCACGGACAAGGCCCTGGAGGTCTGCTCCCACGGGGTCCAGATCTACGGCGGATACGGGTATATCAGCGAATATCCCGTGGAGCAGCTCATGCGGGATGCACGGATTTTCATGATCTATGAGGGCACCAACGGGATCCAGGCCATGGATCTGTTAGGCAGAAAACTGTCCATGAACGGCGGAAAAGCGTTTCAGTACTTTATTGACCGCATGAAACAGACCATTGAACAATTCAAAGACACGGAAGGGGTTCAGGATCTGAGCACGAAAGTGTCCCATGCCGTGTCCCGGCTGGAGGCACTGGCCAAAGAGATCGGTGCCCGGTCCCGGTCGGAAAAGGTATTGAATGCCTATGCCTTTGCCCACCCGTTTCTGGAAGTGACCGGTGATGTCACCTTTGCCTGGATGCTGTTGTGGCGGGCCGGGGTTGCGGCCCCCAAACTGGCCAAAAAAGCCGGCACCCTGGACAGAAATGCGGTGGCCCAGACAGCGGGAAAAAACAAAGACGCCGCGTTTTATGCCGGACAAATGGAAACGGCCCGGTTTTTTATTCATACACTGTTGCCGGCCACCTATGGTAAAATGGATGCGATTCTGGATGGAGATCCTTGTGTGGAACATATCCAGGATCTGTCTTTTGGATCCAAATAACAGGAGAAAAATCATGTTTGAATATGTTAAAAAAAGTCTGCTCACCGGCGTGGGCATGGCCCTGCGTTCCAAATCCGAGATCAAAGAACTGGCCGAAGAACTGGCCAAATCCACCCAGATGAGCCAGGCGGAAGCCAAAGACTTTCTGGAAGAATGCCAGCATCGATACGAGGATGCCAGAGTGAAACTGGACCGGCGCATGGAAGAAACCGTGGAAAAAATACTCAAACGGCTGGATCTTCCCACCCGGGCTGACATCCGGGATCTGAATACCCGGATTGACGATCTGGTCAAAAAAATAGAAGCCAGAGACTGATACCGTGTTTTCATGCTCAGCATCAAAAAAATAGGTACCGTGGGAAAACGGTACCGGAATCTGATCCGGTACCGGCAGATCATCGGTATCATTCTCAAGTA
Organism: Desulfotignum sp.; assembly: GCA_018399285.1. Classification (GTDB taxonomy): domain Bacteria; phylum Desulfobacterota; class Desulfobacteria; order Desulfobacterales; family Desulfobacteraceae; genus Desulfotignum. Next base: position 40,092 of record JAGYOW010000027.1, read on the forward strand.
TGGTTTCGACAACATCCTGGGTGCCCTGGACATTGACCGGTACATTGAATCCGGCCTGAAACTGATTCCGTTTTACCACCCCCATGAACGGGTGGAAAAACTGTCCCGGAATCAGCGGATCCGCATGGCTTTAGAGGAGCTGGGTCCCACATTTGTCAAAATGGGGCAGGTGTTGTCCTCCCGGCCGGATTTAATTCCCATGGATCTGGTCAATGAACTGTCCAAACTCCAGGATGAGATCCCTGCCTTTGGATTTGATCAGGTCAAAGAAACCATTGCCGCAGAATTCGGCAAACCATGGGATGCGGTGTTTCATTCCATGGATGAAATCCCGTTTGCCTGTGCATCCATCGGTCAGGTGCACCGGGCATCGGTCACGGGTGAGGACCGGCTGGCCGTCAAAATCCAGCGCCCGGGCATCAGAAAGATCATTGAGGCAGATCTGGAAATCATCCTTCATCTGGCCGGCATCATGGAAAGAAACATCGAAGAGGTGGCATTTTACCGACCGGTGAAAATTGTGGAAGAATTTGCCAAAACCATGGAAAAAGAGCTGGATTATACCATTGAGGCCGCCAGTATGGAACAAATGGCCCGCCAGTTTATCCATGACAAGTCCATCCATATACCCGGAGTATTCCCTTCAGTATCTTCTGAACGGGTGCTGGCCATGGAGTTCATCAACGGCATCAAGGCCAGTGATATCGATGCCATTGACCGGGCCGGTCTGGACCGGAAACGCATTACCCGGCGGGGTGCGGATTTCATCATGAAACAGGTGTTCAAACATGGATTTTTCCATGCCGACCCCCACCCGGGAAATATCTTTATCATGGAAAACAACCGGATCTGTCCCGTGGATTTCGGCATGACCGGTTTTCTTGACTCAGGCACCCGGGAGCTGTTTGTGGATATCATTCACGCGGTTGCCACAAACAATGTCAGACGGGCGGCCCGGCTCTTATGCGAACTGTGCGACTATGAAACGCAACCCGATATGATCCGGCTGGAAAAAGACGTGACATTGTTTGTATCGGTTCATCTGACCAGGTCCTTGAAAGACATAAAAACCAGTCGAATGGTCAATCAGCTCGTAGGACTTTGTGGCACCCATGGACTGAGAATTCCGCCGGACCTGTTTTTGATGATGAAAGCGTTTGTTTCCGTTGAAAACGTAGCCAGAAAACTGGATCCGGATTTCAATATGCTGGGTCATGCCGTGCCCTATGTCACCACGGCCCGATTTTTAAAATTTTCACCATCAAAAATGGCTGAAGAAATGATGGAAATTGCCAGGGAATCCTATAAACTGATTCAGCATCTGCCCACAGATACCCTGGAAATACTGCGTCTTGTCCGCCAGGGAAAAATGAAGCTTCTCATTGACATTCAAGGGCTGGACAAACTGATCGTCCATCAGGACCAGACCAGCAACCGCATCTCGTTTTCCATCATTATTGCGGCGTTGATTCTGGGATCCGCCATTGTCATCAATTCCGATGTCCCGCCCATGCTTTTCGGGGTATCGGTCATCGGCATCGCCGGATTTCTGGCGGCCGGAATCATGGGTATCTGGCTTCTGGTGGCCATTGTCAAAAAAGGACGGTTATAATACCATACCATGGGTCGGATTGTCATGATCCTTATGAGGATGGCGTTTCCGGCCCTTTAACCCATTTAAGGAAATATTGCCATGAAAATCACCGACCCCGGAATCATTCAAACCGAAGAAAAAAAACTCATCGCAGCGGTACAAAAACATCTGGATTTAGGGACTGTCAAGAAAATTCTCATGGATCGTATGGCTGAATCTTCATTTGCATCCAAAGGGGGGCAGATCGTGGTGCATGACAACCAGATCGCCTTTCAGCTGGATTTTGATCTCAAATTAAGCGGCAGCCTTTTGTTTGACCGGCAGGGCAATATCATCCCTGATACCTCGAAACCTGAAGAAACCATACCCGCCTCCTCCGCGTCTGAACAAAAAACCATGGATGATTTAAATGACGATGAAGATGATCTGGCACTTCTGCCGGATGACGACGATCTGGAAGAACCCACGCTTTCAGATGAACCGGAAGCCGCAATGGACGATCTGGATGAGGACGATCTGGACGAGGATGATATTTTAGATGATGACATCGATGATATTTTAAAAGAAAGCCGTGAATTCTGGGACCAGAAAAAGGATGACTGAAAATGACAAACCCGGCTGCCGGAAAAAAATTTCCGGCAGCCGGGCTGTGTATCCATCATGTGTCATGCATACCAGCGGCATG
>JAGYOW010000028.1 GCA_018399285.1 Desulfotignum sp.
CCGACATCCGTCATTTCAGATTTAAGCCGGGTCAGCAGTTCCATGGCCGCAGCCTCATTTTTTTTCAACACCCGGTTCAGCTGGGCACGGACATGCATATCCCTGGCCGCTTCTTCTTTAAGATACAATGATACCGGGGCCTGAACATGATACAGCACACAATGCAAATCCTTGATAAAAGATGATACCCGTGCCGCATACCTGACTGCCTGCAGTGACGTCCGGGATCCATCCACGGGAATGAGAACCTGTTTTTCCATACAGCCCTCCTTTTTTAAAAATGATATATTACAATACCGTTACTTATCTCACGGGGTCAAGTCAAGAATGACATGTGGTTTTTCATTTGCCGCTAAGGCCAGATGTGCTATATTGATTGATTAAATTTAATTTTACAGGAAACCCGCTCATGCTGCTGAAAATAAATCCGGACAATCCCCAGGAACGACTGGTTTCCCGGGTCGTGGATATTCTCAAAAAAGGCGGTATTATCGCCTATCCCACAGATACATTCTATGGTATCGGCTGTGATATCATGAACAAAAAAGCCATAGAACAGGTGTATGCCATCAAACAGCGCAACCCCAGCAAACCTTTCAGCTTTATCTGCCCGGACCTGAAAGATATCGCCACCTATGCCAAGGTATCCAATATCGCTTACCGGAATATGAAACGACTGCTGCCGGGCCCGTACACCTTTGTGCTGCCGGGATCCAGGATGGTGCCCAAAATCATGCTCACCAACCGGAAAACCGCCGGTATCCGGGTACCGGACCACAAGATCGCTTTAGCACTGGCCTTAGAACTGGGCAACCCCATTATCTCCACTTCCGCCACAGATCCCGAAGGCACGGTGTTTCAGGATCCGTCTTTGCTTCATGATTATTTCGGCACCCGCCTGGATGTGGTCATTGATGGCGGACCGGTACCCGGAACCGCATCATCCGTGATCTCCTTAATGGATGATGTACCGGAGATTATCCGTTATGGTGCCGGAGATATTGAGATCTTTGAATAAGGTCTGGGTCATTTTTCGCAGCACCGATATGGGATTGTCTTTCGGATACACCGGAACCGGCTCCTGATCCATTTCTGCCAGTTCTGCGGCCCAGACCACCGCATCGTCCAGATTTCCCAGACGGTCAATCAGATTCAGGTCCAGGGCCGTCTGACCGGTATAAATCCGCCCGTCTGCAATTTCATCCATTGTTTGTTTTTCTATATTCCGGGCCCGGGCCGCATCCGATACAAACTGCTGGTGAAGCTCATCCACCAGCGCCTGAAGCAATTGCCGCTCGTTGTCCCCCAGTTCCCGAAACGGGGAGCCCAGGTCCTTGAATTCACCGCTTTTGATGACCAGAGGCGAAATGCCGATTTTTTGCACCAGTTCTGTCAGATTGACATGTTCCATGATCACGCCGATACTGCCGGTAATGGTTCCCGGATTGGCCACAATGGCCTGAGCCCCGGCTGCGATATAATATCCACCGGATGCTGCCACAGATCCCATGGAAGCGACCACGGTCTTCACCGACCGGGTCTTCATCAGTTCCCTGAAAATCTCCTGGGAAGGCCCCACCCCTCCGCCGGGACTGTCCACCCGGACGACAATGGCTTTGATGCGATCATTATCCCGGAAGGTTTTAATATTTTCTATCACCTGCCTGGAAGATAGAATCGGACCGGTCACCTCAACGATCCCAATGTTTCCTTTGGGTTCATGAAACGTACCGGCAGTAGTGAACATCATGCGGGAAATTGAAAAAATCACCAGCATTCCACCCACGCACAGAACCGTGGCACAAGCAGATAGGATCAGCAGAAAAAACAGGATGGGATGACGTCGTGAAAACATGAACAAAGCCTCCTTTTCAAATCATACACATATATAAAGGGCCGGGCAAAAAAAATTTTGCCCGGCCCTGAACCGTTTGTCAACACATGGATGTCGATTGAAAACCGCTGTGTCTACTTGTCTTTCTTGTTTTCCTGGGTTTTGTTGGCTTCAATCTGCTCCTGGATGTTATTGCGCAGAATCTCTCCAAAAGAAGAGGTTGCCGGCCGCATGTTCTTGGCAAATTCCTCCAGATATCTGTCATCATCGTCATCTTCCAGGCGTTTGATGGAAAGCCCGATGCGGCGTTCATCTGAATTGATATTCATGACCTTGGCGGTGATGCTGTCTCCCACCTGGTAGTGGTCTTTGGGACTTTTAATATTTTCTTTGCTGATTTCAGACACATGCACAAGCCCTTCAATGCCTTCTTCCAGTTCCACAAACACGCCGAAATCCGTTAGATTGGTAATGACACCGGAAATCTCCTTACCCACTTCATACCGCTGGGCAACCGTTTCCCAGGGATCTGACTGGGTCTGTTTGATCCCTAAAGAAAACCGTTCATTGGCCTTGTCGATATCCAGAACCACCGCCTGAATCGTATCCCCTTTTTTATAGACTTCAGACGGATGCTTGATCCGTTTGGTCCATGAAATATCAGAAATATGCACCAGACCGTCAATATCATCGTCAATACCGATGAACAGTCCGAATTCAGTAATATTTTTAATCTTTCCTTCAATGATGGTGCCCACAGGGTATTTCTGGGAAATCACTTCCCAGGGATTTTCCTGGGTCTGCTTGATGCCCAGCGAAATCCGCCGGTTGTCCGGTTTGAGATCCAGAACCACGGCCTCGATTTCCTCTCCCACAGTGACCATCTGGGAAGGATGCCGGATTTTCCGGGTCCAGGACATTTCACTCACATGGATCAGCCCTTCAACCCCTTCTTCCAGCTCAATAAATGCACCATAATCGGTCAGGCTGACCACTTTCCCCATGATTTTTGAACCAATGGGATATTTGTCCACCGCCGTGGTCCAGGGATCGGGTGTCAGCTGTTTCATGCCCAACGACACACGCTCTTTTTCAAAATCATAGGACAGAATCTTGACCGTGATTTTATCACCCACTGAATAAAGTTCAGACGGATGTTTCACACGGCCCCAGGAGATATCGGTAATATGCAGCAATCCGTCCACACCGCCGAGATCCACAAAGATGCCGTATTCCGTGATGTTTTTGACGATCCCTTCCATCACCTTATCGTTTTCGATGGCTTCCAGGGTGGCAGCCCGCAGTTTTTCCCGTTCCGCTTCCAGGAGTACCCGCCGGGACAGAACAATATTGTTGCGTCTCTTATTGTACTTGAGAATCTTGAATTCATAGGTTTTGTTAACCATTTCATCCATGTTGCGGATGGGCCGCAGATCCGCCTGGGATCCGGGCAGAAACGCCTGAAGGCCGATATCCACGGAAAATCCGCCTTTGACCCGGTTGGTGATAACGCCTTCGATGGTGCCGTCTGCATCATAAATCTCCTTGATGGCATCCCACACCTTGACTTTTTTGGCCTTGTCACGGGACAGAAGCACGGTTTCCTCTTCTTCGTCCCATACTTCGATCATGACCTCGAACTGATCACCCACCTTGACATTGACATTGCCTTGCTCATCAATGAATTCCTGAATAGAGATCCGGCCTTCTGATTTATATCCCACATCCACCAGAACCATATCACGGCCCACGGAGATGACAGTGCCGATGACAACCTGCCCTTCCTCAAATTTTTTGAGGCTGGATTCATAAATGCCCAGTAATTCTTCCATGGTTTCTTCACCGGTGATTTCCGTTTCCGGTGACAGGGCATTCACTTCTTCGATTGCATTGGATTCTTCTTCAGTATCCAATTCAGTGTCCCGGGCCTCGACGTCCACGTTTTGTGTCTCTAACTCTTCAGTATTCATTTCCTGGTTTTCGTTCTCTTCAGCAATGTTGTTCATTAATATTAATCCCCCTAATCGAATTTAGTTACTCGCATCCCTGGATGGTCAAAATGGGTCAAAGAATGCGAGTACAATTTACCTTTATAGCAATCAGTAAAAAAAAAATCAATAAAATAATCGATAGTTTTTCTTGATTCTACAGATGTTTGAGCATCTCTTCCACCACCTGCGAAGCCGTCAGCCGGGAAGAATCGATCAGAATCGCATCCGGCGCGGGTTTCAATGGTGCCTGGTCCCGCCGGGTATCCTGATCGTCCCGGGCGGCCATGTCGGCCTGAATTCGGGATAAATCCTTTGCCGGATCCGGAATTTCATCAAACCGGCGACGGGCCCGAACCGCCAGATCCGCTATCAGAAAAAATTTGACCGTGGCATCGGGAAACACCACCGTGCCCATGTCCCGGCCTTCAAATACCGCATCCTGCTGCCGGGCGATCCGGCGCTGAATGTCCAGAAGCGCGGACCGGACCGCCGGTCTGGCCGAGGTCGCGGAAGCCAGCATGGTGATTTCAGGTGTACGCAGAAACGGCGTGATATCGTTGCCTGAAGACAGCACCCGCATTTCCTCGTTTTCCAGTACCACATTCAAATCCAGACCCGATACAAATGCATCCAGGGCCGCATCGTTTTCCCAGCAGATGTGCTGCCGATGGATTTCAAATGCCACAGCCCGGTAAAGGGCACCGGTATCCACCCGGACACAGTGCAGTTGCCGGGCCAGCAGTTTACTCACCGTTGTTTTGCCGGATCCGGCCGGGCCGTCAATGGTGATGATTCGAAAAGTCATGACAGCTCCGCTTTCAATGCTGCGATGCATCCACCGGTTTTCCTGAAAGTGCCCGTTGATTCGTAAAAAACGTGTCAAATCCGTAGGATTTCATGGACCGGACAATCACCCGTGATGGAGCAGCCGGGTGAACAGTTTTGGCATCGGTTTCCACATCCACCATCAGAAAGTTGGCCTGGGTGGGCAGGGGATCAATCCGAGTGAGGACAGTTCGGGTCGAAAAATCAATTCCACAAGTACACCGTGTCGATGCTTTTACTGAAAATCCTGGTCTGCCAGAGCCGCTTCTCCTGCCACCTGGGCCAGTCCGTTGACATTGAAAGGCTGGCGGATGCGGTTGAGAATCTGAGCCACATCCTGTCCATGATGCCGTAACCGATCCTGAATCCGGCCAGGCCATAGGCTTTGGAAAAAGTTCGCAGGGTCACGATCCGGGGTCTAGCGGGGTGTCGGTGTACACAGCCGGATCCCGCACAAATTCCATATATGCTTCATTCCACCACGATCAGCACATCTGGCGGCACCTGATCGGCAAATGCGGCAGAAACGCGTCTTTTGTAATGATAGTTCCCGTGGGATTAAAAGGATTGGTGACAAACACCAGTTTGGTTCTGGAAGACATTGTTTCAAGCATGCCCGACAACGGGGTGTCAAATCCGGACAACGGTACCATCACAGGAACGCCTTTGGCGGTTTCACACTGATTTCATACATGAGAAACGAGGGCAGCGGCATGACCGCCATAGTCGCCCGGGTTTAGAATGCATGGGCCAGCAGCGCAGTCAGATCATCCGACCCGTTTCCCAGAACGATATTGTCCGGTGCCACCTTGTTATATTGGGCCAGATTGCGGCACAGATCATGGGCCACCGGCTCAGGATACCGGTTCATATGATGCAGGTTTTTCATGACCGCATCCGTGACCTGCGGCGAAAACCCCAATGGATTCTCATTGGATGCCAGTTTCACTGCCGACTGTATGTTGAACTCCCTTTCAAGGGCCTTTAACGGCTTGCCCGCCTCATAGGGTTTGATGGTAGCGATGGATTCACTGATTTTGAACAGCATGCACAAAAGTTCCTTCCAAAAAAAACACAGATAAAATAAAAAATTGTTGCGGTCAGGCATTCACATAGTTAGGATTTGATATTTTGTCAACGATAACCCGATAATTATGAAAATTTTTGGAGAAACCTATGCCGCCTTGTGTCACCATCGGGCTTGAAAATTTGAAACACAGGTTTGCGTCAGAACTCAAAGACCGTCGGCTGGGCCTGCTTGCCAACCCCGCCTCAGTGGATTTTCAATTTTGTCATGCTGTCCAGGTGATCCAGGATCTGTTTCCCGGCCGTCTGACCACGCTTTTTTCCCCCCAGCATGGATTTTATGCGGAAAAACAGGACAATATGATCGAATCCCCCCATACCAGAGATCCGGAACTGGGCATCCCCATCTACAGCCTGTACAGTCACACCCGGATTCCCACGACACAGATGTTTGATAATCTGGATACGCTGATCGTGGATATTCAGGATGTGGGAACCCGTGTTTACACGTTTATCTATACCATATCCTATTGTATGGAAGTGGCGGCTCGGACCGGTAAATCTGTGATCATTCTGGATCGTCCCAATCCCATCGGCGGCACAAGAGTGGAAGGCAATGTTTTGAAACCGGAATATGCTTCGTTTGTGGGCCGGTTTCCCATTCCCATGCGCCACGGCATGACGGTCGGAGAAATCTGCCGATATTTCAATCAGGCATTTCAAATCGGATGTGATCTGACAGTGGTGCCCATGTCCGGATGGAAACGCAACATGTACTGGCATGACACCGGGCGGACATGGATTCTGCCCTCGCCTAATCTGCCCACACCCCTGTCGTGCATGGTTTACCCCGGTCAGGTGATTTTTGAAGGAACCAATATCAGTGAGGGCCGCGGCACCACTTTACCCTTTGAGTGCTTCGGGGCCCCGTTCATGGACACGGTGTCCATGGCCCCGATACTGAACATGGAAGTTCCAGGTACCTGTTTCAGACCCATGTGTTTCCAGCCGACTTCGGGCAAATGGCAGGGTCAGGTTTGCAAAGGATTTCAAATCCATGTCACGGACCCGGACGAATTTGACCCTTATGCCGCATCTCTGCTGGCTTTACAACTGATCATCAAATGTCATCCGGATGATTTTGAATTCAAGCCGCCTCCGTATGAGTATGAATATGAGCGCCTTCCCATGGACCTGATTTTAGGAGATGCGGCTATTCGAACCGATCTGTGCGCCATGGCGGAAATCCAGGAAATCAAAGACCGGTGGCAGCCGGAACTGGAGACATTCATCACCGAATCACAGGCCAGCTATCTGTATGACTAACCAAGATCTTTCAATGTGAACAGGCTTCACGCAAACAAAAAAAGGGCCGGTGTAACACTGGCCCTTTCCGTATGCAAATACTTTGAATCGGTTCTCTTGAACCGGGTACTTAATTTTTTTTCAGATCGTTCAATTCTTTTTCCAGTTCAGCGATTCTTGATTTGTCATCTGCAGGGGCATCTTTACCTTCTTTGTTCTTCCAGGTATCCTTGAGTTCATCAAACCCCAGATACAGTGCAAGCCCGCCGCCCAGTAACAGTACAGGCGGAATAAATCCGGCCAGAAGGTTCAAAAAATGACCAAACCAGACTGCCAGTCCGACCACACCGAGAAGCACAGCAATTGCACCGCCGATCAACGTTTTCATAAATAGTTCCTCCTTGTTTTTTTCACCACCCAAAAATGGTAACACAACAAAAAAAGCTTACTTGTCAATAGATTTTGGAAAATAGCACAGACACATTGATTTATCAAGGCTATTTTGGCATGGGCACGTGCCGGTTTTCAACTATCATATTGCCTTTAAAGGTCAGGTTTGATAATAGATAACGGTTGAACTGCACCGCAGCAAGGCCATAACAAAAAGGGAAAATCCATGCACCTTTTCCAGTTTTTCAAAACCCTGATTCCCAGGACCAGGGCCAGAATACGCTGTACCATTGATTACCTGCTGGGAGATACATTTGATTATTTTACCAATCTTTATCCGGGCAATCACAGCTATATCACCCGAAAAATTTTGAACCGCCTGGTACGAAAAGTGAGTCTGGATGATCATAACCTGGAAAAAATCAATTCATTAGATAAAGACGCCTGTATTATATATGCCAGTAAAAACAAACGGTTGTTTGATTTTCTATATTTTCACACCCGGCTCAAAGCATTGGATCTGCCCTATCCGGAACTGGGATTTGATCTGCATTTCTTTTTTCTGCTGCCGGTGAAGCGGTTGTTTCGGATCTGGCTGTCTCATCTGGATTATTTTTTCCATCATTTCACATTCAAGGATTTTTACAAATCCGGATATGCGTTCCAGGAATTGTTTTCAGGAAAATCCGGGTTTGTCCACCTGATTGAAGAAGATGATTTCTACAACCGGTTCATCCGCGCCACGCCTGATCCGCTGTACCATCTGATCGAATATCAAAAGCATATGAAGCGCCCTGTGATCATCATTCCGGAAGATATCATCTATGTGACCAAACCCATGCACAAAAACCCGGGCTTAGGTGAAATTCTGTTCGGCACCCATGAAAAACCCGGATGGTTGAAACGGATGACGATCCTGCTGCGCCAACCGGAAAAAATCCGGGTGGAACTGGCCCGCCCTGTCAATCTCAAGGAATTTCTGGCCAGACCGGAAATTGAACGTCTGGATTCGGAATTTCAGACCCACCGGCTGAGAAGTTTTCTGGTGGACATCCTGAACCGCCAGAGAAAAAGCATTACCGGACCGGTACTCAAATCCCGCCAGGAAATCACGGAAGATATCCTGACCCGTCAGTCCCTCCGGGAATTTCTGGCGGATTATGCCGCAAAAAACAACATTTCTTTGAAAAAAACCAATAAAAAAGCCGCGTCCTATATCAATGAAATTGCAGCCAATTACAACCTTCGGATCATCAACTTAGGCAACTGGATTTTGACCTGGATTTTCAAAAACATTTTTGAAGGCCTGGTGGTGGATCAGAAGCAGATCAACCGGATGCGGGAAAAATACACGGAAGCCCCGTTGATTCTGGTGCCCTGCCATAAAAGCCACTTAGACTATCTGCTGCTGCCCTATGTCATGTTCAGAAACAATATGCCCTGCCCCCATATTGCGGCCGGAAAAAATCTGTCTTTCTGGCCCTTAGGACCTTTATTCAGGGGCGGCGGCGCATTTTTTCTCAGGCGTACCTTTAAAGGGGCGGCCCTGTATACCAAAATCTTTGCCGCGTACCTGGAAAAATTGCTGTATGAGGGATTTAATATCAAAATTTTCATCGAAGGCGGCCGGAGCCGCACCGGCAAACTGCTGACACCCCGGCCGGGGGGGTTAAGCATGATCATCAAGGCCCATTTGAACGGTGCCTGCGACAACCTGTATTTTGTGCCTATTTTTGTGGGGTATGACCGTGTTCTGGAGGAAGACGCCTATCTAAAGGAGATCGAAGGCGGCAGTAAAAGCCCGGAAACCCTGAAAGGACTGATCAACACCCGCAAATTTCTGAAAAAAAAATACGGCAAAGTCTATATCCGGTTTGATGATCCCATTTCCATCAAAGACTACATTCACCAGACACACATGGATCCTGCCCGGGCAACGGATCCGGAGTTCATGGATTTTGTCAAAAAATTCAGTTATAAATTAATGGCCGCCATCAACAAACAGGCAGTGGCGACCCCCCACGGCATCATTGCCAGCGCCATTTTAAACAGCCCGAAAAACAGTTTTTCAAAAGGACAGATGATCGAACGGGCCAACACGTATCTCAACATCCTGATGAACGACAAAGTGGAGCTGTCGGAAACATTGCTCCTGGATCTGGACAACACATTCAACACGGTGATTCATAATTTTCTGTCCAGAAATTTCATGGAACTGGTGGATGAGGACGAAGAAGAGATCACCGACGACACTTATTTTATCGTTAAACATAACAAACGGGCCATTCTGGATTATTACAAAAATTCAGTGATCTCGTTTTTTATTCCGGCCGCTTTCACAGCCGTGGCCATTTTAGAGGTGGACCGGTTCAGGTTTGCATTGCCCGACCTGGTGCGAAGATACCGGTTTCTGGAAAAAATATTTCACGATGAGTTTTTCAATGACACAGAGATCACCTGTGAAGAACACATCTCCAACTGTATCAAAGGATTTATCAATGAAGGCATCCTGGTACCGGATCCCGCCGGCATGGATACGCTGAACCTGACATCCCGGGGATTGCGTAAACTCAAATGGTTTGCTGCATTCACGCTGCCCTTTCTGGAGTCCTATAAAACCGCACTGCTATACTTTGAAAAAGAACAAAAAGCGATTCCGCAGGATGAAAAAGAAATGGCCAAGAAAATTCATTCTTACGGGGTCCGGTTGTATAAACGCAAACAACTGACCCTGAAAGAATCGATGTCGTTGATCAATTACAGGAATGCGGCCCGATTTTTTTCACGGAACAACATTAACGGATCTGAAGACCAGATTCAGATCGATTACTTTAAACAGATCATATCCCGGTTGATCCGGGTGATCGCTTCTTAAAGAAACATCATGAACGCATTGATTCTGGCCGCTGGTTTCGGGACCCGGATGTTGCCCTATACCCGGATCCTGCCCAAACCGCTGCTCACTCTGGGCGGAAAACCGGTTCTGCAGCACACCATCGAGCGGTTGATTCAAAGCGGGTGCCGACGGATTCTGATCAACACCCACCATCTGTCTTGTCAGATCACCGAATTTCTGGACCATCTGGATGTTGCCCCGGATCTGGATATCCGTAGCGTGCATGAACCTTTGATCCTGGATACCGGCGGTGCCATCGCCAATGTCAAAGATGTCATGGAAAATGACTGTTTTTTTGTAATCAACAGTGATGTGGTCACTGATATCGACCTGACTTCGGTCTGGCGGTTTCATCTGACAAATCAAGCCCTGGCCACGCTGGTGCTCCATGATCGCGCCGCGTACAACCAGGTGACCATGGATGCGGATGCCTGGATCACCGGATTTCGTTCCCCCGGCCAGGGCCTGGCATTTACCGGGATCCAGGTGCTGTCTCCAAAAATCTTTGACCATCTGCCTGACAAACGCGTTTTTTCCAGTATTGACTGGTATGCGAAATTATGTCCGGCCAAAAAAATCAAAGCATATGTGGCCCCGGACCTGTTCTGGGAAGACATCGGGACCATCGATGCCTATTCACGCACGGCTCGGCTGTGGATCAGCGCCAAAGCCCTTGGGTCATCTGTAAAACATGTTGACATCCATGCGTTGTCTGGAGACGGTTCCGACCGGTCCTGGTTCCGGGCAAAACCGCAATCAAACCCACCATGTGCATCTGAAGAATCTTTCGGATCGGTGGTGGTCTGCGACCACGGTATCTGCCTGCCGGAAACAGGCCGGCGTGCCCAGATGGATGCCTTTGTGGCCATTGGCAATCATCTGTATCAAAACGGCATCTGCGTCCCGCAAATTTTGGCGCATGATGCATTAAGCGGTGTGGTGGCGGTTCAGGATCTGGGAAACCTCCATCTGGCCGATGTGGTGGCTCAGTTGCCGGATTTGTCTCAAATCACGGGCCTGTATGAAAAGGTCATTGACCGGTTGATTTTGTTTTCCCGAAAAGGCGCCCAGGGGTTTGACCTGTCCTGGACCTGCCAGACCCCTTATTATTCCAGGAATCTGATTCTGGAAAACGAATGCCGGTATTTTGTGAACCGATTTGTTCAGGGTTATCTGGGAAAAAATATTGATTTTGATGCCCTGGCAGATGAATTTCATTTCATTGCCGATCAGGCATTGAACGGTGGCATAAACGGATTGATGCACCGGGACTGCCAGTCAAAAAATATCATGATCAAAAATGGGGCCCCGTTTTTCATCGATTTTCAAGCTGCCCGGATCGGCCCGTTGCAATATGATCTGGCCTCTTTGTTACTGGATCCCTATGTGGCCCTGCCAAATCCTGTACAAAAAAATCTGCTGGCTTATGCCATGGATCGGCTGAACCTGATATCCCCGGACCGTCGACAGCAGTTTGAACACAATTTTGACTATTGTTCCCTGACCCGAAACCTCCAGATTCTCGGCGCGTTTGCTTATTTGAGCCGGGTCAAGGGAAAATTATGGTTTGAAACCTATATCCCAACGGCAACGGCATCTTTGAAACGCTGGATGCACACAAAAGCGCCTGACGCCATCCGTCGACTCAAAAAACTGGTTCTGAGCCTCTAAGGAGCAACACTATGGATAATATTTTTGTGATGATCAACGGACTGCCCGGGAATGTGGCTGCAACCATGGCCCGGGCCGCACTGTCCGATCCCCGGTTTCAGCTTATTCCGGCGTCTCTGACCGGACCTGATATCCGTGAAACATCCTTTCAAGTGGATAAAATTTCCGTCACACTGATAAAACCCGATGATCGGGAGACGGCTGTTTCAAAAATCCGGCAGGCGTTCGGGGATTTCATTGCCATCGACTATACCCACCCGTCTGCGGTCAATGCCAATGCCCGGTTTTATATCCAGCAGCACATTCCTTTTGTCATGGGCACCACGGGCGGCGACAGAACCGCTTTGGAAGCTGATGTGTCCAAAGGGGAGATCCCTGCGGTGATCGCTCCCAACATGGCCAAACAGATCGTAGGGTTCCAGGCCATGATGGCTTTTGCCGCAGATCAGTTCCCGGGTCTGTTCACCGGATATTCCCTTGAAATCAAAGAAAGTCACCAGCAGGGAAAAGCCGACACATCCGGCACAGCCAAAGCCATGGTGGGATATTTCAACCGCCTGGGATTGGATTTCAAACCGGAACAGATCCAGCAGATCCGTGATCCAAAAGTACAGAAAACCCAGTGGCACATTCCGGCACAGTATCTGTCCGGTCACGGCTGGCATACATACACTCTGACCGCACCCGATGGATCGGCTTTGTTTGAATTCAAACACAATATCAACGGCCGCCAGATTTATGTGGAAGGCACGTTTGATGCGGTCCTGTTCTTGAAAAAACAGATCTCCGATCCCATGGGTCCTAAACGACTGTACACCATGATGGATGTGCTGAACCAGCAGGAATAGCGTCCCCATGACCTTGAAAAAATCCCACAAAATTCTGCTGGTCCTGTTTGGATTGATCTACCTGATCTCACCGGTGGACCTGATTCCTGAATTTCTGGTCCCCATTTTAGGATGGGTGGATGACGGGGTGATCCTTTATGTCATCTACCACTTGGTCCGTTACAACCGGCTGCCCTGGAATCTTTTTTTCAACAAAAAGAAAAAACCGTGACCCAGTTTCTGGCCGTCGACAACACCCGGTATGAGATCTGCTGGTATCGTTATGGAAAAAAGAACCGGCCCGTACTGGTGTTTCTCCATGAAGGCTTAGGCTGTGTCAAACTGTGGAAATCATTTCCCGAACGCCTGGCCCAACAAACCGCCTGTGACGCGTTTGTATTTTCCCGCACCGGATATGGTGAATCCGACCCTGAGCCGCTGCCGTGGAAACCCAATTTCATGCATACCCAGGCGTTAAAGGCATTGCCCGGCATTCTTGCCGCAGCAGGCATTGACACCTACATTCTGATCGGGCATTCCGACGGCGGGTCCATTGCCCTGATTCATGCGGGCGCCCCGCATACCGCACCCGGACTGAAAGCCGTGATCACTGAAGCGGCCCATGTATTCTGCGAACCCGTCACCCTGGCTTCCATCCGGGCGGCAAAAACCGCTTATGTCAGCCGGAATCTCAAGGAAAAACTGGCCAGATACCACAAGGCAAACACGGACAATGCCTTCTGGGGATGGAACAATGCCTGGCTGAATCCACGGTTTGCGTACTGGGACATCCAGAAATTTCTGCCCCGTATTCAGGTGCCGGTACTGGCCCTTCAGGGCGCAACAGACCCATATGGCACCCCGGACCAGCTGACGGCCATCCGAAATCACATCACTCATTTCGACACCCGGCTGATCCCGGACTGCGGTCATGCCCCGCACATGGAGCAGCCGGACCTGGCCCTGGCCCGAATGACCGATTTTATCAAGGCCCATCTGGAATAATGGGTCCCGGCATTGACAAATCAAGGGTTCTCTGGGATATAACCTCATTTAACCATGTTAATTAAAAAAGGAAATGCAGCGTGACCGGTGTAAGTGAAATTCTGGTTCTTATCCTTCTGATATCCGGTATCCTGATTTTACCCAGGATGCTCAAACCCCAGCCCACTGAAACGCCCGGAAAAAAAATCACCCGACTATCCAGAAAAAAAAGAGCGGCCATCGTGGCCTCGATTCTTTACCCCATCGCAACCACCCTGATTATCAAACCCTGGGAGCAGGCCTGGTTGCTTTTTGCAGTCATCGGCCTGGTCCCCGTTATTCTGGGCTGGGCGGTTTACTGGATTGTGACGGCCCCGAAAAAATAAACCGGTATCATACCAGACAAAACCGGCCCGATTCTGTATTTTCAGAATCGGGCCGGTTATCAATGACAGATCAAACGTATCCAATCACGCCATTTAATGATGGCTTTCGCCTGAGTCATTCATGGTATCCCATGCTGCTTTGGCAATGCAGTATGTCATGCCGGCGCCCAAAATGCCGACCGCATACCAGAAACCTCCGAAAAACAGCAAATGACCGATGTCCCATACCCATTCAAAAATAAATGGAAACATATTATTTTCTCCTTTTTTAAGATTCCCGGACCTCGGACCGACGGTTCAGTTCCAGTTCCTGGGGAAATACCGGCAGATACCGGTATGCCACCGCAATCAGGATGATGCCGTAAGCCACCGGCAGAATGGTGGTGGCCACTTCCTGCCATGACGGGATATACAACGCCCAGGTATCAAAAGGCATCACCGGTACCGCCATAATCTGCAGCACCATGACCCACCGGTTGATACACACGCCGATCACCGCGAGAACAATGGCGATCAGCCTGAAGGTGGGATTTTCCCGGGTGGACTTGTTGATGAGCAAAAGGCCTGGAATCACGCCGCAGACAATCACTTCCGCCACCAGAATCCAATACCCGTAAAACCCGTTGCTGGTATAAAAATGGCTCAGCTCAAACCCCAGTCCCGGTGCCGTATAGTATGCCCAGTACCAGGTATCGATAATTTTGGCGATCATATAGGTGAAAATCATCCATCCGGATATTTTGGCCAGCAAGTGGATCACATTGTCCTTGACCAGTTTTTTACCGGTCACCGCCTCGGTGATCCGGGTCACCAGCAGGGTAAAGCAGGGACCGAAAGCCGCGGCTGACCAGGTGAACAGAAAAAACGACCAGGGCCAGATCAGCAACCCTTCCCGGAACGCAAACGGCCGGCCGTACATCACACCGGCCACCCCGCCCAAAGACCCCTGATGGAAAAAGGATAAAAACGCACCGGTGGCGGCAAAAATGGCCATCACACCGTGCATGTTATGGGCCAGGTGATGGAAAAAAGGCACTTTGTTAAGCTGCCGGTTTTCCAGGATATTGGGAATGAACTCAATGGTCAGCACCGCAAAGTAGCAGGACAGACAGAACGCCACTTCCGTGAGCATGGAATGCACATTGGCATGCCAGAAAATAAACCATCCCCTTAAAGGCTGCCCGATATCAATGGCCAGAATCAGCAGAGCAGAGCTGTAGCAGATAAACCCGATGATCACGGCAAAGTTGATAATGTTTTTCAGTTCGTCAATTTTAAAAATATACTTGAGCAGTCCGGTAAAAAACGCACCGCCTCCCACCGCGATCACGGCCAGGTCCGCCCAGATCCACAAGGCAAACCCGTAATAATCGTTCATGTTGGTCTGGTTCAATCCCTTGAACCAGCACAGCAGCATGGCATAGACGCCCCAGAGCAGGACTGCCCCCACAATGGCGATCCCCAGCATGAATTTGGGGAATGAACACCGTTTTGCACCTTCAGGTATTAATGCAGCATCCATATTCAAATACTCCTCACATCGATTTTGGATTTTCTATTCATGGGAAGCCGACCCATAGACATTTTTCACTTTTTCCCATTCCCCGTCCAGATAGTGGTCTCCCAGCTTACGGACCCATTCCCGTTCAGACATGTAATACACTTTGGGATTGGTCCCGAGCCGTTCCAGCAGCCGGAACACTTTGGGATTTCTGGATTTTCCCACCACATCCGGATTCAGCGGGTCGGGATGCGGGTCCGGTTTGACAATCTGATGAACCTTGTGAGAGGGATTGTTCAAATCACCGAAAACAATGGCGCCGGCAGGACACGCCGTGGTACAGGCGGTCTGGTAATCCGCTTCCGGAATCTCATCCGATCCGCTGGCATAGGCTTTTTCCCGGGCCAGCTGATACCGGTGATAACAAAAACTGCATTTTTCCACCACTCCCCGCATCCGGGGTGACACATTGGGACTCAGATATTTTTCCATGCCTTCGGGCCAGACCGGATCCCACCAGTTAAAATACCGGGCATGATACGGGCAGGCCGCCATGCAGTACCGGCATCCAAAACACCTTGTGTAAATCTGGGAAACAATCCCGGTATCATATCCGTAATCAGTCGCAGTAGCCGGGCAGACCGACACGCAGGGAGAATGCCCATGGTCTCCTTTTCCGCCGCAGTGCTGACACGGTCTGGGCAGAAATGCCACCTCAGTATCTGGAAACGGTTTGTTATTGGTCAGCCGGTAAACCCGCATCCAGGTGATGCTGTCCTTTTTGTCGGACTCATCTTCCTTGAACGGCACATTGTTCTCGGACATGCAGGATACCGTACAGGTACCGCACCCGGTGCATTTGTCCAGATCAATCACCATGCCGTATTTGTGTGCTTTTTTATCGTGTATCATCAGAACCTCTTTGAAAATTTGTCCACATCAGTTTAGGCCTTTGAAATTCCGGCTTTGATACCAAAGGCGGCATCCATGCCTGATTCCGGCTCGATTTTCGGTGATATCAATACATTGATATTCACCCCTTTGCCTGACACATATCTGTTGTCCAGAGTGTGTCCAAGGCCTTCCCCCATGACCATACCGATGACACCAGGCATGATCCCGTCGTGAAATGCACCCGCACCGGGACGGATCCCTCAGGGGGTCGTCAACGTGGCAAATCCACCGTCTTTCAGATTTTTAGCGGATTGAGGATTGATTTCCCCTGAAACATGTCCGTTCCCTTTAGAATCGGTCGGACCTTCACGTTTTGAGTGGCGAAAGGAAATTGCCGGCACCGTGGGCGGTACCGGAAATTATCAATGGGAATCAGGGGTGAATTCCAGATCACCTGCCGGTTTCACCGTTTCCGGATTTTCTGCCGAAACTTGAAATCCGTTTCCATGGATCAGCCGGCGGCGGATTCTCCAGACAACACCACATGGCCTTTCGAAGACCAAGGGCCCACAGATTCTGGCGGTCACTGTTCCGGGCAGGCATCATAGCTGTCCCAGGCAAAACTGGCCATGTCGCCGCCTTGGAGCCGGGCCATTTTCAATCACCACATCCCAGGACTGCGGGTATTGAACACCGGCACACCATGGGTTTTGAAAGCCCCACCACGGTTGCGGCCAGCCCGGCTTTGAAGGCACATCTTCCATACGTTCAGAAATGTGGATACCGGCAGAATCACATCCAGTACCATGGCGTTTCATCCACGAACGATGTCACACAGACCTTGAAGGGAATTTTTCTAACGCGGCCCGGATCCGGGACGAGATCATTCAGGAGTAAAACGGGGATTGGCATTGTAGACCAGCAGCAGCGCTCTTACAGGTGACTCACCCGGTTGTAATCCAGATTCACCAGTTCCCTGAACCGAACCTGCCAGCGGGGCAAGCAGCCGCACCTTTCAGCACCACGGCATCACCGGGTCGGGAAAGCTCAGGTATTTCGGAAGCGGTTTGCGACAAACGCGCACTTGTTTGGTAACGTGCCACTCAGGCAGTTCAGCGTATGAATCGCTGCAAAATTCACATGAGTTCTGGGCCCATACCCGTCTTTTCCCGGCGGGCCACAGGCACATTTAGCCTTGGCAAATGCGATGGCGGTTTCTGGATGTCGGACGCGCTGATACTGCGTGATTCCGGCGACTTTGTCCAAGGATATTCTTTTTGCACCATGGCATTGAATAAAACCGCCCTTGAACCCCTGAGCGAACACGGGATCAAAACAGGTTTTCCTTAGTAGAACCGCGCACATGCCCATGGCCAGGTCGCTTCAGTGCGGGTTGATGGGCATCCATCGGTTGGCACTGGCAGCGGTATTGGCCAGCGTGGTTCGATCAGTGGCTTGTCTTTTTGTTTTTCCGTTGCCATGGCCTGGATACATGCCACCGGGGCTATCCGTCGATCAATCCGGCGCCGAAACTTAAAATAAAATCAGGTGATCAATATCAAACTTCCAGGTATATTCATCACCGTGCAGGGTTTCTGCCGTCGGATCAGCCAAATTCAGAGATCCGGCATGGTCAAACCATTGGGAGAACCGAAGATACAGCCATAAAATGTTTGAACAGGCCGGGGACTGACTGATCTGAACCGGTGATACAGGCCAGAGTTTCCGGGTTCTGATCATTTCTAAGCTCACTGGCCTGTCCGCCACCATGGTGAGGGCCTCGTCCCATGAGATAGGCTGGAGCCAGTCATTGACTTTTCAGGCGATTTCACCGGCTGGGATCATACGGTATTGAAGTCCGGCAATCCATGCAAACAGACTCCGCCGTTGTTCACCGGATAGGGTCCAGACGTAATTTTACCGGCCGGCCGTCAATTTTTTTTCTTACAGAAATACCGCGGGCACCGGGGCTACCAATGGCATACGGTGCGGTCATAGGACACTTCTCCATCCGGCGGAACCGGTATCCAGGCCAGTTCTGGGTCCAGATGGAAAAAATCATCGTGAGTTTGGCTCCGACAGGAGATGGCAATGTGCCTGCAACTGCGCCGATTCCCAATCCCAAAGGCTTCGTCTGTCAACTTTCATATGTAGCATCCTCTACTCTAAGTTTTCAATTCTTGTGTATGTGATCTATTTGTGGCACTGGAAGCAGTAGCCTTTATGGCCAGTTTTTCCTTCTCATGACACACCGCGCAGTCATTCATTTTTTCATGCGGTCCCAGGGATTTGCCTGCTTGATGCCCCAGATATTTTTCCCCATATGTCGGCTGTACATCCGGTGAGTCTATTTCCTCATAGGGCCGGGACGTTCTGGTTTCCTCAATGGGGCCGTGACAGGATTTACAGTCCATACCTGCGGCATTGATATGAGCGGCATGGGAAAGAAAACGGAAATCGGCCGCCGGGCATACACATACCAGGGAACCTCTGTTCTTTTGCCACATATTCGGCTGCAAATATGGCCTCATCTTTTGTAGCATCTCTCGCCCATGGCTCTGCATCCGTGTGGCAGTCAGACAGGATTCAGTCTTGGGAATCCTGAAAACGTGCCGTCTTCCGGAGATAATGACGGGATTCGCAGTCCCCGGTTTCCCTCCACATGGAGCACGTGGTCAAAAATTAAGGTTGCTCGTGTTTGGAATAAAACGCCCGGTTTGGGGAACACTAAGGGGAGCCAGCCGGACGGGAAGCATATCAGAAATGCCACAATAAAAAATGACGCAGCCCCAGGCCTGTGTCATTTTCAAGGTCACCGGCAGTGCCTGCTGTCGCACCATCCATGGAACCGTGTTCAGTTTTGTTTTCTATTTCACTCATAAAAAGCCCATCCATGTTAAAGTTGATGTTTACTATATTCTTTTTTTTTTTTATCCAGGCACTTGCCAGACTTATTTTTTGTATCCAGTGGGCTACTGGATACAATTGGTGTTCACGCAGCACAATTCGCGTTAATCTATAGTAATATCTGAAATTCTTGTCAGATAAAATGAGGCGGGAAACAGGAAGGACAAACCGGTGATGGACGGGTATCGGCCAAAGGTGTGATGCCGTCCGCAGCCTTCGCTCTTGAACACAAACAATCAGGCGTAGCTGTGAAGTCCGGACAGCAACAGAAAATTGACGCCGAAATAGGTGAATAATACCGCCATGAAACCGTGATGGACACCAGTGCCAGATTGCGGCATGCCAGCGCCCGCATCACGGCCGCAGGTGCAGGGAAAAATATACACGAAGACAGGTGATCAGAGACCAGGTTTCCTTGGGGGATCCAAGGACCAGTATTTGCCCCAGGCAGGTGTGGCCGAACCGCCCCGGTGATGATACCGATGGTCAAAAAAATCCGAACACCACCATCTGGTAGGTGAGTTCATCAATGACACTCCGTCCGGCAATCGTGAAAAATTGAGTTTTGATGCGGTTTGCCCGGGTTTCACGTAATAGGTGAGACCCCAGGTCCAGCCAGGGCAAAGCCGGCATACCCCAGAAAACAGGTCACCACATGGGCAATGAGCCAGTTGCTTTTCAACGCCGGAATCAGCTTAGTTGATCTTGGCGGCTAATACTCAGGTCAAGAGCTTGATGCATAGGCAATGGCCAGAAAAATCAAAGGCGACACAAGCACACCCCAAACCCCTGTTCCCTGTATTTGATCTCCACATACAGATACAGTGCGGCCATGGTCAGGAAAAAAAGACCAGGGATTCATACATGTTTGAAAAGCGGGGCCCGGCCAAATCCCATCTGGTACGATTCCACCCACCGCAGCCGATCCGACCGTATTCAGAAGCAGTCCCAGTACCAGCACATAAAAACCCGGCGGTGGCGAGGCAGTTTTCTTGAAAGCAGAAACGCCCCGACATAACACACCATTGCCAGGCCGTACAAAGGTGATTAAAGAAGACGCAAGAGCGCACTGTTCATTTTTATTCACCTTGTTTAATTGATTTCCGGGCGGGTCGCCATTTGCTTGAGTTTCAGTGTCATGCTCCGGCTGTTGCGGCTGGATTTACCGGACACAGAACACCGGGCGCGGCCGTCATCGGGTGATTGCCAGCGCGGAAGAAACGATTGATGGGACATGAAAAAGGTGACCCAGCATCCCCAGGATCTCATCAGAATGAATCCGGCGTAAACATACCACACGCCCGGATCTTTGGTGACCTGAAGCCCGGTATAATACCGTTTTCAAATCGGTCACAACAAGGTGAATCGGCCTTTTCGCATCTTGTCAAGTATGAAACTGCATGGGCATCCCCACGATCTGAAAACTCGGTTTCCCCCCCGTCGAGTCACCCAGTCGAAAAAGTTTCTCCCAGATCATGGTTCCGGAACTCAAAATGGGGAAGAAATCCCTGAAGCGTGAACTGCCCTGCCCCGTCCGGCAGATCCAATGGATTTCACCGATACGGATGTCGCGAATGATTTCAGCGCCGCTTTGATTGTCAGCCATCTCATGGTCACCGTGTCGGGTGCGGCCGTGCCGTAGGAAGATTGAAAAATGTTGATCCCTTTTGTGGATGATTGACGAATATCGGTGGTCAGGCTTTCCTGCCCGTCTTCAATGATCGTGAGATTAGAACGGAATTCTTCCGGCGCTCCGGTCTCGTAAAGTAGCACACTTCAAATTCGTTGCCGGATGATGAAATCCAGTGTCATGGGTTCTCTGGTTTTACTGTCAAACACCGACCGGTCTGGGTTCCCTCATCAATTCGACATTGACGCCTTAAACCCGAAAAACCGCACCGATCCAGGCACCGGCCAGAAGAAGCAGCACGCTGGCATGTACCACAAACACCCTAACCGGGTCCATCGCCCTTTTTCCGCATAAAAATAAGTGGTCTGACCATCGGTTTGCCGGGTGACCGGTCCGCCTGTTTGGCAAGCCGGCCTGGCAGGGGTTCAACCAGCTGCTTGACCGATGATGTCGTTTCGATGGTCTGAAGCTGGATTTTAACTTCAAAAATCCGGTTGACATTAGAAACGGACACGGCCCGGAAAAATGATTACCCATAACGGGGACAACCGCTCCACGGAACGGGCGTAATGATATTGATGCGCAAAACCAGCAAAAGCAGCAGAAACCACCGCATGATACATGTCATCAATATCAAACACCTGAATCAAGTTAGATTCCTTCTCCATACAGATTCATACTGGATCCCGTTCTGAAGCACCACCGTCCCGATAATCGAGGGTCACTGCCAGCAGAACCAGAATATACACGGTTAGTTGCTGGAACAAAAAAACATCCAGATCTGACGGGAAACACCGTCTTTATTTTTCAATTCATACCTCCATGGTAACAACCGGTGCCGAAGATCCTTTCCCGCCCAGCCGTGCGCGGAATTACCCGGCAGGTCTCAGGGACTGGGAGATGGCCTCTTGAATCTTTTCTGTCCTTTGATCCAAGAATCACCACTTTTTTTTCTGGCTCTTGTGACCCCGGTATACAGAAGCTGCGGGTCATCACCAAGGACACAGTGTTCGGAATAAAGGATCAGAACTGTTTCAAAATTCAGATCCCTGGCTTTTATGTATGGTGATCCCAAGGCGAGTTCATGGGGAGAGGCAGATCCATAATTCCGAATTTTGGATCATTTGTCTTCCATTCTGAAACCCGCCACAAGGCCTTGTTTATCCTGGAGAACAACCCCTGTATCTCCGTTAAAGACACCCTCGGTCATAATCATTGGTGTTGATCATGATCATCTACTGTTTCTGAACCGGTCGGTTTTATATCAGAATGTCGCGCTCTGCGCAAAAATCTTTTCACAAACATGATTAATTTGTAATGTTCCGGATTCACCGATATTGTGTGCACATAAAATTTTGAACCGGTCCATGGCATCCAACGCATCCGCCATATCCTGCTGCGCCATGAACGGACCATACCCTGACCGGATATATCTTTCAAGCACGGCCGTGTTTCAGGCGATTCGCCAGACCCGAATCGGATATTGATTTGACGCGTCAGAATCCGGGTGGTTTCGTTCACATCGTTTTCCGGATGGCTGTGGACAGGGCTTCAATCCAGTTTTGCCCAGGATCTGAAATTGTATCGCAAGACCACCAGCAGGGCCAGGGCATCTGTTCGGCAGATTTCACTGAACACGGCCCCGGCCTGGACCGGGGGACAGCTGGTAGGTCATCTCCCAGCTACAGAATCACCGGGCAGGACAGCGGAATGGCCTCCATCCAGCCGGGTCATTAGAAGCCAGATCAATCATGGACGCTTCATCAATAATCACCACATCCGCCGCCAGAGGATTGTTTTCCCATGGACAAACCCCGGTCATGTTTTCCGAAGGAATCAAGGCTGAATGAATGGTGGCCCCATCCTGAAGCCGGGAAGCGGCGGCGGTGAAAGGGCCAGAGATAGAAACCTTAACGGCGCTGGTGCAATGCTTCGGCATTGGCCTGTAAAATGTCCCGGATAATCCGGGTGTGCGTTTTTCCGTGCTTGGGCCACCTGAGATCACGGTAAGGGTGGATTGCAGGGCCGTGGCCACCGCCTGTCTCTGGCGCCGGGGTCTGTTCCGGATCTCCTGAAATACCGATGAATCTGTGAAAAATAAAGCCCGGATCAGCGGAAAGAACGAAGGCACGGATCCGTGAAGCCGGGTTTTTACCAGACGCTCCACAATCATAATATTTGGCCAGGTACAGGCATCCCATCCGGTATCAGCACCAGGGGCAGCCGGCAGGAATCTTCATCTCTTGAGTTTTTTCCACGCCAGGCGAGGCGGTCAATGTGTTGTTCAACCATGTTTTGAGTTGCGGCAGCCAGTCTGAGACCCGTCCTTTTTTTTTCGGCACCGGAAGTCATCCGGCCGGACATGGCACCTTTAAATCCAAGACACACATGCCCTCCCGGGCCGGGGCACTGGATACCAAGGGCGCATGTCATTTTACCAGCAGGTCTCACAGGCAAACACCGGGCCACATACGCAGCAAAATAAGAAATCAGGGGAGAAATCGCTTCCGGGCATGCAGCCGGTTCAGAATATCACTGTTTTCTGGATGCGTCTTGTTCAACATACCGGAGTGAATGCGCAAAAGGCATACATCGCATCACTGAAATTAAAGGATATGCCCAATGAGCCCAGTTCCAGGAGAGAAACAATGGCCTCCAGGCTCAGATTGTTGACATCTTCCGTATTTCCGGCGCAGGTTGAGGGCGGACAAGCCGCCGATGGTATCTGGCGTGTATATCCCGGTCCGGATATTCCGCTTTTTGAGTATTTTTTCTTCTTCCTGTAAGCCACAGTTTGCCGTAATCGTTGATTTCCGTAATAATATTGGCAGTGTGCCTTGGCTTCCGCTTTTGTCTGTTTCAAGTCAATGAGTTCATTGAAAAGGTCGAACATTTTCTGGTGGGTGTCGATCTCTACTGCCCATCACACTGAATCCGGCATCCCACTCAACCCTGAGATCGTTTTGGGTCATCTATCTCTCACTTGTTATATTATTTAATTGTATCAAGCAGTCGGGTGGATATTATTGTCAAATCCGCCATTGGATCATGGGGGATCAGCCGGGAAGGCAGAAACGACATCAACCCGTTTGTGTCGGGAAATGATGGGCTTCCGCCAGGCGCGTAATATCCGACACCAGCTTTCGGGGAAAACCGTTCATTTTCAGGTATATTTTTTACAGCCGGATTGCAGATACCATGTCGCTTCAGCAAATGCGGCAAGGATAAGTGTTCTGGAAAAACCGGCGCATGGAGGTGTTGGTGCGGGGCTCAAGCAGCTGGCAATCACGCGGCCCGGATGGTAAAAACGGTTTCACTGCCCGGACAGTGGCTGCCACCGCAGACGGATGATGGGCAAAATCATCCATGACCGTGATGCCGTTTTAACCCCCCGGACATCCTGACGCCGCCGGATACCGAGAAAACATCCCATGGCCTGTTCACCGTGTCCGTGCTGATCTCTAACGTGTGCGCCGCCGCCGCACAGGCCTGAAAATTCATCAGGTGATTGCCCGGGCGGCCGGGGTTTCAATCTCATAACCTGATTCAAGGGCCCTGAATCTGAGCGAGTCCTGATCACCTGTACCATATCACATATGTCCAGTCACCGTCAGATCCGTAAAGCAGAGGTTTCTTTTGATCTTGCCAGGATATCCATGAGGTCGAGGGACTGTCTTTTTGCGAGGCAATCATAACACTGGTATCGCGCTGATACCAGTCGGGCAAACACCGATTTGACGTTGATCCAGATCTTTAAAAATATCGGCATGGTCGAGATTCCACGCCGGTCATGATCGTGATAAACCCGGATCATAGTGCATGAGATTTGCGGGACCTTTGTCAAAGGCGGTATCATATTCATCCCTTCAATGACCATGTAGTCGCCCTGCCCGATCCGGAACCCGGACTGGTAGTCCTTTTTAAAATCCCGCGTCATGAACCGGGATCCAGCCCGCCACGGTCAGTATATGGGACATGATGGCAGCGGTCGTGGTTTGCCGTGGTACCGGTGATCAAATAATCTTTTTTATCGGCTGCGACAAACCGGTTCCTGGGGCATGGACGAATAGGAATCTGCCTGAACCGCTGCACCGCTTCCGGGATTATCAGGTCACGGCATTGCCGATGATCACCAGATCCGGAGAATGATCCAGATTGGCCGGATCAAACCGGTCAAACAACCGGATGTCACTGGCTGCCAGAAAATCGCTCATAGGGGGATACACATGCTGATCCGATCCGGTCACTTCATATCCCATCTGCTTGAGCATGCAGGCCAGCGTTCCCATGCCGGTACCACACGCAGCGATCAGATGTATGCGGCGAATTTTGTTCATGGATTAAATTTCCGCCATCACCGCTTTGGCCGCAGCGATGGAGTCTTCAACGTCTTTTTTTGTGTGGGCCAGAGAAACAAAACAAGCCTCGAACTGAGACGGTGCCAGGTAAATGCCTTTTGCCAGCATGCCTCGATAAAATGCGGCAAACCGGTCCAGATCACTGGTTTTGGCATCTTCAAAATCATACACGGTCCGATCGGTGAAAAAGAACCCGGCCATGGACCCCACATGCCCGGACTGAAAGGGGATACCCGCTTCATCCGCCGCCGCCTTGAACCCGCTCATCAGCGCGCTTGTCCGGGCCTCAAGGGTTTCATATACCCCGTCTTTCTGCAATGCGGTCAACGTGGCAATGCCGGCCGCCATGGCCAGGGGATTGCCGGACAGGGTCCCGGCCTGGTAAACCGGTCCTGTGGGTGCAATCTGGGACATGATCTCTTTTTTTCCGCCATAAGCCCCCACAGGCAGGCCGCCTCCGATGATTTTGCCGAAACAGGTCAGGTCCGGGGTTATGTTGAACAAGCCCTGGGCAGAGGTTTTGGCCACCCGGAATCCGGTCATGACCTCATCAAAAATCAGCACCGCCCCATATTTTAGTGTCTCTTCCCGCAGGGTCTCAAGAAATCCCTCTCGAGGAGGCACCATGCCCATGTTCCCGGCCACCGGCTCCAGGATCACGCCGGCCACCTGGTCCCCCTGCTGGGCCATCACCTGTTTGAAACCTTCAATATCATTGTAAGGCAGAGACAGGGTATTTTGTGTCACTGTCTGCGGGACTCCGGGACTGCCGGGAATATTCAGGGTTGCCACACCGGATCCGGCCGCCACCAGCAGGGTATCGGCATGGCCGTGATAGCATCCGTCAAACTTGATGATAATGTTTCGTCCGGTAAACCCTCTGGCCAGACGAACGGCACTCATGGTGGCCTCGGTGCCGGAATTGACCATACGCACCATTTCCACGGAAGGCACTGTCTGGGTCACCAGTTGCGCCAACCGGGTCTCCAGATGGGTCGGGGCACCGAAACTGGTGCCGGTCTCCAGAACATGCATCAGGGCCTGAATCACTTCCGGAGGGCGATGTCCCAACACGAGTGGCCCCCAGGACATGACATAATCAATATAGTCATTCCCGTCCACATCAAAGAGCCTGCTTTTGTCACCGCGCTCGATGAATACCGGTTGCCCGCCCACGGCATTGCATGCCCGAACCGGAGAGTTGACACCTCCGGGAATCAATTGTTTTGCCTTGCTGAACAAATCAAGGGATTTGCTGTGTTGCATATGATGTCTCCCAATATCTTTAAATGGTGGTGTTCAAAACGGCTTGAACTTCATGCACAATAAATTCATGCATAAATAATAAGTATAACAAACCTTTTTTTAAAGGGTCAACCAGTTTGTTCCCATTCTCATTTTAAAAAAAACGTTGACAGACCTATTTCCGGCTGATATTTTTCCTGCTGTTATTTTCAGCCGGGCCGTTAGCTCAATTGGCAGAGCAACTGACTCTTAATCAGTAGGTTGAAGGTTCGATTCCTTCACGGCCCACCAGCAAATCGATGATAATATCTTACCTCACTTTCGGTCAACCCCCAACAATCACAAACAGCCGGCTCAATTCTTGATTGCCCGCATTCTGGACACTCGCTTCTGAAACTGATCCTGGAATACAAAGCCGCAGCTCAGGCAGTAGGCACGGTGATTTAATCTGTTTTTTCTGGTGCCTGATGCTCTTTTCAACAAACGGCAGGTGGGAGTATACTTCTTCAGACTGATCCGCAGGGTCTTTGACAAATCTCGCCGTCGGCCCAGCTTCCAGGCTGCTGATCATCTGCTCTCTGATGGTCTGTTTTTTGTTAACGACATCCATCCTCGCCTCACTGCTCCCGCCAATGATGTGACAAACCCTCCACCCACCCGGCTATACCAGTAACTCCGCAGCGCAGCTCCCGGGCGGCATCATCCAGAGTTTTTGCAAGCGGGCAATGTGACTGCTCCAGCATGCAATCATGCTGGACAGCCTTTCCATCACCTGTTTCTGAACATTTTTATCATGGTCAAGCACGTGATGGTCCATTTTTTAATCTCACCCATCCTTCAGACAGTTCTGGCAGACTTGAAAAGACCGACACTTGCATGCCACCGAGCTTCTCAGATGAGATCCGGAATCTGCTGCCTGCTCTTTGTGTATGCCGCTGCCAGGATACGTCAAGAACCAACCGGCAGAGCCGAGTGTTTGCCTAAATGTAATTATCAATAAATTCAACTAAATATTGATTGACAAATATATTTTACACGACTCTGACAAATATATTTTTCAAAAATATGAACTCTAAATTAATGGGGACGAAACCTGCGGAGCGTTAAAGCGACTATTCGTGAGTTGGACTACGCCACAGGCTAAACAGTGGGCAGATAAAATTGAGTCAAAATATGGTTTCAAACCATTCTGCGGTGGACTTTGTTATGATGGCACCAACATGTTTATTAAAATTTTAAATCGTACGCTGATAAAGTATGGTAAGTTAGACAAAGAAACGATTACAAGATGATTGATGTCGCGGTAAAACATTCCATGTCCCAACTTCCAACCAAAAGATAGGAGATAAAGTTGTTAAATCAGGTAGAAAGGCTTGAAGTCATCACTTTAGTCGATAATTATATCGACCTAACGGCAGACGACAGCACGCCATCATTAATTAGAGCCATCCCTTTGAGAATAAAAACTGAAAAAATCATTTCTTGCCGAACATGGATTTTGCGTAGTTATCTTCGTACCATTCGGGCGGAGAAGAAGAGCACAATTTAATTTTCGATTTTGGCTTTTCCAAGGACACAGCCGTTAAAAATGCTGACGCCCTTAATTTAGATCTGAAAGCGTGGAAATGGGAGTCCTTTCCCATGGTCACAACGATCATTCTTGTGGAATCGTGGCGGTTGGAGAAAGAATAGGGTTCATCAGGATTGCCATTGATACTCCACCCATCCGCTTTTCGTAAGCAACGGCACTGGTCTGTCGACAAATCCCAAAAAATAATTCTACCAAGCCCTGATCGTAATTGTATTGAAAGAGCCGGCTTCAAAATTATTGAATCAAAAGAGCCCTACCCTTTAGAAGGGATGCCCTATTTTTGGGTGAAATCCCCTTGAAGTCAACGTTCGAAGAAATTAATCCTTGTAATTATTTCATTAGAGATGGTGAAGTAGATTATTGATCCTATTGAAGATGATAGATACTGCCGGTAGTTCATAATGTAGGAAAAAGGTTTAGTGGTCATCTCAGGATGTGCTCATGCTGGCATAGTGAACACTGTCGAACATGCCATGAAAATTACTGAGTCCATAAACTGTACGGAGTTATGGGCGGATTTCACCCTTCGGTATCCCAGGATTCAATTTTGATGAGATTATCGAGCAAACTGTTCAGTCAATAAAAAATTGGCCCTGAACTATGTTATTCCAACTCATTGCACGGGACGAAAAGGAATTCTTAAATTCGAACACGAGATGCCCGATCAGTTTATTGTTAATATGGTCGGAACGAAGCTCATCTTTTAAAATGATTGAATATTTTATGCTATCATGATATTTTTCACAGCCAGTAATAATACCATGGCGCTATTCCGGAAAACACAATTCGTGTAAGCGCCATGGGCCATTTTTTACCACTATTTATGAATAACGCCTTATGACTGATAACTCTGAAGGAGCCCATCTGAAATTCATTGAAGAGCTAAATATCTCCAGTAAAGAGTTGATCAACGTAATGATCAATTTCGATGATGGGGTATTGATTGCCGATGCAAAAGGAAAGGTTCTCTTCTACAATCAAGCTATGGCCAAGATTGACAGCCTTGAACGAAAGTCGGATCCTCAAAAGAAACAAATATCAATGTTAAATTGATAAGCTCTGTAAATATCGATCCCGAACAAGCGATTTCAAAGTCGACATTACGAATGGATTTGTTTTACCGCCTTGCTGTGGTCTTAATCTCGATTCCACCGCTAAGAGATAGAACTGAAGACATCCCCGGATTGGTCGATCATTTCATCCGAAAATGCAATAAAAATTAAATAAAAATTTAAGCAGTATATCCAATAATGTCATGCAGCTTTTTATGTCTTACTCATGGCCTGGTAACGTCAGAATTGGAGCATGGATTGAAGGGTCAATAAATATGGTGGAAAAAGGTAATGTCATTGATGGCTATAGTGGACCCCAATGCCTGAACAGGATTCAATCGATGTTCCATTTCAGATCCTTCGTGCACTCAAAATCGGATTATGCGTCAAGACCTACCGGGCACATATGACATTTTTATCATAAAGCTCACACATCAGTGATAGGTCGGTAAGACTTTTTGATTTTTGATCTCTGTCCACTTCACCTTCCCGGTAGCCTGTCCAGGAGTGCAATATTTACCGATACAAAGTAATACCCCCGCCCTTTTCGTAAAGGGCCAGTCTTTACGAACTTCTACCGTCTCGCCCCCGCCTTCAGGAGCACCACCTCCTTGTGACGTATGGTCGTCCAGTGCTCATATACGCCGGCACGCATGACCACATGCACCTTGATCGGCCAGGTCGAGTCGTTCTTTCAGCGTGGCATGCAGGTATCCCGGCTCCGGAATATGAGTCATAACCGTGGTATTGATTAGCTGTATGTCGTAGGGCGGGACTTCGGCAGCTGCCTGGTCCACTACCTTTTTGTGTTTGTGGAGAGATTCGATCCGCCTGTCGAAGGTGTGAGTTGAATCAATCTCAAAATAAAGTGGTATCCGATAGATCAGAAGGGAAAAAACTATTGGACAGAATACCGTACTCGGGGTTGATAGGTCTGTCATAGGTTCTCGTTCCAGCAGGGTCTTTTTCCCACCGGTGTTTTGCCAGACCCTGACCTTGGCGGTGCCGGCTGCTACCTGCCGGTTTTGGGGGTTGCTTTGATCTTGACTCCTCCCAGAGCCACTCACCAATCGAATTACGCTTTATGGTGGCACTTTGAAAGCAATAGACTGGCGCTGCTTTTCATTTTGCTCCACCGGGCTGCGCATCTGCCGCTGGGTATTGGTTTGTTCCGGCTTGATATTTTTGATTGTGGCCTGAATTGTCCCAAACTGGTGCCTGAACAGAGTTTGCAGCACTCCGTCAACCGGGACGATATAGGCAGGATAGAAAAAGTATGAGGATGCAAAGAAAATTTTTCATGCAGAGTCTCCTTGTAAAACAAATTTTGTGTTTTCACCAGTTGCATAAGGTCCATTGAAATTACCAAATAAATAAAAATTAATAAACTCATTATGGTATGTCAAAGAAAAATAAAAAACAGGATGCCTTTGCTGGTGGCCAGCTGCATGCCCAGAACATCACTGAAAAGTGTTGTCGGAGTTACAGGATGGTGACACCATCACTTGGCCTCAGACCGCACCAAAACAAGATACGGCTTTATAAGATCGACACCCCCGGAATCCGGCGTGGGGTGGTGGGAACAGGCCTTCAATCTGCCACGTCCGACCTCCGAAAAAGAACTCAAATCTGTCAAAAAAGCCGAGGCAGAACTAAGATTGAAGCTGGCCAAAAAATCTCATGAGTGTCAAAGACTGGAACAGAAAGTAGAGCTGTTGAATATGCCTTGCCGGCTCAGCGTAATAGCCGGTTCA
Organism: Desulfotignum sp.; assembly: GCA_018399285.1. Taxonomy (GTDB): domain Bacteria; phylum Desulfobacterota; class Desulfobacteria; order Desulfobacterales; family Desulfobacteraceae; genus Desulfotignum. Next base: position 31,068 of record JAGYOW010000028.1, read on the forward strand.
TCCGTTTAATGCGAACTTTCCATTAAAAATTCTTTCCAGCCCAGACAAGCAGGAAACCAAATTGTTAAAGAAGCAAGCGCCGGAAGTCAGTGCCTTTGCAAAATATTTTAAAATGATGTACCTGGTTCAGACAAAATGCTGCCGGGTTATTTATTTTTCTTTTTTCCCGCTTTTCCTGTTTTTTTCTTTCGCAGTTTTTTGTGGTTTTTTCTTTACCGCTTTCTTAGTATCTTCCGATTTGGACATTTGGTCTACCTCCCTTAGTTGCTGATTTTTTTGTATGATATCACCCACTGTGACCTAATACAAACCATAAGAAGTCTGGTCACATAAAAGAAACAGATATTTCTTTATTGCTTAAAAACAAAATCAAGCATTTATTTAAAACTGAAAACAACTGCTAAATCAACAGAAATATCATAAACACATGTCAAAGCGATCATTGAACATATCGTTTTTCTTGACAAACCAAGATAAACCACTTTAATAGACCAACTTCATCTGAACAACGAGCGGTTGATCCAAAGGGATGCCATAAGCGGGGTGGGGAAATTTTAGAATTGAATCCGGAACAAAACCCTTCTCTGCCCGGGATCTGACGACAAAGATACGGCATTTTCTGGATCATTCAGCATAACCGGAGAAAATCAGGTTTTTTTCAAGCCCTGGATTATCACTTTAAATGCCGTATTAAGGGTGGACCTGACAAAATCCTTGTGATCATCCAGCTTTTTTGGAATCCACCCAGAGCACGATTCCGGCATAGGCCCCCCACAGCACATCCGCCAACGCCACGGGGTGTTCATCAATAAAATGCCTTTTTCAATGCCTTCCCGACGACTTCAATGATGGCGCTATGTCTGGCGGAATTCCTCCTGAGCTACTGCATCATCTCATCGGACAGGTTGTGAAGGGTTTCACCGGATTGCAGGTGAAACAGATTGATCAGAATATTGGGGTCATAATCGTACACATCAATGAAAACATCCCTGAACCGTACTATTTTTTCTTCCACACAGATATCCTGGTTGACCACTTTATGAATCTGGGTGGACAGATATTTAAGGATATCGATGGAAAGCGAAGTATGCAGTTCTTCTTTGTTTTTGAAGTACAGATACAATGTACCGGGGCTTAACTCCGCTTCAGTGGCAATCTCTTCCATGGTCGCGCTGTTGAATCCTTTAACGGAAAAAATTTTACGTGCAGCATCGATAATATCCCGGCGCCTGCGTTGTTTTTCTCTTTGTTTTCTCTCGTGTATGCCCATTTTTACCCCATAATGATATGAAGCAGATTCATTTTTTAGTCGATAATATCAATTCATACAGAATTTCCTTGAATATCGCAAGGATAAAAATGAAAATGCCGAAACCTGATCAATTTTATAATTTTATTCGCTTTTTTCATTTTTTGTGCTTTTTTGTTCCCATGTGATGTTTTTTTGTCTATGATATTCAAGTTGAAACTGATTGATTGATCAACCTGGGGGAGATTTTAAGATTATGCCGAAAACAACTTACTGGGCAGATGCATATGTACAAAAAGCGTGCAGCGCAGCCGATGCACTGCAACACCTGAGGCCGGGAAATCGGGTCTTTATCGGATCCTCCTGTGGGGAGCCCCAGCACCTGGTCAATGAATTATCCAAAGTATCGGAACGATTCACCGACCTTGAAATCGTCCGGCTGCTGAGTGTTGACAGCGGACCGTTGACTTTGATTGCCAACCGTTCTCATTCCCAGCAGCTCAATATCCGTTCTTTTTACCTGGGATCTGCCTCTCCCACCAAAATAAAGAAAAACCAGCGGTTCATCACCCCCATCAACCTGTCCCAGATCCCCCATCTGTTCAAATCCCGGCTCATGCCCTTGAATGTGGCCCTGATCCAGGCATCCCCGCCCGATGATTTCGGTTGGATGAGTTTAGGGGTGTCCGTGGATATCAACATGGCTGCCTGTGAATCCGCGGATCTGGTGATCTGCCAGGTGAACCCCAACATGCCCCGGGTCCTGGGCCGCAGTTTCATCCATGTCAATGATGTGGATTTCATTGTGGAGCATGAAGAGGAACTGCTCACGATTCAGCCGCTTCCGGAAATGGAAACCGCCAATATCATTGCCAAACACATTTCCCGGCTGATCACGGACGGGTCGACCATCCAGACCAGCTTAGGGGTCACCAATGATGCCACCATGGTCTGTCTGGCGGAAAAAAACGATCTGGGCGTGCATTCCCAGTATCTGTCCGAACCCATGATGCGCCTGTTTTCCATGGGGGTGATCACCAACAAGAAAAAAGGGTTCAACAACGGCAAACTGGTGGCCGGCAGTGCCGTCGGCTCTTTTATGCTGTATGAATTCATTGATGACAACCCGTCCATTGAATTTCATCCCTCAGATTATATCAACAACCCCACCATCATCGGACGCCATAATCAGATGGTGACGTTGAACACGGCCATGGCCATTGATCTCACCGGCCAGGTGGCGGCCGATGCCCTGCCTTTGAACAACTACACCGGCATCAACGGGCTTCTGGATTTCACCCGGGGGGCCGCCATGTCTCCCAATGGAAAGTCCATCCTGATTCTGACATCCACAACGGACAATGACAAAACCAGCCGGATTGTTCCTCATATGTCAGACACCGCCGTAGTCGTTCCCCGGGGCGACGTCCAGTTTGTGGCCACGGAATACGGGGTGGTGAATCTGTTCGGCAAAACCCTTCAGGAGCGGGCCATGGCGCTCATCAGCATTGCGCATCCCGACTTCAGGGATGAGTTGTTTTCCCAGGCCAAGGAACTGAACCTCATCGATACCGGACGTCAGTTCAAACAGGCCATCAAAGGGGTGTATCCCCTCAAATATGAAGAAACCATTCAGATCAAAGGCACTCCCATTAATTTCCGGCCGGCCAGAACCGTTGACGAACGGAGCATTCAGGAACATTATTACAATATGAACCGGGGAGATATCATTTCCCGTTTTTTTCATGAAAAGAAAAGTTTTGTTCACCCGCAGATCGAAACCACCTATGAAATCGATTACATCAATGACCTGACCATTGTGGCCACCATCGGAGAGCTGGGATTTGAAAAAATCATAGCCGTGGGAGAATATTTCAGAAATCCCATTGTCAATATGGCGGAAATCGCATTTTCCGTATCCCGGGAATACCAGGGCATGGGAATCGCCAAAATCCTACAGGAAAAACTGGCAGTGGCCGCCAGAGACAACGGAATCAAAGGACTGATCGCCTATACCTCCCCCCAGAACAAAGGTATGATCCGGCTGTTCAACCATCTGCCGTATAAAATCCATACGGAAAAAGATGAAGACATGATCATTCTCAACTGCCTGTTTTCAGAACCGGAATCCAAAGACAAAAAAAACACGGATCCCCTGCCTGATTTTTCCTGATCTCAGGCAGGGCGTCAAAGCAACACCGCTTTGGAATTTATCGCCGTTTCAGCAGGGCCACGGATTCGATATGATAGGTGTGGGGAAACATGTCCACCGGCTGAACCTCCATCACCTCATATCCTGATGCCAGCATTTCAAGGTCCCGGGCCAGGGTGGCGGGGTTGCACGAGACATAGACAATGGTTTCAGATCCCAGGCCCAGTATCCTGGCAACCACATCCTTGTGCATGCCCACCCGGGGAGGATCGATCACGATCACATCCGGGATTTCACCTAAGTCCGGGAACACGTCCCTGATATCTCCGGCCAGAAAACGGCAGTTGTCAATCTTGTTCATGGCCGCGTTTTTCCGGGCATCGGCCACGGCCGTATCAATGATCTCGATCCCGGTGATCTGTGCGGCCTGATCCGACAACCAGATGGGAATGGTACCGGTGCCGGAATACAGATCCAGCACGGTTTCTTTTCCTGTGAGACCGCAGTATCTGGCAACCACGTCATACAGCTTTTCACATGCTCTGGTGTTGGTTTGAAAAAAGGAGTTGGCGGAAATCTCAAATTCAAACCGGCCCAGGCGCTCGGTAATCACCTCACTGCCGTGAAGCAGGATTTCTTCTTTTCCCAGGCTGACCCCGGATTTGGCATCTGTGATGTTGTTGACAATGGATGCCAGATTGTCAAAGGTTTGGGCCAGCGAATCCGCCAGCTGCGTGACCACGGACAGATTCTTGTCCCGGGTGACGAGGTTCACCATCCACTGGTCAAACGCCACGGAATGGCGCAGCATCACATACCGCCAGAATCCGGTATGATGGCGCAGATGATAGGCCGGCAGATCCGATGATCGGATAAACTGTCGAATATGCGCTAAAATGGCATTGCCCTGTTCCGGCATGATGTCACAGTGATGAATGTCGATCACCTGGTCAAAGGTGCCCGGTACATGCAGCCCGATGCCCAGATCCTTGGAAATGGTTTCATCCGCCAGTTCTTCAGGCATGAGCCACCGTCTGGCAGAACAGGAAAACTCCATTTTGTTCCGGTATTCAAACACCGGATCCGATGGGATCACATCCAGAACCGGCACATGGGCAAGACCCCCGATATGCGCCAGGGATTGAACCACATGCTGTTTTTTATAATCCAGCTGGGTCTCGTAAGGAATCGACTGCCATTTGCATCCCCCGCAAAAATCCGCGTACCGGCACCGGGGGGTCTGACGCAAAGACGAGGGGGAAAGAATCTGAATCAGCCTGGCTTCTGCCCAGCTTTTTTTCTTTTTGGAAATTTTTACCCGAACCCGGTCCCCGGGCACACACCGGTCCACAAACACGGGAAATCCGTCCGGTTTTGCCAGCCCTTTTCCACCATATGCCAGATCGATAATATCAAGGTCACACACGCTGCGCTTCTTAATGCTCATGGATGTTTTCCATTTCTTTGGTTCAAAATTAAAAGCTTGTGATTATATCGACTCCATGGCATAAAAACAAGATGCAGATCGTTCAGACACAGTTTACGGTGGATCAGCTTGTCCTGAAAGGAGAGCTGTTTTTACCGGACACACCCCGGCCCCCTGTGGTGGTGGGATCCCACGGGTTGGAAGGGAGCCGGGTTTCCGCCAAACAGCAGGTGCTGTCCCGGTTGCTGCCGGAAAACGGCATGGCTTTTTTTCGATTCGATCACCGGGGTTGCGGGGACAGCCAGGGCGATTTTGTTTGGGAGACCTCCCTTGAGAAACGCACCCGGGATTTTCTGGCAGCCGTGGCCCATGTGAAAGATCTGAACAAAACCGGACCCCAGCTGGGTGTATTTGGTTCCTCCATGGGCGGGGCCACCTGCATCAATGCCTGGCAGACCCTGGAGAACACTTTTGGCCGGTTGAGCGGGGGGGTGCTGTGTGCGGCCCCGCTGAAAAGCCGGACCATTCATAATATTCCCACCCGGGCCACTGAAACGAGACCGGCCCTGCCCCTGGCGTTTTTTGAAAAAAACCTGTTGTTTGACCTGACAGACAAAGCCTTTTCACTCCATCATGTGCTTGTTTTTCATGGAGATGCAGACCGGATCGTCCCCGTGGAAAACGCCCGGATCCTGCTGGAAACCATGCAGTCTCCCAAACACATCATCATTCAGAAATACGGGGATCATCCCATGTCATCCCCCCGGGATCAGGCGGAATTTGAAACAAAAGCCCTGGCCTGGTTTACGCAGATATTTCACCTGTCAGATGCCGCCTGAGCAGTTCCAGGGCCATGGCGGCAAAAATTTTCTTGTTTTTTTCCCGGTCATCAAATTTGAATTCAAATTTTTTTGCCAAAGCAAGACCGCCGGGACCGGCCAGCCCGATGCACACAGTGCCCACCTGTTTCAGTGTCGGCCCCCCGCCGGGACCGGCAATACCGGTGGTGGAAACGGCTCAGTCCGATCCCGCCACCTGCCTTGCCCCGGCAGCCATTTCCAGGGCCGTATTTTCATGCACGGCCCCGCAGGTATCAAGGGTTTGGGGATTGACCCCCAGCACCTTGATTTTAGCGGAATTGGCATAGGTGACCGCAGACAGTAAAAAATAATCCGAACTGCCCGGCACCTGGGTGATCAAATGGGCAATCAGTCCGCCGGTGCAGGATTCCGCCACAGCCAGGGTCTGGCCTTTCCGGGCCAGGCATTGCCCCACTTCCGCTTCCAGAGACAGGCCGGTCCTTGACACCACTTTGCTGCCCAGCTGCCGGGCCACCCATTGTCCGGCCTGAGCCAGAACAGTTTCCGCTTCTTTGCCGGCTTCATCCGCATCACTGACCAGCTTGACTTCAATCACGGGAAAACTGGCCCTGAATCCCAGACGGATGCCTGGAAACAGGTCTTCAAACCCGGTCAGCAGGGTGCCCACCCGGGATTCATGAAGCCCGAACACGGTGAACCGCCGGATAAGCAGCCGGGTCTGTTTGCCTTGAACGGCTTCAATGCGGGGAACCACACACGCATCCATCATCTGTTTCATTTCCGACGGCACCCCGGGCATGCAGAAAAACCAGCACTGGTTGAGCTGAAATGCAAATCCCGGTGCGGTGCCATAATTATTTTCCAGTACCTGGGCTGAATCCGGCAGCCAGGCCTGTTTTTCATTGTCCGGGGTCAATTCAAATCCCCGGCGGTCAAAATAGGTTTTCATGGATGCCAGGGCCTTGGGATTCAAGGTCAAAGACGCTTTCAACGCCTCTGCACAGGCCTGTGCTGTGATATCATCCCGGGTGGGCCCCAGCCCGCCCGTGACCAGACAGATCCTGGCCCGCCGGGAAATGGCCAGCACTGTTTTGCAGACCGCGTCCACATCATCGCCTTTGACCGTGATCTGGGACACCCGGATGCCCATCTGTTTGAGCCGGTCACATAAAAACGCACTGTTGGTGTCCACCAGATCTCCCAGCAGCACCTCATCTCCGGTGGAAAGAATTTCAGCTGTCATTGTTTCATCCTTGGCTTGATATGAGTGGATCCGACCTGCTCTGACTGCCAGTCCGGATTGAAAAACATGGCATGGTTGGCGGAAAAAAAGGCCGGATTTTTTCGAAACCCGGATCCGATGGCCAACTGTTTCTTAAACGTTTTATCCAGAAACTGCTTCACCTGTTTTCTGTCCCACCCGGCCGGATGGACAAAATTCAGGTATAACGACAGGTCGCCCTGGTAAAACTCTCTGGTTTCAAGGTCTTTGGCTTCTTGACTGAACCGGGGCAGATTAAACACCGCCAGATTCAGATAATCAATATATTGCGCATGGGCCCGGGTGAACGCCAGGGTGGTGTGCGCGGAAGACCGGTCTTCAAACTGGGTGCCGAACAGCAGATATACATAGGTAAAAATTCCTGCCTGGTGCAGATTTTCCAGAATCCGGGACACCAGATCCAGGCGGGTGCCTTTGTTCATCCGGTCTAAAACCGCCTGATCTCCGGACTCCAGACCCAATTTAAGCATCAGGCATCCACTGCGTTTGAGTTGATGACAGAACGTTGGATCCGCCAGATCTTTTTCAAACCGGACAAACCCGTACCAGGTGAACGGCACCTTTAGGCCGGCGTGGGCCAGGGCCCGCAAAAATGCCGGGGTCATGGCATCATCGATAAAATGCATGGTATCCGGCTGAAACCGATGTGCCAATGCCTGTGTGTCCGCCAGCACCCGGGAGGCCCGCTGGGTGCTGTAGGCATGGGTTTCCGCTTTTTCAGGGCAGAACCGGCATTTGCGCCAGTAGCACCCGATGGTGGTTCTGAAGGGCAGTACCCGGGCCGGCGATATATACCCGGCCTTGTCGGCAAACCCGAAATCCGGCACATAATGCCGTTTTGTGGTACCGGGTTTTCCTAAAAGATCCAGCAGCGGGATTTCTCCTTCTCCGGCAATCATGTGATCGATGAGTCCGGAAAACGGATGATTGAAATCCGGCCGGCTCATCCAGGAAGACACCAGGCCCCCGCCCATGACGATTTTTTTGTCCGGAAAATTCTTCCGGATCCACCCGGCCAGCGCAAAGCTGACCAGGGCCTGGTTCAGGTAACACAAAGAGATCCCCACCCAGGGCGAGTCCCATTGGGATATTACGGGTTTGAGCTGGTCTTCAAAAAAAGAAAAAAACGGATTGAACCGGCAGGTGTCTGCACTTTTGATCAGATCCCGGCTGCGCAGCGGGCTCAGTTGACGGTCGGTGTAGTCACTCAACGTCACCTTGAACCGGGTGGTATCCACGGCAAGAGACAGCAGTTTATTCAAATCATACACCCGCTGGTGGTACCGGTCTTCATTGGTGTAAAGCCCCGGATCCTGAAGGTCTGCCAGGATGGCATCCCGGTTTTTCAAAGCCCGGGCCGACCAGGAATCGGTTGCCGTCAAATTTTGTCGGATCAGGTAATGAAACCCCTGAATATTGGCATCTGACACGCAGCACTCAATATTGTTTTCCTGAAGCGCGGCAGCCAGATACGCCACACCGGCCGGGGGTTCACAGGGTTTGGCCACCGGAGGAAACAATAATAACATCAGCGCGTGTCCTAAATTTAAGTTACAATGATATTGTGTTATATCCGGCGTGCTTGTACCATATTTTGATCAAAATCCCCAATTAAAAAATCCCGGGCATTTTTTGTTTCTACAAACAGAAACATTTGCCTTGACAACCTGACATAAATCATTTAATTTTTCCGTCATTTGACACATTTTAAAACAGGACGGCTTCTCAATGATTTTATCCAGATTTCCAGACAAACGCCGGTTCAAGGAACTGGCCGAAACCTGCAATGTCGTTCCCGTGTGCATCCGGATCCTGGCCGACACCCACACACCGGTATCGGTGCTTGATAAATGCCGTGCTTCGGGAACCCAATGTTTTCTGCTGGAAAGTGTGGAAGGGGGAGAACGGTGGGCCAGATACAGCTTTTTAGGTATCCGGCCCCACGGCAGTGTGCAGGTGTTTTCCGATCATGTCACACACATAAGCGGTGCCGGCACTTCGGAAGAAAACTGTCAATCCATTGCCCACAAAAATGATCCATTATCCGTGATCCGGAAAATTCTACAGGCATATCATCCGGCCCCCATGCCGGAACTTCCCCGTTTCTGGACCGGGCTTACCGGATATGTCACCTATGAAATGGTGTCTTTTTTTGAAAATATCCCCGTGTCCCTGCCCGAGTCTGATCCGTACGCCCATTTTATCATTCCGGATCAGATGATTATTTTTGACAATGTCCAGCAGACCATGACCTGCCTGGGCATCTGTTATCTGGACGAAAAAACCGATGCCGATGCGGCGTATGACAGGGCATATCACGACCTGGTACACCTGCTTGACACGGTAAATGCCCCGGCATCCACATCTGTGGACACCCGTTGTCCCCCGGTAGATCTTGAACCTTTGATGCCGGCATCCCAATATATGGATGGCGTGAATACCATCAAACATCATATCCGGGAAGGAGACATCTTTCAGGCCGTGTTTTCTCAGCCGTTCTCCTGCACCACCGATCTGGACCCGGTCCGGTTCTACCGGGCCCAGCGGTATATCAACCCGTCTCCGTACATGTTTTTCATGGATTTCGGCGATCGGGTCATTGCCGGATCGTCTCCGGAAACCATGGTACGCCTGGAAAACGGTGTGGCCACCCTCAGACCCATTGCCGGCACCCGGCCCCGGGGGGATACCCGCCAGCAGGATCAGACCCTGGCAGACGAACTGCTCAAAGATGAAAAAGAAAAAGCCGAACACGTGATGCTCATCGATCTGGGGCGCAACGATCTGGGACGTGTGGCCAAGGCCGGCACGGTCCAGGTGACCGATACCATGGTCATCGAACGCTATTCCCATGTCATGCATCTGGTGTCCAATATCACCTGTGACCTGGATTCAACTTACGATGCCCTGGACCTGTTCCGGGCTGCATTCCCGGCAGGCACCCTCACAGGCGCACCCAAAATCAGGGCCATGGA
>JAGYOW010000029.1 GCA_018399285.1 Desulfotignum sp.
CCACATCACAGGCCGGATAAATGTCTTGAACCCGGGCTCTGGCGATCTCTGCCTTTTTTTCGCCCAAAGTGGAATGAAGCGCATACAGCTGCCGGTTGATATTGGACATGTCCACCCGGTCAAAATCCACCAGGCGCAGATACCCCACCCCGGCTCTGGCCAATGCTTCAACCGCAAAAGAGCCCACGGCCCCCAACCCGAACACCGCCATTCTGGCATGTCCCAGTTTTGCCACGGCCTGTTTGCCCATCAGGCGGGCGGTCCTGTCAAACTGATTCATATCCGGCATACGTACCAATCAATCCTGTATCTGACGGTAAAATTATTGTACCACGAAGATCACGAAGCGCACGAAGAAAAAGCCTGTTCGTGATCTTCGTGCGCTTCGTGGTTTCATAAAAAATCAAATCACCCCCGCTGCCGGGATGATCGGACCAAACACGGCCAGCGCATTGGCATAGGCCTGCCCGACAAAATCAACGACCGGCACACCGGCCCGGACTGCCGCAATCCGGGCGATGGCCGGCAGGTTTTTGGGTTCATTAAGACCATGGGGATCCGGGTTCTGAACACTGGGATAGATATCCGGGGCATCGGTTTCCAGCAGGATCCGGTCCCCGGGCACGGCCTTCAGGGCGTTCACCACTTTTTTGGCCCCGGGCCGGGTCACGGACCCGGAAAAAGAGATATACAGGTTATACCGGATCAATAATTTCACCATGTCTGCGGATCCGGAAAAAGAGTGCACCAAACCCGGAGTTTTCAAAGGGCCTGTTTTTTTCAGCACCCGGACAAACGGGTCCCAGGCCTTTCGGATATGAATATTGACGGGCCGTTCCAGATCCTGAGCCAGGGTCAGGTGCCAGGTGAATACGGCCAGCTGCCCGTCCCGGTCCGCGTGTTTGTCCATGAAATCCAGCCCGGTTTCTCCGATACCACAGGATTTGGCGGCCACCCGGTCCCCCAGCACCTGCTGCCATTTAGGTGTCAAAGAATCCAGAAACCAGGGGTGGATGCCGTAACAGGGAACAATGGCCGGGTACTGGCGGGCCAGCGTTGCCGTGGTCTCAAAATTTTCTTCCATGGTAGCACAGGACACCATATGGGTCACCCCGGCATCGGCAGCCCTTTGAACAATCCCGGGGACATCTTTCACAATCCGGTGATCATGCAGGTGGCAATGGGCATCCGCATATTGCAGGATGGGTTCAGATGTCATGGTCCAGGTCTTTTTCTGATAATGGTTTCACAGATATCCGCCACCGTGCCCGCGGCTGTCCGGATGTCCCACCGGGTTTTGTCCCTGTCTCCCACCCGGTTGGAAGCGGCGCGGATCTCTGCCATGGGAACCTGGTACAGGGCTGCCACATGGGCGGCTGCCGCGCCTTCCATGGATTCCATCACCGCACTGTACGCATGGGACAGGGCCTCTGCCTTTTCCAGGGACCCGGTAATTGCCGATACCGTGATAAACGGTCCCTGGCCCACCCGGCAGTTCAGGGACCGGGTCAATTGTTCTTTGCAGGCATGGGCCAGTTTCAGATCCAGTGTGTAAATTCCCTGCCGGGTAAGGCCCTGACCGGCAATCAGGTCAAACGGCAGCGGAGACAGGCGTGAACATGCCGCGTGTGTCCCGGGCCGGGAGAGATCCACCCCGGCGTGCACATACGTGTCTTTCACTGCCACGGCCGCATCCCCGATATCCAGACCCGTGCCGGCAAACACCCCGGCAATCCCGGTGTGAAGAATGAATTCCGGCCGGAACCGTTCCAGACAGGCCGTCAGCGCCCATACGGCGTTAAACACCCCGGGGCCGGATATGACCAGGTGCCAGGATCGATCCGGGCTGACCATCATATCCGGGTTCCCGGGGGTATCCCCCATGGATTCGGCCGGATGACGCGCCAGAAACGCGGCCATTTCCAGCCGGGTGGCACACAGAATCAGCACCGGCGCGGCCATGGCATCACTTTGACAGATGATGATGAAGGGCCATCAGAGCCATGTGATACCCAAAATGTCCGAAACCGGTGACCTGGCCCATCACCATGTCCGACAGCAGCGAGGTGTGACGAAAAGATTCCCGCTTGTAGATATTGGACAGATGCACTTCCACCACGGGGCAGGTCAGCATGGCCAGCGCATCTCTTAACACCACGCTGGTATGGGTGAGCCCGCCGGGGTTGATAATCACTCCGGCGGATGACATTTCGTAAATCCGGTGAATTTCATCCACCAGGGCCCCTTCGTGATTGGACTGAAAAAAATGCAGGGCCAGGCCCAGGGGTTGTGCTTTTTTTGTCAGTTCCCCGTGGATCTGATCCAGGGTAAGGGAGCCGTAAATTTCCGGCTCCCGTTTTCCCAGCATATTCAGATTGGGACCGTTTAAAACAAAGATATCAGGCACTGGCTGCCGCCTTGAACCCCAGGTCAAACGCCTTGAGGTTCACATCCAGGAATGCGGGTTTAACCCGGCGCCTGATGGCTTCCTCCACCACATCCCGGTTGAATCCCAAAGCCCCGGTCTGAACCAGGGCGCCTAACAGCACGATATTGACACTCATGGGACTGCCCGCCTCCCGGGCCAGAGACATGGCATCAATGGCCACCAGTCCGGCGGTTTTGGCCTGGATCAGTTGTTTGATCTCTTCCACGTCCGGATATGTGCCCAGCCCGGCCGCCACGGTAAAGGGCGGCACGGGTGCGGTATTGGTAATCACCTGGGTATTTTTATTGCACCGTTTGATGGCCCGCAGGGTTTCCGCCGGTTCAAATCCCAAAAGAATATCGGCTTCCCCGTCCGAAATAATGGAGCTTTCCGCATCTCCGAAAACCATGGCGGATTCCACCACGCCTCCCCGCTGGGCCATGCCGTGAATTTCACTCATGCGCACGGGCACTCCGGCAAGCAATGCGGCCTCACCCAGCACCTTGGATGCCAGAAGATTGCCCTGCCCGCCGACGGCTACAATGATAAGTCTGGTTGTTTCCATATATTCACATCCTTGTATTTTCAAGTTATTGCTTCAGGGGCCGGATGGCGTTCTCCGGACAGATCTGGGCACAGACGGCACAGCCCACACAGGTGTTGGCATCAATGGCCACGCGATTGTCCTTGTCCAGGTAAAAGGAAGGACAGGCAATGGTGGTGATGCAGTCCCGGTGATCCACGCATTTGTCAGACACCACAAACGGCCTGATTTTTTTCAGCTTCAGGCTTTTGGCATACAGGGCGCAGGGTTCTTGGGAGATAATCACGGACACCCCTTTAAAGGCCAGGGCTTCCTTGATAATATCAATGCTTTTCTGCACCTTGAACGGTTTGATGATGGAGACATGTTCCACCCCGACGGCACGAACCAGTTTCTCGATATTGACCCGGCCGTATCCGGACAGGCCGAACCGATCCATGTCCACGCCCGGATGAGGCTGATGTCCGGTCATGGCCGTGATATCATTTTCCAGAATCACCAGCGTAAAATTGTGGTTGTTGAACACGGCATTGACCAGGCCGGTGATCCCGGAGTGAAAAAAAGTGGAATCTCCGATAAACGACACCACTTTCTGATCCGTGGCCTTGCTGAACCCGCAGGAAGAACTCACGGAAGATCCCATGCAGATGACAAAATCACCCGTGCTCAAGGGCGGAAGAAATCCCAGGGTATAGCACCCGATGTCATTGGGACAGATCACATCCATGTCTTTGGCCGCCTGTTTGACCTCGTAAAAGGTGGCCCGGTGGGAACACCCGGAACATAAGTTGGGGGGCCGCATGGGGATTTCCGGGACATCTGATGTGTCCACAGACGTTTTCGGCGTATACGGTACATTGAAAAATGCCGCCATTTTTTCCCGGACCATGGCGGGATCATACTCAAACAGCCGGGAAAACAGCTCATCGGACTTGCCTTTGATGGGAATGGTGATGCCCTGTTCCTGGGCAATGGCCTTGACCGCCTCTTCCATGAACGGCTCGCCTTCTTCCACCACCAGCACTTTTTCACATTCAGCCAGAAAATCGGCAATCATTTTTCGGGGCAACGGATTGGAAAACCCCAGGCGCAGAATTTTTGCCCGGTCCGTCAGTCCCAGATCCTTGACCGCATCTGCGGCATAATATAAACTCACGCCGTTGGTGATGACCCCTAAAGGCCCTGCTCCCTGAACAAAATTATAGGATGAAGCGTCAGACAATCGGGCCGCGTTTTTCATTTTTTCCAGCACCTTGACATGCAGGCCCCGGGACACGGCCGGCACGGTGACGCAGCGATGGGGATCTTTTTCAAACCGGCCCCTGGTGTTTCTGGGCTTGATTTCCCCAAACGTGACAAATGCGTTGGAATGGTTGATCCGGGTGGTGGTGCGCAAAAGCACCGGCTGTTTCAAAGATTCGGACAACTCGAACGCATCTTTGATCATGTCCTTGGCTTCAGCCACAGAAGACGGCTCCATCATGGGCAGGTTCCCGAATTTGGCGTAGTAGCGGTTATCCTGTTCATTCTGGCTGGAGAACATGGCCGGATCATCCGCGCTGAGAATCACCATGCCGGCGGTCACGCCCACATAGGCCAGGGTCATGAGCGGGTCCGCCGCCACATTGACCCCGACATGCTTCATCATACAGAACGTGCGAAGTCCTGAATTGGCCGCTGCCGCCGCCACTTCCAGTGCCACCTTTTCATTGGTGCTGTACTCGAAGTAAAGATCTGATTCCTGGGACATCTGGAACAGGTTCAAAGAGATTTCAGACGAAGGGGTGCCCGGATAGGTCGTGGCAAAGGCCACCCCGGCTTCCACAGCCCCCCTTGCAATGGCTTCGTTTCCCAGGAGCATGATCTTCTCTCCCGGGAGGTCCTGTAACAATTTGTGCATGAGTCCTCCTTGGTTTAAGCGTGAATGTTACGCATACAACTTTTCAGCGACGTCAAGGGAAGCGGCATATCCCTTGAACCCGTCAATATCTTCACACGACTGAATCGTTCCTGAAGCAAAAAAACCTTCCACCATGCTTTTTTCCCCGTGCCGGATCAGTCCCATGAACAACACAGGCACCAGACTGATGTTGTTTTTTCCTTTTTCACTGGCAAATGCCGGCGGTTGCGAAGATTGATACACGGCGAACAGCGGATGGGTGATCGGCATGAGCTGAACAATTTCAGGGGCATGCGTGTGGGTATGTTCGTGGCAATGATTACACATGGGTTACACCTTTTATCGTATCGGTTGATTGATTGCCATTTTCTGCAAACCGCCGGACATTCCGCAAAAGAAGACCGGCTGCCTGAGTCCTGGCGGCCTTTTTTCCCATATCACAGGACACAGATCCTGAAATACTCGTGGACGCATCCATATCCTCAATGATGCAATTCAGCTTGAATATAGCTGTCACGTGGCTGTTACGCTACTGATATTTATAATAAAATGACATGGGTTGGCAAGAAAAACTCTGGTTTTTGACACTTTTTCTCGAAACACCCGCATGGCATTCAGCACCCGTCCAGGATCTGGGAAAGATTTTTCCGGGTGAAATGATATACCGAGTTGCAGTGATGGCAGCGGATCTCCAGAGGAAAGGGACCGTTTTCCAGAATATCGGTCCGAACATCCGGGGACAGATTTTTCAGATACCCCTGCATGCGTTCCCGGGAACACCGGCAGAAAAACGATACCCGGGTCTGGTCCAGCAGCCGGGGAGACAAGGGAGCAAATGTCTCCATCACCACATCTTCCACTGATTTTCCCCGGGCCAGAGTCTGGCCCGGGGGATCCATCTGCCCAAGGATCTGTTCCGCAATATCCAGCGATTGTAAATCCGCTCCGGGCATGCCCTGGAGAAAAATACCCCCGGCACCGGTCACGACCTGATTTTCATCAAACACCACACTTAAATTCAGTCCCGTGGGAATCTGTTCCGACTCCAGAAAATACGCGGCCAGGTCCTGGGCAATGGTGCCGTGTACCAGGTGAACCCGGCTGGAATAAGGGTGTCTGGCATCTTCCAGATATTTGGTCACGGTCAGAAATCCCGCCCCGAACAAAGCAGACAACGATTGGGTGTGGGCTGAATCTGAAGCAACGATTTCAGGGGTTTTCAGAAATCCCCTGACTTCTCCATACCCATTGGCTTCCACGTCCAATCCTTTGATGGGCCCTGAACACTCAATGCTCAGGCTGATGCGGTCTTCCCCTTTGAGGGTGGTACTCAGCAGGGCCCCGGCAATATATGCCTGCCCCAGAATCAGAGTTTCCACAGGTCCCAGTTCATGACTGGCCCGCATTTCATTCACCATGAGCGTGGCATGCACCATGGCGCCCTTGATTTTGCTATCTGCCATGACAAAGCGGTGTACCCGGTCTCTGGCGGCCGCTTTAAACCGGGCTTTGACATCCTGATTGAAAATATCTTTTTTAATCATCTTGAATCATCCATTTAGCGTTGAATTGTTTTCTCTGTCAAAACCCCGGTACTGAACCGCTTCCGCCACATGTCCGGTCCGGATATCTGCGGATCGATCCAGATCCGCGATGGTGCGGGCCACTTTAAGAATGGAATGAACGGCCCGGGCCGAAAGCATCAAGGTGTCTGACGCACGGGCCAGCAACCGCTGCCCGCCGGCATCCAGGCGGCAGTATTTTTGGATTTCCCTGGTACCCATGCGGGCATTGCAGAAAACAGAGGTCGACTTGAACCGTTCGATCTGAATGCGCCGGGCCGGCATCACCCTCTCCCTCACACTGGCGGAATCCTCGGATTTCTTCCGGGAAACCAGGGAGGCAAAAGACACCCTGGGAACCGCCACCTGGATATCCATCCGGTCCATCAAAGGACCGGAAATCCGGGATCGATAGGCCTGGATCTGGGAAAAACTGCATGTACAGGTATTGCCGGGTTCCGACAGATAGCCGCACGGGCAGGGATTCATGGCGGCCACCAGCATGAACTGACAGGGAAATACCGCTTTGATGCCGGCCCTTGCAATGGTCACCCGGCCGTCTTCCAAAGGCTGCCGCAGCACCTCCAGCACGTTTCGTTTAAACTCGGGCAGTTCATCCATGAACAGCACCCCGTGATGGGCCAGGCTGATCTCTCCGGGCATGGGCCGGGAGCCGCCGCCCACCATGCCGGCATCTGAAATGGTATGATGAGGGGATCGGAACGGCCGTTGACCGGATTCCTTTTTCCAGATTTCCAGTCCGCCCACCACGGAATATACCCGGGCCACTTCCAGAATCTCTTCAAACGTCAACAACGGCAGAATCGTGGTCAACCGTTTGGCCAGCATGCTTTTGCCGGATCCGGGGGGGCCGGTCATCAGGAAATGATGGCTGCCGGCTGCAGCAATCTCTAACGCCCGTTTGGCATGGGACTGGCCCTGGACATCGGACAGATCCCCCACCCCGTCCAGTAAAGCAGACTGAGGCGTATGACGGTCATCCCGGACAAACGGAATGATGTTCTCATGTCCGGAAAAATATTCCACCACCTGGGACAACCGGGAGACGGGCAGGATATCAAGGCCGTCCACCATGCCTGCTTCTTCGGCATTTTCCACCGCCACCAGCAGCCCTTTGAATCCTTTTTCCCGGGCCGTGAGCGCCACGGGCAGAATCCCGCGCACAGGTTTGATTCGGCCATCCAGCGACAATTCTCCGGACAGCAGATACGATGCCATCCCATCGGGCGGAACCAGTCCCGAGGCCCCGAGAATGGCCATGGCCACGGGCAGATCCAGGCCGGATCCTGCTTTCTGCACATCCGCCGGCGCCAGATTCACGATCACCCGATCCAGGGGAAAACTGTATCCGGAGTTGTTCACCGCAGCCCGGACCCGTTCCTTGCTCTCCCGGACCGAGGCTTCGGCCAGGCCGACGATCTGGAACACCGGCAATCCCATGGAAATATCGGCTTCCACATCCACCACAAAGGCATCAATGCCGTTAATGGAACAGGAACTTGTTTTAGCAATCACCGGATCACCTTCAGATTGTTGGACTTGATTTTATTTCATGTTTTCCGTGTTTACCAGAATTTACCCTTGAACCAAAGAAAAATCTTAATTGTTTTGCCATATATATTAAAATCAAGTATATACTTAAAAGTTTTCACATTTAAGATGTTTAACCCAAACAGTCAAAATATATATGAAAGATACAACGTTCAGGCAGCAGACCCTGGCAAAAAATGTGGCCTTGTCCGGAACAGGAGTTCATTCAGGAAAAAAAAATCATATCATGGTCAAACCCGCCAGAGAAAATCACGGCATCAAGTTTCGACGGGTGGATCTACCCGGCACCCAGGATATTCCAGCCTTATTCAAACGGGTGGTGGATACCAGTCTGGCCACGGTTTTAGGCGTCAATGGGGCCATTGTCTCCACCATTGAACACCTCATGGCCAGTTTTGCCGGTCTTGGAATCGACAATGCCCTGGTGGAAATGGATGAATATGAAATGCCCATCATGGACGGCAGCGCTAAAGAGTTCACCCGGGCATTCAAAGCAGCCGGTATCGTGACTCAGGATTTGCCCCGACATGTCATGATCATTAAAAAACCCATCCGAACTCAGGATCAGGATAAATTTGTGGAAGTGCTGCCGGCCCCCTGCTTTAAAATCACCTGTTCCATTGAATTTGACCATGTTCTCATCGGCAGACAATGCATCACATTTGATCGGACAAAAAATGATTTTGAAAAAGAAATCAGCCATGCCAGAACCTTCGGATTTATCCAGGATCTCGCATTGCTTAAACAATTCAGCCTGGGCAAGGGTGGCAGTCTGAACAATGCCATTGTAATCGATAAGGATCGAATTTTAAATTCAGAAGGACTGCGGTACCCGGATGAATTTGTTCGGCACAAACTGCTGGACAGTCTCGGGGATTTTTCTTTGTTGGGGATGCCCATTCAGGGACACATCATCTCCCACAAATCCGGTCACACCCTGAATCACATGTTTATTCAAAAATTGCTGGACACCAAAGATGCCTGGGAAACCGGACCGGTATCCCAGGGGCAGACCTGCGTATGAACATCACCTTTTTGTCCCATAAAAAATGGATCTGTCTGTTTTTGAGCGCCATTTTTCTGGTGCAGCTTCTGACACCGGCCATCATCCTGGCAAAGGACAAAGATCATCCGGTTTTAACCGATATCAGACTGGCCAATACCCGGGATGATCTGCTTATCTATTTTGAGGTGGAAAACGCATTTTCGCCAAAAATCATCCAGCGTATTGACACCGGAATTCTCACCCCTTTTTTGTTTCATATTTCATTGTATAAGACCGGCGGATCCTGGCTGGATAAAAAAATCACTGAAATCGATATCCGGTCCACCATTAAATATAATTCTTTGAAACAGGAATATACCGTGTCACAGCCCTGGAAAGAAAAAAAACCGTTTGTGACAAAATCTTTTGATGAGGCCAGAGACTGGATGACCCGAATTGACAACCTGGTTGTCGCCCCACTGACAGACCTGGTAAAAGGCGAAAAATACCAGATCCGAATCAGATCTCAACTGACCCGGGTCACCCTTCCCTTTGCACTGCACTATGTGTTCTTTTTCGTGTCTTTCTGGGATATCAAAACAGACTGGTACGTCATCAATTTTACTTATTAGCCCTTTTAAATTCACCCATGACAAATGCTTCAGAACAGGCCGGGCAAAAAAAATCCAGGCGTAGAAAAGAATTTGTTTTTATTTTTATAATTCTGGCTGCCGTGGCGGTTCTCACACTGGTTGAAACCAGCATCACCTCTCTGGGTTCTGAAATCTCTTTATCCAGCACGGTGTTGATGTTTATTCTCATCAACATCAACCTGCTGCTTCTGTTGACCCTGTTTCTTCTGGTATTCCGGAACCTGGCCAAACTGTATTATGAAAAGAAAAAAAACGTCTTTGGTTCCAAACTCAAAACCCGCCTGGTTACATCCTTCGTCATTCTCGCTCTGGTTCCCACCACGGTGTTATTTTTCTTTTCCATCCAGTTCATTTCCAACTCCATTGCCTTCTGGTTCAATGCGCCGGTGGAACAGACCCTGAAAAGCTCGCTGGATGTGGGACAGCATCTGTATGCGTATATCGAGGGAAAAGACACGTTTTTTGCCAAACGGGCCGCTTTTCAGATCGACTCCAGAAAATTGTTGAAAAAAGAAAATCACAATGATCTACGGCGATATGTACAGGTGGTTCAGCGGGCGTTCAACCGGCATGCCGTGGAAATCTATACCCCAGATGCCAAACGGGTCTGCCTGTCTTTGGCCAATGAGCTGGAACACCTGTATTTCGGGATACTCACCACGGCTGAACTCAAAAATATTCCCCCGGACCGGGATAGCACCACCATTTATCAAACCTTTGATCAGGGAGAATTTTTACGAACAATTTCCACGATTCCATTTAACGTTACTTTGGATAAAGCCGAAGGTTTCATCGTGGTCACCACGCTGATTTCCAAAAACCTGTCTGAAGACCTGACTGCCATTCTCAGCGGCATGGAAGAATATCATCAGCTGAAACTGACCAAAAGGCCGGCACAGATGTCCTACTACATCGCGCTTTCCATTGTGGCCCTGCTGGTCATTTTCTGCGCCATCTGGTTCGGATTCCAGCTGGCCAAATCCATCACGGTTCCCATCATGAAATTTGCCGAAGGCACCCGACGGATCACGGCAGGGGATCTGAACTACAAAATTGATTTTCAAACCGATGATGAACTGGGCACCCTGATCAAATCGTTCAATTCAATGACCACCCAGCTGGCCGCCGGCAGGGAACAGATTGCACTTTCCCGGGAAATGCTCAGACAGCAGAATGCGGAACTGGAAAAAAGCCGGCAGTACATGGAAATCGTTTTGAAAAATATTTCAGCAGGCGTGGTTTCCATCGACAGTACCGGTGTCATCACCACCATCAACAAAGCGGCTGAATCCATGCTGGCCATCAAAGGCAAACACATCACAGGACGTAATTTCAAGCAGGTGCTTTCCGGAGAATATCTTCTGATGGCGGAAAAACTCTATGAACAAAGCACCTCCACGAGCCAGCAGTATATCCAGATACCGATTTCCGCCCCCATTTCCGGAACGCCCAAGCATTTTTCTCTAAACTACAGTATCCTGAAAGACGATACCGAAAAAAATATCGGTGCGGTTCTGGTATTTGATGATGTGACGGAACTGGAAAAAGCCCAGCGTATGGCGGCCTGGCGGGAAGTGGCCCGGCGCATTGCCCATGAAGTGAAAAATCCGCTGACCCCCATCAAGCTGTCCGCCCAGCGGCTCAAACGAAGATACAGCAAAGAAATCAATGACGAAGTGTTCGACAGTTGTGCCGATACCATTGTTACACATGTGGATCTGATCCGGAATCTGGTCAACCAGTTTTCCACCTTTGCCAAATTTCCGGATGTGAATTTCACCCGGGCAAGAATTGAAAACATTATTTTAGAAACCATTGACCTGTACAGGGAAGGGCTGGAAAATATCACGATTGATACCCGGTTCGACGATAACCTGCCGTATTTGAAATTGGATCACCAACACATGAAACAGGCATTTATCAACCTGATCGACAATGCCGTATCCGCCATGAACAAACAAGGCACCATTATCATTGATGTCTCTTTTGATCCGATCCTGAAAATGGTCCGGATCGAAATTGCAGACAATGGCAAAGGAATTACCGATATGGAAAAAACCAAAATGTTTGAACCCTATTTTTCCACCAAAAAATCCGGCATGGGTCTGGGGCTCGCCATTGTCAATTCCATTATTTCAGACCATAATGGGGTGATCCGGGTTCAGGACAACCAGCCGACAGGCGCAAAATTTATCATTGAACTGCCTTTGGCCTGAATAACCTTTGTAAAGAAAGGAACCCAATATCATGTATCCGGCTGTTCTGATCGTTGATGATGAAATCACTATCATCGAATCCTTATCAGGGATCCTGTCCGATGACGGGTTTGAGGTCATCCATGCGTTTAATGGATATGAGGCCCTGAAGAAAATCGAAACCGAATCCCCGGATATCGTGCTGCTCGATATCTGGATGCCGGGGATGGACGGCATTGAGACTTTGCGGGAAATCAAACAGAAATTTCCCAATATTCCGGTGGTGATGATTACCGGCCACGGTTCCATTGAATCCGCAGTGGAAGCCACCAAGTCCGGGGCCTATGATTTTCTGGAAAAACCTTTGTCTATCGACAAGGTTATGGTCGCCATTAACAATGCCTTGAATTTCAGAAAACTGGAAGAAGAAAACCTGTATCTGCGGAAAAAAACCATTGAAAAAAATTCAATAACCGGTACCAGTCCGGCCGTTCAAACGCTGCACCGGGAAATCATGGCCGCGGCCCCTACGGACGCGGCCATCCTGATCACGGGTGAGAACGGGACAGGCAAAGAAATGGTGGCCCGAACCCTTCATCAGTTCAGCCGGCGGCCGGAAGAACCGTTCATTATTATTAATTGCGCAGCTATCCCGGAAGAAACCCTTGACAGCGAACTGTTTGGCCATGAAAAAGGGGCTTTGGGCCATGCCGCTTCCAAGAATATGGGTAAATTCGAACTGGCCGCCCACGGGACCCTGTTTTTAGACGAAATCGGTGATATGAACATCAACACCCAGGCAAAAATCCTGCGGGCGCTGGAATCCAAAACCTTTCAACGCATTGGCAGCAGCCGGGTCCTTCATATGGATGTCCGGATCATCGCATCCACCAACAAGGATCTCACCGCAGAGATTGAAAACGGTCATTTCAGGCAGGATCTGTATTTCCGGTTGAATGTCATCCCTATCCATGTGCCGCCTCTGCGGGAAAGAAAACAGGATATCCCCATGCTGGTGGATACATTTCTGGATAAACTGGCCGGACAATCCGCAACACCCAATAAAACCATGTCAAAACCGGCCCTGGATCTGCTGTCCCGCTATGTCTGGCCGGGAAATGTCCGGGAGCTGAAAAATCTGATGGAACGGTTGTCCATCATGGTTCAGGAAGACCTCATCGAGGTGACACACCTTCCCCATCCATACCATTACAAAGACCCGGACGATGCTGAAAACAGTCCTGGTGAGCTGTTTGCCCTGGACAATCTTGAACAGGCACGAACCGCTTTTGAAAAAGAATATGTCCGGCACAAGGTGGCCCAGGTGGATGGGGATATTACCCTGGCTGCCAAAACTCTGGGCACCAGCACCCGTTATATCAAAAAGAAACTGACCTGATTTATTTCGATCATGAGAATTATCAGTGGCATTTGCCGAGGCAGGAAACTCACCCCCCCCAAAGGCCTGGATATTCGTCCCACGTCCGACCGGATCAGGGAAACACTGTTCAATATCTTAGGCCCGAGGGTCAGACACGCCCAGGTGCTGGATCTGTTTGCCGGTACCGGGGCCTTAGGCCTGGAAGCGTTGAGCCGGGGGGCGGCCCATGCCGTTTTTCTGGATCGGTCCGATACTGCCTGCCATATTATCCGACAAAATATTGATCGATGCGGATTCCCGGCACAGGCCACCGTGGTCCGGCAGGATCTCTTTTCTCCCAGGACCCATGCCGCCATTCTCTGCCGACAGTTTGACCTTATTTTTCTGGACCCTCCCTATGACAACGGGTATGTTTCTAAAACCCTTGAACAGAAAAATCTTGTTGATCTGTTGTCTGAAAACGGGATTATCGTTGCCGAACACGCTGCCCATGAAATCCTGCCGTCTTCCCTGAATGGGCTTGACATTTTACGACAAAAAAAATACTCAAGGACCACGATTTCATTTTTAACCAGAACTCAGGATACTGAATGAAAAAAAACCGTCTTCCCAAAAACAGAATCGCCATTTATCCCGGATCATTCGATCCTTTGACCAATGGACACATGGATGTGATCCAGCGGGCCCTGGAAATTTTTGATGAAGTGATTGTGGCCATCCTCAGAAATCCCACCAAAAAATACCTGTTTTCCATTGAAGAGCGTCTGGAAATGATGCAGCAGAGCTTTAACGGCAATGCAGCCTTGAAAGTGGATGCCTTTGACGGACTGCTGGTGGATTATGCCAGGATGAAGCATGCGGTGGCGATCATCCGGGGGATGCGGGCCATCTCGGATTTTGAAAACGAGTTTCAGATGGCGCTGATGAACCGAAAGCTGCACAAAGACGTGCAGTCCGTGTTTCTGATGACGGGTTTTCGATGGATTTTCACCTCTTCTTCCATTATCAAGGAAGCGGCCCAGTTCGGAGCAGATATTTCCGATATGGTCCCGGAACCGGTCCGAATCAAACTGCTGGAAAAATTTCCCAGAAAAAAAACCCATCGCGGACAACTTATTGAAAATAAGGATCCCCGATAGTTCATGGATCTCTGGCAACTCAAAATATTTGTCACCGTGGTCAAGGAACAAAGCTTTTCAAAAGCGTCCGACATCATTCACCTGTCTCAGCCCACGGTGTCCAGCCATATCAAGGAACTGGAAAAATATTTTCAATGCCGGCTTCTGGACCGGCTGGGAAAAAGAACAGAACCTACCCGGGCCGGCTGGATTCTGTTTGATCATGCCCAGAAAATGCTGGCACTCAAGGACACCACGGAATCGGCTTTGCAGGATTTTATCGGTTGCACCAAAGGTCCTTTGATCATCGGCGGCAGCACCATCCCGGCCGGATATGTGCTGCCCGGACTGATGGGGCCTTTTTTCAAAGCATTTCCGGATGTATCGGTCCGCCTTGTCAGCGGTGATACCCATCAAATTATCGAAGATGTCAAAAACGGCCGGGTGGACTTAGGCGTAGTGGGGGCTCGAACCCGGGATACGGCCATTGCCCAGGAAACGCTTCTGGCGGACGAAATGAAACTCATCATACCGGCGGATCATTCATGGGCCCACCGGTCTGCCATCGATTTTTGTGAACTGGCCGACGAACCTTTCATCGCCAGAGAACCCGGTTCCGGTACCTGGCAATCCATCAGTAAAACCATCACCGAGGCGGGGTTTGACCCCAAACAACTGAACGTCAAAATGACCATGGGATCCAGCATTTCCGTGATTCAGGGTATTGTCAACAAGGTGGGAATTTCCATTCTTTCCACGGCAGCCGTGGCAGACGATATTGCCGCAGGGCGGCTGGCAGCGCTTTCAGTGAACAATCTGCCGCTGAACCGGTTTTTCTACCTGACTCTGGCAAAAAATCGGACCCGATCCCCTGTCTGCCAAAAATTCATCACTTTTGCCAAACAACAATTATCAAAAACCTGATCCATATGGAATCACTTTGGAAATTCACCCGGGAAAAACGTCATTGACAACCCTTTATTTTTCTGAGAAGCTTTTCTGCGATATGTTTTGGTTGGATGAGGGTCAGAACTCAATCTTTTAGACACAGGATTACGCCATGATAATAGGTTTGGATGTTGGCGGCACTCACACATATGCGGTTCTTTTGAGCAACAAGGGTGTTGAAAAAAGTGTCAAGGTTACCACAGACCATGCGGACCTTTTCAGTACAGTTCTTTCGGGGTTTACTCAGCTGCTTGAATCCATTGATCCCGCTCAGATTGAACGTGCGGTCATTTCCACCACCTTGACCACCAACGCCATCATCCAGCAAACCATGGAGCCGGTGGGGATGATTGTGTCGGCCGGTCCCGGCATTGATCCGGAATTTTTCCGCACGGGAGATCACTATTATCCCGTGTCCGGGTCCATCAACCACCGGGGACGGGAAAAAGCCCCGGTCAATGAGATGCAGATTCAGGATATCGCCAAAAAAATGGCAGATGCCGGGATTGAATACGTGGGCGTGGTGAGTAAATTCTGCGTCAGAAACCCGTCCCATGAAATTCTGATCAAGCGGATCCTCAACAAATATTTTAAAAAAATCTTTCTGGGCCACCATGTATCCGGCAACCTGAACTTTCCCCGGCGGATCGCCACCACCCATCTGAACGCTGCGGTATTTTCCCTTCATAAATCGTTTTTCGAGGCTGTGAAAAAAAGTCTGACTGAAAAAGGGTTGACCGTTCCTATCCGGATTTTAAAAGCGGACGGCGGCACCATGAGCCTGGAGGCATCCATGCACTTTCCCGGACAAACCGTGCTGTCCGGTCCGGCTGCCAGCATCATGGGCGCCATTCCCTACGCTCCGGAGGCACAGGATGCCATTGTGCTGGATATCGGCGGGACCACCACGGACATTGCGTTTCTGGTGGACAAAGCCCCATTGCTTGAACCCGTGGGGATTCAGCGGGGCCGTTACAAAAGCCTGATCCGGTCTTTGCGCACCGATTCCAAAGGGATCGGCGGTGACAGCACCTTGCGTGTCAAGGACGGCAATCTGACCATCGGGCCGGACCGCCAGGGACCGGCCATGGCGTTCGGAGGCCCTTTGCCCACACCCACAGACGCCATGGTGGTGTTGAACGTCATGGATACCGGGGACCGGGAAAAGGCAACCGCCGGAATTGAAACCATTGCCCGGCAACTGGACCTGACCGTTGACCAAGCCGCTGAAAAGGTGTTTAAAACCTGCTGTACCATCATCTTGAAGAAAACCTTTGAAATGATCGATCAGATCAATTCCCAGCCCGTATATACGGTGCACGATTTTCTGGAAGGCTATAAACTGAGTCCCCAGAAAATCCTGGTTCTGGGGGGACCGGCCCCGTTTTTCGCCCAGAAGATCGAAGACCTATACCAGATCGATACCCTGGCCGTTCCCAACTCACCCGTGGCCAATGCCGTGGGCGCGGCCCTGGCCCGGACCACCTGTGAAGTCTCCTTGTACGCGGACACGGAACAAGGCATTGTCACGGCCCATGAAGAAGATTTTGCCGAGCCCATCTCCAAAACCTTTTCAGAAGATGATCTCATGGAAACCGCCTACACCCTGCTTAAGGAAAAAGCCATCAATTCCGGGGCTGATCCTGAGAACCTGGAAGAGGTGGAAGTGGTGGAATTCCAGAAATTCAATATCGTCCGGAATTTTTCACCCCGGGGAAAGATCTTCCGCACCAAAATGCAACTCAAACCCGGCCTGATCAAAGGCTATGAAACGGTCTTACATTGAAGAGGGATTCCATGTTAAAAGCTTTGCATAAAACCGGACTGGTATTTTTCCCCGCCTTTGACTGGGCCATCGACCCCACCCATCCGGAACGGGAAGAGCGGCTGTTATACACCCAGGATCAGGTGACCGAAGAAGGGGTCTTTGACATTCCGGGGATCATTGAATACAAACCCATGCTGGCCACGGCCGAAGATATCCGGCGGGCCCAGTTCTGCGTGCCGGATGAAGCGGCCATCACCACGGAATCCCATCTCATCAGCGCGGGCGGGGCCAAGGTGATTGCCGATGCCGTCATGAACAAGGAAGTCCAAAACGGATTCGCCCTGATCCGGCCGCCGGGACATCATTCCATGCGGGTCTCCCACGGGGGCCGGGGGTTCTGCCACATCAACATCGAAGCCATCATGGTGGAATACATCCGAAGCCGCTATGGGGTCAAGCGCATTGCCATCGTGGACACCGACTGCCACCACGGGGACGGCACGGACAACATTTTCTGGCATGATCCGGATGTGCTGTTCATCTCCCTGCATCAGGACGGGCGGACCATGTTTCCGGGCACGGGATTTCCCGGAGAACTCGGAGGTCCCAATGCCAGGGGCAGCAACCTGAACATTCCTCTGCCGCCGGGCACCTCCACTGAAGGGTATCTGTATGTGATCAACCACTGCGTGCTGCCGGTGCTCAATGAATTCAAACCGGATCTGGTGATCAACTCCGCCGGTCAGGACAACCATTACACGGATCCATTGACCAACATGAACTTCTGCGCCCAGGGGTATGCCGAGCTCACGACCCTGCTCAAACCCGATATTGCCGTGCTGGAAGGCGGATATGCCATTGAAGGCGCATTGCCCTATGTCAATTTAGGCATCATCCTGGCCATGGCCGGCATTGACTATACCGGGGTGGTGGAACCGGACTACAACCCGGAAAAACTCAGGCAGTCCGTGAGCATTACCGACAAAATCAAGAAAACCACGGCACAGATCAACAAATACTGGTCCCAGCGGTTTCAGATGCGGGAGGATGCAGGGAACCCCGGAGAGATTCAGATCCGCCACAAAGAGATTTTCTACGATACCGACAATATTTTCGAACGCCAGAAAGAACGGGTCCGGATCTGCAAAGACTGCGGCGGCTGTTTTGAAATAGACCCCAGGCCACCCCGGGGTTTCATATCCCGGGTGTCCACATTCCCATCAACGCCGATATCTTTTGCAATAATACCCGCCTGTATTGAAAAAGGATATGAGTTTTTCGACAGCGCCCCGAAAAATAAATATCACCATGTTTTTCTGATGGACCGGCCCAAAGGCAATTACCACATCAAATAGGCCGCACACACAATGTCCCGATGTCTTCAGGGCCAAAATCTTGAGACCCGGGCCCGGGTGATCCGGCTGATCCGCCGGTTTTTCCATGACCATCAATATCTGGAAGTGGAGACACCCGTCCGGAGTCCGGCCGTTATTCCGGAAGCCCATATCGATTTGATCCTGTCCGAAACCCATTTTCTGATGGCCTCTCCGGAGCTGTATATGAAACGGCTTCTGGCCAGGGGATATCCGAAAATTTTCCAGATCTGCAAATGTTTCAGAAAAAACGAGCGGGGCCGATTTCACCTGCCCGAGATGACCCTGCTGGAATGGTATGGGGCCGGGGATACCTACCTGGATCTCATGGACCAGTGCCAGTCTATGGTGCAGTATATTGCTCAGGAGCTGGGCATGGCCGGCCGGTTGTGCTATCAGGGGGAGACCCTGGACCTGGCCCGGCCGTTTCAGCGGCTGAGCGTACACCGGGCATTTGAAACCCATGCCGGTATATCCTGTGACCAGGCCCTGGCCGACGGTCGGTTCGATGACATCATGGGATTTGAGATCGAACCCGGGCTGGGCCGAAACCAGCCGGTTTTTCTCATGGATTATCCCAAATCCCTGGCGAGTCTTGCGGCCCTGCATCCGGACAATCCCGGTCTGGCCCAAAGATGCGAATTCTACATGGCCGGTATTGAACTGGCCAACGGATTTACGGAACTGACCGATGCCGACGTCCAGCGGGACCGGTTTAAAGAACAAAACCGGATCCGGCAGGGCGTTGGCATGCCGCCCCTGCCGATGCCCGACCGGTTTCTGTCCGAACTGAAAGAAATGCCTTCCTGTGCCGGCATCGCTTTAGGCGTGGACCGGCTGGTGATGCTGTTTGCCGATGCCCCGTCCATCGACGAGGTGGTGGCGTTTACCCCTGAATCCTGCTGATCAGTCCTTCTTGCAGGGTTATGCCGCCTTTGTTTCCTGAACCCGCACAAACCCATACATGATGCCGCAGCCCGCCAGAAACAGGATCACGGCCCATCCCATCTGACCATCCATGGCCGGCACCACATTGACATTGGTGTATACAACCACGTCTTCCAGCCGGGTCACGATGCTGTTTTCCCGGACATACTGGGTTTCCAGTACGGCCACCTGCTTGAACGGCCACAATGCCCACAACGACCCCAGCATCAGCCCCAGCAGAAACGCCATGGTGGCATCATAAAATCGCCTGAGCACAAAACTGATCAGCCTTGCAAACAAAAGCCCGCCCGCCAGGATCCCCAGGCCGAAGCATCCCAGATACAGTATCGCCTCCACACGAAAAAACGGCAGGGCCGATATGGCGGACAGCACATCATAATAGGCACCCATCAGAATCAAAACCAGGGACCCGCTGATACCGGGCAGCACCATGGCGGAAATGGAAACCGCTCCGCACAGGGCCGCATACAGATACTCGGCACCGGCCCCGGGCAATGCAGGCGGTGCGGCCGCTCCATTGTCCGGCCGGTCCGTTTGTGCTTGAATCCGGCTTTCATAAACCGTCTGATAAAAATCAGATTTGTGTTTCATCCGGTCATAGGGATTGACCTGAACATACACCATCACCGTCAGGGCCGCGCCTAAACAGGCAAAACCCAGCAAATAAATTTTAAACCGCGGGATCAGCCGGATGGGAATCAGAATCGACACCAGGATCAGGCCGAAAAAAAAAGCATAGGTCAAGGAAAAATAATGGGTCAGTAAATGTTTCATCACGGTGGAAAGCCCGACAATGGCAATGAGCGCACCGACAATCAGCTTGAACAGAAAGGCAAAATCATTTTCTTTACAAAACGAGGTGACGGCCCCAAACGTGTGTTTCTGCAAAGGATGCCGGAGCCATCGGCCGGCCAGGCCGGCGGCCTGCACCAGCAACGGCCGGGAGATGCAGTTGATGATATCGAATACCCGCTCGTAAATATTGAAAATCAGCAGAAACGTGCCCCCGGAAACCCCGGGAATGATATTGGCGGCCCCCAGGCAGACCCCCATGAGCAGATCTTTGATATTATTCATTCCAACCGTGCTGGCCGATGAGTTTGACAAACCGGCATCCCCCCAGGTTCTCCTGGTGAAAGCCGGTATCGGTGCGGGTGAGTTTGATCAGATCCTGGGTGAAATGCCCGCCCACGGGCATGACCAGGCGACCGCCCGGGGCCAGTTGTTCCACCAGCGGCGGCGGGATCTGGTTGCCACCGGCCGTCACCATGATGGCGTCAAACGGACCTTGTTCTTTCCATCCCTGGGTGCCGTCGGAATACCGTGTCACGATGTTGTGGATTTTAAGCCGGTCAAAGAGCTGGCGGGTCTGGCGGTACAGAACCGGATTCCGCTCAATGGTGTACACCTTGTAAGCAATGTGGGCCAGGATGGCGGCCTGATACCCGGAACCGGTGCCGATCTCCAGGACCCGCTCCGATCCTTTCAAGCCTAAGCTCTGGGTCATTTCAGCAATAATATAGGGCTGGGAAATGGTCTGACCCTCGCCGATGGGCAGGGGAAAATCCCCATAGGCTGTGTCCATCAGTGCTTCGCTCACGAACAGATGCCGGGGAACAGTGGTCATGGCCTTGATTACCAGGGGATCGGATACGCCTCTGGCAATGATCTGGCGGTCCACCATGTCCTGGCGCCACCGGGCGAATTTTTTGGGCTCGTCATTCATGCAGTCCTTCTTACCAGCATGTCCGGGTTGCGTCAAGCAGATACCGCAGGGGTGGGGTGATTTGCGAAGGACCCGTGGCGGGGGATCTTTTCCCGAATGCAGGTTGCCTGCTGCTGAAAAAGGTGTTATGAAAACTTCAATTCAGATAATGATGATTTTCTTGACCGGATCAGATAGAATTCAGTCTGTATTATTATCCAGTTGGATATTGAATGGAGAATGATATACAAAACCACGCATTAACTTGTTACACGGCATTCTTAGGGATATAAATGAAAAAAATTATTTTAATTATTGTTATATGTATTGGCACGTATAGCTTATCCTCAAATTATTCAGAAAAATTTTCTTTTAGCTCAATTAAATCATTTATTCCTTTTATAAATCATGAGCTATCAACAAGCGATGAGGCTATAAAAAAAGCCTTTGATAATAAATATAATAATCTTCAAGTTGGTGGTTCTGGTAAAATAGTCAAAATTTTATCAGACGATAATGAAGGAATCAGGCATCAAAGATTTATTTTAAAACTAAATTCTGGCCAAACTCTTCTTGTTGCACATAATATTGACCTTGCCCCAAGAATTGAAGACATTAAACGAGGTGATCATATAAATTTTTATGGTGAGTATGAGTGGAACTCAAAGGGTGGCATTATTCACTGGACACATCATGATCCCAATGGTCGTCATGAAGGTGGTTGGTTGAATCATGAAGGTAAAATGTACCAATAAAATGTAACCATTTAACTGCAAGTGATTAACACGTTGGGGGAAGGGATGAGTATGAATAAAACTGATATTCCAATTGAATGGCTGGATGGTAGCGGGGAAACCGTCGAAATCGGCTACCTCAATCCAAATGGTCAGCAGTGTGGTGGTCATTGTGGCGTGTCAGGGACTGATCATGTGCAATATGCGTACAAAACCGAATGTATCATCTGCAGCTATGTTTATGGTACAAATGGCACCGATATGTTCGAAAGGCGCTGTCCAGAGTGCCGAGGAGGGGCACCGGGGATCAGTTATTGGAAAATCACCAAAAAATAAAATCATTCAAACTCAGAGGGAAAAAACAGGGTCGTATCCATCATGCCAAAACGCAAACGAAAACAAACCACAGCGGAAAAGGCTGAAAAGAATCGGCGGCGGAAAGAGTACATGACCATTTTCATCAATGGAAAACAGAAACGGGTCAAACGACCACAGACTATCGACGGCATGGATATGGACGAGTTTATTCGAAGAAACGCGGATCCCACCTGGTTATATCAAAATGAAATGTGGGAATATTAGGAAAAATCTTCCTCGCTACTACAGGAGACGCCAAAAAGCGCACCGCCCCTGAGCAGCCCCTTAAAAACATGAATCTTCTCATAGTTTCCGACATATTTGGTAGAACAAAAGCCCTGGATAATCTTGCCGATTATTTTGATGAAAAAAAGATCAAGACACAAATACTTGATCCATATAACCGGCGGTACAGAAATTTTGAAAATGAAAATCAGGCTTACAGTGCATTTCATGCAGAAACCGGCCTTGGGAATTATATTGACCTGCTGAAACAGAAGCTTACAGGCAAAAAGCCGGAAAAAACAGTGATTTTGGGCTTCAGTGCTGGCGCGTCCGCCATATGGGCGGTTTCACATCATATTGAAGCAGAACTGTTCAAAGGTGTCTGTTTTTACAGTTCCCAGATCAGGAACTATATGGAGATAAAACCTAAGATAAAGATTGAGTTATACTTTGCAAAGGCTGAGCCTGCATATGATGTTGATGCGGTAATTTCAAAATTAGAAATCAATAATAAAGTGACATGTTTTAAGACAAATTTCATGCATGGTTTTATGAATGAGCGATCTGCAAATTTCAATGAGGATGGTTTTTTAAAATACAGGGAAATCATAAAAAACAGCATCGCCCGCCATTTGACCGGGTCCGCTGATGTCGGATAGTAGAAACCGTCGATTGAACGGCAAAAAAATCCATACACTGCGGAAGCAGTTTGAATGAATTTCCAATGAAAAACATGTGCGGTCCTTACCGATGCTCATGATCCGGACCGCGCATCATAAAATTTATATCTTGTAGATAATCCGCTTGTCTGTGATGATGATATCCACGGTGTGTTTTCTGGAATCCATCTGGATCTGCTCCACGATCTGCTCTTCAAAGGCAAGGGACACTTTCCGGCAGGTTTCCGGCAGCCGGGTGATCAGGCGGGTGTAATAATTGTTGCCCAATCCGATGCGGCCCCCTTTGTCGTCAAAAGCCAGCCCCGGAATAAATGCGATATCAATGTCGTCCAGAAGGACTTTCTTGCATTTTTCCGTGTCCGGTTCCAGAATGTCGTTTTTGTTCAAGCCCAGGTCTTTGTCATAATCGGATATTTTACAAAGATTGAACATGTTTTTCGTATCTGTAAAAACCGGGAGAACAATCGCTTTTTCAATCTGAAGAGCTTTCCGGATGATCGGCTCCATGGGAATCTGATCATTGCCCGATGTATACATGAAAGAAATCTGGGCTTCTCTGAAATTGGCGAATTCAAACACTTTGGCCTGAATCTGCTCATATTTGGCTTCCAGCTCGGGTTTGGTGAATTCATCCAATTTTTCAGCCACCTGCACCAGTATGTTGCTGCTTGTGTTTTTCACCTCTTCCATAATCTTTTTTTCCTTATGATTCCAAAAAAATATTCCAAATAATTATACACAAGTCATCGCTTGTCAACCTGCAATAATCCATTGACTGTTCACAAGTCCCATGTTATTTGATTCTTTGGGAAAGAAAGCCTTGACATGATACCAGAACAATTCATATCCAACGGATTGAGAAGGACAAAAATGCTGGATTTAAAATATATTATCAGCCATCTGGACACGGTGCAGAAAGGGATGGAAAAACGGAATACCCCCATTGACTTTTCAGCCCTTTTTGAAAATGAAGAAAAAAGAAAAAAACTGCTGCTGGAAATCGAACAGTTGCGCCATCAGCGCAATGTGGTGTCCGATGACATTGCAAAAATGAAACGGTCCGGCCAGGATGCCCAGCTCAGCATCGAAGAGATGCGGACGGTGTCCGAAACCATTAAAAATCTGGACCAGGACCTGGCGGAAGTGGAAACCGCCATCCATTCCTTTTTGATCACCCTGCCCAACCTGCCCCATGACGATGTGCCCAAAGGCAGAGACGATACTGAAAACCGGCTGGAAAAAACCTATGGCACGCCCCGGCAATTTGACTTTGCTGTTCAGGATCATGCCGACATTGGAGAAAAATTAGGCATTCTGGATCTGGGCCGGGCCGCCAAACTGGCGGGTTCGCGATTCCCGCTGTACATGGGATCCGGCGCACGCCTGGAACGGGCGTTGATCAATTTCATGCTGGACATTCATACCCGGGAACATGGGTATAAGGAAACCCTTCCCCCGTTTATCGTGAACCGCGCCACCATGACCGGCACGGGCCAGCTGCCCAAATTCGAGGAAGACCTGTTCAAGCTGGAAGGGCTGGACTATTTTCTGATTCCCACCTCAGAAGTGCCCGTGACCAATATCTATGCCAATGAAATTCTGGCGGAAGCGGATCTGCCCTGTAAATTCACTGCCTACACCCCCTGCTTCCGATCTGAAGCCGGGTCTTACGGCCGGGACACCAAAGGACTGATCCGGCAGCACCAGTTCAACAAAGTGGAAATGGTGAAGATCACCACCCCGGAATCTTCCTTTGATGAGCTGGAATCCCTGCTGGCCAATGCCGAGACCATTCTTCAGCGCCTGGAACTTCCCTATCAGGTTCTGACACTGTGCACCGGAGATTTGGGCTTTTCCGCCACCAAAACCTATGATATCGAGGTGTGGATGCCGGGACAGGATAAATACAGAGAGATCTCTTCTTGCAGCAACTGCCTGGATTTTCAGGCGCGCCGGGCCAACATCCGTTTCAAGCGGGAGAATGCGAAAAAACCGGAATTCTGCCATACCCTGAACGGGTCCGGCCTGGCAGTGGGCAGAACCTTTGCCGCCATCCTTGAAAACTATCAGCAGCCCGACGGAACCGTCACCATTCCCGAAGCGCTGGTCCCTTACATGGGAGGTCAAAAAACGATCAAAAATGAAAACTGACCTGATTCCCGAACATATCCGGCCCCATCTCATCCCCCAGCCCAAAGGGGAGCTGTATTATCAGTGTTTAGGGTGCGGGGCACAGCATTCCGTGGAAAAACTGCTGTATGTGTGCCCGAAATGCAATGCTGTGCTCATGATCCATAACCGCCACCAGGAGGCGCTTCACAAACTGCCCGGCACCTTGTGGCAGCAGATCTTTGACTATCGAAAAATGCTGAAAATCCCTGCGTTGAAAGGGATATACCGGTATCACGAATTCATCGGCCCCATACTGCCGCTGGATTCCATTCTCTATCTGGGAGAAGGCCATACCCCGCAGATAGAAGCCTCTGAATTTCTCCAGGAAAAAGTCGGTATCCGGTTTTTTTATAAAAACGACGGCCAGAACCCCAGTGCCTCTTTCAAGGACCGGGGCATGGCATCGGCGTTGTCCAGCATCAAGTATCTCATCGACCAGGGACTGGTGTCCGATGTGATTGCCGTGTGCGCCTCCACCGGAGATACCTCGGCGGCCGCCGCGCTGTATGCCTCCTACCTGGGTCCCTTGATCAAGTCGGCTGTGCTTTTGCCCCACAAAAAAGTCACGGCCCAGCAGCTGTCACAGCCTCTGGGCAGCGGTGCCAAGGTATTTGAAATTCCCGGCGTATTTGACGACTGCATGAAGGTGGTGGAACAACTGTCCACACGGTACCCCGTGGCGTTGCTCAATTCCAAAAATGCCTGGCGGATTCTGGGCCAGGAATCCTATTCCTATGAAATCGCCCAGGATTTTGACTGGGACATGACCCATAAGGCCGTGGTGGTGCCCATCGGCAATGCCGGCAATATTTCCGCGGTCATGAACGGGTTTCTCAAATTTTTCAGAGCCGGGATCATCGACCGGCTGCCCAAAGTCATTGGGGTCCAGTCGGAACATGCAGATCCCGTGTATCAGTATTATCTGGAGCCGGACAAGGCCCGGCGGGTGTTCACCCCGGTGGATACCCGGCCCAGTGTGGCCCAGGCCGCCATGATCGGCAACCCCGTATCCATGCCCCGTGTGGTGGCCATTGCCGAAGAATACAACCAGGCTTCGGGACAAAACAATGTGTTCTTTGTCCAGGTGACTGAACAGGCCATCATGGACTGGCAGCTCACTGCCAATCAGAACGGGCATATCGCATGTACCCAGGGAGGAGAATGCCTGGCCGGACTTGTCAAAGCCAAGGCCATGGGCCTGATTGCCCTGAATGAAACCGTTGTGCTGGATGCCACGGCCCATGCCATCAAATTTTCCGAGTTCCAGGACCTGTATTTCAAAAACCGGATTCCCGGGCCCTATCACATCGTGCCGGACCCGGAGCGGGTGAACCTCCCGGAACTGATCTCTCCGGAAAACCCCGATCTGATCCCATCCCAGGAAAAACGCCTTGAAAAATCGGAATTTGCGCAGTTTGTCCAGGAAATATCCGAAAAAATCGCGCAAAAAATGGACCTGACCCCTGTTGATCCATGAGAAGACCTAACCCTTCATTCCTGGCACGCGTGATTTGCATATTCCTTGCGCTGACAGGAATAGTGCAAAGCCAGGGTGTCCAACACATAAAAACATCCTATAAACATTATTCCATCTTCAGTTACCAGGGCCGGGATGTCCTGTGTGAACCTTATATTGTCAAAAAAAATGAATGGCTGTATAAAATTTTCAGACAAAAAGGAGAAATATCTGAACACAATTTTCCCTTTTTCATCGCCATTTTCAAACAGATCAACCCCCATATTCAAAATATTGACGCTATTGTCCCCGGTACCCGGATTCTCATTCCACTGAAAATAACGCGCAAACAGGATTACACTGTGGACAAAGACGGCAGGGTGCAAATTCCTGTGGTGGAGTTTCATAACACGGTTGAATTACCTGACTCCCGTGCGGCTGAATATAACATACATGAGCCAAGCCTTTCTTATCAACCCGATTCGCAGATCAAAGATATGAACCGAGTTCTGCCGGGCGACCGGAAAAAAATTCAGGCACCGACAGCAGTCGATCCTGAACAGTTGCAGTGGTTACAGGAATATGCAGACGCCATTGACGGCAAATTGATTCACCAGGGAAAATTATATTTCCCGGGAAAAAACGGACGAAAACAAGTTCAACTGGATCTGTCTTCAACGCCGGTCATTGAAATGGATGATCCCCAAAAAACAGTCATGATCCTTTCAAACCTGTCACCGCAAAATCCGCTTCAAAACAAGGAAACGCGACAGACCATTTCATCCTACTGGAGACATGTAAAAATCCAACCCATTGAAACGATCTTACACAATCGGGCACCAGTGTTGCAGGGATCAAGTTCACCCTCCTTAAGATATCATTTGTCCAGGCAACAGATCTTTCAAATTCTGGAGCAAACCGGGTATGCGTACGTACCTGAAGAAACCTTCCGGTTTCATGTAAATCAGATTCCGGTTTCCGCCCGGCTGGACCGCGTGAAGATACCGGATCATCCGGATCTGCTGCTCAATTTCGGCAGGGTATATGGGCGGGGGATTGACGCCCTTCGACAACTGGAATTTGACATTGTGACCTTTACTTTGATGCAGAACTGGCAGGAGCAGATCCGGCAACTGTTATCCGCGTTAGGTTATCAGGTGTGGGAAAACCCCTCTTTCACCTATCAGGGGACTGTAAAAATGCTGGCCGGAATTTATGGTGAACAGTCCTCAAGCCGGTTATTCATTTCATCTTCGCCAGTGATTCCATTGGTCCACTCTTTTCTGGAAACCCGCCAAATCCAGCATATTTGTCTTCAACCATGACACAATTTATACCTATAATCGAGGAAATTCCATGAGACGGTCTTTATTCTGCATTTTTCTTTTTGGTATTTCACTCTGTGCCT
Organism: Desulfotignum sp.; assembly: GCA_018399285.1. Lineage (GTDB taxonomy): Bacteria > Desulfobacterota > Desulfobacteria > Desulfobacterales > Desulfobacteraceae > Desulfotignum. Next base: position 28,113 of record JAGYOW010000029.1, read on the forward strand.
GCGCCGGTGTATCCAAAGATGAGGACAAACTGGCCGAAGCCATACAAATACAGGGAGAAGCGTTTCTGATGCAGGGAGATTATACGGCGGCCCTTGCCAGACTGCTGGAAGCCCGCAAAATGCGCCCCCAAGATCCATATATTTTGAACAGCCTGGGGCTGGCCTATATGGGAAAAAGCAGGGATGACCTGGCCATTCCCGTTTTCAAGACAGCCCTGGCCCTGAAACCGGATTACACCGAAGCATTGAACAATTTAGGTGCGGCCCATCTGCGGCAAAAGCAATGGGATCCGGCTATCCGCGCATTTGAGCATGTACTTGAAGACCTGTTGTACCCCACGCCTCAATTTCCTCTTTCCAATCTGGGATGGGCATACCTGGAAAAACAGAATTATATAAAAGCTGAAACCTATTTTTCACAGGCCCTGGATCTATCTCCCGAATTTGTGACCGCCGCCCATGGGCTGTCTTTGGTACTTCTTGAAACCAGGCGTGAAGATGACGCCATTCAATTTCTTAAAGCCAGGATCGACGAGCATTCGGAATCCGCAATTCTGCATGCGGATCTGGCCCGGGCTTATGAGGCAAAAGGCTGGATAAATAAAGCCAGACAATCCTGGCAGAATGTGCTGCATTATGCAAAATCAAATACGGCATTGAAAAAAACCGCCACCGCGCGTCTGTCCGATTTGAATTAATCTGAATTCCGGACGGGATTGCGTTTCTGCTCTAGTTGAACAATGGACGGGGTCAGGAAAATCAACAGTTCATTTCTCGTATCTTCTTTGGTATCCCTTCCTAAAAGCATATTTCCCAGAACAGGGATACCGGTTAAAAACGGCAGCCCGTTTTTCTCCTTATTGGTCGTGGTTTTGACAATACCACCAATAACCACAGTATCGTTATTGTTCACCAGAAGTTCGGTTTCCGTCTCATTGGTGGTAAGGGTGGGAACCCCGCTGGGCGTAATACCGGCAATATCGTTTTTGGTCAGATACACTTTCATGGATACCCGTTCATCCGGAGTCACATGGGGAGTCACTTCCAGAAGCAGATCAATGTCTTTGAACTGAACAGCGGATCCCCCGGCATCATCCCGTTCCAGATATGCATATTCCATCCCCTGCTTGATTCTGGCTTTTTTGTTATCCAGCGTCAGAATGCGCGGTGACGAAACGATCCGGACATCCCCCTGCACTTCAGATGCGGCCAGTTTGGCGTTCAAAGCCAGCCGGGAAGCACCAAAAAGCCGGAAAAATGAGAAATCCCCACTACTCAACCCAGCATTTAACGGGTTGTTCACTGATACATTCAAATCATTAACAAAACCTGAAGAGATATCGGAGTCATTGGTCATATTCCACCCCACGCCGATATTCCTTGAAAACTCTTTGGTCACTTCCACAATTTTGGCTTCAATCATGATCTGAGGAGTCACCGTGTCCAGGCGGTAAATCATTTCCTGAATCTGATCCACTTTTTCCCGGGTATCGGTGACAATGACCATATTACTGCGCTGATCCACGGAAATAGTTCCTCGTTCAGAGGTTAATAAAGAGCTGATATGGGGCTGGATATCGGTCTGGGCATCTGAATAATTGATAGGGATATATTCAGTGACAAGGGGTTCCAGGCTCTTTTTTTGTTCCCGGGCTTTTTTCTGAGAGGCAATGGCGTCCTGTTCATCTTTTTCTTCCTGTCGCAATGTCTGGATCGTGGCGATGCGGACCACATCCCCTTCCATTTTTTTGCCCAGCCCGTTCATTTTCAACACCAAGTCCAGCACCTGGTCCCAGGGAACCGGTTTTTCCAGAGTCATGGTGACCTTACCCTGAACATCCTTGTCCACGGCAAAATTTAACCCACTCACACTCCGAAGTATCCGAAACACATTTTTAATGTCTGTGTCAAAAAAATCCAGTTTGATCTTTTCGCCGGAATATTGGGGCTGATCTGTTTCCATCTCTGCCAGACCGGCCGGGGCTGGCTGCTTTATGACCGTCGAATTTGAAGCATCTGCTGCTGACTGCATAAAAGACATGGGATCGAATCGCAAAACAATCCGGTTTTCATCCTGGACCACTTGATAGGGAACTTTTTCCCGGATCCGGATTTCAATTCTTGCATCCGTGTCATCTGCCGATTCCGGAGACGGCCTCACAGCGTCAATCGCTGTGACGGTGTTTCGTGTCAGCAAGGGCCTTTGAAAACGCTCAGGGATCCGGACATTGTAAAGAATCAGGTCCAGTTGATCATCTGTTTTCCAGGCCGTATCATAGGATATTGAATGGGTTGTGGTCACCTGTATGTCTGCGTATCCCGCTTCATCAGGAATGAATTGAATGCCGGTCACCTGTGCAGCGGTTGGTTTGGTTGCCGATGCAAAAATCTGCGGCTCAATATTGTTCTGGACAGAGGTGTCTGGTTCAGGGGTTGATGGTGACCCGGTATTGATTCGGGAATCAGGAACATGCAGCACCACCTGCAACCCGCTTGCCTGTTCCCGCACCTCATAGGCCAGGTCCTGATTCAGCAGTACATCAAGCCTGACTGTTGTTTTTTCCGAGTCCACGTATTCGGACCGGATAGCTGCCACCGGGCCTGTGGGCGTATCAGGCTGCACAAAATCCGATGAAAATTTAATGTCCGACAGAAAAATGGCAATGCCTAAAGGGAAATCCTGTTTAATGGATGTATAGACCGGTTTTTGATCGGTTTTGATATGGATTAAAATCTGATCATCAGATGGTGAGATGTCCACTTTATAAAGATGGTTGACCTGGCTGCGGGGGGTATCTTGAATCAAGGTTTCTATGGATTCCGGTGTCTCGGATTTCAAAGATGTGCATCCAGCGCCAAGCACCAGGACCAGTATCAACATCAGCATCCGGTTCACCATCCGCTCAAAAATGATATCACCCTGAAAAAAAGCCATATTACTCCCCATTGTCTGGTTTTTGTAGTTTCAATTCCTGAAAGCGTTCGGTCACAATCCCTTTGAAATCCGCCACCAATTCTTTCACAACAATGTGGTCTGGTTGAATATCCACCACTTGTCCCTGATTTTTTCCCATATAGGTCCCGATTCTGACTTCATATCCTTTTCCAGTGGCTTCTTCCACCATGGCGATTTTTCGGTTTTCTCCGATCACCACTGCCACCAGCTTAATCTGGCTCAACGTCATCTTTTCAAGAGGCGTGAGAGTGCGCCGGGGTTTGTCCGGCTTACGGACTTCTGTTTCAGCAACGGGAGTTTTTTCTTGAATCAACGGAATAAACGGATCCAGTTGACTTTTGGCCTCATATCCTTGATCGTTATTGTCATGAATATAACTGCTGGTTTCTGTTGACTCATCCAAAACCAAATCACGGTCAAAAGTGCTCTGGTCCGGCATTACCTTTTCATTCCGAATCTCATCTTTTGGCCCGCTGTCTTTGATTTCATCTTTATTTTCAGATCCAACGGGTTGGGGCATGGAAAAAAGTATCACTGCCGGTGTTTTTTCATTTTCCCGGGCAGTCGGATTCCCGCACACACACGCCAGCAGGAACAATCCTACGATCAAACAGCCCATCCATTTATTCAGCAGGTTTTTCATTATCCTTTGATATCAGCTTTTTTTCTTTTTTTTGTCTGGGTTTCCGTCCTGATCCGCTTCCACAAACATATAGGTAACCGCATTACAGGTCATATCGATTACACCTGAAGCAGATTTGTTCCGTCGCAAGACAATGTTCTTGATATTGACAATCCGGTTCAGCCTGGACACCTGGAAAAAGAAATCCGCTATCTGAAGATAACGGCCCTCCATTTTCATGGACAAGGGTATTTCCTTGTAAAAATCCCTGGTGACAGGTGCCCCCGGCTGAAACAGCAAAATATTGAGGCCTGCACGGCTGCCTGCATTGGAAACGCTTTTCAACAAAGACGGCACTTCCTTTTTATCCGGCAGGGCCCGGGTCGCTATATAAAAAGCCTCTTCCACACGGGCCATCTTTTCTTCCCATTCTTTAAGAGTTCTGGCCTGCCGTTTGACAATAATCAATCGATTGGTTTTGGCTTCAAGGGTTTGTGTCGCCTCCTGCAGCTGTATCTGCTTTGGCATAAATAAAAAATAATAATACACCCCGCCGATCAGTGCCAGCGTGCCCAGACAGATGAACAACCTTTGCCGGCGACTCAGTTTGCCCACACTGTCAAAAAAAACAGCTGTTTTTGGTCTGATCAAAGATGTCGGCGTTTTGTTTTTTTTCTCTTGTGCCATTATTTGCCTTTTTTATTTTGGATTTCCGGCGCCAAGGGTTGCTTTTGGCATCTCAATTCAAATGCCTTTAAGTTGAAATTTCCGTCAAACCGTTTACTGACAGTCTGTTTCAGATCAATTTCCTGAAACAGATTCGAAGATTCCAGCTGTTTCATAAAATCGGCAATGGTGGGATTATCAAACGCAATGCCTGTCAGTGTGACAGAACTTTCATCTGCATGAATACTCTCGAGCCACATTTTTTCCGGTACTATGCGTGACTGAAGATCTTCTATCAACAGCAGCTGTTCATCCCGTTTAAACTGAAGAGATTCAATGATTTTTAATTTGTCTTCCAGGATATTGAGGCGCTTTTTAATATCCGTGACCTGGTCTGCCTTTTTTTTATACACTGAAATTTCAGCATCTATCCGTTCAATTTCGTTTTGTTTTTGTTCGATCCGTCTGTCGACCCCCAGGGTGTACCAGGTCAAGCCTACGATCACCAGAATCACGGACAACAAAAATATCGACACCTGCTGGCGGATATTTTCCCGTTTTCTGGCTACTCTGAACGGCAGCAGATTGATGCGTATCATTTATCATCCACCCTGCGCAGGGCAAGCCCCAAAGCAATCGGCGCCCGGGGCCCCACCTTCGATATGTATGCCGATGAAAACTTGTTTTCATCCAGTTCCAGTCCGGCAAAAGGTTCGATGATAGTCACCTTTGCGTCCAGTTCCGTTTCCAGACGGGTCAAAAACGGCTGAATATAGGAACCGCCGCCGCTGAGAACGACTTTTGTGATCCTGGCATCCTGGGTATTGCTTAAAAACGCATGAACCACTTCTATAATCTCCGAACACCAGATATCTGACGCCTCTTGAAGAATAGCAGTCATAATTTTCGAATCCGGCGCCTCTGATACCGGGGCCTGCAAAATTTTTTTTGCAGAAAGAAAATCTGTTTCAAACCGTTCGGCGATTTCTTCAATAATCTGAAAAATCCCAGATTCATTGTCCCGCATCATCATGGAAATGTTATTTTTAAGAACATTCAAAGATATTTTTGAGGCACCCACATCCAGCAGCAATGTCAGATCTGTTGGATCCAGTCCGGGCAGGGTTTCGTAAATATTTTGCAGTGCAAAGGTATCCACGTCGATAATGCTGGCATTAAGACCTGCCATGGCCGTCAACGTCATGTATTCCGCTACCAGATCTTTTTTTACCGCCACCAGCAGCACATTGATCTGATCCGATGAAAATTCACTCTCTCCCATAATCTGGTAATCGATATTGACATCTTCAATGTCATAAGGAATATACTGTTCCGCCTCGGCCACAATGGTTTGCTGCAAATCTTTTTCCGGTACATTGGCGGTATTGATGGTTTTGATCACCACCGATTGCCCTCCGATGGAAATAGCAACTTTTTTTTCCTTGATTTTTAATGAGTTGAACAACGCCCGAATGTTATTGGCCACTTCAGGCATATCTTTGATCCGCCCATCCATGATAGCCCCGGGGGGTACCGATATCATACCGAATTTTTTCAGAATTTTATTTTTCCGTGATATCTGGATTTCAGCTGCCTTGATAGTTGAAGATCCAATATCCAGCCCCACAAGATGGCCTTTTCTGCTAAATCCCATATTCTGCTGTTCCCATACCGATCAAATCACATTCCTTGGAGTTCAAGGTTTCCCGTTGTTTTTATGTTGATAACCGGCGCTATTTTCTCTATAATCTGATATGATATTTTTGGAAAGTCAAGTAATATCATATATTACATACATTTGAAATATACAGAACCCGCTGTTTTTGTCAAATCGGAAAATTAAAAACAGCCCAAATGACTGACAAACTGCAAGGCACTTTGTGAATAAACCGTTTCCAACGTCATCCGATTTACAGGAAGAAAGACCGTTTGTTCTGGTCAAAGCGTTTACCATCGCCAGCCTGATCGTCATGCTGGCGGCAACGGTCTTCATTGCCGCTCTCAATGCTCACTGGGTCAGAAACCTGCTTCTGGAAAAAAGCAAAGAGTACAATTCTTTGCTTGTGGAAAATCTGAATCACCAGATTTTTTTGAGGTTTGCCGCACCCGTGGCATTTAAATACGGCGAGATTAAACTCCGGGAACCGGAGCAGAGCCGGCTTCTGGATGCGGTAATCACTTCCACCCTGCACAGTTTCCATGTGGAAATGGTCAATATTTACGGAACCGACAACATCATCGGTTACAGTTTTGACAAAGAACAGGTCGGCAGAGAAGATGCCGGAGGAGTGATGTATGAACAGGCCATGCAGAAAGAAACCACATCCAAATTGATTCAAAAAGGCAGTTTTCTGGAACTGTTGTTCTGGTTTCCCGAAGAAACCAAAATTGTGACCTTTGCCCCCCTGGTTCAGGAAATGCAGCTTTCCCGGCACGAGGAAAAAGAGGTGATCGGGGTCATTGAAATCGTTCGGGATATCTCCCATGACTATCAACAGGTTTTCAGATTGCAGGGCATGATTGTGGCGTCGTGTGCCGGGGTCATGGGCCTTTTATTCATTGTGTTGCGGTTTGTGGTCAAACATGGGGAAACAATCATTGAAGAACGGGCTGAAGAAAGGTTGCGGCTGGAAGAAAAACTTCGCAAGGCAGCGCATCTGTCCGCCATCGGAGAAATGACCGCCGGTGTTTCCCATGAAATCAGAAACCCTTTGGGGATTATCAAAAGCTCGGCCCAGCTCATGAAAAAGAAAATGCACAAGCTGGAAGTGCACTCCACGATTCCGGATATCATCATTGAAGAATCCCAGCGTCTCAATAATATTATCACCGATTTTCTGGATTTTGCCAGACCCAGGCAGGCGGATTTGCGCCCCTGTGATATCAATGACATTATAAATAAAAACCTGTCCTTTCTGGAGACTCAGATCCAGGATCAGGAAATCATCATTCACAAGGCATTCCACGACCATCTGCCCGGCATATCCGCTGATCCGGACATGCTGTACCAGGCGTTTTTAAACATTCTGCTCAATTGTTTCCAGTCCGTGGGGAAAAACGGTGCCATCACCATTGTGACCGATTATGATGCCCGGCGTGTATTCATTTCATTTGCAGACAACGGCCCGGGTATCGATGAAGACACGCTTGAAAAAATCTGGACCCCGTTTTTCACCACCAAAGATACGGGCACCGGTCTGGGCTTAGGTATTGTTAAAAATATCATCGAGGCCCACAACGGCACCATCCGCATATCCAACGGCAAACCCACCGGTGCCGTGGTTGACATTGCGCTGCCGATTTAGGAGAATCCCCCCATGGAAACCATACTGATTGTTGATGATGAAAAACATTATCGTCTCATTTTAAGTGAAGTGCTTGAAGAAGAAGGGTATCATTCTTTCACCGCCGCCAGCGGCATGGAGGCCCTGGATCTCTTGAAATCCCAGATCATTGATGTGGTTTTGACCGATGTCAAAATGCCGGGCATGACCGGTATCGATCTGCTGGAAAAAATCAAGGAGATCAATCCGGAGCTGCCGGTCATCATCATGACCGCTTTTGGCAGCGTTGAAAAGGCCGTGGAAGCCATGCAAAAAGGGGCGTATACATTCATTCTCAAACCGTTTGAAAATGAAGCCCTGATCGCCCACATCGCCAAATCCATTTCCATGTACCGAATTGTCCAGGAAAACGCCCTTCTCAGGGATGCGGTTCAGACCCGGTATCAGTTCGACAATATCATCGGCAAAAGCAAACCCATGCAGAAATTGTACGAAATCATCCGAAAAGTGGCGCCCACCAATGCCACGGTGCTGATTGAAGGGGAAAGCGGCACGGGCAAGGAAATGGTGGCCCGATCCATCCATTACAACAGTCTTCGCAAGGCTCACCCCATGGTGGCGGTCAATTGTGCCGCCTTTGCGGAATCTTTGCTGGAAAGCGAGCTGTTCGGTCATGAAAAAGGGGCGTTCACCGGTGCGGCAGCATTGAAAAAAGGGCGGTTTGAGCTTGCGGACAAAGGCACTTTGTTTCTGGATGAAATCGGGGAACTGTCCATGCCCCTTCAGGTGAAACTGTTGCGGGTCCTCCAGGAAAGAACCATTGAACGGGTCGGGGGAACCACCCCGATTCCAGTGGATTTCCGGCTCATTGCCGCCACCAATAAAACCCTTGAAGACGAGGTGGCCAAAAATCATTTCAGGGAAGATCTGTATTATCGATTGAATGTGGTCAAAGCGGTCATCCCCCCATTGCGCGAACGCCCGGAGGACATCCCGCTGCTCATGAACCATTTTATTGAAAAATTCACCCGGGAATCCAGCACCGTCAACCGGGTGAAAGGCTTCAACAAAGAGGCGGCCCGGATTCTGTGCGATCATTTATGGAACGGCAATGTCAGGGAACTTGAAAATGTGATTGAACGATCCGTGATCCTGGCATCCAAAGACGTGATCACCCCGTCAGACCTGCCGCCCCAGATGCGTGAAACACCGGAGAATACCCTGGATCTGGATGGTATTCCTGAAGGCGTAGGGCTTGTGGAAACCCTTGCCGCTGTTGAAAAACGCATGATTATACGGGCCATGACCCTGTCGGGAAATGTTCAGACCAAAGCGGCCCGGATTCTGGGCATTGGAAAAAGCGGGCTGAACCAGAAATTAAAAAAATACAACCTGGACAAGGAACTCAATATCGACGGAAACTGAAAACCGGCACTGACATTGCCAGTACCGGTTTTCAGTTGTTTTTTGTTTCAGCCGCTCTTATTGAACCGCAACTGTTTCCGTCATGCTTTGGGCCAAATCCGCATAAATGGAATTTTCATGCTCCCGGGCAATCAAATCATACATTTTCCGGCTGTTTGAATCCTCTTGCCGGGCCTCATAAATTTTTGCCAGTATAAAGCGGGCCTCGTCTTTAAGCAGATCTGATTCACCGGTTTCAATCTGCATAAAATAAGGTACCGCCGCATCCGGATTATTTTTCGCCAGTTGAATATGGCCCAGGGATGACAGCAGAAAATTACCTATCCCCGCCTGGCCGCCAAACTCATCATATGCTTTTTCAAACCATTTTTCAGCTTCATCATACTGTCCGGCTTCCATGCAGATACCGGCAAACCGGACAAGGGCCATCCGGCCGGCATCCGTGTTGCCGTAATCAGTGAGCACGGTCTGAAAATCATCCTTGACCGCTGCATAAGCAGCGTTAGGATCTTCTGCCAGGTTTCTGTACACGGTCATTGCTCTGGCCACCCGGTCGGAAGCACTGTTTTCAGACCGTTTAAAACTGGTGAGAACCCCGGCAAAAACAATGGCCACCACCACCACGGCACCTGACACATACAACAATTGTTTTTTGTAGTAGCTTGCAAAATCCAGTGCTTTCAATATATTTCTCTGCAATGGATCCAGCTGCCTCAACTCTTTTTTCCGCTCATTGGATACGCGCTGTGCTGCCATAAATTTTCACCTGTATTTAAAAAATAATAAGTAACAATGCCATTACCAGACAAGGGTATGGTAAATCCATCCTTTTTCGCCATCTGCATGCTCAATATGGATCCAGTCTCCCTGGCGTTTGATCACTTTGAACGGTACCCCTCTTTCCACCGTGAACAGAACACGGCTGTCCGTCGAGGGTTCTGCGCGGACATTGCAATTTGTTTTTTTGGTGATCACTCCTTCCACGGCTGTCAAAAGCGATTCATGAATCCATGCCAGGTCCCCTTCAAAATCCTTAATCTTGACCCAGGTGTCTTTTTTTTCCACCACCA